>LNEK01000021.1 GCA_001464425.1 Alphaproteobacteria bacterium Ga0077535
GTAGTTCCGATGAATCTGATCCAGACGCTCGAACAAGAAGAAGTCGCCCGCATCACCAAGGGCAAGACCGTCCCGTCTTTCGATCCGGGCGACACGCTACGCGTTAACGTAAAGATCAAAGAAGGCGAGCGCGAGCGCGTTCAGGCCTATGAAGGCGTCTGCATTGCCCGCTCTGGTGGCGGCCTCAATGCCAACTTCACCGTTCGCAAAATCAGCTTCGGCGAAGGCGTCGAGCGCGTGTTCCCGCTCTACTCGCCGACCGTCGATTCCATCGAAGTCGTTCGCCGCGGCAAGGTCCGTCGCGCGAAGCTCTATTACCTGCGCGATCGCCGCGGCAAGTCGGCTCGTATCGCTGAACGCGCCGGCGGCGCACGCGAAGAGGACTTCGTCGGCGAAGCTGCCGACGCGGCCGAATAAGACTTTGGCCTGTTGAAATTGAAGCCCCGCGAGGCGACTCGCGGGGCTTTTCATTTGCCGCGCTTGACCTTGCCGCCCCACACGCTCACCTGACCTCAACACCATGAACGCGCCGACGAAACCTCCGCGCGCGGATGTCGAGATCCTGACGCTCGGCTGCCGCTTGAACGCTTATGAAAGCGAAGCAATGCGCTCGCTTGCTGGCGAAGCTGAGCTATCGAATGCCGTAATCATCAACACTTGCGCCGTCACTGGCGAAGCCGTGCGCCAAGCGCGCCAGACCATCCGCCGCGCGCGCCGTGAACGCCCGGACGCGGAGATCATCGTCACCGGCTGCGCCGCGCAGATCGATCCGCAGGCGTTCGCTGCGATGCCCGAAGTCAGCCGCGTCATCGGCAACATCGAGAAGATGCAGGCCGAAACCTTCGCGCGCCGTCAGCATGAGCGCGTGCAAGTCGCCGACATAATGGCCGTGCGCGAGACCGCTTCGCACCTAATCGACGGCTTTCAGGAGCGCACGCGCGTTTACGTCCAAGTCCAGAACGGCTGCGACCATCGCTGCACGTTTTGCATCATTCCGTATGGGCGCGGAAACTCGCGCTCGGCGCCGGCCGGTGATGTAATCGATCAAATTCGCCGCCTCGCCGCCAACGGCGTTCCCGAAGTGGTGCTCACCGGGGTTGATCTCACATCGTGGGGCGCTGACCTCCCCGGTCAGCCACAACTCGGCGCCCTCGTTGCGCGCATCCTGAAGCTTGCTCCTGACTTGCCAATGCTGCGCCTCTCATCTCTCGACGCAATCGAGATGGACGATCAGCTGTTCGAGCTCGTCACGCAAAATGAACGTGTCGCGCCGTATATGCATCTCTCATTGCAGCATGGCGACGACATGATCCTAAAGCGCATGAAGCGCCGGCACTCGCGGGCGCAGGCGATCGAACTGTGCCAGCGCTTGAAGGCTGCACGTCCGGAGATCGCTCTCGGCGCTGATCTCATCGCTGGCTTCCCAACGGAGACCGAGGAGCACTTTTCGAACCTAGTTTCCGTCATCGACGAATGCGGCCTCGCCTACGTGCACGTGTTTCCGTTCAGCCCACGCGAAGGCACGCCCGCGGCGCGCATGCCGCAACTTGATCGCGCTCTCGTCAAAGAAAGGGCCGCGCGCCTTCGCGAGGCTGCGAGCGGCGCGCTTGCACGTCACCTCGATGCGTGGGTTGGCCGTGAGGCGATCGGTGTTATCGAACGAGAAGGCTTTGCTCGTCTGCCCGATTTCACACCTGTTCACTTCCAAGGTGCACCGGAGGGTTTTCAGCGTCTGCGCTTCACGGCCCATGACGGCGCGCACTTGATCGGCGAGCCGGCATGATCTGGGGTCTATTCGACAAAAAGAAGAAGCCGGAAGAGGCAGCGCCCGAGCAAGCGAAGGGCTTGTTGGATGGCCTGCGCAAATCTTCGGCCAAGCTGGCAGATAGCTTCACCGCCGTTTTCACCAAGGAGAAGCTCGACGCCGCCGACATCGCCGCGTTGGAAGAAGTGCTGATCGCCTCCGACATGGGCGCGAGCGCTGCGGCACGAATAGCAGCGGCGCTTGCTGATCAACGCTTCAGTAAAGAGAACGGCGATGTTGAAGCGCGCGAAGCGCTTGCGCTCGAAGTTGCGCGCATCCTGAAGCCGCGTGAAGCGCAGCTTGATCTCACGGACGGCGTGAAACCGCGCATTGTGTTGGTGATCGGCGTCAACGGCTCGGGCAAGACGACGACGATTGGCAAACTCGCCGACAATCTCACCAATGCCGGCGCCAAAGTGATCATCGGCGCCGCCGACACTTTCCGCGCGGCGGCTATCGAACAGCTCAAGGTCTGGGCCGATCGCGCAGATGCGTCCTTCGTTTCTTCCACGCAGGGCGCCGATGCGGCCGGCGTGGCGTTCGAGACGGTGAAGCGCGCGAAAGAAGAGAATGCCGACGTGGCGCTGATCGACACGGCCGGGCGCCTACAGAACAAGTCCGAGCTGATGGCGGAGCTGGCAAAGATCATCCGCGTCATGCGGAAAATGGACGAGGACGCCCCTCACGAAACCCTGCTCGTGCTCGACGCTACTGTCGGCCAAAATGCGCTCAGCCAAGTCGAGAGCTTTCGCTCGGTGACAGAAATCACCGGCCTCGTCATGACCAAGCTAGACGGCACGGCCAAAGGCGGCGTGCTGGTGGCGGTGGCGCAACGCCATGCGATCCCGATCCACTTCATCGGCGTTGGCGAAAAGGCCGAAGATCTGCAGCCGTTCGACGCGACGAGCTTTGCGCGCGCGCTCGTAGGCTTGAGCACATGAGCGCGGCGCTGCCGCCCTGCCCGATGTGCGGATCGGTGCTCACCTACGAGGACGGCCCGATGCTCATTTGTCCCGAATGCGCCAATGAATGGTCGCCGCGACAGCATGCTGCGAGCGATGCAGCCCCCGACATCCGCGACGCCAACGGCAACGTGCTGGCCGACGGCGACACCGTGACGGTGATCAAGGACTTGAAGATCAAAGGCACTTCGCAAGTCCTAAAGGTCGGCACGCGCGTTAAGAACATCCGCCTCGTCGGCGGCGATCACGACATCGATTGCAAGATCGATGGCTTCGGCCCGATGAAGCTCAAGTCCGAGTTCGTGCGGAAAGCTTAGGGGCGCACCCGCACCGGCAGCGGCACGTTGCACACGTTCACGTGGCCGACCGGATCCAGGAACCAGCTTTCACGACGGAAGCGGCGGCTCTCGATCACATCACGGAACGTTGCGCTCTCGGTGCGCAGCGCTTCCAGATTGACGCGCTCGCTTGCCGGCAATTCCGAACCGAGCCGCACGGAGGTAATCGTCGTGCGCTCTTCTGGCGTTTCATAGAACCCGAGCGGCCCCGTTCCGCGCGGCATGATCGAGAGCAGCTCCATGCCCTGCAGCACACGGCCGACAGTGGCGATGTTGCGATCCAGGTGACGCGGCGCGTGGCCAATAACAACGTAAAGCTCGGCGCCACTACCGCTCTCCGCCGTGTCGCCGCGCCCAGCGCCGACCATGCCAGGGCAGTGCGTCATCCAAGTCTCGCGTCCGTTGCTGGCGACAGGAAAGCCGTGCGCGAACCCAACTTCACGGGCGTACGTATCGGGATCGACCAAGCGGGTAATGTCCACACCTGCGCGAGGGCGATCGAACTCGGGCGCGAGCGTCGCTTGCGCCTCGCCCATCGGACGCGGGTCAGCTTCGTCGCGGCCCCATTGTACGACGTAATTTTCCTGCGAGCGCACGATGGCGGCGCCGTCCCAGTAATGCGCGCGCGCCAGCGCCTGGATGTTGTCGGTGTGGAGCGGTGTGTAATCGGCGGCCAGTTCGATGATCACGCGGCCCTGCGGCAGCTGCATGTACAGCAGATTGGCCTGATCGACTGTGCGCCAATCGCTTGCTGGCGATTGTTCCAGGATTTCCCCCAAAGACCGTACGGGCGCATTCGCCGGCGGCGCCTCGGCGCTTGCGCAGGCGGCCAAAAACCCAAACGCCACAACCGCAACAAATCTCATCGCGTCCTCCCAGACATTTCCTGATCTGGGCCGGAAACGCCCCGCAGCGCAAGCATCTGGTCTGCCCCCCAAGTTTCCGCGTATGTGGTGCCCATGAGCGAAGACCTGACTGCCCACGACGCAACCACGCCGCGCAGCGCCAGCAATGGGGCCAGCCAGCTATGGATCGATCTGGGTCCCATTCTCGTCTTCGTGGTCACCTACAACGTGCTGTTTCGGATCGCGGCGACCAAGGATGAAGCGATCTACATCGCCACTGGCGTGTTCATCGTGTCCGTGCTCGCAGCGATTGGCTGGTGCAAGCTGAAGCGCGGAAAGGTGCCGCCCATCCTTATCGTCACCGGCGTGCTGGTGACCGCGTTCGGCGGCCTGACCATCATTTTCCACGATCCCTCGATCATCCAGATCAAGTTCACGTTCACATTCCTGTTCTACGCCGCCGCGATCCTCTTCTCGCTTGCGATCAAGCAGAACGTTTGGAAGCTCTTCTTCAAACACCTTTTCAATCTTCCTGACCGGATTTGGAATGTCCTCGCAGTACGCTGGGCGGTGTTCTACCTCGTGGTCGCGGCGCTCAACGAAGTGCTGCGCTACAATTTCAATGAAGCGAACGGCAACTTCGACACTTGGCTCAATCTCCGCACGGTGCTGACCTATCCGGCCTTCATCGCATTCGCCGCGATCAACACGCCGATTGTGCTGAAGCATCACCGCGAGGAGGCGGAACCCGCGGCAGAGCCAACTGCGCCAACTGCCTAAGCGCGGCAAATCGCCAGAATTTCGCCTTTCTGGCGAACCAAGCTCGAACACATGATTGAACGTTCACACTGTGGCGTTAATCTCCGCCGGCTTTTGGGGGCGGATCATCATGGCGCGGTCGATGTCGGACCTACCTGAGTCCGAGGCCTACCGGCTGGCGACATCGCCCAGTCATCTGCTGCATCGCGCCGAGCAATTGGCGGCTGACCGGTTCACGCAATTGGTCGGCGATAGCGTCACGCTGCGCCAGTTCGCTGTGCTCGCCGCCATCGCGGAATCGCCGGGCCTCAGTCAAAGCGATTTGGTGCGCGCCACCGGTGTTGATCGTTCAACTATGGCCGACATGATGAACCGCATGGAGACACGCGGCTGGATCACGCGTGTCGCGTCTACCTTGGATGCGCGTGCGCGCTCGGTCCGCCTCGCTTCGTCCGGCGTCACGTTGTTGGCAGCCGCGACGCATCACGCGCGCGCGGCGGACGCGGCCATTCTCGATGCGCTCCCGAAGACTAAACGCCGTGCGTTTCTCAACACACTAACCAAGCTTGCAAAGATTTCGGATGAAGCCGCGGCAAAAGCGGATCGGGAAGAGCGCAAAAAGGCTAAGCGCACGCGCAAAGAGCGCGCCAAAAAGAAAGACGACAAGGCAAGCACGGCCCGCAAGCCGCGGCGCTGACCGAATTAGTTCTGAAGCGCCGGTGCGATCACGTCGTTCATGATCTCCGGTGTGATGGCCCCGCGATGCGCAGCGCGGATTTCGCCGTCCGGCCCGATGACGAATGTCTCAGGCGCGCCGGTGACGCCAAGTTCGAGCCCTGCCCGGCCTTCGGGGTCCATGCCGACGAGTTCGTACGGATTGCCCAGTTCCTGCAGAAACGCGCCGGTGTCTTCGGGGGCATCCTTGTAAGCGATGCCCATGATGACCACGCCACTTCGCCGCAGCGTCATCAGCTGCGCATGCTCCGCGCGGCACGGCGTGCACCAGGAGGCAAAAACGTTGATCAGGTAAGGACGCCCACGCATCGCCTCCGTGCTGACTGGCGCGCCGCCGGCAAGCGGCTCCATCACCAACGCCGGAACAGGGCGGCCAACCATGCCGACAGCGAAATTCTCGCGTTCACCGCCCCGCAACAACATCACAGCGGAAGCGATGACCACCACGGCCAACACGAGCAGCGGCGCGAAGGCAGCTACGCGGTTCATGACCGCTTCAACTCTTTGGCGCGCTTCGCCCAGTAGCGCAGCCGGAAGACGACAACCGCCGCGAGAACAGCGAGCGCCACACTAACAATTGCGTACGCTGCATAAACGAAGCTCCAACCGCCTTCGATCATGCTTCGCCTCCCCGCATGCGCGCCGCTTCGACACGACGGCGGAAAATCGCCGCGCGCATGTTCATCATCAGAAGCGCCGCAAAGAGCGCCAGGTAGGCGCCGGCCATCGTCAACAACGGGCCAAGCATGCTCGGATGAATCGCCGAGCCGCCCGAGCGCATAATGCTCGCAGGTTGATGTAACGTGCTCCACCAATCCACAGAGAACTTGATGATCGGAAGATTGATCAAACCAACCAAACACAAAATGGCGGCGAGCCGCGCCGCCTTTTCTTCATCGTCCATCGCACTCCAAAGCGCGATGTAACCAAGGTAGATGATGAAGAGCGCCAACATCGATGTCAGGCGTCCGTCCCACTCCCACCACGTGCCCCAAGTCGGCGCACCCCAGAGTGAACCTGTGATAAGACAAACCGCCGCGAAGGTTGCGCCGATCGGCGCCGCGGCGCGCGCGGCCACATCGGCGAGCGAATGGCGCCATACCAAACCCACAAAGCTCGCCACCCCCATGAACGCGTATACGCCCATAGACCACCAGGCGGCTGGCACGTGCACGTACATGATCCGCACCGTCTCGCCCTGCTGATAATCAGCCGGCGAAAACGCGAGCGCCCACGGAAGTCCGACGGCAAAGGCGATCACCGCCAGCCCAAAGAACAACGGCGCAGCCCAAGCCGAAAAAGCCATAAAGCGGGCGGGGTTGGCGAGATAGGTCAGCATTCAGCTGTCAGGTATCAGGTGTGGGGGATGAACTGGAGTGGGCATTCTGACACCTGCCTCACTCAGCCTGCAATCGAAGCGCCGCAGCGGCTGCAATCGGCCCGAGCGCCAGAGCGGCCAGCGCGCAGCCGGCGAGAATTGAGAGCGCCGCGCCGACCTCATCACCACCCGCCACCGCAGACCCAAAGATGATTGGCGGCGCAAAAAACGGCAGCACAATGAGCGCAATCAGCACGCCTCCGCGCTTCACGCCCGCGGTAACCGCCGCGCCAATCAGGCCGACTCCGATGAAGGCGGCCGTCCCTAGCGCGAGGCTCAAGACGATCGCCGGCACGAGGCTCGGCGGCGCCTGCAGCGCTATCGCAGCCGGCGCGCCAGCAAGCGCCAGCGGCAGCCCGATCACGCACCACATCGCTGCGCCCTTTGCGAGCACCAAAGCCTCCAGCGGCGCCGGCGAGAGCATCATCTGATCGAGCGAACCATCTTCAAGGTCGGCTTGAAACAGGCGCTCCAGCGTCGCCAGCACAGCAAGCGCAGCAGCGATCCACACAAGCGGCGGGCCAGCGCTCTCCAACAGCGCGCGATCTGGCCCCATCGCCAACGGCACAAGCATGGTTGCGCCTAGAAAAAAGCCGAGCGGCGCTAATGCGCCTCCGCCCGCCCACATGAGCGCGACATCACGGCGAAACGTCGCCACAAACGCATTCATGCGGTCACCGTCAGCGTTTGCGATGGCTCGGGACCAAGCGCATCGTGGACAGCCGCAACCACCAACCCGCCGTCGGCGCGATGCGCTTCGATCAGCGCCGAAAGCATTTCGCGTCCCCGCGCATCGAGCGCCGCTGCAGGCTCGTCCAATAGCCAGATGGGCCGAGGCGCCAGCACCAGCCGCGCCAACGCAAGCCGGCGCGCTTGTCCTTGGCTCAATACGCGCACCGGAAGCTCCGCTTGCGCAGTGAGACCAACGCGCGCAAGCGCGCCGTCGCGCCGTGCCGCCGAAGCGCCGAACAATCCGGCCCAATGCTGCGCGTGCGCGTACGCCGTCGCGGCCCCCTTCAAACCATTGAGATGACCGACATAGTGCAGCGCCAAGGTCGGCTCTTCGGCCCCCTCCACTGCGATCTTGCCGGCGCGCGGCTTCACGAAACCAGCAAGCGCACGAAGCAGGGTCGTCTTGCCGCTGCCGTTGCCGCCCCGAACCTCAACGTATTCGCCAGCGCCAGCGTCAAAGCTCAACGCGCGCACCAAAATCCGTTCACCACGCGAAAGCGTCAGCGATTCAACCCGTAAAGCCGGTTTGTCTTGGAAAGGTCCGGAGGCGCTCATATTGCGGCCCCGGTTCTAGAAAGGGTTGCGTCATCCGCCAAGGCGGGCCTTGGTGGAGCGCGGAGGGAAACTGCAATGCTGAGGTTTGTTGCGGGTACGATGCTCGTTCTGGCGCTAGCTGCCTGCGGGCAGGCGGACAATGCGGCCCCTACCGAAGAAACGTCGGCCGCCTATGGCGGTATGCAGGACATGGATCGGGCCCAAAGTGCTGGCGAAGCTGCGCCTGCCGCCCCGCCTCCGCCTGGCGCTGCCACCCCCACACCCACGCCACCTCAAGGCGGCGGCACGGCCTCCCCAGTGCTTTACCTCGCCTATTCCTATGGCCTTGGTCTTGAGATCCCGAGCCAACGCCTTTCGGCGGTCATGGACGCGCACGTCACGGCCTGCCAATCGGCGGGCCCGCGGCTTTGCCAGCTGATCGGGTCGAACCGCAGCGGCGATCCGGATAGCCAGATGAGCGGCTACGTTCAGCTGCGCGCTGAACCGCAATGGCTGCGCACATTCATGGAAGGCATGGCGGCGCAGGTTGATGAGGCCGGCGGCCGCATCAACTCGCGGACCACTGGGAGCGAGGATTTAACGCGCCAGATCGTCGACACCGAAGCGCGTATCCGGGCGCTCTCGGCGCTGCGCGATCGCTTGCAGGAATTGCTGCGCTCGCGCCCCGGCCGGCTGGCCGATCTGCTTGAGGTCGAGCGCGAGCTCGCGCGCGTGCAGGGCGAACTCGACGCCATCCAATCGAACCTTGCCGTGATGCGCACGCGGGTTTCGATGTCAGAGCTCAACATCCAGTACCAGTCGGCGCCCCGCCCGCTCGGCAGCGACACCATGGAGCCGCTTCGCCAAGCGTTCGCGGATTTCCTAGGCGTGATCGTCGGCGGTTTCGCGGCGATCCTTTACATCATCGCCGGCCTGATCCCGGTCCTAGTCGTGGTCGCGCCGCTGATCTGGTTGGCTCTCCGCTGGCGCAAGCGCCGCGGCGGACGCTTCTTCGGGCACAAGATGCCGGCGACGCACAGCGGCGGCGAGCCACCAACTGGCCAGGCTGACCTTTGAGAACTAGTCGCAACTAGATTCTCAGCCAATCAATTGCGCCGTCCCGAAACGGCGCTACATAAGCCTTGCCGCGCGCCCGGTTTGATTCCGGATTTGGGGCGCTCCCCAACGCGTTTGCATCTCTGAAGCTTCATGCCGGATGCACACCCATGCCCTCTTTGAATTCATTCAACGCCCGCTCGACGCTTAACGTCGGCGGCAAAAGCTACGCGTATTTCGACCTTCAAGCCGCCTCCGCCAACGGCTTGGGCGACATTTCGAAACTGCCAATGTCGCTCAAGGTGCTGGTCGAAAACCTCCTGCGCGCCGAGGACGGCGTCGCGGTCAAGCAGGCAGATATTCTCGCGATGACGTCGTGGCTGGTGAACAAGGGCAAAAACGAGGTCGAAATCGCCTTCAGCCCCGCGCGCGTGCTGATGCAGGATTTCACAGGCGTGCCAGCCGTCGTCGATCTCGCCGCCATGCGCGACGCAGCAGCAAAACTTGGCGCCAACCCTGAGCGCATCAACCCGCTGGTGCCTGTCGATCTGGTCATCGACCACAGCGTGATGGTCGATCACTTCGCCACCTCAGGCGCGTTCAAGCAGAACGTGGAGCTTGAGTACGAACGCAACGTCGAACGCTACCAATTCCTGCGCTGGGGCCAGCAGGCGTTTCAGGACTTCCGCGTCGTCCCGCCCGGCACCGGCATCTGCCACCAGGTGAACCTCGAATATCTTGGCCAATCGGTTTGGGTGCGCGACGTCGACGGCGAGACCTTCGCCTATCCTGACACAGTCGTCGGCACCGACTCGCACACCACCATGATCAACGGCATTGGCGTGCTGGGCTGGGGCGTTGGCGGCATCGAAGCGGAAGCGGCGATGCTCGGCCAATCGATCTCGATGCTGATCCCGGAAGTCATCGGCTTCCGCCTCACCGGCAAACTGCCGGAAGGCTCAACCGCAACCGACCTCGTGCTCACCGTCACGCAGATGCTGCGCAAGAAGGGCGTCGTCGGCAAGTTCGTGGAATTCTACGGCCCCGGCCTCGACACGATGAGCGTCGCCGATCGCGCCACCATCGCCAACATGGCGCCCGAATACGGCGCGACCTGCGGCTTCTTCCCGGTGGATCAAAAAACCATCGATTATCTCACCGCCACCGGCCGCGATCCGGCGCGTGTCGCGTTGGTGGAAGCATACTGCAAGCAGCAAGGCCTCTGGCGTACCGAAATCGAGCCGGAGTTCACGGACTCACTTGAGCTTTCGCTCGCCGACGTGCGCCCTTCGCTCGCGGGCCCAAAGCGTCCGCAAGACCGCGTCGTTCTTGGCGGCATCGCCGAAGGCTTCACTAAGGTGATGACGGACGAATTCCGCAAAGGCGGCGAACTGAAGAAGCGCGCGCCAGTTGCAGACGCCAATCACGATATCGGCCACGGCGACGTTGTGATCGCCGCGATCACGTCCTGCACCAACACGTCCAACCCAAGCGTTATGCTTGCCGCCGGCCTTCTCGCCCGCAATGCGCGCAAGAAGGGCCTCGATGTGAAGCCGTGGGTGAAAACCTCACTCGCGCCCGGCAGCCAAGTGGTCACCGACTATCTGGCGAAGTCGGGTCTCGACGAAGATTTGAACGCGCTCGGCTTCAACCTCGTCGGTTACGGCTGCACCACCTGCATCGGCAATTCAGGCCCGCTGCTGGCGCCGATCTCTGCAACTATCGCGGAAGAAGATTTGGTCGTTGCCTCCGTGCTCTCCGGCAATCGCAATTTCGAGGGCCGGGTAAACCAGGACGTACGCGCCAATTATCTCGCATCGCCGCCGCTGGTCGTCGCTTACGCGCTTGCGGGCTCGGTCTACGTCAATTTGGAAACCGAACCGCTCGGCACGGGCTCGGACGGACAGCCAGTCTACTTGCGCGATATCTGGCCGCCGAACTCCGAGATCGAACAGACAGTGCGCGACGCGGTGACCTCGAAGATGTTCGCCAAGCGCTACGCCGATGTGTTCGAGGGCGACGCGCATTGGAAGGGCATCAAGGTCGGCGCCGGGCGCACCTACGCCTGGGACTCCAAATCCACCTATGTGCAAAACCCGCCCTACTTCACCGGCATGAGTATGACGCCAACAGCGCCGGGCGATGTGATCGACGCGCACATCCTCGGCCTCTTCGGCGACAGCATCACCACCGATCACATCAGCCCGGCCGGCTCGATCAAGAAAGCCAGTCCCGCGGGCGCCTACCTCACCGAGCACGGCGTGCCGCAATCAGAGTTCAACTCTTACGGCGCGCGGCGCGGCAACCACGAAGTGATGATGCGCGGCACCTTCGCCAACATCCGCATCAAGAACCAGATGGTCAAAAACGAGGATGGCTCGGTCGTCGAAGGCGGCTTCACCATTCATCAGCCCTCCGGCGAGCGCATGTTCATCTACGATGCGGCGATGCGCTATCAGCAAGAAGGCAAGCAGCTCGTTATCTTCGCCGGCAAAGAATACGGCACCGGCTCATCGCGCGATTGGGCGGCCAAGGGCACCACCCTACTCGGCGTCCGCGCCGTGGTGGCTGAAAGCTTCGAGCGCATCCACCGCTCCAACCTGATCGGCATGGGCGTTGTGCCGCTGCAATTCCAAAACGGCCAATCCTGGAGCCAACTCGGCCTGACCGGGCAAGAGACTGTCTCGATCGCAGGGGTCTCCACCCTCGTCCCCCGTCAGAAGGTGACGCTGCGGATTAGCCGCCCTGGCGGCAAAACCGACGAGGTGGAGGTCCAATGCCGGATCGACACCGAGAACGAGGTCGAATACTTCCGAAACGGGGGTATTCTCCATTATGTGCTGCGCGGACTGGCCAAAGCCGGGTGAAATATGCCGTCACGGCGGTTTGATTAGAACCGCCGTGACGGTACGGCCATGGTGGGCGTCATGATAGGACGCCTTCTCGCCCTGGCGCTGGTCGCGCTCTCGGCGACAACCATTAACGCGCGCGCCCAGGAGGGCGAACGTGCGCAAATGGTGGTGGAACTCTTCACCAGCCAGGGCTGCTCGCAATGCCCACGCGCCAACCGTTTGCTCGGCATGTTTGCGCGCGAAGACGACGTGCTCGCGCTGACGTTCCCGGTCGGCATCTGGGATTATCTCGGATGGCACGACACGTTCGCGCAGCCCGAATACGCCGAGCGCCAACGAACCTACTCGCGCACCATGCGTGTGCGCGGCCGCTTCACACCGCAACTCGTCATCAACGGCGCGAGCCAAATCAGCGCGTCCGATTGGGACCAGGCGCGCGCCACGTACGACGCGCAACGCGCCGAAGGCTGGCCCGCCAATGCGCCCAACCTCTCGATCTCGCGTCTACGCAACAATCGCGTCCGCGTTACAGTAGGCGCGCGAGCCAATGCGCCCGCCGCAGATGTCTGGCTCATCGCGTACGATCCCGGCCCCATCACCGTCGTCATCACTGGCGGCGCCAATCGCAACCGCAGCGTCGCGCACTACAATCTCGTCAAATGGATTGAGCGCCTCGAAAGCTGGGACGGCCAATCGGCATGGTACGAGCGACAGCGATGCCAGCCCGAGTGCGCGGTGCTGGTGCAAGAGGTGAACGGCGGACGCATTTTAGCCGCCGCTTACACCTCTCGGCCAAGCCGTTACTGAGGTCCAGACGCCCCGGGAATGAGCGCGCTGAGGGGCGGCGCCAACGCCTCCACTTCACGATCACTCAGCGCGAACGCCCAATCAGACGAACGGCTGTTGATCTGCATGGCCGCAGCTTCCAGCTCCGGCGAATCCGCCCGCGCCGCGAGCTTCACCCATGTGCGCCCCTCGCTGGTGATGAGCTCTGCGTCGATCAGAACACCATCAAACGTGGTTGCGCGCACGCGCGCGATCACGTCGCCTTGGATAGCGGGCGCCAGTTGTACGTCCGTCGGCGACAATGCCGTCAGGCGCTCGGCGGTACTGGTTACACTCGATTGCGTCAGCGTCGCCAGCGCGGGCTGGACCAATCGCCAGGCTTGATCCGGCGCTTCCCGCGCCAGAACATACCCACGGCCTTGTGGCGGCACGATCTCAACACGCGCCAAACGCGCCGGCTCCACGGCAAGTGGGCGCAACTCCAGCCAAGCCGAAACATCGCGCAGCGGCGGCAGAGCGGCGTCCTCGCCTTCGCGCGCCGCCCAAACCTGATCGCCATCAGGCCGGCGGACATACGTGCCGCTCGGTTCAACGCCGAGAATGATGTTCACCAACAACGCCCCGCGCCCATCCTCGACTTGCAGCAGGATGCCGCGGCCACCCTGACGCGGATCAGTAACGCCCAGGCGTTCATGCTTTGACGCATCGCTCGTCATCCGGCGCGTGAAGCGGAGTTCTTCAAGGCCATCAGTAAGTTGACCAAGACGCGCCGCGGTAACCGGAAAATCGCCGCGGTCGCGCATCACCCACACCCGCTCCTCGCCGCGCTGTATGCGCTCGATGCGATAGCTCGCTTCCGAGCTGGTGATCGTGATGCGCTCGGCGCCGCTGATGGTCTGCGACAAGCCGGGCACAACTGGTCCCGACATTTGATCTGGCCGCAGCGAACGCTGCTCAATCGCTGTGGTGACTGCCGCTGCCGCGACCAGCGCGCCAGCGATCAGAAACATCATCAATGTGCGCTTCTTGCGCCGCTCCGCGAGTTGAGTGGTCATCGCTGCGCACTCCCGCGCCGTTGACGGCGCCAGAACAAGTAGAGCCCCGCACCCGCAATCAGGATCGGCGCTAGCCAAACGTTGATGAACACAACGGCGGCTTCCACCTGCTCGATATCGCCGCGAAGATTACGCTCATTGCCGCGTAGCTCGCTGCGTACGCCCGCCACGCGCTGCCGCAAGCGTTCCACGGCCGCGTTCTCTTCCGGCGTCAATTCGGCCCCGAGGTCGCCCGAGAAGAAGCCCGACCCACGCCCGCGCGCCTGCAACTCAGCGAGCTCGCCCTCGGTTTGCTGAAGATTTTCCAGCAAACGTTCCTGGCTTTCGCGGATACGGCGCTGCGCATCGCGCTCCATATCGTCGATCAGATCCATGCGCCGAACCGATTGAGCGCGCGACCGTAGCGACACCAGCGCATCCGAGCCGCCGAGTACATCAATCGCATTCAAAGCAAACGAGGCGTTATCGGCGCCGGGACTGCCGTTGCGCGGATCAATGTAAAAATCGTCAGCAAGGAAGTCGACGTCGGCGACAATGACGATCTCCGCAGGCGTCGCCGAACGCGTCAGGTGTTCGGCAGCAGCGGCAACAGGTTGCGGCGGAGTCGCCGCCGGCGGCGCGTCGTCGACAGTTTCAGGCGGCGCCTCGACAGTGGGACGCCCTTGCGGAAACGCGGTCTGCACCGGACCGGATAAGCGGAGCGCAATCGTTTCCACGCGCCCGCTCTGCGGCCACATCGCCATGATGTCATAAGGCGATGGCCGCATCATCGCAGTCGCCGCCGGCATACGCATCGTGCGCCCGCTTGTGCGCGCGAGCGGCGTCACCGTGAGACCTTCGCGCGTACTTGTGGTGAGCCCGCCAGCGAGACCGAAATTCACGCCGCGGCGCAACCATGCCGTCATCAAGTCTTCGCGGTTAAGGCCGCCCTCCTCAGCCGGCACGACAAAAAAGAGCGGCTGCGGCGCCTCGCCGGGCTGACCAGTCTGCGGATCTTGGACACTCACCGCCAAGGCGTTCTCAGCGTCCAACACCACGCTTGGCGCCATCGTCACGCCCCAGCGCTCCAGCAGCGGGCCGAGGTTCGAGCTTGTCGGCGCCGGCGCCACTGGGTTGAAGGGATCGAAACTCGTCGATTGCTCGGCCAGCATCGACGCTGGGTCGATCGCAACGAAAGCGCGGCCCGTGCGCAGCACGAACTGGTCGATTGCGTAAAGCTGCGCCGCGCTGAGCGCGCCCGGGTGGATGATCGCCAGCACATCTGCATCCGGAATTTCGGTGAAGTCAGGCGCAAGCTTGGTCACGTCCAAGAGCCGGCCCATCTCGGTGGCGAACACGGACTGCCCACCGCTCACCGGATCTGCCGCCGCAGCCGGATCGATCGGCAATGAGGTGATCAGCGCAACGCGCGTGCGCGTCGGATTCTCGAGTTCAAAAATGAGACGGGTGATTTCGTATTCGAGGAACGCCTCCCGCTCCATCGCAAGATACGGAATACCCACGCGATCATCGATCGCGTTGGCGCCGCTTAGGCCAAAATAGATTGGATCGCCGCCTTCGCGGAGCCGGATCGGCTCGACGCCGGCCTCGACCGCATCGTCTTCATCTTCCGAATAGGGCTCAACATCGACCTCAACAAAGCGCACCCGCCCGCCTGAGCGCGCCTGAAACGTCTGCAACATTTCCCGCACGCGCGCCGCATACGCCTGCAATTGTGGCTGCGGAAGCGCGGCGTCGCGCGAATAATAAAGCGTAAGTTCGATCGGCTCCGACAGCTCGTTCAGTGTTTGCTGCGTGCCGGGGCTCAGCGAGTAGAGCTGATCCTCGGTCAGGTCGAGGCGCCAGGACCGAAACCATGAATTGGACAGCACGTTCACTGCGATGAACGCGATGAACAACGCGAGGGCCGCGAGGACAGCGTAACGACGAGCGCTCATGTCAGCCTCCCCGCCGAGCATCGACGGCCAGAACCGTACAGCCGAGGCTGAGTGCGATCACCGTCAGGAAGTAGAACACCGAGCGAAACTCCACGACGCCCCGCTGCGCTGCATCAAAGTGATGCAACAGCGAAAACCGTGCGATCGCTTCAGCCATGCCGCCGCCGATCATGCCGGAGAAGAAGTCGAGCACCATCGGGAGACCAAGAGCAGTCAGCAAAAATGAGATCAGCACCGCCAGCACGAACGCGACGATCTGGGCTTGCGTCAGCGCCGACATCGCCGATCCAATCGCGATATAGGCGCCGGCCATCAGCAAGCTTGCCAAGTACGCAGTGAAGATCGCGGCGTTGTCGGGCGAACCCAGGATGTTCACCGTGATCCAGAGCGGCGCCGTGAGCAGCAGGGCAACGCCCGCCACGCTCCACGCCGCCAAGAACTTGCCGACAACGAGCGACCAAGTCGGCGCAGGCAATGTCAGCAAAAGCTCAAGCGCGCCAGAGCGGCTCTCTTCCGCCCACAAGCGCATCGCAATCGCCGGCAGGAAGATCATGAACAACCACGGATGGTAAGCAAAGAAGGCCGAAAGGTCCGCGCGCCGTTCAGCAAAGAAACCGCCGATCTGGAAAGTGAACAAGCCGATCGCGAACAGAAACACTGCGACGAACACGTACGCCGTCGGGGTCGTGACGTAGGCGAGCAATTCGCGCCGGTAGACGGCGAGCATGCTGGCGAGGCCGGGCCGCTTGATCACGCGCGC
This sequence comes from Alphaproteobacteria bacterium Ga0077535, assembly GCA_001464425.1. GTDB lineage: Bacteria > Pseudomonadota > Alphaproteobacteria > Caulobacterales > Aquidulcibacteraceae > Vitreimonas. Next base: position 16,534 of record LNEK01000021.1, read on the forward strand.
TCCTCCCCGCCGGTCAGCGCGGTGAACGCCATCTCCAGCGAGCCGTGCTTTTCGATCAGCGCCTGCGGCGTGTCGTCCGCAACGATGCGGCCGCGGTCGATGAGAATGGCGCGGGTGCATACCGCCTCCACCTCTTCCAGCATGTGCGTAGAAATAATCAGCCCCCGGTCTTCGCCCAACTTCTTGATCAAATCGCGCACAGCGTGGCGCTGATTTGGGTCGAGCCCGTCTGTCGGCTCATCGAGGATGAGGAGCATCGGATCGTGCAGGAGCGCCGCTGCAAAACCTACGCGGCGGCGGTAGCCTTTTGAGAGCGTTTCGATCGGCCGCTCGATGCTGTCGCCCAAACGCGCGTCCTGGGCTGCGCGCCGCACCGCATGCCGCGCCGCCTCACGGGTCATGCCGCGGGCCTCGGCGATGAAGCGAAGGAAACTCCACGGGGTCATCTCGCCATAGAGCGGCGCGCCTTCCGGCAAATACCCCACACGCTCCTGCACGCGGCGGCGTTCCTGGGCCACATCGATGTTGAAAATCTTGGCGGCGCCGTCGTCCGGCTCCAGGTAGCCGGCGATCATCCGCATCGTGGTGGTTTTGCCGGCGCCGTTGGGGCCCAAAAAGCCCACGATCTCTCCGACGTCGAGCGAGAAGCCGATACCGTCAACCGCGACGCGGCGACCGAACGTCTTCCGCAGACCCTCGACCTGCAGCAGCATGTTGTTGGCGCACCCCGTTAAAACGAGCGCCGCTCTTATGTCCGTTTGGACGAAAACGCCACCCGTACTTATCCACAGAGGCGTGGGAATCGCGCGAATCAAACGACTCAGATTCGGCAGGCGTTTCGGAGTCGTTGACGCTTCTCACGCACTGAACCGGCGTCATCACGGCGCCGAGCTACATGCAAAGACGGCGGCATCCTTGCGCGGATCGAAACGCTTGTTTTTCGCGCATTTCCAAGCCCTAGACACAACAAAGCCCGCGACGTTGCGCGGGCTGTTGCGAGTGAAATGTGACCGACCGAAGCGCGTACTGGGGGGGCTGGGGGGGCTGATGGATACCCAGCACGAGCCTTTCTCCGGCCGGCCACGCAACTAAGGTCGCGCTCGCTTGGGGCGAGAGCAAGCGTAAAGTGCGGCGGAAAGCCGACCCTGCTGGTTTTTAATGATTTCCTACAGCAGCGTTTCGACGTTGAGTGTGTGTAACTGATTGGAGAGCGACACGCATGAGCGGACGCACCGTTTTTTTTGAGCGTCTGGAATTGGATCGTCTGATGCGTTTTTACGGGCGCATGGTCGCCGCCGGAGAGTGGCGCGACTATGCTCTGGACGCCCTGCCCGATTGCGCGCTGTTTAGTGTTTACCGGCGCTTCAGCGAAGCGCCGCTATACCAGATCGAAAAACGTCCAGACGACAGCCGCAAACAAGGCGCCTATAGCGTGCGCGCCGTGGATGGCCGTGTTTTGCGCCGTGGGCACGATCTCGCGCGTGTCCTGGAAGTCCTGGAGCCAAAGCGCATGCGCGTGGTCGGCGATTAGAGCAGCGCAAATAAAAACGCCCCGGCGTTGACCGGGGCGTTCTCATTTTCAGGTCCAGCGAGGACTACTCGCGCGAACTCATAAAGCTCAAGATGATCTGGAAGATCGTAATGAACGCTATGTAGAGGTTCAGCGCGCCGAAATTGGTCATCACAGCTTGGCCACGCTGGTCGTTGGCTAGGTAGTAGTAGCTCTCACGCAGCTGGTTGGTTTGCGTGGCCACCAGCGCCGAGAACACCAGCAGCGTCACGACCTGCATGCCGATCTCGAACATGCTCGAACCCTGGATCACGCCGAAGCTCACCAGTGCGAAGTTCAGCACCGAGATGATCGCAAGACCCATCGCGGCCATGATCACCATAGAGTGCAAGCCGGAGAGGTTGCGCTTCGTGGTGTAACCCCAGAGGGCCAATCCGCCGAACGCCGCTGACGTCACCAAGAAGGCCTTAGCGATGTTTGCAAACGTGACGTTGAGCGTCTGACCACCGAGCGTTGTGGCGCCGACAGCATTCGCCGCCAGGAACACCCACACCCCGAGGCCGAGGCCCATGAGCGTGACGACCGACCAGTAAAGGAAGCCGGAGCCCGTCGGGGACGCGTTACGCATGAAGAAGCTGGAGCCCATCAGCAGAACCAGCGGACCCCATTGGACGATGTAGATAACGGGGGCAGAAAGGACGATCTGCGACACTGGAGCGATCGTGCCGACCGCGTAAGCCAGGACCGCTGACCACAGCAGGCCAAGGCCCATCTTCGTGTAGACGCCCAGCATGAACTTACGCAGACCGGGGTCAATTGCCTGCTCTTCCCGGCCAACGGGAACGGAGCCGGCGCGGCCCAGATACTCGTTCATTCTTAACCTCCTCTTGGGCGGAGTGGCGCCGCCCGAAACATGAACCCTTATATGGCGGCGCTACCTTTGCGCTGCAAGAAAAAGCCGCCGCTTCTTTCGGTTGCGCTAGGTACTGGGTACGCCCAGTATTGGTAAGATACGCCGGGAACACGGGACTGGATCGCCGCGTTTTCGCCACACTGCGTCGGCGACCTGCCGATGAGGCGGGAACGCTGTCGAATCGCGCTACCAGCAGGCGCGGAGGGTGAGCCGGGGTGGCTGACGAGAACGAACCAAATGCGCCGGGGGACGAGCCTCCGAAGCAAACACCGGCGGAAGCTGGGGAGCCGGCCGCGCCTGTGGAGCGCGCCGAGGACACCCTTGCGCCAGACTCTGCCCCCGCTCCAGACGAAGACATATTCGAGGTCGAAGCGGCGCCGCCAGAGGCGCACCAGCTAGATGCAGCGCCGATCGAAGAGCCCACGGCGCCTCTTGAGGCCGCATCGGATGAACGCGTAGCCGAACCGGCTTCGGCGCCTGAACCTGCCCAATCGACAGATCCTGACCCGCCTGCGCTCTTGGAAGCGCCGCCCGCAGCTCCTGAACCGGAGACCGAGGCCACGCCGCCACCCGTCGAGGATCCAACGCCTGCCGCTCAGACCGAGCTGCCGCCCCATTACTTCCGCGCGGCTGGCGACCCGGACGAACCAGCGCCCGAGCCTGCGCCGACGATGTTCGGCCAAATCGGCGATCGCGTGCGAGATACCTGGCGCGACATCTGGGGTGGCGTTGAACCTGGTCTGATCCGCTTTGGCGGTGCGGCCCGCGCTGCGGTTGGCGAAGTCGGCAACCGCGCCCGCAACATCAAGCACCCGCGCAACATGCGGGAAGCTGCTGTTTGGAGCGGGTGGCTCGCCGCTGGCGGCGTCGCGGTGATCATCGCCTTCTTTTTGTTCGTCACATGGGACATGCCGTCCACTGACGATCTTTGGGAAGCGCGCCAAGGCCAGTCGATCACTTTCCTCGATCGCAACGGGCATGTGATCTTGCGCGAAGGCGCACAAAACGCACCGCCGGTCGATCTCGCATCGCTGCCGCCGTTCGTGCCGCAAGCTTTTATCGCGATCGAAGATCGCCGCTTCTATAACCACCTTGGCGTGGATTTTGGCGGCATGATGCGCGCAGGCGCCGAAAATCTACGCGCCGGCCGCGTCGTCCAAGGCGGCTCGACGATTACGCAGCAGCTGGCGAAGAACCTCTTTCTCACCAACGAACGCTCCTGGCGCCGTAAGGCGCAGGAAATCATGCTGGCGTTCTGGCTGGAGAGCCGCTTCAGCAAGGACGAAATCCTAGCGCTCTACCTCAGCCGCGTGTACTTCGGCGCTGGCGCCTATGGCATTGAGGCCGCCGCCGAACGCTATTTTGATCGTCCCGCGCGCGAGCTTACTTTGCTGCAATCAGCAATGATTGCCGGCCTCGTCAAAGCGCCTTCGCGCCTGAACCCGGCCCGCCAAGACATCGCTGCTGCGCGCGACCGTGCGACCGTGGTGCTCAACGAAATGGTGGCGATGGGCTTCATCAGCGCGGCCGAGCGGGAAGCGGCGCTACAGGAAGAACTCGTTATCAGCCGGCGCAATCCGGCGGGCGTGCTCTCCTATTATCGCGACTGGATCGACCCGCTGTTGAACGACATCATCGGCAACCAACGCGATGACTTCATCGTTGAAACCACGATCGACATCGCCGCCCAGCGCGCCGCCGCCGAAGCTGTGGAGACCGTCCTCGCCGAGCAAGGCGAAGATCGCCGCGTCGGCCAAGCTGCGGCGCTCGCCATGGACGACATCGGCGCCGTGCGCGTGATGGTGGGCGGCCGGGACTACGATCAAAGTCAATTCAACCGCACCACCCAAGCGCGCCGCCAGCCAGGCTCCTCATTTAAGTTCTTCATCTACCTTGCGGCGATGGAGAACGGCCTGACGCCGTGGAGCGTCCGCGAAGACGCGCCGATCACGATCTCGATCGAAGGGCAACCAGACTGGACCCCGGGGAACTACACCAACGAATTCCACGGCGCAGTAACGCTGAACGGCGCGTTCACGCACTCCTTCAACATGGTCGCGATCCGCGTCGCCAATGAAGTCGGCGGCGCGAAGGTCATCGACGTAGCGCGCCGCCTCGGCGTGACGTCGCCGCTCAGCAACTACCATTCGCTGGCGCTCGGCGCGCAGGAAATGACGCTGCTCGAAATGGTTGGCGCCTACGGCGCGATGGCTTCGGAAGGCTACCTGGTGCGCCCCCACGGCGTCGCGCGCATTCGACGCGCAAACAATAACGAGACCATGTGGAGCTTCCGTGAGCAGCGCACCCGCGTGATCGAACAGCGCCCGATGCGCTACATGAATTTGATGATGCGCCGCGTCGTTGATTCCGGCACCGGCACCGCCGCGCGCATTAGCGGCCGCGAAATCGGCGGCAAAACCGGCACCGGCAACGATTACCGCGATGCCTGGTTTATCGGCTTTACGCCAGGCCTCGTCGGCGGCGTGTGGGTCGGCAACGACAACTTCACCACGACGGCGCGCGTCACCGGCGGCTCGCTGCCAGCCGACATCTGGGCCCGCTTCATGCCGGTTGCGCTGCGCGATACGCCCGTACGCTCGCTCGAAATGCCCAGCGATGAAGATTATAGCGTCGGCCAACCCCCGCCTGAGCCAACAATTACGGCCGTTGGCGCGCCGATCGGCGCGGTGATGGGCAATCCGACGCCTGCGCCGCCAGATGATCAGGACCGGTCGCTCGACTTCGGTCCCGAGGGCTAACGCGGAACCGCAGCGTTGCGCCATGGTTTAATCGCCCATGGTCACGAACACGAACCTCCGAGAACCCATCGTCATCGAAGCTCGCCGCGTGCGCGATGCCGCCGATATTTCCGATATCGTCCGCCTCGCTGACTTGCTGGACACCAAGTTCGTGCTGCCCGGCACGAACTGGCGGTTTGGTCTCGACAGCATCATCGGCCTTGTCCCCGGTATTGGCGACTTGGTCACCACAGGTCTCGGCGCATACATCATCTACCGCGCGCGTGAGCTTGGCGCCCCAGGATGGCTTATCGCGCGTATGACGGCAAATCTCGCAATCGATGGCGTTATCGGCGCGATCCCGCTGGTCGGCGATGTGTTCGACTTTGCCTTCCGCTCTAACGCGAAGAACGTGCGTATGCTGCGGCGCTATTTGGAAAAGCGAACGCTTCGCGACGTGACGCCCTAGTCCACGCAGATCGCGGCGTCCGCGCGGCCATTCACAACACGCGTGTAGCAGCCGAACGCCATGTTCGAGGCTTGGCACTGGCCGGTAACATTTGTTTGCCCTGCAACGTCCACGGCGCCTTGGCAGTTGCCCGACGAGCATTGGCTGCCATCGCGGCACGCTCTGCCCGCATCGGCGTAGGGGACGACGCATTGTAGCGTCTGCGCCCGGCCCACCCGCTCCAAGCTGCCTCCGCGCGCCGCGCACGCGCTCTGCGCATTCTCCGCTTGCGGCGCCGGCGCGGTTGGCGCTGCCACCGGCGCGCAGGCGCAGGCGCCAAACAACAAGGCGGCGGCGAAAATGCGCTTCATCGGTTCTGCTCCTGATCGTCGTCAGACGGATCATCTTCTTCGACCGCCGGAATGGCGTAACCACCGCTTAGCCAACGGTGCAAATCCACGTCGGCGCAGCGTTTAGAACAGAATGGGCGGTATTTTTGATCCTGCTCGTTTCCGCAAATCGCACACTTGCTCACAACGCCCTCGCATCAATACGGTCCCGCGGCCAGAACGCCTCCTGCGGCGCGGCGTCCAACGTCCAGCGCATGCCGATACGATTGGAAAGCTGCGCGCGCCAGTCGATCTCCGCCGCATCGAGCCAAGCCTTGACCCCCGGCGACACCGTGCACGCGATCTGACGGCCCGTTTGCGCCCGCCCTTCGCGCTCGATCGCACGGAGCGCCATCAGCGCTGCGGTTTCGGCCGTGAGGCGCCCATCGGCATCGCGCATTTGTTCGTGCAGCGGACGCCGCAATTGCGCGCGCGCCATGTCGAACACGCCGAAGCGCGACAGGCCGCCGAACTGGATGCTCCACGGATCGTCAGCGAAAGCGGCGCGCACCGCCTCTTCCAACTGTTTGCCGTGCGACTTTGCCCGCATCGACACAAAGTCGATCGCGATCAGGCCGCCCAGATTGCGCAGGCGGACCTGACGCGCCGCTTCCTGCGCGGCCGCGATGTTGAGATCGAGGGCAAAGCGTTCCGGATCGCCTGAACCTTGGCGCGCACCAGAATCCACATCAATAGCCACCAGCGCCGAGGTCGGCTCAATGCTCAGCACGCCGCCGCCAGGCAAAGGCGCAATCCGCGCCAGCGCATCCTCAACGACGGCGTCGATCTTGGTGCGAAGTTGCGCGTCGGCAGACTTCGCCAGCACGAGATCCTCATCAACTTCATGCTGCCCGATGCGATGCGGCGCCTCGCCGTCATGACCGCTTTCCTGCAGTTCAATGACCGGGTTTTTCCCGCGCGCACCTTCGCGGGTGACATGGACGACGACGCCCATACCTTCGGTCAAAGAAACTCGCTCTTTGCCAGCGCGCCGCACGCGACCGTCTTCGCCGAGCGGCAAAAACCCAAACTCATCGCGCAGACCTAAATCGACGAAAACGCCGCGCCGACGGCGATCTATCTCGCGCACGCGGCCGACATAAAGCTCGCCCCAACGCGCCCGCACGCCCTCGTCGCTCGCGCGCGCTATGCGCAGCGCGATAGGACGGCCCCCGCGCACCAGCACTTCGCGCGTCTCGCCGATCGACGCATCGACCCAAGTTTCCAGCACCTCGCTCACGAGGCACCCTCGATCAGGTTCGCGGTTTCGTAGAGAGGCAATCCGATCACAGATGAGTAGGAGCCGATGAGGTTCGTGACGTAACGCGCCGCCAACCCCTGGATCGCGTAGCCGCCGGCTTTGCCACGCCATTCTTCGCTGGCGATATAGCGCTCAACTTCCGCATAAGAGAGCACCTTGAACGACACGCGCGTTTCCGCGAGCCGCGTGCGCACAGAGCCGTCCGCTGCTTTCACTGCCACGGCCGTGTAGACTCGATGGGTCCGCCCAGAGAGCAGCTTCAAGCACGCCCGCGCTTCCGCCTCCGTCTCTGCTTTCGGCAAAATGCGGCGGCCAACGGCGACGACCGTGTCGGCGGCGAGCACGATGCCGTCCGCTTTCACAGTCAGCGCCTTCTCACGCGCGAGCCGCAACGCCAACAGTCGCGGCGTCTCGCCCTTCAACGGTGTTTCATCGATGTCAGCGGCGATAACTTCATCCGGCGTCACGCCAATCTGCGCCAGAAGCGCCAGCCGGCGCGGGCTCGCGCTCGCCAGCACGAGGCGTGTCATGGCCGCTTCGGAAAGCCCAGGCGCTTGGCGATGATTTTATCCACCGTGCGCGGGTTCAATATCTTTGGCAGCGTGCGATCCATAAAGGGCTTGCGCAAGATGTGATAGCGGGTCTTCGGCTTCGGATCGCTGAGGCAGAACCAAATCAGATCGCCCACATCAGAGGCCGGCAAACCGACCTTGCCCTGCGTGACCATATAATCCGCCACGCGCTCCACCATCGGCGCGTACGGCGTGTTGGAGAAGCGCTTCAAATCTTCTTTCTCGGCCTTGTCCCAGATCGGCGTCGCGATTGCACCAGGACCGATGACGATGACGTCGATGCCGTAGAGCATGAGTTCGCGGCGTAGTGATTGTGAATAGCCTTCAAGCGCGAACTTGCTCGCGGAGTATGGCCCAACGAACGGCGAGCCGTTTTGGCCACCAACCGACGAGATCATCACGATGCGGCCAGGCTTGCCGGTGCGATCAGGGTCAGCGCCAAGCAGGTCAGCGAAGGCGCGCGTAACATTGTGCACGCCGAACAAATTGATCTCAAACTGACGACGCAATTCTTCAGTGTCGAGGTGCAGCAAAGGGCCAGGCACCGCGATGCCGGCATTGTTGACGAGGCCCCAAAGGCGACGACCACCCAACACCTGCGCCACTCGCGCGGCGCCGGCCCGCACCGCCGTTTCGTCAGCGACATCGAAAATCAGCGGCGTCACTGCCGCGCCAAACTCCGCCGTCAGCCCGTCAGCGTCAGCTTGCTTGCGCACACTCGCGAACACATGCGCGCCTTCCCGCACGGCTTTCGCGACGGCAGCGCGGCCGATGCCCGTGGAAGCGCCCGTAACGACGACGGCGCGATCGAGAGAATTTTGAGCCATTATTTGAATCTGTACGTGATGCGCCCCTTGGTCAGATCATAGGGCGTCATCTCCACGAGCACTTTATCGCCGGCCAGCACGCGGATGCGGTTCTTGCGCATCTTGCCCGCGGTGTGGGCGATGATTTCGTGGTCGTTCTCGAGCTTCACCAGGAAGGTCGCGTTGGGCAAAAGCTCAACCACGGTTCCCGCGAATTCCAGTAGTTCTTCCTTGGCCATTCTCTCTCCTGAATCGTGACGGCGCGGGCCTTATAGGCGTCGGGACTTAGCCCGTCGATGGGCGCAAGAAGCGCTGGGATATCCGTTTGGAAAGGCCGTCCCTGACCCCGCGATACTCCATAAGCACCTGATCTCTGGAGCCTTCCGCCAGGGAGGGGTCGAAGGTAGGCCAATACTCGGCTGCCGCTCCCAGGGTGGGGATGAGGTCCAGCATGGTGTGGTGTGCCTCGGGGCTGAGCGAAACGATCAAATCAAAAGGGCCGTCCTCGTAATACTCACCGAACGCCTCCAGCCCCTTCGGGGTCTGCTTCGAGATATCGCCGCCCACTTCATCGACCACGAACGCCGCCATCGCCGAGATCTCCTCAGCCGGCCGGACGCCGACGCTATCGACCCGCACCAGCGAGCCGAACTGCAGCCGCATCAGCTCCGCCGCCATCGGCGAACGGATCATGTTCTGGGTGCATGCAAACAGCACCGAGCGCGGCAGCGCCTCCGGCCCGGACACCGATCAGCCTCGCACGTGGAGCGCGCAGACGAGCGTGAACAAGCGCCGGGCGGTTTCAAGATCAATCTCAAATTGGGCGGCGAGCGCCTCTTGCAGCACCTCGGCGGCTTCGTTGTGCAAACCCCGCCGCCCCATATCGATCGCTTCAATCTGACTGGGCGAAGCGTTGCGGATAGCATTGTGGTAGCTATCACAGATCATCGCGTAATCTTTGATCAGCTTCCGAAGCACCGACATGCCCATGTACTGCAGGCAGACGCGCTCGCCCTGCTGATCGCCTACATCAAGCGCAAGGCGCCCTTCGTGCATGGAAAGTGTGAGCACGTAGGGCCCGCGCGACTCGCCGATCACGACGAACGCGTTCGACTCTTTCAGATCAAACAGCGCAATGCGGCGTTCGTGTTCGCCATTGGGGGAAGCCGGCGCCAGCGACGCCTCATCAAGCACAACGTCGATGAGCCGATCCTCGCTCACTCGTCAGGCCTTCTCATGATCCGGCTTGCGCGGCGTGCGCCACGCCTCACCCAAATCCATCAGCAACGCATCTAGGCATTCCACATCGAGCGCGATTTCGCCGCCGCCGGCGAGCAGGAGCCGCACGACCCCGCCTGGCGGTTCTTCATCTGGAATGAAGCCAATGGACAGGATCGACGCCAACCCTTCCGGAATATCCGGCCTCACACGTCGGCTCTTCACGCCCAGCACACCTTCGAAGGAAATCGCCGCGCGCACGCGCTCGAAGGTTTGACCGCCATCCGCCTTTTCCCAGCGAAAGCGGTTTATGATTGCGGTGAACCGGCGCTGCTTGCGGTCGATGGTGATGTCGCCCATGCGCAATAAAGCGTCTTGCGCCGCCGCACCGATGATTTCCAGATCGGCAACGTCTTCAGCCATCAACTTCAAAGGGGCGTCGCTCGCCACTATTGCTCTTCCTTTTGCCGCTCAATCTGCGCGCCGCACGCCGCGAGCTTGGCTTCCAGACGCTCAAACCCACGATCCAAGTGATAGACGCGATTCACGATCGTCTCGCCCTCGGCCGCGAGGCCGGCGATGACCAAGCTCACCGACGCACGCAAATCTGTCGCCATCACCGGCGCGCCGAGCAGCTTCGGCACGCCCGTCACCACAGCTTCATTGCCCTGTACGGCAATCTGCGCACCGAGGCGGGCAAGCTCCGGGGCGTGCATGAAGCGGTTCTCGAAGATGGTTTCTCGAATGCGCGATTGCCCGTCAGCGAAACACAGAAGCGCCATCGCTTGCGCCTGCAGGTCAGTCGGAAAACCCGGATAGGGTTCGGTCTCGAAGTCCACCGGCTGCACACGGCCGCCGTTGCGCTGAATACGCAAGCCCCGCGCTTCGGCATCTACCTGCACGCCAGCAGCGCGCAGCACTTTGATCAGCGCCTGCAAATGCTCGAACCGTGCGCCTTGCAGCAGTACGTTGCCGCCGGCGGCCGCCGCCGCGAGTGCGTAGGTGCCCGCCTCAATGCGATCCGCCACGACAGGGTGCTTGGCGCCATGCAGCGAGGTCACCCCTGTAATGTTGATCTCGCTGGTGCCGGCGCCTTCCACCTTTGCGCCCATCGCGTTCAGGCAATCGGCAAGGTCGGCAATCTCAGGCTCACGCGCGGCATTCTTCAGAACGGTGTCGCCCTTGGCCAGGACCGCCGCGAGCATCGTGTGCTCTGTCGCGCCCACGGAGACGAATGGAAACTCGATCTCTGCTCCCTTCAACCCACGCAGCGCCGCCGCCTTCACGTAACCCTGCTCGATGACGATATCGGCGCCCATCGCCTCAAACGCCTTCAAGTGCAGATCGACCGGGCGCGCGCCAATCGCGCACCCCCCCGGCAACGACACGGTCGCGTGGCCAACGCGCGCCAGGAGCGGCCCCAGTACGTTGAACGAAGCGCGCATCTTCCGGACTTGGTCGTACGGCGCGATGGTCGAGGCGATCTCGGCCGCGTGCATACGCAGCGTCCGCGTCTCCTTGATCCAGGTAATTTCGACACCCAGAGACGCGAGCAACTGGGTCATGAACCGGGTGTCGGCCAGATCCGGCATGTTCTCCAGGATCACCGGCTCGGCCGAGAGCAACCCCGCCGCCTGCAGCTTAAGCGCCGAATTCTTGGCCCCGTAAATCGGGATAGTTCCGTTCAGCGGCGCGCCGCCCGTGATGGCGATACGGTCCATTTAAGTCTTTCGTCAGTTTGTCGGCTGTTTCGGTTTATGGGGTTCGTCGGGGGCCTAAGCAAGGCGCGCCCCGGGGCGCCTGCCGCCCAGACATGGCGGACCTATTTCTTGGGTTTTTCCGCCTTCGGCGCCGCCTTCCGCCGCCCAATATTGCGCTTCAGCGCCGCGGCGAGGCGGGCCTCCCGTGCATTGGGCTTTTGCGGCGGCTTTGAACTCATCTCTCGAATCGACCCGTGCCCTGGCCTTGGCTAAGCTTGTTGCCGGGGGACTTTATGACGGTCGAGACGGCGGAAGCGCAATCCTTCAAGCACGAGGGCAGGTTCCTCAATGTGCTGGGCTTGGCGCTCAAGAACGCCGGGCTCTCGCTGCTGACCCTGACGCTCTACCGGTTCTGGGCCCGCACCGCCATGCGCCGGCGGCTCTGGTCGCGCACCTCGCTCATGGGTGATCCGCTGGAATACACGGGGACTGCGGGCGAGCTTCTCCGCGGCTTTCTCATCTCGCTGCCGACCTTCTTCCTTCCGGCCATCTTCGTTCTTTATATCGCACCTTTGGTGTTCGACCCCGCGACCGCGTTCTGGCTGGTAGCCGGCTTCTACGTGATCGGCGTGCCTTTGGTCGCCGCCGCGCGCTATCTGATGCGCCGCTACCAACTCAGCCGCACCCGCTGGCGCGGCATCCGCCTTTGGCTTGCCGGCACAGCGAGCGCTTTCGCATGGGCTTCATTCGGCTGGACAATCCTGCAGACGCTTTCGCTTGGCTGGTACTCACCAGTGGCGCGCATGAACCGCGCCAAGATGATGTGGGAGCACACACGCTTCGGCGACCAGCCGTTTGAGTTCATCGATGATGGGGAGCCGCCGGCGAAGGGCCTCTGGTGGCCGTTCGCGCTCGGCTGGTTTGCGTTTCCGATTTCCTACATCGCCACGCTCTTTATCGTCTTCGCTATCGGCGCAGCAATTGTCGGCACGGGCGCGATCACTGGTGAACAAATGAGCGCCAACCCGATGCTGGCTGTCGGTATCGCAGCGGCGGTTTTGATCAGCATGCTGGTGCTCATTCTGTTTTGCTGGGCCCCTTACAACGCCGCAGCGATGAACCGTATCGCCGCACTGATAAGCATCGACGGCGCGCGCTTCAAGCTCCGCGCAAAGACCTTCTCGCTCTTCGCTGTGTCGCTCGCCGGCTGGATGATCACCATCTTCTCGCTGGGCCTCCTCGCGCCGATGGCGGGTTTTCTGCAGGTCCGCTACGTGTTCCACCGGCTTGAGATCATCGGCCATCCGAAATTCGCCGAGATCGGCCAGGCCATCGTCCCCGAAGGCAAGGCCGGTGAGAGTCTTGGCGACGCCTTCGACCTCGACATGGGCGTAGGGGTTATCTGATGCAGACCCGCTACGCCGACGGCCGCGCCGCGATTACGCATGTGACGACGCTCGACGTCGGCACGGACACAATCGCGTTCCGCATCGGCGAAACAGAGCACGTTTGGCCCTACGCCGAGTTGCGCCGCGCAGACGATGGCTCCGGGCGCGTGATCCTCAAACGCCATCCGGACACCGGGGAACGACTTTACCTCGATGAGACGGATAGCGCGCGCCTAATCGTCGCCGCTCCCGGGCTGAACGCCAAACGCGCCTTCGGTATCGAAGGGCCTGGCACAATCGCCGCGATCACCGGCGCTGCCTGGTCGCTTGCTGCGGTGTTCCTGCTCGCAGTGCCATTGGGCGCCGGGCCGATCGCCGATCACGTGCCGCCACGCTACCGCGCTCAGATCGCCGACATCTCCTGGTCTCAGATCAACGCTTTTACCGAGTATTGCGACGATAGCGACGAGGCGGCGCGTATCCTGAACGACGTCGCCTACCGGATCATGCAAGAATCCGACGTGCCGATGCGTGACGATGTTTGGATCACCATCGTCGATGCGCCGTTTCCGAACGCCTTCGCGCTGCCGGATCATTCCATCGTCGTCACCGACGATCTGATCGCACTTGCCGAGCACCCCGACGAACTTGTTGGCGTCATCGCGCACGAGATCGCGCACATTGAACACAACCACATCATGAAGAACATCATCCGCTCCGTCGGCGCGGGCATCTTCTTCGACGTTGTATTCGGCGGCGCGGGTGCGGGCCAAATGGTCGCCATCGCCTCGGTCAATCTCGCGAGCCTCCGCTACAGCCGCGGCGACGAAACCGACGCCGATCTCCGCGGCCTCGACTATCTGGACGCAGCTGGTATCGACACGGCCGGCCTCGCGCGCCTCTTCGACCGCTTTGCAGAACAAGAGCGCCCGCCCACGGAAAGCGAAGAAGAGGCCGATGGCGAACGTAGCGGGGGTTTCCCGACCATGCTCTCAAGCCACCCGGCCACAGCCGAACGCGCTGCCGCCGCGCGCGCCCGCTCCCGCGAAGGCCTAAATCCGTCCATGACAGACGCCGAATGGCAGATCGTGCGCGCTGCGTGCGGCGGTGTCGTCCTGCCGCAAAGCGAACCGGCGCCAACTGCGCCGCCGAACGCGCCCCCAACAAACCAACCGCCGGTCGCTACCCCATTGCCGGCGCCGGGCACGAAGCCGGACTGAGATTGTCGGAACTAGAGTGGCCTGACGGAGCGCAAAAGCTGGTGCCACGGGAGAGGATTGAACTCTCGACCTCACCCTTACCAAGGGTGCGCTCTACCACTGAGCTACCGCGGCCATCGCTGAAGAACGGGGCTTCTAGCCCGCGTCGGCGGGAGAGGGAAGCCCGTCAGGACGCCGCGCCCTATCAGCCCCCAAGGCGGGCAAGGGCGGCCTGATAATTGGCCAGCCGGTCGGCGTAATACTCCGGCGCAACCCCGGCATTCTGGCGCCGCTCCTGGAGCCTTTTTTCCTCATCCGTCAATTCCTTGGCGTTCGGATTGAGGAGCGCCTCGTAGGCTTGGCGGACGATCGAAATGGCCGCCGAGATCTCCGCTTTGGCGCTGGCGATATTGGCCTTGCTGTCGAGCCGAAGGTCGGCCGCGATGATCCCGAGGCCATAGGTCTTCAGCGCCCCGCGCGCTTGGGTATTGGAGGCGATGACGCCCTGACTGAGACCAAGCCCGCCAAGCGCATCGCGTCCCTCGCGCCCTGCTTCGATGCGGACCGCCTTCCCGTCCAGCGGCGTGATCTTCAAACGCTCGAGGCCGTTCTCCTTCACGATCTCCGCCCGGCCAGCGCCGGCGATGGCCCGGTTGATCTGGCTGGTGAGCGAGGCGAGCGTATCCTTCTCGCCGATACGGATGGTGGTCAGGCGTCGGCCATCTATGCCGATCTTCAACTCATCGCCGACGCGCAGCGCACTGCGATTGACGAGTGCGCTGTTGTCGACCGCCGCAATTGTCCCGCGAGGCAGACCCAACACATCCAGCGCCGAGGCGCCCGTTTGATCGACGGCAAGGCCCGTCAAATTAATGGCGCCGCCAAGTGAGCTAAACGTGCGTGTCCAATCGGCAGCGCCGTCATCGCCGAGCCGCGTGAGGAAGCTCTGCTTGGCCCCATGCGTCCCTTGCCCAGCAAGCACACCGGCAGTGACCCCGGCAGCGTAGATTTCACCATTGACGATCGCGAGACTGCGAACCGCGTCTTCGTTGGCCGAGCCAATATAGCTGGTGCGATCCAACGCTGTCGAAACCAGGTTCGAGTCGAGCCGCGCGACGAAACCTTCTTGACCCGCCACCGCGCCCATAGCCGAAGCGCCAACGCTCACCCGATCGGCGCCAACCTCGCCGCCCACATAGAGCGATGCGCCGTCGGCCACGATCGCGTTGATCGCGCCTTTGTAGAAATATCCAATGTCACGAGTAGCGCCGGCGCTAAAGCCCGCGCTGGCAGAATATGTGAAACTCCGCAGCACGCCGCGATTATTCTCAACGCCGCCGGTGACAATTTCCACACCGCCCGCGCCGTTATCGCGCACCATCAGCGCGCTTGCCGTGTCCGTACCGCCGCCGCCAAACTGCCGCGTGAACAATTCGCCGCCAGTGGCTGAGAAGCCACGGACGTAACCATCCGCGCCGCCGAGGCCGACTTGCCCCGCCAGGGCGGACTCTGTTTGCCCCGCCACGATCACGCTACCGTCAGGCGCAAACGCGATAGCGTTGACCTGATCGGCGCCCGTCGCCCCGCGCCGCGCCGTCCACAATTCTTTGCCGCTTGCATCGAACAGCGTGACGAAACTGTCCGCGCCGCCCCGGGCGGTCGTCCCGGCCAACGCGCCCTCCATCGCGCCCGCCACCGCAACCTTGCCGTCAGCAGAAACCGCGAGCGCAAATCCGCTAGCCGATTGCGACGCGCCAAGCATTTCGCTGAACAGGAGTTTGCCAGCGGAGTCGTATTTTAGCAGCGACACATCGCGCGCGCCTTTAATCGCGCTCGACGCGCTATCGCCGCCAAGATCAGCAAGCACGTAGACCGAACCGTCGGCGCCGGTGGCGACCGAACGCGCAGTCGCCACCTGCAAGCCGCCGCCAACGCTGACATCGAAGGCGCGGCCGGCAAACCAGGCCGATGCGTTGGCGCTCGGCGCGGTAAATTCAGAATTCGCGGGGACGGTGAGCGTCACAGCCGCACCGCGCGCCGCGCGCTCGGCCACGCTCAGCGCACCAACCGGGTCATCCGCGCGGCTCACTGCGTCGATCGGATCGAGCGTCAGGCCATGAGTCTCCGCGCCAAGTTCAATTGCGCTCACACCGCTCACCGTGTGCGAGGCGCCAGCTACGACCCGCAGCCCAGCGCCGCCGCCCGAAAGGGCCGTCGCGACGAGGCCGAGATCATAGCCCTCCGCGGCCAAAGCCTCATTCAGCCGAAGAGCTGCACTTTCCAGAGTGCGCGCATCGCCAGGCTGAAGCTGCGCTGACACAGTGCGCTCACCCCAGACCGTCTTGAACGTGATCGACACAGCATCGTCGCTCAGGAGCGCGGCCACATCGTCGGCCACACCGGTTGCCGCCTCAGCGCCTGTGAAGCTTCGCGACGCAGCAAATGCGCCACCTAAACCGAATGACGGCGCATCCCCGCTAAGCGCAACGGTATCGCCATTGACGCTGATCGATTGAATGCGCTGGCCGGCGCCTTCCGCCACAGACCACTGCGTCAAATCATTGCTATCGGCGGCAACGTAAACGCCCGCGGCGTTCAAGGCAGCGTCCAGGCGATCCTGAAACAAGGCATTCCATTCGCCCGGCCCCACATCAGGGTTCGCCGCACGCTCCAGCGCGCTCACGGATACACTTATAGTCTTGTTGCCCGTCGCCGTCGTCACCACCATCTCAACGTCGAGCGCGCCTGTGTGCGTAAGCAATGGCGACGTGGACGCGCTAAAGGAGCGCACGGCATCGCCGAATGGTTGACCAGCGCTGGCCTGCGGCAGACCGCCGGACGCCCATGCGCCAGGCGCCAAGAGCACGCCGTCATGAAGCGTCTCGTTGACCATAGCGGTGACGCCAATGACGTCGTGAAGCGCGTCAACGCGCACACGCAATGCACCGCCGTCGTTTACCAGGGAGGCGGCGGCGGCGATGCCTTTCTCATGCAGTTTTTCGTTGAGCTGCTCTGCTAGCTCCACCGCATCGATGCCATCCTCGCCACCGTCAATGGTGATGCCCTGCGTGGTGGTGGTCGTGGTGAAAGAGAATGTCTGTTTGCCGACATAAAGATCACTCGGCGCCGCCACGGCGCCCGTCTCGAACCGGCGGGCAAACACACCGTCGCGCAGTCCGCCAGCCATGCCAGGCTGAGCAATTGTCTCCAGCCCCACATTGTTTTTGCCGAGGCTAAGACTCGAAACGCGGATCTGATCGCCGCTCAGCAGAGAAAATCCGATCTGCTCGCCGTCCTGCCACACTTCGACGCCCGCCTGCAGGCCTTGCTCGTGCATCAATTGCGTCAAGCGCTCGGCGAGATCGTCCGCAATCGCGCGATCTTCGCTCTCGCCAGCCCGTGTGCGCCAGGCCTCCAGATCATCGCTGCGCCATGCCGTCGTCACCGTGAACACACGGCCGTCCGGCGTCTCGAGCTTGAGCACCGCTTCGCCCGCAGCACGCAAAGCATCTTCCAGCTTGCCCGTGCCATCGGACATCAGCGTTCCAGTGCGCTGCTCCCAGGCGCCTGCAGGCGCTGCCGTGTAAGGCGCACCGGCGCCAAGCCAACCAGTCGAGACGTAAGCGCCCGTCGGATCCGTCGTCGCGCCGGGGCGATCGAGCCATTGCGGCTGGCCGCCAGCGCCGCCAACATCTTCCAGCTTAATCAGACGCGCGCCGTTGGTAGTGGTGCCTAGCGCGTAAAATGCCGGCGCTGTTGAAGTCGCAGCGAAGGACACCGTCTCGCCCGCGCGGACATCAACTTTGAGCGCAAATTGCTTCGGGCCCGTATAGCGCGATGTGACCGCACGGCCGGCAATGGTCGTGGTGGTTTCTTTGGGCGTAATGTCGGATGCTTCTAACCGTGTCGCCGCGCCTGCAGCCGCCAGCCTGCCGTTGATAAAGCTGAGCACATTGCTGAACGATCGCGTCACAGAACCCATCTGCGATAGATCGATCGCAACATTACGAACCGTGCCGCCGGAAGACGTGGCGGTGATCGTAAACTGTGCGTTTGCATCGAGGCCGGCGAGCTTGTCGTAAAGACCGCCGCGGTGAATGTAACCGGTGAGGTAGTCTTCCGACTTTGTGGCCATCGCGAGTGTCGACTGTGCGCTGTCGACACGATCGCCCTGCGCCAAGCGAATGTCCTCAAACTGCTGACTGGAGAAGAATCCTTCGAGTTCCTTCAGGCCGCGCGAGAATTGCGCCAAGGTCTGCGTTTTCTCGATCGCTGAGAGCTTTTCATTCTCTGCATTGCCTGCGAGCGCTTGCAGCGTGGTCAGACCGGAGTACAGCGCGAACAAGCGTTTGTAATCGCCCGTCGCGCCCAGGTCGCTGTAGAGTTTCGCATCGGTGTCGAAGAACGATTTGCTATCGAACGCGCGCTTAATCAGCGCCTCAGCGCTCGGCGAAAAGCCGGGCGTCCAGACCGGCGCATAGGGCGCATTCGGATCTTGCTGCGCGGCGGTCGTGTCAACGCCGATCCCAGCCTTCGCTCTCGCCCAACTCGTCAACAAATTCGCGTCCACGCCCACCGTCGTCGACGATGACGTCCCGCCCAACAGGGCGCTGGCGATGTTGATATTGCTGACCAAAAAACCCGCTCCAAGCGCCTGCAAGCTTGCAGCAAGACTCGTAAACGGCGGGTTCGCTGAAAAGTGTTAACGCAGCCCAGTCATATGGGCGACGTCGCTGACCATTTGATACTCCAGCAGGCGCGGCCACAGGGTGATGCCCTGCACGATGGACAGGCCCATCACCAGCACCGCCGCAGCGCCTAGCAGGAGCCGCGCCGGCGCCACCTTGGTTACATAACCAGCCAGCGGCGCGGCAGCGACGCCGCCGAGAATCAGGCCGCCGAGCGCGGCGCCACCCGACGCCAAACCACCTTCGAGTTCGAACCGGCCTGCGAGCAAGGCCCACAGGAAAGCGATTGAGATCGCAACCGTGACAACAAATTCAGCAGAGTTAACGCTGCCGATAACATAGCGCGGCGCATGTCCTCGCCCGAGCAAGGTCGAGGTCACCACAGGGCCCCAGCCCCCGCCGCCGCTCGCGTCAAGAAAGCCGCCAACGATGCCAAGTGGAATGACGTGCTTCAAATGCGGCGGCTCTTCGCGCGGCGCGCGTAGGGCGCGAAACAGCATGAACACGCCCAGCACGCCCAAATAAGCGATCACGACGGCCTTAATGAAAGTCGGATCGAGGCCCGTCAGCACATAGGCGCCCAGCACACCACCGATCACGCCAGCAGGCGCCAAGCGGAAGAACAATTTCCAATCGACATTGCGATGCGCCAAGTGCGAGGCGCCAGACGCGCCGGTCGTAAAGCATTCCGCCGCATGGATCGTCGCTGACGCCTGCGCCGGCGGCACGCCCAAGAACAACAATACGCTGCTAGAAATGACGCCATAGGCCATACCCACCGCGCCATCGATCAATTGCGCGAAGAAGCCGACGACCAAGAAAAGGCCGAACGTAGCGAAAATCCCGGGCCAAAGGTCGGTTGAAGCGTCCATTCGCCCTCTTACGCGCGCTCCCGGCGGCGCATACCCGTCACACGCCAATGCGGCTGCAGCACGGCAGGTTCCTTAGCCCTGTACCGCCGGAAGGGGCGAGAGGCCAAGCGCCCCCTCCATCCGCGCGACCCAATCCTTAACGCTGGGGTAACGTTCGATTTCGAAGCCGCCACGATGCGCTGCGCGCGTGTACGCGACCAGCGCGATATCCGCGAGCGTCATCACCTGGCCGACGAGATAAGGGGTTTTGGAGAGTTGAAGCTCCATCCGCGCGAGCGCGGCGTTGCCTTTGATCAGCAGGCCAGGATCCAAGTCGGCGTCGCTCTGACCCATGAAAAACTTTCTCGCGATGCGCACGGCGATGGCAGGCTCGTGGCTGTATTGCTCCCAGAATAGCCACTCGAACATCTTGGCGCGATCGTAGGAATCGGCGGGCACGAGATCGCTGCCTTCTGCCAAGTGAACGATGATCGCGTTTGATTGCGCCAGCACACGGCCGTCAGCCAACACGATAGCAGGCACCTGACCCGCTGGATTGATCGACAAGAACTCCGGCGTGCGCGTGGCGCCTGCGAAGCTATCCAGTTCGATCCACTCGAAAGCAGCGCCTATGCGCTCGGCAGTCCAACGCACCTTCAGGCAATTGCCACTGTCCGAATTCCCATAGATTTTAATCATGCCTGCCTCCCGACGCGTGCGCTCTAACACCGCGCCTGGAAGACAGCAAAGAACGGCGGCGATTGCGCGCCGCCGTTCCAGGCCTCTCCGTATGTCTAACCTAAGGGCGCGAAGCCTCCCGCGCTGCGCGGAATTCGGCGTTGGCGCGCCACTCCGGCCACCGCTCGCTGTCGGCCAATGTTCGGCCGACTGTGTAGAGCGCTTCCAAGTCTTCGGCGCCGCCGCTCATGTCCCAATCATCGGTAATCTCGTCGGAGGGCTTGTGATAATTGAACGCGACATAAGCCTCGTTGATTTCACGCCCGCGCGCCACGCCGCCATCGACCATGTCGATGCCGTTCGACGTATAGAGCACCGGGATGCCCAGCTGTGCGAAGTGCAGGTGGTCGGAGCGATAGAAATAGCCAGCCTCGGGCGATGAATCTGGCTCAACCCGCCGTCCCTGCGCCTGGACGGCCTGGGTGATCAGATCGTCCATCTCGCTCTTGCCGTAACCGACGACTTCGATGTCACGCGTCCGGCCCGCATTGTTGATGCCATCCATATTGATCGCGGCGACGGTGTGCGCCGGATCGAACACGGGGTCTTGCATGTAATATAGCGCGCCGAGCAGGCCCTGCTCCTCAGCGGTCAGCGCAATAAACGCCACCGAACGCTCGGGCCGGCCTTCCGCACTGAAGCGACGCGCCAGTTCAACAAGCGCGCCCGTGCCAGTCGCGTTGTCGAGCGCGCCGTTGCAGATGTTGTCACCGTCAATCGGCGGGCAGCGGCCAAGGTGATCCCAGTGCGCCGAGTAAAGAATGGTTTCATCCGGTCGCTCTGAACCACGCAGCACGCCGACAACATTGCTCGTCGTACGCGTCTCGACACGCGTCTGAAGTTCGAGCGAACCACGCAGCGTGCCCATCGGCACCGATCGGAAGCCACGCGTCTGCGCACGCGCCTTCAACTGATTGAAATCGAGCCCGGCGCGGCGGAATGTTTCCATCGCAACTTCGTTGGTCATCCATCCTTCAAAGCCCGCGCGATTGGCGCCGCGGTCGGCACGCACCACGTCCCAACGTGCACTGCCGGTGGCCGACTGGATCACGGCCCAGGGATAAGCCGCTGGAGCTGTTTCGTGGATGATGATGGCGCCCGCCGCGCCTTGCCGGCCGGCTTCCTCGAACTTGTAGGTCCAGCGCCCGTAATACGTCATGGCGCGACCGCCGAACCCGCGATCGTCGCCGGTCTCGAAATCGGGATCGTTGATCAAGATGACAACGATCTTGCCGCGCACGTCGACGCCCTCGTAGTCATTCCATCCCAACTCCGGCGCATTGACGCCATAGCCAACAAACACGAGCGGCGCATTCTCGATATCGACCGTCGGATCAAGCCGGCGTGTCCAAGCGGAGAATTGCGTCGCGTACGCATATTCCCGCGCGCCATCGCGGCCCGAAATCGTCAGTGTCGGGACATTGGTAAGCGTCGCCGCGTTGAGCTGAGTTTCTTGCAGCCACGAGCGCGTGCCGTCCGCGCGCGTGACGCCAGGCTCCAAGCCCGCTGCTTCAAACGCGCGCTGAAGGTAGTCTACCGTGAGCCGCTCACCGTTCGTACCCGGCGCGCGCCCCTCGAATTCATCCGAAGCAAGCACGCGCACGTGTGACAGCAGCGCCTCATTCGAAAGCGGCGCATGCTGGAACGCTTCAATATCGGTGGTGGGCGCTGCGGGTTGATCGGCGCTGGCGCAGGCAGACAGTGCGATCACACCTGCGAGCAGTAGATGGCGTAGAATCATGGATCGTCCCCAACTTGATAGGTGGAGACCTTAGGCGCTCGGTGCGCGCGGCCTCAAGCCGAATGTCGTGCTGCAGCGCACGCGTCAGGAGACGCCGAGCTTCTTTTGCAAATCCGTGGACGAGGTCGTGTACAGAAACACCAGCCGCTCGCCAGGCCTGGCAATCTTGAATGCCGCCTGCGCCATGAGCGCCCCCTCGTGGAAACCACTCAAGATGAGTTTCAGCTTACCAGGATAGGTATTGATGTCGCCGATCGCGAAGATCCCCGGCTCGCTGGTTTGGAATTTCTCGGTGTCGACGGGGATCAAATTCTCATTCAGGTTGAGGCCGAAATTGGCGATTGGACCGAGCTTCATCGTTAAGCCGTAGAACGCCAGCAGCTCATTGCAGGGAATTTCGTAGCCACCCTTTTCCTTGGTGTGACAGGAAACAGCGCTCAGCTGGCCGTCAGCGCCGACGAGCCCCTTCAGCTCAGAAATCTCCAGCCGCACTTTTCCCTCTGCGACCAGCGCGCGCATCTTCGCGACCGAGTGCGGCGCGGCGCGGAAATCATCGCGCCGGTGAATGAGCGTCGTGGACTTGGCGATCGGCTGCAGATTTAGAACCCAGTCGAGGGCACTATCGCCGCCGCCAGCCACCACAATATCGCGGCCACGAAAGCGCTCCATCTGCCGAACAGCGTAGTGCACGCTTTTGCCCTCGAACGCTTCGAGCCCATCAATCTTCGGCTTGCGCGGAACGAATGAGCCGCCGCCCGCTGCGATCACCAGAACTGGCGCCGTGATCGTGGTGCCGAGTTCAGTGCCAAGCTTGAAGCGGCCATCTGGCAACCGCTCGAGCGATTCCGCCATTTGCTGCAGATGGAATGTCGGATGAAACGGCTCGATTTGCTTCATCAGCGCATCGGTGAGTTCTTGGCCAGTGACGACCGGAAGCGCTGGAATGTCGTAGATCGGCTTTTCAGGATAAAGCTCTGCGCATTGACCGCCCGGACGATCCAACACATCGACCAGATGCGATTTCAGATCGAGCAAGCCGAGTTCAAATACGGCGAACAGGCCCACCGGGCCCGCGCCAACAATGATGGCGTCCGTCTCGTATGCTTCGCCCGCCGCTGCCGATTGGACTTTCACCGGCGCACCCTCGCCCTGCTGCATCGCCTGCTCCCAGAGTTCATCGGAACTATACCGCGCTCGGCGCCCTACGTCTTGCCTTGGAACCTGCGGCTCATCGCCCAAAACAAGGACTTACCGCCCCCGCTCCAGTCCCTTACTCTATTCGCGACATGACGCACGAGCCCCAGCTTCCCAAGCATTTGAGCGAGCCGCCGGCGGCGCTGCCCAAATTGCTCAAGCCCTACTTCTTCATCACGGCCTACTATGTCGTGCTCGCGGCGGCGGTCGGCTTCATGGTCATTCTCTACCCGTCTCTCATGCAACTGCTCCCAGTGGGAGGGGCTGCAAGTTTCGGCGCCGTAGGTCAGTCTGCGTTCGAGCCGGTCACTGCCGCCCAAGCCGCACAGCCAGCACAATCAACGCTCGCAGATGGCATCCGTCTGGCCTTGGCGACGATTTCATCCTTCTTGCTGATGCTGCCCGTCACCTGGATCTGCATGGGTGCGCGCAAGCGCAAGGACGTCAGTCAATCCTTCATTCAGACCATCTTGGTTTTGCCCGTCATCATTACGGGCATCGTCCATGTTGTGCACAATAGTTTGGCGCTTGCGTTCAGCCTCGCGGGCATCGTTGCTGGCGTTCGCTTTCGGCACACGCTGAAGGACAGCGCCGAAACCACATACTTGTTCACGGCGATCGCCGTCGGCGTGGCATGTGGCATTAACGCGGTTGAGGTCGCCGCCATCATTTCCATCTTCTTCAATTACACTGTGCTTGGTCTGTGGGCGACGGAGTACGGCGCCGAGTCCACCGGCAAACAAATGTTCTCGCGCGAGTGGATGGCGAAGGATGAAGACCGCAAAAGCGACGAACACCGGCGTAAAGAGAAAGAGGACGACGACGATGATTGAGCGCATTTTCGCCGCCGCTCTGGCGCTTTGCGCCTGCGCTCCCGCTAACACGCCCGCGCAAGCGCAGTCGCAAGCGCCGGCTGGCTCGCTGTTCGCCGCTGAGGCCGATCGTCAATGGCGCCTGCCGGAACGGCTCCGGGAGATATCGGGGCTTGCGCGCTCACCGGACGGACGCCTCTTCGCCCACGCCGATGAGAGCGCTGTGATCTACGAACTGGACACGCGCCAGGGCCGCATCGTCAAAGCCTTCGCACTCGGGGAAAGCGCGGTGGAAACGGGCGACTTTGAGGGCCTAGCGATCACCCCTAATGGCGACTTCTGGATGACCACTAGCCAAGGGCGCCTGTATCGCTTCCGCGAAGCCGCCGACGGCGCGCGTGTCTCTTTCGAGCGCTACGACACGGGCCTCCGCAACGTTTGCGAAATAGAGGGCTTGGCCTATCTCGCGGCCGAAGAAAGCCTCATTCTCGCCTGCAAGCGTAACGAGGCTCGGCCCATGCGGGATACAGTCTCTCTTCACATTTGGCGCATCGGCGCCGATCAGCCGGCTAGGCCGTGGCGGCAGTGGCCGGAAGCTGCGCTTGCCAGCGCCGCTGGCGTCGACAATTTTCGCCCGTCATCGCTCGATATCGACCCCGCAACCGGGCGACTCTTGCTGCTGTCGGCGCGCGCTGGTGCGCTGGTGGAGATTGACGGCGACAATATCTCCAGCGCCCGCACGCTCGGCATTCAGCATGCTCAAGCCGAAGGTGTCGCCGTACTCGCCGACGGCTCCCTCGCCATTGCAGACGAGGGCGGCGATGGTCTGGCGTTGTTGTCGATTTATCCAAGGAGCGCCCCATGAGGCTTCTCTCCGCCCTTACCGCGCTCTTCTTCGCACTCGCGCTTCCAGCGCAAGCGCAGCAGACCCAATGGGACAATGTCGAGCGAGTCGTCGCCATCGGGGATCTTGAAGGCAACTACGACAAGTTCGCCGACATGCTTCGCCAAGCAGGCCTGATCGACGCGCAAGGCAATTGGAGCGGCGGAGCGACGCACCTCGTGCAATTGGGTGACATCCCCGACCGCGGCCCGAACACCCGCATGATCTTTGACCACCTTATCCGCCTGGAGCCACAAGCCCAGCGCGCGGGTGGACGCGTCCACGCGCTCATCGGCAATCACGAAGCGATGAACGTCGAAGGCGACTTGCGCTACGTTCATCCGGGCGAGTACGCCGCCTTCGTGGATCGCCGCTCGGTCCACCGGCGCAACCAATTTTATCGTCAAACCCAGGCCCATCTGCGCCGCAACCCACCCGCCGGCGGCGTGCCACGCTTCGACGCTGCGTTCCGCGCGCAGTGGGAAGCCGAGCATCCGCTGGGCTACGTCGAACACCGCGCCGCCTGGGCCCCGAACGGCCAGTACGGACGGTGGATCACCAGCCACGACGCAGTCATCCGCATCAACGACACGCTCTTCCTTCACGCGGGTCTAGGCCCCGCTTTCGCAACCGCGCCGCGAGACGCGATGAACGAAGCCATTCGTGCAGGTTTGCGTGGCCGGCCGTCAGCGGCATACCCGGACATCGTCACGCATCAGGAGGGCCCGCTTTGGTATCGCGGCCTCGCCACGAGCAGTGAAGACACCGAGCGCGCCAATCTCGAAGCGGTTCTGGCGCGACATGGCGTCCGTCGAATCGTCATCGGCCACAGTAAAGTTACATCCACCGTGCTGCCGCGCTTCGACGGTCGCGTCATCATTACTGATATCGCTGTGCCGCGCGGACACACCGATCCGCACGCATTTCTCATTATTGAAAACGGCACACCCATCACGGTGCACCGGGGTCAGCGCGTGCCGATCACGGCAGCGAACCAAGAGCAGACGTGCGCCTACCTCGCGCAGATCGCAGCTCTTGATGGCGACACCGGCCCGGTCGCACGGCGCGCGCAGCAGTGCGGGCAACCGGCGACAGCGGAGCCAGCGCTCACCGACTAACCGCGGCAGCGCTCCATAATCTGACGCTCAACGCGCTGCGGGTCCCCAATGACCTCATAGAACTCGTCAATGTACGAGCTTGCGCTTCGGCGTGAGCTTTCGTTGAGCCGCGTCTCACCTGCGATAACTTGCATGATCGCCGCACGGCGACTTTGAAAATGCGCGATCGCATCCGGCAGCTGGTCATTGTGCCGGCACATGCCGCGATAACGGCGGTTGCGCACGCTGGTGACATTAACGCCCTCAGGCGGGATGGCGTACGGCGCATTCACAAAGCCGGAATAATCGAAATCGTAAGGCACTGGGAGCACGTTCTCGCGTGTCTCCGCCGTTGCGGCGATCAGTTTGCTGTTGTGGCAGCATTCCTCGCCTGCGTGGCCGCTGACCATGTCGAAATCCAGATTGCCGATCATGAACTGGAAGAGACTATAAATCGCCGCTTGCCGCGCGTTGAGTTGCGAGGTGCGCACTTCATTCGACTGCACGTCCAATGCCGTCAGGCTGTCATTGCGGCGCGCGACATCGTCCAAATCCTCGATCAGAAAGTTGAACTGGGTTTCTTCACGCCGGCGCCCGTCCGTATCACGGTACGTCACTTGCGCCGGTCGCACGCGATAGCTCAGCGGCGTAATCTCATTGTAGAGCCGATAAGCTGTGTATTCGAGCGCAGTGAGTTGCTCGTAATTGCCGCCACTGCGGCAGCGCGTGACCAGCTTCAGCCGGTTCTGCCCTTGCATGAAGGTGCCGCGCGTCCCGTCGAACTGCAAACGTAGCGGCGGAAAATTGCAGATGCCGCCAGTCCGCCGCGAGAAGCCCCGCGCGGAGAGCTCGATATCAAAGCGCTCTGCTGTCGCGCCGGGCGGCGTGACCGTGGCGACGGCCGGATAGGGATCGGTGCTGCGCTGCGAGGCGCGGACCAGTGTGTTCAACGGCGCTTCAATGACAATCTGGACTTCACTATTCTCAGAGAACAGCCGCGTTTGCGCTGCTGCCGGAAGGATCCAGCTCGCCGCCGCAATCGCGACGCTCGCAAACAACGCCTTTGAAAGTCCCGCCATCTCGTTCAATCCTCCCGCCGTCCCGGCGCTACTCTAAGCCAGATCAGGTCGTTGGGAAGCACCGGCCTCCCCTGGAAAGATACCCCTCCCCCCGGACAGGCCCCGTGACATCGGGCACGTCCCGCTTTGCTCACCAGCGCCGGACTTGCTACGCCACCGGGAGGGAGAAACGCCATGACCAACAACGCCCTGCCCGAGCACGGCCAACCCTGGGACGCCCTCGAAGCGCGCATGCGCGAAATGGCCCAAGGCGACGTCAAATGGCGCGATGGCCGCACCGGCCTCTATATCTTCAACGCTGGCGAAGACGTCGCGCGGGTAAAAAAGGCCGCTTACGCCATGTTCTCGGAAGAGAATGGTCTTGGACCAGCCGCCTTCCCTTCAATCGCGCAAATGGAACGAGACGTCGTCAGCTTCGGCCTTGCTCTATTAAACGCACCCGCCGGCGCCGCTGGCGCAATGACGAGTGGCGGCACCGACTCCATCGTCATGGCCGTTAAGGCGGCGCGCGATCATGCGCGCGCCAAGCGCGGCCTTACCGCTGGCCTAAACATCGTCGCGCCAACGACAGTGCATCCTGCCTTCGACAAGGCCGGCATGATGATGGACATCGAGATTCGTCGCGTGCCGGTGAAAGACTTCCTCGCCGACCCCGCCGCGATGGAGGCAGCGATCGATTCCAATACGCTGATGATCGTCGGCTCCGCACCCTGCTTCCCATTTGGCCTCATAGATCCGATCGAAGCGCTTGGAGAGTTGGCGGAGCGTAAAAAGGTTTGGCTCCACGTCGACGCGTGCGTCGGCGGCTACATCGCACCGTTTGTGCGTATGAATGGCGTTGATCTACCGCCCTTCGATTTCGCTATCGCCGGCGTCTCCTCCATCTCCGGCGATCTGCACAAATACGGCTATGCCTCCAAGGGCGCGTCCACTGTGTTCTTCCGCACTCAGGAGATGCGCGATTGCATGACGTTCGACGCGGGTCCCTGGCCGCTCGGTCGGATGGTGACACCCACACTCGCTGGCACACGTCCGGGCGGCGCCATCGCGGCGGCATGGGCCGTCACGCAATTTCTCGGCGTCGAGGGCTATCGCGAAAAACAGCGACAGGTCACTGAGGCGCGGGCGAAGATCGAGATGGGCGTCGCCAAGCTGGGCTTCCGCGTACTGGGCGCGCCGCAACTAGGCATCATTAGCTTTGCGCACGAGAAAGCCGACGCGCTGGCGCTCTACGCCAAGATGCACCATCGCGGTTGGTTCACAGCGGCGCTGATCGACCCAAAAGCGCTGCATCTCATGTTGTCACCGAAACACAACGACGTCGCTCACGAATACCTGGCCGACCTCGAGGCCTCGCTAGCCGAAGTCCTCGGCGGCGCCACCGACCAGATGACGGCGCGCTACGCGCACTAAGGAACACCCATGACTCATACGTTCGACTTCTATTTCTCGTTCCGCAGCCCATACTCGTACCTCGCGACACCGCTCGTGGAAAAGCTCATCGCACGCTATGATGTTCGTCCACGCATGCGCATCGTGCTGCCGATCGCCATCCGGATTCCCGGCTTCTTCAAGACGGTGAATCCGATGTGGCCGCCGTATCTGCTGCGCGACACGTTCCGTATCTCGCAGATGAACGCCATCCCGTACCGTTGGCCGCGCCCTGATCCGATCGTCATGGATCACGGGACCAAGGAGGTCGCCGCCGAGCAGCCTTACATTCATCACGTCAGCCGCCTCGGCGTGGCGGCCGAACGTCAGGGCCGCGGCTTTGAGTTCGTCCGGGCCGCCGCACACGCGATTTGGTCGGGCCAAGTGGACAACTGGCATGAGGGGCAGCACCTCAGCCGGGCGCTGACTGAGGCTGGCCTTAACGCTGCCGAGAGCGAGGCCATGGCGCGCGACAGCGCCTCGGAACTCGACGCCGAGATTGCATCTAATGAGGCGTCCCAAAAGAGCGCCGGCCATTGGGGCGTGCCGCTTTTCGTTTTCGATGACGAGCCATTCTTCGGCCAGGACCGGCTGGATCACTTGATCTGGCGGATGCAGCAAGCTGGCCTGCAAGAGCGTTGACCGGTTCCCAGTTCGGCTGATCGGTTAGCCTTAGGCGCCGCGCCTCCTTTATTGGCCTGATACGGCATGCGCTTCTGTAAAAGTTCGTGCGCCGCGGAACACCCTCCCTGAGTTGGCGTTGCAGAAGCATCCCTACTCAGGAGAGCACCATGGACAATTCAAACGGCACGCCCGGCGCGTCCCCGACGCCGGCTGACAGCGCACGTCGCCTCAAAGAATCGGCAACGACGGTTATCGATCGCACGAAGCAAGCTGCAGTCGATAAAGCGCAAGAAGGCGTTCAACAACTTGCTTCTGGCGTCCAATCGGCGACTTCGGCCCTCCGCCGCGTCGCCGACGACGTTGAAGTAGACAACAGCCTGATCGGCGCCGCACTACGCAAATCGGCCGACAGCATCGACCAAGCCACCCGCGCATTCAGCGATGGCGACATCTCCCGCGTCGTCGATGACGTCAACGGATTTGCACGCCGCCAACCGGCGGTGTTCCTCGGCGTTAGCCTCGCTCTGGGCTTCGCGCTGGCGCGCGTCGGCAAGGCCGCGCTCGAATCTTCACAGCGGACGGAAGACGAGCCGCTCACGCAGATGCCGGGGATCTAAAGCATGCAGGCAGAACGCTCACTCTCGCAATTGGCAAAGGATCTTACGGTCCAAGTCAGTGATCTCATGCGCAATGAAGTGCGGCTCGCCCGTGCGGAAACGATTCAGGTCGTGAAAGGCATGGGTGCGGGCGTGATGCGGGCCGCTCTCGGCGTGGTGCTTGCGGGCGCGGCAGTGACGCTTGTCCTGTTCGCGCTCGCCTACCTCCTTGCGGAAACTATGCCGCTTTGGATGGGGGCGCTGCTCTCGGCGGCAGTCGGCGCTATCGCCGCGTATCTGCTCATCAAGTCTGGCTTGAAATCCCTTTCTGAAGATCGCCCAGCCCTGCCGCGAACGACCGAAAACGTCTCGCGCGATCTTCACGTCATCAAGGAGAGAACATCGTGAGTCTGGAGACCGACCGCATCGAGGCGGAACTCAATCAATCCCGTAACAAGCTGAGCGACACGCTCGATGCGCTCGGCAACAAACTTTCACCCGATCAAATCGCAAATGAGGTAGCCGGAATGGCCAAAGAACAAGCACGCAAAGTCGCAAACGGCGTCACTCGCCAAGTCCGTGAAAACCCCGTTCCGCTCTTGCTGATCGGCGCCGGTGTTGCGCTGTTGGTTTACAACAACCGCAAATCCATCGCGTCGACCATTCATGCCGACGATTGGTCGAGCGATCGCCGCTATCGTACGCTTGAAGAAGCGCGCTGGGCGACCCCGCGCCAACCGAACGAGACGGACGACGCTTATAACGATCGCGTCCACGACGTTTACGCTGGCGCGCTCGGGCTCAAGCAAAAGGCCGGCGAAGCGCTGCACGACTTTAAGGCGCGAGTGCTGAGCGCGGTTGAGAGCACGAAAATCGCAGCCGCTGACGCACGCGATCGCATCAGCCACGCAATCAGCGGCGGCGCGCACTACGTGAGCGACAAGGCGTCCGATAGCGCCCGCTACATCTCACACAAGGCGAACGACGGCGCTCATTATGTGGGTCGCAAGGCGTCGCAGGCGCGCCACGCCACTGAGGACGTCTACCAAGAGAACCCGCTCGCCATCGGCGGTATGCTGCTTGGTATCGGCGCACTGATCGGCTTCTTGGCGCCGCTCAGCCAGCCCGAACGTGA
The DNA here is from genome assembly GCA_001464425.1 of Alphaproteobacteria bacterium Ga0077535. Lineage (GTDB taxonomy): Bacteria > Pseudomonadota > Alphaproteobacteria > Caulobacterales > Aquidulcibacteraceae > Vitreimonas. Next base: position 47,545 of record LNEK01000021.1, read on the forward strand.
AGGCCTCCGCGGGATCGCTGACAAGGCCGCCCGCACGGGCGCCGATCTCGCCGATCGCGGCGTGCGGATGGTCGAAGATCGCGTCGAGGGCGCTGTCCACTAAGGACTACGTCTAGCAATCTCAAGCAAGCGGCCCGGGCCTCGCTCGGGCCGCCTTTCTTTGTGCGACGTTCTGCGCCCAATCCGGCGTCCCTTTCCGAGGTAAAGCAACCTTGGGAGAGGGTCATGAAGCTCGCGCGGGTCGCAACGTTCGCTCACAAGTGGCTGGCGCTGCTTGTCGCCATTCAGGTGGTTTTCTGGGTCGCAAGCGGACTCTTTTTTACGCTGTACCCAATTGAAGAGGTGCGCAGCGAACATCTGATCCGGGAGACTCGAGCACAAGCGCTGAACACCGCTGACTTCGGCGCGCTGGCCCAGATCCGAGGACCTGCCGGGGAATCGCCAGCCAAGCTGACGCTCGAACAGCGGGCCACCGGCCAGGTAGTCGTTGCGGAATTTGCCAATGAGCCGCCAACGCTTTTCGACGCCACGACCATGCGACAGCTTTCCCCGCTCGGACCGGACGCAGCCGCTGCGATCGCCAGCACTCACGTCACCCTCGCCGAAGCGCCCACCGCGATCACCCGCATCACGCAAGGCTCACCAGAGTATCGCGGCGCCTTGCCCGCCTATCGGGTGCAATTCGAAGAAGACGGGCTCGCCGTGTACGTCGCCGAACAAACCGGCGCCGTCACCGCCCGCCGTTCCGACCTTTGGCGCTTCTACGATTTTCTCTGGGCCCTTCACATCATGGACTGGGAGAACCACGAGAACTTCAACCACCCGCTCCTGATCACGGCAGCCGCCCTCACTCTCATTTCCATCATCGCCGGCATTGTCTTGCTGCCGTTTCGAATCCGGCTCGGCCGGCGCCCAACACGCGGCGACGCGCACGTCGCGTAGGACCTGGCAACCACATAGATGAGGGGATTGGCGCGCCTGAGGCGCCGGCGCACCAGCGATGGCGGAGGACTCCGCCGTGCATCCAACCGTTATTGTCATCAATCTCGACCGAGACACATCACGCATGCAGCATATGCGCACGCAGCTGCAGCGCATTGGCATTCCATTTCGCCGCTTCAGCGCGATCAACGGCTCGGCCCTTCCCGCGAAGCTGGCGCCCTACTTTGATGGACACTGCAACGCGTTATCGGCCGGTGAAGTGGGCTGTTACGCCAGCCACCTCGCGATTTGCCAGGACATAGTCGCCGGCAGAATCCAGACCCCCGCTCTAATTCTCGAAGACGACGTAGAGGTGTCACTAGCCCTTCCACAAACTCTGCAGCGCCTTCTGTGCGCGTTGCCGGCCGGCTGGGACATCGTGCGGCTCTCGTATCCGTCAAAGCGAGCCATGCTCACCGCCGCACGCTTGGACGATCAATTCGAACTTGTACGTTACTCACAGCCGCCGGTCAGTACCGGCGCATACCTACTGAGCCGTGCCGGTGCGCAGAAATTTCTTGCACGGACGCCGAGAAACATCCCCATCGATCATGATTTTCGGCGCGTCTGGGCTTGGAAGCTCAAGACCTATGGTGTTGCGCCGCCACCTGTTCGCGCCGACGCGCTGGGGGTCTCAAGCATTGATGCAATGGCGCCCGGCGCGCGCGCCCAACGCTGGCGCTCGAGGCGCATCCGAAGGCAGCGCTTTCTGGAGAGCATCACGCGCTTTCAATATGGGCTTATGGATTTTGGCCCATTGCGATGGCTTGCCGTGGAGATGTTGAACACACTTGGCCGCGCTGTCCCACGCGGCCCGCGGGGGCGCTTGTTCAACTGGGCGAGGCAAGCCTGGGGATGGCAAGGCAAAGCCCCCGATTCGTTGAAACAGGCGGCCGCGCCATCCCATATTCATGCGGTTGGTGTGTTGCCAGACGCAGCGCATGCCCTTGAGCGGCGGACTCTCCGCCGCGGAGGGAGATCATGAAACGATCCACGACGATTGCGCTAGCAGCCGCGTCCATGGGCGCGGGGCTGTTCACGGGCGCGGCCAGCGCGCAAGACATGCGCGCTTACGACGAAGTTCAGTATCAGCGCACATCGAACGAGGACGCGGTGCGCATGCGCTTCACGCTGCCATTCGGTCAAGCTGAACGCGACCGGCGCGACCCGCGTCTTTCCCTCGGCTTCACGCGTGATTTTGGCGGCGGCCAAATGGGCGGGCTGGACGTATTCTCCATCTCGTTCGCGGGCGACGCGCCACGGTTCGAGACCCCGCTTGCACTCCACGCCAACGAGGATGGATCGGCCTGGTACACGTCCCCGACCAATTGGCTGATCGTCGGCGCAGGCGCCGCTGTGGCCTGGGCAATTTACGACCACAACCAAGACGACAACTCCTCGCCGCCGCCACCGCCGCCGCCTTCATAGGCGCCGCTGGCAGAAGGCCGCTTCGTGCGCCATCATGGCGGCGGAATGGACATCGCTTGAACCAAGCATCCCCTCGCGCACGGGTCGCCATCGTCGAAGACGATGCGATTCTGCGCGAGGATTTGGCGCGTATCGTCACCCAGACCGAAAATCTCGAAGTTGCGGGCATGGCGGACACGTTAGCCGCCGGCCGCATCTTGATCGGGACACAACCTGATGTCCTACTGATCGACCTTGCACTGCCGGACGGCAACGGCGTTGAGCTCATCGCCGAAGCACGCGCACAAATCCCCAGCATAAAGATTATCGTCGTCAGCATCTTCGGCGATGCGCACAGCGTCGTCCGCGCCATCGAAGCAGGCGCTGATGGCTATCTGCTGAAGGGCGCCAACCCAGTTGAAGCGGCGAGCGCGATCACGACAGTACTCAACGGCGGCGCGCCCATAAGTCCCGCAGTTGCAAGTCACATCCTCGTCCGCATGCGCGACCGCCGCGACGCAACGCGCGAGAAGCTGGACGCACCACTGACTGAAAAGGAAATCGCGGTGCTGACTGATCTAGCCAAAGGCTTCCGCTACAAGGAGGTCGCGCGATTGCATAACATCTCGCCGCACACGGTCGCCGATCACGTTAAATCGATCTACCGCAAGCTGGCGGTGAACTCCCGAAGCGAGGCGGTGTTCGAGGCGGTGCAAGCCGGGCTCATTCGCTTCAAAGACTAGCCGCACCGATGCCAGACTCCGAACAAGTTGAACGCGGGCTGACACCGCCAACGCCCTCGCCGGTAGGCTGGCCGACAGCGGTTGCCATCATAGTGCTTCTTTTGGCCTGCTGCGGTGCGCTTCTCTCCGCCAACCTTGTCGCCGAGAACGTCCCTGGCAAGCGGGTGAGCCAAATGCTTGCGGCGGACCTTCCCGGCTCGCCGTTCCTCGAAGTGACGCTCCCGCACTGGCACTGCTGCGCGACAACACCCATGCGCTTTCGCACGACGCTGGATGCTGACACGGCGAACGCTCAGGACCCCGCAATACTGATCGTCAGCGCACACGATAATGCGCGGCTGTTCATCGATGGCTCACTCGTGGCCGGGGAAGGCCCAGGGACGGGCGAACCAACCAACTGGAGCCGCCGCCCGAGACTATTTCACATCCCGAAGGCCATGGCGCTGGAAGGCGCGCATATCGAAATCGAAGTTCAACGCGGCGTGGGTTTCGGCCACTTGAGGCCGATATATTTTGGCGAGTACGATCGCCTTTACCCCTCGTACGCTGCCCTGCGCTTTCTGCGCGCGGACATGCAGATCGCAAATGGGACCATCGGCGCTTTCGTCGCGGCCTTCTGTTTTGCGGCAGCTTCGCTGCTTGGCGCACGGGGCCTCATGTACGCGCTTGGGGGCCTTGCAGCGTCTTGGGCGCTCCAGGTGCTTGGCCTAGGCCCAAGTGAGCCACCATGGAGCGGCGTTGTCGCGAACGGCATTTATTTTGTAGGCTATCTGGGCACCAGCGTCTTCCTTGTTTGGTTCTTCGTGGAGTGGACATCCGTATTCGCGGCGCCCTTACGGCGACCATGGCGCCCAATCGATTTGCTGATTTCGCCTTGGCCGACACGATTACGCTGGAGACTCGCGACGGCCGGCCTTTCTCTCTTGGCGCTAGGCGCCATCGTCATCGCGCTAATGCTTCAGCAAGACGCCGCGATCGGCTCGCAAGACGTTGACCGCCTGCTGGGTTGGCTGACGCTCGTGGCTATAGCCTTCTGCCTTATCCGCGTTGTGGCGTACTATTGGCGCACAGGCTTCCGCGACCTTTTCGAAGCAGCGGCTTTTCTGTTCGTGCTTCTCGCCGCGATCGCTGACATCGTCATGGTGCGTTTCTTCTTCATGTACGGCGTATCGCTCGGCGCGGCGGTCATGTTCTTCCCGTTAGCGCTCCTCCTCTCACTCGCGGCCCGGGCGCGAGGCGTGTTCGAAGCAGCTACAGCAAACGCCGATAAGCTAAATTTGCTCGTCACCGCTCGAGAGCGCGAAATCGTGGAGGCCATGAACGAAGTGCGCCGCAATGAGCGCGCCGCCATGCTGCTCGAGGAACGCAGCCGGATCATGCGTGATATGCATGATGTCATCGGTGGCCAGCTGCTCGGCCTGATCCTACAGGCGCGATCGCAGAGCTCATCGGACACACGTCTCGTGTCTGGCCTAGAGCAAAGTCTCGACGACCTCCGAATGGTTGTAGATTCGCTGGAGCAAGGCGAAGGCTCGCTCACGGGCGCACTTGGCGCGTTCCGGGCCCGAATTGAGCCGCGCTGCGAAGCGGCGGGAGTCGCCTTGGTTTGGGAAATCCAAGATGTCGGCGAGACCCCCAACATCGGCCCCGACAAAACGCTGCAGATTTATCGCATCCTGCTTGAAGCCTGCACGAACGCTCTGCGCCATGGCGCGCCTAAACAAATCAGCGTCTCGCTGGCGCGCACCATCTCCGGGGAGATTGAGATTGGCGTCCGCGACGACGGCGGCGGGTTCGCGATAGAGAACCACGCCCCCGGCCGCGGCATCGCCAACATGCAGACGCGCGCTAACCGCATCGGAGCGGCCATGCGCTTGTCCTCTGATGAGAATGGCGCCCGGCTCACGCTTGTTTTGCGTGCGTAAGCACAGTCGGCTGTCGAGCTACGCTTTTCCGGAGCGCGGCTTACAGATGTCCAGAACGCCCGCAGCCATGAACGACGCCATACGGTCCTTCATTGCGCCAAAATCATCCGCCTTGCATTTGCCGCCGGAGAGCCTGTCGGTCCGGCCGGTGCGCGCGAGCGTCAGCATCAGCGCGCCGGTGACGAAGTGGTAGCCCCAGAAGATGTCTTCCTCGGCGCAATCCGGCAGCGCCTTCTTTAGCAACCCGATCTAGTCGCTTCAAAGCTGCCGGCGCCACCCTACCCGCCTCAACGGCCAACGTTGGCTGTGACCTCAACTGGTCGCTGCAACACTTTAGTCTTTTTGAGACGACTGGAGTGAAGGCCGATGAAGCAGCGCCGCCGCATCTATTATTCAGC
>LNEK01000022.1 GCA_001464425.1 Alphaproteobacteria bacterium Ga0077535
TTGACCACCGCTAGTGCTGCGATAGCTGGATCGTCTTGAGCGAGCGGGCTCCATGTTTGGGGCTCCCCATCGCCTTCAACGAAACGCGCCGGCGCCTCGACGTTGGCTGGCGCAGTCGTGGTGGAAAGATTGCAGGCGGCGACGGTTAGGCAGGCGGCGATCAGCACCGCGGAAAATGAAACACGACAGATCGACATTTGGCCCCCATCTCGCAACGTCGTAACTCGCTAAAGAACCACCCCACCAAACACAAGCCCAGGGCCGCCATGCCGCGACAAAGCTGATAGCGGCACGCTGTCCGCGTAAACGGCTCGAATTCGCCGGGAGCGGGCGCGCGCTGGGAAAGATGATGCGCCGCGACAAGGCTCATCCGCGCCGATTCTCAAGCGCGAAGCGTTGCATGCATGGCGCCGATTGCGTTGATCATCCTGTGCGCCAAGTTTCGCCCGCCTATGGCGGCGGCGGCGGTTGTAGCCGCCGGCGAAGATTATTCCGATCTAGCCGATGAGAAGGTCAATTACGGCGGCGCCGAGTTCGCGCGGCTTATCGGGCGCAAAGCCTGGCAAGGCTATGGGCGCGCCGGCCCCAAGCTTGAAGACATGGCGCTCGTGCGCGCCGCCTACCAAACCCAATATGGCTGAAGCCGCCGGCTCTGACGCGCGCATTCGACCGGTCTGACGACAGCGCACATTACCAGCGCTGCGATGAGCATGCTTGCTTTTGCAGGGGCGCGGGCGCACGCCGCGTCCAATGACCGATGCTATCAACGCGATTGCGGCTAAGATCCACGCCCTTGAACTTGAACTGGAAGGCGAGTTCGCCAAGCAGCGCGCCGGTCTGCGCCACGGGTTAGAGCACGGCAAAATTGTCTTCGACGAACAGATCATTCGTCGCCGCCGTGAACTCAGGAAAAGCCTTGGCCGCTATCTTCTCGACGCTCGCCCCTTGGTGGCGTTGAGTGCGCCAGTTATTTATTCATTGATTATCCCGTTTGCACTCGTTGATGCATGGGTGTCGCTTTACCAGGCGATTTGCTTTCGCGTGTACGGCATTCCGCAAGTTCGGCGCAGCCGCTACCTCGTCTTCGATCGCGCCGAGCTTCCCTATCTGAACGTGCTTGAGAAACTGAACTGCGCTTACTGCTCATACGTAAATGGCGTCATCGCGTATGTGAGGGAGGTCGGCTCGCGCACTGAGCAGCATTGGTGTCCAATCAAGCACGCCAGACGCATCTTGGGCGCCCATTCCCGCTATCGCGATTTTGAAGCGTACGGCGAAGGCGAGCACTACCGCGCCAACCTGGAGACGTTACGGCGCAAACTCGCCTCTGAGGCGCAAGAGCCGCCCACGAGCAATGCAGCATGAGCCGGCGTCTCCTCGCGTGACGATAGGCTTTGGCGGGTGCGTAAGGGACGCGGGCCTCAGGCCCTCAACGGTAAGGCTCGTTTTCTCGGGCGATCAACGGCGTGAAGCCGAGACGTTTTGGCGAGCGCGGCGTCAAGCATGTGCGTCCGCGCGCTTGGCGCGCGCCGGGCTCTCGTCGCGGGCGCGACCAAGCCCGCCCTCGCTGCGCGAGGCCGCGTCTGGCCCCTGGCGGGCGTCGATCCCTGACGCGAGATGTCAGGCTTCAACCAAAGGCGCCACTGCTCAAAAGCTGCGTGCTCGCCGATGAAGCGCACCCAAGCTCGGGTGCGTCAGCGCTGCTTATGGCAGCCACCGCTACCACGGCTCCGCTTTGTCCCCGCTACGCCAAGCAGGACACGCTAAGTGGCGCGGGGCAGCCGACGCAAGACGCCGCAAGCCCTGATCATCATCGTCGCAATATAAGCGAAGTTCGATTTCGATTGGCGCACTTATGCCTCGCACATACGCGAACGACCCGCAGCACATCCGCCCCATCCGCCGCGCTGAGCTTTGCGCGAGCCCCAAGCCCGCGACATAATCGAGAGAGACTGGATCCCCGGGGCCGAGGTGCGCGCGCGGACAGGCTGCATGGGCGGCGCCTGCGCGGCCGCATCAGCGCTCGCAAATCCCACCGAAGATTGACGTGGACCGGTGGAGACGCTGCGAAGCGGAAGATCATCTCGCCGCAAAGCCAATGGAGCAAACCGCCACGGGTTGGACGGTCAATGAAGACGCGATCCGCCTTGTTGGGTTCGTACGTCGCGCCAAAACATTTGCGGCGCCGCGGGCACGGGGCTCATCCAATTCGGCGCGCTGGCGTGCTGGCGCCCAGACTTCTGGCGCGCAACCATCAATCTGCCGAGCCCGCGGGCGCCCGCAATGGCTCGGACAACGCTGTCGTCGCGCCCGCTCTCGCCGCGCCAGGCTTTCTGTAGTTCGAGGCGACACCCAGCGCCGCACCTCCCCACCGATGCGCAAACTTAAAGGCCAAGCCGCCGGCGCCATGGGCGCACTTTCAGTGCGAGAGGAAGAGAGGCAGCGGCGCGGTGCGCGTCAGGGCCCGGGTTACGCCGCCGAAGACGAACTCCCGAAGCCGCGACTGACCGTATCCGCCCATGACGATAAGATCCGCATCCATATGGCGCGCTTCAGCGATCAGGGCTTCTTCCGGCGATCGCCCGAGACCGTCGGCGTTGCGCAATTGCACATCGAGCCCCTTGCGCGCCAAGTGACGAGCGATATCGCGGCCGGGGCCGGCGCCATAAGCGTTCGGCTTGGCGTCAACCGTAACGATCACCACTTCGTCGGCGTCGTGCAGGAATGGCGCAGCGTCGGCCAAGGCGCGCGCCGCCTCGGGTTTCGACTTCCAGGCGACCATGATCCGCTTGCCAAGCGCACTCGCGCGCCACCGCGGAGGAACCAAGAGAATTGGCCGGCCAGAGCCGAACAGCGCCGCTTCGAAAGCCGCAAGCGCCACTTCATCTCCCGGACGCTGCATGAGCGTGAGATCGGTGTGAAGCGCCTGTCCGGTCACCGTGGATGCTACCGTCCCGAGGACGACTTCCGCCTGCCGCACTTCCATGTCGACGTGGAGGCGCGCCGCACGAGCCTTTATTTCCGTAAGATCCGCTGCAGCCGCCACGCGGGAATCTTCAATCAATTTGGTCCATAGATTGCCGGCGACATAGAGTTCGGCGCCCGGCGCTTCAGGCAGGTGGGCCAAGTGCAACGCGGCGATGTGCGGCTTCCAGCGCGCAGACAAAATCTCCGCCGCATTGAAAACCCCCTCCTCGTCCGGCGAGGTCAAGAGCGCAAGAATATCTAAGGGCGTCATGAGCCAACCTCCAAACCCCATGTCTTGCAGCACAAGCAATATCGGGGTTTGATCCAAAGCAACCCGCAGACACCAGATTGCGGGCGGCCTCAGGCGAAGGCGCGAATAAAGAGGAGGTGCTCCCGATCGCCCGAAGGCGCCGCCTGTTCGTCTAGAGCATACTCAGGCGATAGACCCGCCAGACCAGCATAGCATTGCCGCTGTCGATCACAGAGATTTCGATTTCTCATGATCGATTTGCGCATGCTCAAAGTCGCGATCGTTTTGGAAACCTCTTCTGAGAGCCACACCGCGCAGACGGCATGTGCCGACACGCGAAGCTGGGAGCATCGAAATGACACTGCGACGCGTAATGATATGGCTGCAGCCGTCAGCACCATTCGCGAACCGCTCAATCATCGCGGCCGGCGCCAAGATCGCGGCCGAGCATGGCGCCGAACTCAATGCCATCATCACCACGCCGAAGCTTTCACGGTCGGGCCACTGGGCCGTTGGCGGATTGGTCTCCAGCATGTCGGCCGAGGTGGAGGCAAGATCCGAAAGCACGGCGCAAGATCTGGTCCGTGCCCTCGATCACACACGCGCCGCAGCGGGACTGAAGGGCGTCTCGAAGGTGCAGACCATGGCGCCGCATCTGTTTGGCGACTTCCTCGCGGTGATAGGACGCACATCTGACCTCGTCATAGCAGGCGCAACAACCGACGAGGATGCGCGCGGTCAGATCGAGGCGATGATATTCGGTGTCGCGCGCCCGGTCTTGCTGCTTCCGGCTGGCGACGAAGGCGCCGGCGAGGCTGTCTTCAGTCCGACCCAGGTCGCCTTGGCCTGGGACGGGAGCCGCGCCGCCACACGCGCCGCTTTCGACGCCCTTCCTGTGCTGAAGCGCGCGCGCAAAGTGACTCTCATCCAGATCGCCGATGACAAAGACCTCAGCACGGCAGCGAGCATCGGCGAACTGCGCGCGCTTATGACAGCGCACGGCGTCGAGACCGACACGTTAGAAGTCCTTGGCCGGGGCAAACCCACTAACTTGGCGCTGCAGGATGCGTTCGAGCAGAGCCAAGCCGATGTTCTTGTCATGGGCGCATACGGGCACTCACGCGCCCGCGAGTTCGTCTTGGGCGGCGCGACGCGCGGGACGCTGCAAGCCAGCGCTTTTCCGGTTCTATTATCGCATTGAAAGCGCGCGCAGGCGCAGAAGCCTTGCAATTCATCTTAAACCTGTTGGGCCGCTCTGCCTGCGCGTCGAATTTGTCGAATGGCGGAGACGCTCATTTCGAGCCGCCGATCACAATCGCTCCGCCAAAACATGTCTTCGCGGCGACCACAGAAGGCCAATTCTGGATGACCGCCTCGCTTGCTGCGCCGTTTCCTCGCCGAAAAGCTCTCGCTCCGGATCGGTTCTGGAGAGGCAAACCGCTTTTTGTAGGCGCAAGTCGCGCAGCGCGATGGTCTGCCGCCGCGAAAATTGCTTTCGGACCTGCCGCCTCATGCGGCTCGACGGCGCGAGGCCCTCGCCCTTGGTCAGGACCTCACCAAGCGCTCGCGCCAACTACGAACCGCCATCACCAGCGCTCGCGCTGATCACGCTTTCGATGCGGCCGTCGCTCAGGCTGATACGGCGCGTGCAGCGTGCGGCGACGTGTTCGTCATGCGTGCAGATCAGGAACGTGGCTTTCTCCTCTCGATTGATCTCACGCATGAGATCAAGGACCTGATCCGCCGCGACACGATCAAGACTGCCCGTGGGTTCGTCGGCGAGCACAAGCTCTGGATTATTCATAAGCGCGCGCGCGATGGCGACGCGCTGCTTTTGCCCGCCGGAAAGACGGCTCGCGGGAAAGTCCATGCGATCAGACAAACCAACGCGCGCCAACAATTCCCGCGCACGTTGGCGCATCGCAACACTGATGCCGCCAGCAGGCGCCGCCGCCGGGAACGCCACGTTCTCTGTTGCAGTAAAATCCGGTAAAAGGTGATGAAACTGAAAAATAAAGCCTAAGCGCTGGTTGCGAAATGAGGCGCGCTGCGCATCAGACATGCCATCTACGCATTCACCGGCAATGGCGATCGTTCCGGCAGTTGGCCGAAGCAGAAGCCCAACAATCGATAGAAGCGTTGACTTACCCGATCCGGAGGCGCCGAGAAGCGCGGCCAGTTCTCCAGGTCCAAGCGTAAGATCGACGCCCTTCAGCACTTGTGTGAGTTCATCACCATTGCGGAAGCTCATGCCGATCGCGCGTGCCTCAAGAACGGCGCTCATTGCTGAATCGCCTCAAGCGGGTCGAGCCCCGCCGCAGACCGGGCCGGGATGACCGACGCCAGCACCGCGCCAAGCGTGGTGAGAGCGAAAACAGTGACATATCCCCCCTCAGCCGGCGCAATAGGAAGCGCCATCGTTCCATCGGGTTTGCTGAGCGTCGCAAGCCACGCGCACAGCGCATACCCGCTGATGCAACCGATCCCGGCGCCGACGACGCCAATGAGCAAGCCCTGCAACACGAACACCCCGCCAATAAAGCGCTTCGAGACGCCAAACGCGCGCATGATGCCGATTTCGCCCCGCCGCCTGTTGGCCGAAAGACTCAAAGCGCTGGCGATGCCGATGAGCACGGATATGAGCGAGAAGATCTGAATGAGCGTGCCAGTCTGCGCTTGAGCGACGAGTGCGCCTTCCAGGTTCGCATTCTTCTCTTGCCAAGACGTCGCCCGCAGACCCGTCGCGTCCGCCAAGAAGGCCGCCACATCGCGCGCGCGCGCCGGGTCCACGAGTTTCACTTCTATGTTCGTCACGCCCTCTGGAAGCAGAAAAAGCGGACGCGCGGTCTCTATCGATAGATAGGCCACTCTCTCGTCGAGGCTTTGCAGACCGGTCTGGAAAATACCGCGTACAATGAGCAGCCGATCCACACCTCGATCGGTGCGAAATAGCACGGGTTGGCCGGCGGACAGTCCGAGATTTTCCGCCAATCGAACGCCGATCAGAATGCCGTCGGCGCCGAGATTGGCGTCGCCGCTCACGATTTCTGTGCTGATCGGCGAGATAGCATCCAAACCGGCAGGATCGATCGCCGTCACCGCGACCGGCGCGACCGCCTCGCCTTTCACGAGAAAGGCGCTCCCTGAAATCTGGGGGCTAATGGCCGACACCGATGGCTGGCTGCGCAATAAGTCAACGGTCGGCGCCCAAGCGCGAATCTGGCGGCGCTGAAACGTCGAAACGATGGCGACAGATTCGACATCCGCATCCGGGCTAGGCAAAACACGCGCGACACGCGTTACGGGTTCTAACGAGACATGAGCGCTATTGGCCGTCACATCATCGGTCAGTCGCAGCGCCAATCCCTGAATAAGGGCGGTGATGAATACAAAGGCTGTCACGCCTAGAGCAACGCCCACAATCAACAAGGCGGTTTGAGACGGATTAGAGAAGAGATAGCGGCGGGCGACGGTGAAGGCGAACACGAGCGCTAACTCCCCGGCCCGGAGACGTGAGGCTGCACGCGGATGCGAACATGGGCCCCCGGTCTGGTTTCGGCCGGCGCGAGCACAATCCGATCACCCGAAGCGAGACCCGTTTCGATGATTGCGTTCAAAGATGGCCAATCGGCGATTTCGATCGAGCGCACGATTACGCGCCCATTGGCATCGACCACATAAACCTTTGGCGCCGTGCTGGCGTCGATGATTGCCTGGCGCGGCGCCGCGATTGCCGCCTCACGGCGAGCGACTACGATCGTCACATCGACTGAGCGTCCTGGAGGGATGCTGATAGCCTCGACGGGCGCGAGTTTAATCAAACGTCCCCCTGTTGTGGGATCCACCCGGGGCGACACTTCGGTGATGCGAGCTGCAAATATCTCGTCGGACCCCGAAAGCGCTGCGCGCGCCTCCATGCCGGTGCGCAGGACATCGGCGTACGCTTCGTCCACCTCCGCCTGGAGCTCGACGCCGTCGCGAGATCCGAGTTGAAATAAGGTTGTCTCCGGTGAAATGACTTGGCCGTTGTCGATAGGGCGCACCAGAACAACGCCCGCCATTGGCGCTCGTATTGTGAACTCTCGCGTTTGTGCAGCGGTGGCGCGCCGATCGGCCGATGCTGCAGCGAGGCCAGCTTGCGCTGAGCGCAGTGTTGCACGCGCTTCATCAAGCGCCGCAGCCGACGCAAACCCCCGATCCGCCAATGTGCGGGTGCGATTGAACGCCAGTTGCGCGCGGTCAAGCTCGGCGCGCGCGGCGTGTTCGCGTGCGCTATTGGCGTCTGTTTGCGCTTGCTCCACCGCCGAGCGGACGATGGCGAGAGGCGCGCCTGCCGCGACCAGATCACCGTCATCATGCAACAGACGAATGACCTGACCCGCGTTCGGCGAGCGCACATCAACGAGATTTTCAGGACGCACGCGCGCGACGACCGAGAGAACAATCTCAACCGGTCTTGGTTGGATTTCAACAACCTCGATCTCGGGAGGCCTTAGAAACCACCAGCCAAGTCCCGCAAAGATGAGAACGCCGGCCAGGAACCCAATAAGCACAACAAAACGCCGCTTAGGGTTTGAGAAAAGAGCCTCCGCGCGGCGGCGCAGAGCGTCCGCCACCTGCCGCACGCCAGTCTTCAGCGGCGGCTGCGCAGCGGCGTTTACGTCTTCCGTCATACGCACACTTTCCGCTCACCGCGCCGCACCGAGAAGCTTGTCATCTCGCCGCGTCGGCACTTGCTCGTTCGACCCTTAGGCGCATTCATCTGGGCGAGCACGCCGAGACGCTTTTAGCGCGAGCCCTGGCCCAATCTGGCCGTCCGCTCTCAACCGGCGTCCAGATCCCGTTTGCGTCGCATGACGGGTCATGGCCGTTCGGGAGCGGCGCTTGGCGCATCTGGCGGCGTACTTTCGGGCGACGGCGTCGCGTCGGCCGCGACAGGCGCGCATGCCGCATGCGATAGGCCCTTCAAAAACCCACGCCGCACCATGCCGGCGAAAATGGCCTCGCGTAGGACGCGCTCTCTTCCTGAGGCCCCGGACAATCTGCGCACAATACTGCGATAGGGTAGTCCAATTATGCTTCCTATCGCACCAGACAGAAGCCCTGAAGCGTCAAGATCAGATTCCTCTTCGTGCGCAATTGGGTCATCGAGGTCAGGACCAAGCACCAGATCAAGCGCCGCAATCTCATTGAGGATCGCGCTGCATTCGGCGTCGGTTGGCAATGCATAAGGCGCAGCAGCGGCGCGTATCAGCACCTCCGGCGGATTTTCACGCGTCCAGCCAGTATCGCGGAACGGCTCTCCGATGGCGTCGCCAACGCGATTGTCGCCCACCCGATGCGCGTACGTGGTGGCGGTGCAGCCGCCCGCAGCCACAAGCCAGACACTCAATGCCAATGCGCGGGCGCGGTGCATGACCAGTTAGGGCTGTGTATTTGGGTTATCGTCGGTTGCGTCATGGATCGCATCAGCAGCGTCATCGTTTTCACGCCCGGTCGCTTGATCTATAGCTTCACCTGCGTTTTCGAGGGCGCCATCGCCGCGATCGACCTCGCCTTGCGTGGCCTCTTCGAGGGCGGAATCCATGGTCTCGCCGGCCTTTTCAGAACTGCCTTCCTGACTGCAACCGGCAAGTCCGGCAAACGCCAGAACGGCCAGTGCGGCGAACATTGTCCTCACTTGCATTGGCGTCTCCAATTCTTCAAAGACGAAATGCTAGAGTGACAATGGCCAAAGCCGATTGATCTGCCGCAAGTTCGGCTTTACCGCGAGGACACGACAATTTTGACTCCGCCAGGGGTGCATTTAGGCATTCTCCCGCAAAGCGGTCGTGAAGCGCAACGCTGCGGCGACGCCGGGCGCGCCGCCTACGCCTCGTCAGGCGGCAAACAAAAACCTGGCCAGCACGAATAAATATACACGAAGGCGCCCGCGCAGTGTGCGATAGTGGACAGACGACGCCAAGCCTACGTGCGACGAGTTGCACACTGCGCAAGCATGCAACTCCGCAGGAGCTTTGCCAGCACGGGGCGCGGACCGGACCGCTTTGGGGCGCGGCCATACGCGTGCGCTTTTTGCAGTCGCCTCAAATTTCCCTGATCGATCGTCACACGTTGCTCGGGGCAAAAACGTGTTGGCCCGAAGGTCCATTGATCCGCATCAAGCGCTGGCGCTGATCCGGCGCCTATCATTTCGCTGTTCACAAAGGAGACAAAGATGGCTCACGTCGCGAAAGAACTCATGACTGAATTATCCGATGACTACGACGTCGTCGTAAAAGCGCTCGGACGCATGTCGAAAAACATTGGCGAGCATGGCGACGACGCTGTCGCGGAGTCGGCGCAGGCCTTTGTCCATTCGGCGTCCGCTCTTGCGGAAAAGATCAAGAAGCAGTCGCTTAACATCGCCAAAGCCGCTGGCGAAGAAGTTCGCGAACATCCGATCACCACCGCGGCGCTCGCGGCAGCGGCCGTGGGTTTGCTGGGCTATGCGGTGACCCACACCAGCAAGCGCCAATAGCCGACGGTTTTAGTTGCCCTTGACAGCCGAGCAGCGCCCACGCGGCGTTCATTCGGCGCCTAGCAATTGCATGCGCGTGGCGTTGACCGGAGCACAGTCAATCATGGGTGCGGGCGCCGCGCGAAGCGGCGCCCGCACCCTCGCCTTGCTTGTTGCAGTGTGTCTCGGCGCCTGCGGCACCATCGCTCGCGACCGTGAAACTGGCCTCCGCCTTTCGGACGTCAGCGTCGCGTTGCCAGCCGGCGCGCAAATCCGCGCCCGTCAGGCGCCGCAAGACTTAGCGCTCGCCGAACGCGTTCAAGCGCGCCCGCCGGCCGAGAGCCACGCCATCCTCGCGCTCTCTGGGGGCGGCGCCAACGGCGCGTATGGCGCGGGCGTCCTCGTCGGCTGGTCGCAGAGCGGAGACCGGCCACGCTTCGATGTCGTGACCGGAGTGAGCACTGGCGCTCTCGCCGCGCCCTTCGCTTTTCTCGGACCCGATTGGGACGACGAACTTCAGCAAGTCTATACAGACGGCGGCACGCAGAGCCTTGTCGGCTGGAGAAGCATGGCGGCGTTTGTAGCGCCCAGCCTTTTCAGCTCCCGAACCCTGCGCCAGCTGATCGACGATCACATCAGCCCTGAAATGCTGCGCCAGGTCGCAGCCGAACACGCCGCGGGGCGACGGCTGCTTGTCGTGACAACCAATCTCGACGCTGCCGAGCCCGACATTTGGGACATGGGCGTCATCGCGACGATCGGCGGCGAGCCAGGCCTCATGCTCTTTCGCCGGATATTGCTGGCGTCCGCCAGCCTGCCCGGCATTTTTCCGCCCGTCCTTATCCAAGGCGTCTCGCCTGCGGGGATCGCAGTCGAGGAGATGCATGTCGACGGAGGCGTCAATCTGCCTTTTCTTGGCGTGCCGGAAGCGCTGCCTTTACTGCACGCCGCCGCCCCTGATGGCGCACAGCGCGTGCTTTTCGTCATTGTGAACGGGCAGATCACCGCGCGCTACCAAGCGACACGGGGCAACCTCACTGGCATTCTTGGCAGAAGCTTTGATACTTGGAGTAATGCGGCATTGCGGACAGCGCTTGCCGAGAATGCGGCTTACGCCAATAGCGTGGGCGTCAGCGTCTTCATCACGACGATCCCCGTAAGCGTCGATGCTTCCAGTTTGGACTTTGATCCCGACGTCATGCGCTCGCTCTTCGAGCTTGGACGGGCGCGCGCCGCCTCTGGCGTGGTGTGGTCGCGCATCAGCGCGCCCGCAACAACTGACAGCGTGGAAACGCAAACGCAGGCGCCCGCGCCAGACTTGGAGATAGCGCAGCCCAGCCCTTGAGGCAGTCAGCACAAGTGGCCCCGCACGCTCGCCTTGAATAGTTCATGCCTTAGGGCTTGATTGACGTCGTCACGACTTAGAGCTTCTCGATGACATCGTGCACAAGCGCGCGAACCGGGCCGGCGACCTAGCCGAGGGCCGGATTGCGAACCGCTTGCATCGACGCTACGGAATCAACAGCCGTTATCTCGATTTTTCCCAGCGCTTCTTCGCGGACGATCACATTAGAGGGCGGCAGGGTTCTGATCTTGGATTTGGTCTGCAGCGCACGATGCGCATATTCGGGGTTGCAGGCGCGACAATGCCCCCCCCCAAAGCGTTTATTTCGCTCTCCAGTTCCATAAATGAGTTCGCCCGTCGGCTGGTCGTATCCCTCGCCCCCAGCCCTCCCACGCGACCGCGAATTACGATTGCGCGGATGCCGTCAAGACGCGTTTTGGCGTCAACACACCTTCCAGCCACCGGAAATACGGCGAGCAGCTGGGATTGAGAATAATCAAACTGGCGTATCGAAAGCGCGTCACGGTGAAAGTTGGTGTGTCCCGCGAGTTTCCAGATGTTGCATCGTGCGTTGGTTTTGTGCGTCGCCTTGGCCGCGGCCGCGTGCACCCTCACGCCGCCGCAGGGGCCGAACGCGCCTGCGGCACGTATCGTCCGGCCCGTGTGGTCGCCCGACGCCGTTACGGCCCTTATCGAGGTCTCGGCTTCTGGGCCGGCGGAGGGGCTCGCCTCATTCGAAGACGCCGCCTCGGAGCTTAGGGATCTTCAGGACCGTTCGACAACCAGCGCTGCGGGCGCGGCCGCATTCGACAGCGCCGCCGACGCGCTCTTTGTCGACCTCGCCCACACGTTTGCGCAAGGCGCACTCGATCCCGCGCGCGCCGACCCGCAATGGCGTATAGGCCGTGCAGCCGTCCCTGACGTGTCGTCCTTGCTTGCCGCCGCCCGCAGCGATGCATCAACGGTCAGAGCGCTCGCGACGCTGCTGCCTCAGTCCGATGAATATGCCGCGCTTCGCCGCGAGCTTGGACGGGTGCGCGCAGAGCCGCCAGGCGCGCTCGGGCCGGCTGGACCTGTGCGCGAAGAGCGCATCGCCAGCCTGCGGGCGAGCCTGGAGCGATGGCGCTGGCTGCCGCGCGATTGGCCAAGCCCCCGCATCGAAGTGCGGGTTGCCCAATTTCAGGCAATCTTGCATCAGACCGCCGCGGCGCCCCGCATACACACCGCGATTGTTGGCGCACGAACGCGCCAGACACCCTCCTTCGCGGCAGAGATCACCGCTGTGACCTTGAACCCGACTTGGACGCCGCCGCGCAGCATTGTGATCAACGAATTGCTGCCATTGTTCGCGCGCGATCCGGGGGCTGCTTCGCGCGGCGGCTATGACGCGATCGATAGGTCGGGCGCGATTGTCGCCCCAACGTCGGTCGATTGGGCGAGCCGGCCCTTTCCCTATCAGGTGCGCCAGCGCGCCGGCCCGCTGAATGCGCTGGGACGCGTGAAATTCGAGATGCCCAATCCTTTTGGCGTCTATCTTCACGACACCCCCAATCATGCTCTATTCGAACGAGAAGCGCGGGCGCTCAGCCATGGCTGCGTCCGCGTCGACGACGCGCTCGACCTCGCGGCTGCGATATTGGCGCCAGTTTTGCCAGCGCCCTCACTTCAGCAGCAGGTTGATGCCGGTCATACACGTTCGCTGCCGCTTGCCGCCCCGCTTCCAATCTATGCGTTCTACATCACCGCCTCCAGCGCCGACGGCGCCGTTGTCTATGCTGAGGATATTTATCGGCGCGACGCCGCCTTGATCGCCGCCCTCGACGCACCGACGACTGAGGCGGAGGCGGCGGTTTTTGCGCCATTGGTCAGGGCGTGCGCGGACGCCCAGTGAACGCTTGCGCCGCATTCCGGCCGCTCATCAGCGATCGGCTTTAAACGCCTCGCGCCTCGGCGCCGGCGACGTGGCGCTTTACAGTCACGAAACTATCCGGCGTCACAGATATGGAATCTATCCCGCAATCGACCAAGAACTCGGCAAACTCTGGATGGTCGCTCGGCGCCTGACCGCATAATCCAACCTTCGCGCCCGCTGCATGCGCCGCGGCGATCACCGTCTTGATCATCCATTTCACCGCTTCGTCCTGTTCGTCGAACAGATCGGCGAGCTCTGCGGAGTCGCGATCGACACCCAATACCAATTGGGTCAGATCGTTGCTGCCGATCGAGAAGCCGTCAAACCGCCGGGCGAACGCTTTGGCTAGAATGACATTGGAAGGGATCTCGCACATCACGTAGATTTCGAGCCGGTTTTCACCCCGGCATAGGCCGTTTGCCGCCATCACGGCGAGGACCCGGTCGGCTTCGGCCGGCGATCGGCAGAACGGGATCATGATGACGACATTGGAGAAACCCATGTCGTCCCGCAGCCTGCGCAAAGCCCTGCATTCCAGAGCGAAGCCATCGCGATAGCGCGGTGAGTAGTAACGTGAGGCGCCGCGCAATCCGAGCATCGGGTTTGCTTCTTCAGGCTCGAAGCCGCCGCCTCCGATCAGATGGGCATATTCGTTGCTCTTAAAATCGCTCGTCCTCACGATGACGGGCTTTGGCCACATGAGGGCGGCAATGCGCGCCAGCCCCCGAGACAATCTATCGACGAAATATTCCGCCTTGTCATCGTAGCCGCGCGTTAGATCTTGGATCGTTTGCTTTGCCGCCTCGTCTTTCAGATCATCGAAACCGAGCAGCGCCATCGGGTGGGCTTTGATCGAATTGCTGATGACAAATTCCATGCGCGCGAGCCCGACGCCATCGGCCGGCAGACGCCACCACCTGAAGGCCGCGGCGGGGTCGGCGAGGTTCAACATCACTTGGGTGCGCGTTGATGCAATGGTGCTGAGATCGACATCGACAACCTCGATCTCTGAGGCGCCCTCGTAGACAAGGCCTTCCCCGCCCTCCGCGCAGGAGACGGTCACGATCTGACCGTCGCGCAGCACCTGCGTGGCGTCGCTTGCGCCAATGATCGCCGGCAAGCCCAACTCCCGGCTGACAATGGCTGCGTGGGATGTACGCCCGCCATGGTCGGTGACGATCGCCGCCGCGCGCTTCATGATCGGCGCCCAGTCTGGATCGGTGGTGGTGGTGACGAGGACAGCGCCATCGACAAACCGGCCAATATCGGATGCGCTGTCGATGCGGCAGACCGGGCCCGAGGCCACCGCGTCGCCAATGCTCAGTCCCCTCACCAGCACTTTGCCTTTAGAAAGCAGGCGATAGCGCTTAAACGTGTCGGCGCCGCGGCGCGACTGCACCGTCTCGGGACGCGCCTGCACAATATAGATATCTTCAGTGTCTCCGTCCTTGGCCCATTCCATGTCCATAGCGCATCCATAGTGCCGCTCGATCGTGCAAGCCCACCGCGCCAGCAGAAGAATCTCCTCGTCTGTCAGCACGAACGCGGCGCGCTCGGCCGAGGACGTGGTCACAATGCTGGTCGAACAATCCCCGCCCTCGGCGTAGATCATCTTGATCTCTTTGCCGCCGCGTTTCTTTTCGACGATTGGCTTCAACGCGGCGTTCGCCAGCAACGGCTTGAACACTTGGTATGCGTCAGGATCGACGGCGCCCTGCACAACGGTTTCGCCGAGCCCCCACGCCGCGTCGATGATCACGATCTTGTCGAACCCAGTTTCGGTATCGATTGAAAACATGACGCCCGCGCCCGCCAAATCGGATCGCACCATGACTTGTACGCCAACCGAAAGCGCGACCTTAAGATCACCGAGGCCGTGTGCGATCCGATAACTGATGGCGCGGTCCGTAAACAACGACGCGAGGCATTTTCTGCAAGCGTCTAACAGATCCTGTGCGCCCTCTATATTGAGGAATGTCTCCAACTGACCAGCGAAGCTGGCGTTTGGGAGGTCTTCCGCCGTCGCGCTTGAGCGCACAGCGACATCGACATTCGCGCGTCCGGCGCGCACGCACAATATCTCGTAGGCGCATGTTATCGCCTCAGCGATCTCGCCCGGCCATTGTCCCTGCAGGAACGCAGCGCGGATGGTTTTGCCGGTCTCCTCCAGCGTCGCCCGGCCGGCGCCAAAGTCGCGGAGCGCAGCAACGATGATGGGCTCCAACCCGTTGGCCTCGACGAACGCTCTATAAGCATCGGTCGTCGTGGCGAAGCCGGGCGGCGTGCGCACGCCTTGGCCGCCGAGCCTTTGCACCATCTCACCGATCGAGGCGTTCTTGCCGCCGACCTTGGCGACATCGCCCCGTCCGACGCTCTCAAACCACGCCACGTGCTCTGACGCATCCGCCATCGGCCTTGCTCCCATACAGTCACCTTCAATCGCCCGGAGCAGGCGGTTGGCTCTTGCGCTGGCTCAAATCATGACGATCGCACGCGTCTAGATTGGACCCATTGGAGGTCCCTACATGGCCACACAGAACCAGACCCAAACCGACATCCGCACAGCGACGCGCGATGACATTCGCCATGTGCTTGGCGCCATTGACGACACTTTGGTGGTCAAAATCCTAGCCAAGAAGCCATCTGTCGCGGACCTCAGCGATGCGGCGATCTGGGTGCGCGGCGACGGCGACGCAGTCGCACGCGACCAGCTCGAACTCAGCGCCATAGCGCGTGCAATTGCCGAGGTGCTGGCGCGCGATGCAGAGAGTGAGCCCGCCGACGAGCCATGACATCAAAGGCGCGAACCGGCCGCCGCGAGAGCGCGCCGAGAGAAGATACGGCCGAGAGAAGATACGGCCGAGAGAAGTTAGGAGTGTGCAATGAGCCAAGCTGTGATCGATTTCTGTGAAGGTCTGAAGACCACGCTACTGGGTCTCGAAGACCGCCTTGGCAAGGCCAAGCGGAGCCTGGACAGCGGGGCCGCGCAATTGGGCGGCGAGGCCAAAAAGCATATCGACGAGGCCGCTGAACAACTTGAGGCCTTCAAGGCCCATGCTGGGCTGATGGCGCAGGCGATCCGCGCCGATCTTCCAGCCCAGACGTCCGCCATGCAAGATAAGCTGAAAGACTTTGGGCAAGAGGCCCAGGTGGCGATGAAACATGCGGTCGTCTTCCTTGCCGAGGCCGCTTCCAAGGGCGCGGAAGGCTCTGCTGAGGCGCTTCTCGCCGGGGCCAAGAAGGCCCACACCGTGGCCGAAGACCTGCGACGCGACACAGCGGTGAGCGTGGTTGAGCCTGCAAAGCCGCCAGCCTAAGCGATAATGGTGCGCGCGGCGCTCCAAAGTGATGAGGTGAGGTTCGACCATAGGCTCGAACCGTTCGTACGTGTGCATCATGCGATCCGGGGGCGCACTCGTCTGCGGCTTGATCCTTTGCGGGCCCGCCCAGATTTGCTCATCGCCCTTTCTCGCCGGCTTGCGGCGCGCAACGGCGTCAAAAATGTGCGAGAAAGCGCCTTATCTGGCGCGCTGCTCGTCGAACACGATGTGAGCCTCTCTGCTGAATCTATTGCTCAAATCACACGTGAGATTTGGCGAGGCGGCCTCTCGGCGCCCGCTCCGGCAGCGACGCCCGACGTCGCGGACAAGCCCTGGCACGCCATGCCAAGCGCAACGGTGCTCACTGCGTTCGCGAGCGGGAGCGACGGCATCACAGAGACCGAGGCCAGGGAAAGGCTCCATCGCATCGGTGAGAACCGTCTCGCTGAGCCAGCGCCGCCGCCGGTTCTGGCTCTGCTTGTTGACCAGTTCAAGTCTGTGCCAGTGGCGTTGCTCGGCGGCTCGGCATTTCTATCATTGGCGACGGGCGGCGTGATTGACGCGGCGCTGACACTCGGCGTCATCGCTCTCAACGCCGGCATCGGCGCATCGACCGAAAGCTGGACCGCCAACCTTATTCGCCGACTAGCGCGCCAAACCGACCTCGACGCTGTGGTCTTGCGCGATGGCGTTGAAGCTATTGTTCCAAGTTCGCGCATCGCGCCTGGCGATTGCATCGTGCTGAAGCCCGGCGCCGCTGTCCCAGCAGATGGCCGCCTGATCAGCGCTGAAGCGCTCATGATCGATGAATCGTCGCTGACAGGAGAGAGTTTTCCGGCCGAGAAGTCGGCAAAGACGGTTGTGACACCCAACGCTGCGCTCGCTTCGCGCCGGACGATGGTCCATCGCGGCGGCGTCGTCACCAATGGCGCGGGCGTTGCGGTCGTGACGGCCACAGGCGCCGCGACTGAGATTGGCCGCGTACGCCACATGTTGGAGCATACGCAGGCGCCGAAGCCGCCGATGGAACGTACGCTTGACGAACTCGGCGTTCGGCTGACGATCGCGTGCTTGGGGGCGTCGGGGCTGCTGGCCGCAATGCTGTTCATGCGCGGGGCGCCATGGTCGGCAGTCGCCAAGAGTGCGGTCGCACTCGCCGTCTCCGCGATTCCCGAAGGCCTGCCCGCCTTGGCGGCGTCCACCAAGGCGATGGCGGCGCGCGCGATGTCGCGCGAAGGCGCTTACGTGCGCAACGTTAACGTGCTCGAGACGGCCGCCAACGTGGACGTGATCTGTCTCGATAAGACCGGCACGCTGACGCAAAATCGCATGCATGCAGCCGTCGTGCAGACGCTGCTTAAGCGTCATGAGATATCCGAGAACGAACCCGCAGCGCGCAGCGTCCGTTTATTGGCCAGTATTGCAGCGCTCTGCAACGACGCCTCGCTTTCAGATGCGGAAGCTCCGTCGGCTGGTTCGGGTACTGAGCTTGCGCTGTTGCATCTCGCCAAAGCAGCGGGATTGAATATCGAGGCGCTACACATCGCTCACCCACGCCGTGGGGTGCTGTTGCGGTCGGAGACGCGCCTTTACATGGCCACCGAACACGCGACGGGGGACCGGACATTGCTGGCGGTCAAAGGCGCGCCGCACCAGGTGTTGGGCTTGTGCAGCTCGGTTCGAGTTGGGGCCAAACCTCAGCCGCTGGACGAGGCCATGCGCGCCGCAATCCGCGCGCAGAACGAAGCGCTGGCGCGCGAAGGCTTGCGTGTGTTGGGCGTGGCGCGCGGATTAAATCATGGTCTCGGCGAGGGCGCGCCGCGAGATTTAGAATGGCTCGGCCTCGTCGGATTACGGGACCCATTGCGACCGGGCGCGGCAAAGACCGTGCAGGCGCTGCAACGCGCCGGATTGCGCACACTCATCTTGACAGGAGATCAAGCCGGCACTGCGCGTAGACTGGCCGAGGAGCTCGGCTTTTCGAGTGACGGCGAGATCAGCGTCATCGACGCGAGCGCTCTGCGCGACATGGCCCCGGACGCGCTGCGCCATGCGGCGCGGTCGACGGAAGTGTTCGCGCGCGTTAGTCCCGCCGACAAGCTTGCGATCATCCGCGCGCTTCAAGCCGACGGGCGCACCGTCGCGATGACCGGCGACGGCGTCAATGACGGACCGGCGTTGCGCGCGGCTGACATCGGCATCGCTATGGGCAAATCCGGCGCCGATGTGGCGCGCGATGTCGCCGACATCGTCATTGCCGACGACGATCTCGCGAGTTTGACCACCGCCTTGGCGCGGGGACGGGCGGCTGACCAAAACCTGAGGCGCGCAGTACGCTTTCTGCTGGCGACCAATGCGAGTGAAGTCGCACTTCTGCTGGCCGAGGGTCTGCATGGCCCAGACGCGTTGGAGACGCCTGCGCAGCTCTTCTGGTTGAACCTCATGACAGATGTGTTTCCGGCCCTGGGTTTGGCAATGGCGCGGCCGGCGTCCGATATCCTTAGGAGGCCGCCGCGCAACCGCAGCGAGGACGCTTTTGGTCGTCGCGAGATCGGCGCCATTGCAGCCGACGCTTTGCGAATCGCGGCGCCAGCCGTCGTCACGCACGTACTCGGAACCGCGCGGCACGGGTCAGGCCCGCGCACGCGCGGGCTCACTTTCCTTTCGTTGGCCAGCCACCAACTCGCACACGCGTTGCGGCTGCGGCCGGGTCGCCCGGCGAGCGAGCTGTTCGATCAGCCGATCGAGGTGGGTGTCGCGGCATCCTATATTTTACTCGCAGCGCCCTTCGCCATCGCGCCGCTGCGGCGCATTCTGCGCATTACCCCGCCCAAACCGATCGAAGCTGCGATGATCATTGGCCTTTCATTCGTCCCGCTCGCAGCGCGCGTGCTTGCGCCAAGTGTGCGGATCAGGCCTTCTTAAGGTCAGCCACGCTTTCGTCAGCGGCTTGCGGGCGTTCACTCGTTTGCTCAGCCCGAACCTCGGCGACAAGGTCCTCAACATCGTCCACAAACTCCGCCGCTGCGGCGCGCGCTTGCTCATAGAGCCCAAGTCCGCGGCGCAAGCCTTCACGAACGAAAGGCCGCGTCGTGCGCAAAATGCGCGGGGCGGCCACTATTGCGGCGACCGCCAGGGCCCCGCCCCCCAAGAGCAACGCTGTCCCAAGCAGCCTGCCGCCGATCCCCATTTCACTCTCCGGACGCCTGCGTCACAGCCTTGTTAGCCGGCAAATCCGACAAGGCGCTTGCCTTGGATCAAGTCGTCGCAGCTCATTGGCGACGATGATGACACATGACCGACCACACCAACCAGGGCGCTCACGCGGCTGGCGCCTTGGACAAAGCTTTGTCTTTGCCCACGATGCGCCTCGTAGCTGGCGGTTTACTGGTATTGATGGGGCTGCTCTACCTTCTTGCGGTGTCGCAGTCTGGCCAGCACCCTGCCTGGGGCTATGGACGTGCGTTCGCGGAAGCGGCGCTTGTGGGCGGGCTCGCTGACTGGTTTGCCGTGACAGCGATTTTTCGCCATCCGCTTGGGCTGCCCATCCCCCACACTGCGATTATCCCCCGCAGCAAGGAGCGCATCGCCAGTACCCTCGGTGATTTCGTTTCGGTCAATTTCCTTGCCCCGGAAGTGATCAGCGCACGTTTGCGCAACCAAGACCTCGCCACCTCTCTCGGTCGCCAACTGGCCGATCCTGGCGCCGCGCGACGCATCGCCGATGGCGTGATGGATGCGCTGCCGGCGATCTCCGACCTGCTCGACGATGAGGTGGTGAGCGACTTCATGCGCCGACAGATCGGCGAATTCAGCCGCGATGACCGTCTATCGGTCGCTATTGGCCGCGGCCTCAAATTGCTTACCGAGCATGGCCGCCACCAAGGCGTGCTGGACGCCGCGTTGTCCGAAGGTTGGCGCGCCCTTGAGGAGAACGAAGCCGCTATCCGCGCGCAGGTGCGGGCCCGCACGTCCTGGGTGTGGCGGTTGATTTCGCTCGACGCGCGCGCCTCAGACGCCTTGATCTTGGCTATTGAAGACACCTTGCGCCAAATTACGACGCAGACCGATCACCCCGTTCGCAAGCGCATCACCGAGTTGCTGCAGAAATTCTCCGACGATCTGCAGACGTCGCCAGAACTGCGCCTACAGATCGAGCAAATGGTTGGCGACATCCTCGCACACCCGGCGGTGGCTGCTTACTTCGCGGATGTCTGGCGGGCGCTGAAGACGACGCTTCGTGCAGATGCTGAGAGGCCGCAATCTTCAGCGCGCCTCGCGCTTGCTGAAGGCATTGAACGCTTTGGCGCAGCTTTGCTGGACGATGAGGTGGTGCTTGAAGCATTGAACCGGCGCCTGCGCGCCCTGCTCACGGAAATATCCGGTCGTCACGGTCGCGACGTCGGCGCTCTGATCTCCGAGACGATCCGGAGCTGGGATACGCACACAGTGGTCGAAAAGCTCGAACAGAGCGTTGGCCCTGATCTTCAATACATAAGGATCAACGGAACCGTCATCGGCGGTCTCATTGGTCTGACCATCCACCAACTCACGCAATGGCTGACGTGACGGCCGAATGCGCCAGCCATGCCGGCGTGTTGGAGTCGGCGATCGGGTCGCGTGTCGCGCCGCTAAGCACCCTCGCGCGCGTGTGTCCGTAAGCGCCCATCACGACACGATCGACGTCGAAATTTAGCGCCGTGTCGGGGATCGAGCGTGCATTGCCTGCGACTGCGCCCCTCAAAGTTGAGCGGCTATCGGCCCTCACACACTGGTCGAACCTCCACCTTTGCGCCCGCAAGGCGCAGGTACAATCGTCGCCGCTGCGTCAGCGGCCACCAATCGTAGAGAAAGATCTCAATCGGACGCCAATTGGCGACCCAGCCCAGGATAATCAGCCCCTCGGCGAAAAAACTTGAGACATCGCCGGGCCCGAAGGCGTCGTTCACCAATCTCCCACCCAACAAGCAACCGCCCAAGACTGCGAGGCCGATGAGCAGGGAAAGTCGTCCGATGCGAAACAGCTCATGCAGATCGCCCGTCATGCGTTCGGCGCGATAGCTAAAGTGACGCCGCAGTGCGCCGGCAAGTTCCGCCGCTGCCGCACCCTTGGCCTCACCCGCGGACACGTGAACAACGATGCGCAACGCTTGGTCTCTCGGCAGCTCTCGCGCCCAACCCACGATGAACTCTTCTGCGCTCTTGGCCAGATCGCGCGTCGGGATCGGAAATGGGTCGAATGGATCGAAGAGCTGGCTGAGCTCCTCAAGTCGCAGTTCGATCGCGGCGCCGCCCTCAAGTTCAACACCCGACTCGCTCATGGCCATTGCCGCTGGCGCCTTCTTGATTGCCGCGTGCCCGAAGAGTTCACGCTAGGTCCCGATTCTCAATGTCAGATTCATGCACGCCTCCCGAAGGCGCCGAGGCGTCGCAACGGCCAATGCCAAGCGCCGCTCACCAAACCCGCGCTCACAGCCAAGAGCAGGTATTGAAAGCTGGGCGCCGCCAGATGAAATATCCCCGCCAACCAGGGGCTCGCGACCACCATCGCCAGCACCGCCACCAACGCCGCGGCGATGACCCAGTAAATGCGCCGCTCCGGATCGAGGATGCGTCCTTCCTCGCCAACAGCGTCAACCAGCGCCAGCGTGAGATTGGCGACAACCAGCGCAATGAACGCCGCCCCGCGCGCTTGTTCCACGGTTAGATTGGTCACCGCGTAGAGGTAGAGCGCCAAGACGCCGCCCAAGATGACGAGCCCCTGCAAAGCCGCAATGGACAATTGGCGTGGGCCAAACAAGGCTTCGTCCGGCTTGCGCGGCGGGCGTCTCATCGCTTCTTTGCTGCTGCGTTCGCCTTCAAAGGCGAGCGCACAAGTGGGGTCGATCGCAAGCTCCAGAAGCACGACATGCATCGGAAACAAAAACTGCGGCAAGCCTAGGAGGATCGGCAAAAGTGCAAGACCCGCAATCGGCACATGGATGGCGGTGATGTAAATTAAAGCTTTGCGCAAATTCGCAAAGATGCGCCGCCCCATGCGTACGCCGCCGACGATCGACGCAAAGCCGTCATCGAGAAGCACAAGGTCAGCTGCTTCGCGCGCGACATCCGTGCCCTTTCGCCCCATCGCGATGCCGATATGAGCCGCCTCTAGCGCGGGCGCATCATTGACGCCGTCGCCCGTCATCGCCACGACCTCGCCATTGGCTCTAAGCGCCTCGACGATGAGCAGTTTCTGATCGGGAGCGATACGCGCGAAGACACGGCCCTGCCGCAGGTGTTGGCGCAACGATGGGAAAGGAAGCTCAGCCAACGCAGCCCCCGTCATCACCCCGACCGCGACATCGATACCGGCTGCGGACGCAATCGCCAGCGCGGTGGCGGGATGGTCGCCGGTGATCATGATCACTTGAATGCCGGCGCTGCGCGCTTCTTCCAGCGCCCCCGGCACGTCTTCGCGCAGCGGGTCAAGAAATCCGATGAGCCCTACAAATTCAAACCTAGCGTTCTCGGGTGTCTCCGGAAACGTGGCGCCTCGCCACTTGGCGACGCCGAGGACACGCAAGCCATCTTTCGCAAAGACCTCGATCACCTCATGCAGTCGAGCGATCGCCGCTGCGCCCAACCCGCACAAACGAAACACGGCTTCCGGCGCGCCCTTCGCTGCCGCCACGCGCTCCTCGCCATTGCGCCAGAGCTGTGTCACCGCCATGGTTTCCGGGCGAAGCGGCCAGCTCTGCTCGATCTCGCCAGCGGCGACAGCAAGTCCGACGGCCGTCGCCGCTTCATGAATGCCGCGATCCATGGGATCTATTGGCCGCACGCTCGACGCGAGCGCGGCGCAGGCGACCAGCGCCCGCCCCTCATCACCCAACGCCGCGTCTACCTCGGCGACGCCGGTTTTTGTCCAAACACGAACGAGCCGCATGTGATTTTGGGTCAAGGTGCCGGTCTTATCGACACACAAGACCGTCGCCCCGCCGAGCGTCTCGATAACGGCGCTCCGCCGCACCAAGACTTTGTGGGTCGCGAGCCGCCAAGCGCCGAGCGCCAGAAAAACCGCGAGCACCATTGGAAATTCTTCTGGCACCAACGCAATCGCCGTCGTTATGCCCGCAAGCGCGCCGCCGACCCAGTCGCCGCGGATGATCCCGAAGGCAAGAACCACCACGGCGCAGAAGGCGAGCGCAAACAGCCCCAGCAAACCGACAAGCTTGCCTGCCGCCTGCTGCAGCGGCGTCGGTTGTTGATCAATCTCGCCAAGCGAGCGGCCAATCTGGCCAAGCGCCGAGCGCACGCCCGTGTGGGTAACGCGCGCCACGGCTTGGCCGCGCACCACAAGCGTACCAGAAAATAAAAGCGGCGACGCTTCGTGCGTAGGCGCGTGGGCTTTGGCAAAGACCTCGCCCCTTTGCGCCAAACGCTTTGAGACCGGGGCGGACTCTCCTGTAAGAGACGATTCATCAACGCTTAGAATGTCGCCCGCGATCAACACGGCGTCAGCGCAGATGCGGTCGCCTTCGCCGACGAGCATGATGTCGCCGGGTGCGACATCTCGCGACGCAAGCTTCTGCTGGACGCCATCACGCACGACGCGCGCATGCGGTTGCGCCAAGTCACGCAGCGCTGACAGCGCCCGCTCGCTGCGCGCCTCTTGAAACACCACAAGCGTAATTGTGGCGCATGCGCCCAAGAGCAGAAAGACACCCTCGCCAAGGCTGCCGAGAAAGAGATAAAGCCCCGCCGCTGCGAGCAACAGCATGAACATCGGCTCACGCAAGGTCTCAGCGGCGATCCTGGCGAGCCCACGACGCCCGGGGCTGGGCAGTTCGTTTGCGCCCCATTGAGCGAGCGCTCTTTGAGCTTCTTCTTCGCTTAGACCCGTGAGGGGTTCTTCAGTCACCGGCGCGGACTATGCCGCAGTCCCCCATCGAGAGCGGCTTTGAAGCCCGCATGCTTGAGCAGCTGCACAATAATGTCTCCCTTCAACCGCGACGGCCAAATGGCTGGACATCAGAGCAGCGAAGGACCCAAGCTCAGTTGAGCCCGATCAAGGACCGCTAGACTAAAGCGGGCATGAAACGCCATGACCAACGCTGCGCCGTCGCATCAGTCTGCGCCGCTTTTCGCTCTGCGCGGCATTTGCAGGACCTATGGCGAGGGCGAAACCGCCGTTCGGGCGCTCATTGACGTCGATCTGGACATCAGCGGCGGCGAACTCATCGTGCTTTTGGGCCCGTCGGGCTCCGGCAAGTCCACCCTCCTCAATATTCTGGGCGGACTAGATCGTCCGAGTTCGGGCGCCATCCATTTCCGCGGCGCTCCGCTCACTGGACAGAGCGAACATGCGCTGACGCACTATCGCCGCCGGCACGTCGGCTTCATTTTCCAATTCTACAATCTCATTCCGAGCCTCACCGCGCGTGAGAATGTCGACCTCGTTGGCGAGATTACCGACGATCCCCTGGACGCCGCAGAGGCGCTTGAGCTCGTCGGGCTTGGACAGCGGCTCGATCATTTTCCTTCACAATTGTCCGGCGGCGAACAGCAGCGTGTGGCGGTGGCGCGCGCCATTGCCAAAAGGCCGGCCGTGCTCTTGTGCGACGAACCGACGGGCGCGCTCGACGTCAAGACCGGCGTGCGGGTGCTGGAAGCATTGCAGGAAGTGAACGAGCGCTATGGTTCGACAACTTTGATCGTCACCCACAATGCCGATGTCGCCCGCATGGGCGCGCGCGTCATTCGCTTTGGCGACGGGCGCGTCAGGAGCGTTGAGACCAATACTGCCCGCGTTCCACCCTCAGCTCTGGTGTGGTGAAAGATGCGCGCGCTCGACAAAAAGCTCTTTCGTGATGTCTGGCGCATGCGCGTGCATGCGCTGGGTGTAGCGCTCGTACTCGGGTGCGGGCTTTCAGTCATGGTCATGGCTGTCGGCATGCGCGGCTCGATGGAGCGCACGCGTGCGGCCTATTACGCTGAGCGGCATATGGCCGACTTGGCCGTGTCAGCCGTACGCGCGCCAGAGCGGATAGCCAACGTCTTGGCCCAAGCGCCGGGCGTAGAGACGATCGAGACGCGGATCAGCGGCATTGCATTGCTCGATCTATCCGGTGTCTCTGAACCACCATCGGCGCGTCTTGTCTCGCTCCCAATCGAGGGACGGCCGCGCGTCAATGACCTGACGCTTGCCCGCGGCCGCTGGCCGGACGCTGCGCGCGCCGATGAGATTCTGCTGAGCCAAGCTTTCGCCGATGCGAACAACCTTGGCCTCAGCGACACGTTAAACGCCACTATTCATGGCCGGCGACAGACCTTGCGGATCGTCGGCATCGCCAACTCGCCCGAATTTGTCTTCGTCGCAGCGCCCGGCGAGCTCTTCCGGCAAGCCAAGCGCTTTGGCGTGATTTGGATGAACCGCGAGGCGTTGGCGCGCGCCTATGATCTCGACGGGGCCTTCAATGATGCTGTTTTTCTGCTTGGCCGCCACGCCAATCAATCTGAAACAATCGCCGCCATTGATCGCATTCTCGAACCCTATGGCGGCGTCGGCGCCTATGGGCGCGACCGCATGGTGTCAGACCGCTTCCTCAGCGAAGAACTCCGCCAGCTCTCTACTATGGCGATTTTTCTGCCGGCGTTGTTTTTGATCACGGCGGCGTTTTTAGTAAACATCGCACTCGGCCGCGTGATCGCGACCGAGCGTTCCAACATTGGGCTGCTCAAGGCGTTCGGCTATTCCAACACCGCTGTTGCGTGGCACTACGCCAAAAGCGCGCTCATCTTCGCCGCGATCGGCGCCTTCATTGGCTCAGCCGCCGGCATTGCGCTCGGGCGGTCGGTCGCTGACCTCTACCGCGACTATTACCATTTTCCTGCGCTTGAGTTCTCAGCCTCACCCGCGACCTTCATCGGCGCATGGGCCGCGGGTTTGGCCGCGGCTCTCACCGGGTGCGTCTTTTCGGTGCTGAAGGCGGCGCGACTGTCTCCGGCCGAAGCCCTGACGCCGCCACGGCCGACCACCTTCTTCTCGGCAGGGCCCTCGCTTTCCCGCTTTGAAGCCAGCCTCGACGCCAAGTCGCGGATCATTCTGCGGCGGATCGTGCGCTTTCCCCGACGCGCTGGGACCACCGCGCTGGGTGTCGCCTTCGCCATCGCGCTGCTTGTGGTCGCGCGCACTATGCCCGCAGAAATGGACTATCTGCTCGATGTCAATTTCGGCGTCGCCAATCGCCAAGACGTGACGCTGACCTTTACCGAGGCGCGCGACAGCGCCGTCCTGCATCAAGTCGAACGACTTGCGGGCGTGCTCTACGCCGAGCCCTTTCGGCTCGACGACGTTATCTTGCGCCACAATGGCAGGAGCGTGAACGAGGCCGTCTTCGGCGTGCCTGAACAAGCGCGCCTCAGCCAGATCGTCGGCGCACGCCAGAGGGTGATGGCCCCGCCGGCGAGCGGTATCGCCTTGGCGCGCGCCTTAGCCGAAAAGCTCGGCGCCGAGCTCGGCGATGAGATCCGCCTGGAACAGACGCGGGGCCGGCGCATTTCGACCAATGTGCGCGTGACGGCCATCGTCGAGCCGATGATCGGTTCATCGGCCTATATGGAAATCGCCGCGCTCTCGCGCCTCATGCGCGAACCCGGCCGTGTCAGCGGCGCACACCTGCGCATGGATACGGCGCGCTATGCGGCCTTCGATCGCCAGATCAAGCAGATCCCTGGCATTGCGGGCGTCAGTTTTGTCGGCCAAGCGGAAACCGCTATGCGTAGCGAGTTCGAGCAAGGCGTTGGCGTCATGAACCTCATCTATGCCGCGTTCGCCGCGATCATGGCGGGCGGCGTCGCCTTCTCAGCCGCGCGCATCACCTTGGCCGAACAGGAGCGCGATCTGGCGACGCTGCGCGTGCTTGGCTTCACGCGCCTTGAAGTCTCTTACATTCTGGTAGGTGAATTGATGGCGCTGGCGCTCATCGCCATCCCGGCGGGCTTGGCGCTCGGCGCCCTTCTGTCGATCTGGCTGATGCAGCTGTTTCAGACCGACATGTACGCCTTTCCCTTCGTGTTCAATCCGGCGGGCTACGCCTTCGCCGTCGCCTTCACGCTCGGATGCGTTGCAGTCGCCGCGTTGGTCGTACGCAGCAGCATCGACAAACTCGATATGATCGCCGTCCTTAAAGCTAGAGACTGACCCAATGCGCCTGCCCTCCCGCACGGATCTAATTGCATTGGCGAAAGCGCCACTCAATCTCACGGTTGCGCAACGCCTGTGGCTGGGCGCAGGCATTGTTGTCGCCGTTCTGCTGGTGTGGCTTGCGTGGCCTCGGCCAATGAATGTGGAAGTCGCCATTATCGACCGCGGCCTTGTACGCAGCGAGGTTGTCGACGAAGCGCGAACACGCATCCACGATGTCTTTGTAATCGCTGCTCCCGTCAGCGGCGAGCTACAGCGCATCGAACTTGAGCCAGGCGACGCGGTCGAGCGCGGACAGGTCATCGCCTCGATCCTGCCGGCGGATCCCGCATTACTCGACGCGCGTGTCGCGGCGGAGGCCAGCGCGGGCGTAGCGGCGGCGCAAGCGGCGCTCGCCGCGAGCGAAGCGGACCTGCAATTGGCGCAAAGTGACCAGAGGCGGGTGGCGACACTCTTTGCCCGCGAATTTGCCTCACAAGCCGCGCTTGACGCCGCCACTGCCGCGCTGCGCGCCGCACGCGCCGCGGTCAACGCACGTCGCGCCGAGCTCACACGCGCGCGCGCGGCGGCGGGCTCTCCATCGGCGCGGGCGCGCCGTGCGACGCCGGTGACCAGCCCAGCCGCTGGGCGCGTGCTGCGCGTGCTGCAACAAAGCCAAACCATTGCGCTTGCGGGCGCGCCCCTGATCGAGATCGGCGACACCAGCCAAATCGAGATCGCAGCGGAGTTCCTCTCTCAAGATGCGGTGCGCATGCAGGCGGGCGCCTCAGCGCAGATAGAAAATTGGGGCGGCGATACGCCAATCCCGGCCCGCGTCTTTCGCATTGAGCCTTATGCCCGAACCCGCATATCGGCGCTGGGCGTCGAAGAGCAGCGCGTCAACGTCATCTTGCACCTTGCTGATCCCCAATCAGCCCCACCCCTTGGCCACGGCTTTCGCGTCGATGCGCGTGTGGTCTTGAACGAGCAACGCGATCAGATCCGCGCGCCTACCGATGCATTGGTCCGCGATGGCGAGGGCTGGGCGGTGTTCGTGGTTCGAAACGGTCGGGCAAGGCTCACGCCTATTATTCTGGGCGATGGCGGAGACGCGTATCGGGCGGTGTCGTCCGGCCTGCGCGAAGGCGACCGCGTCATCGTTTTTCCGGGCGATGCGATGGCGGAGGGCGCCCGCGTTCAAGCCGCTCCGCATCGCAGATAGGCGCGCGGAGCCCCCTGCTCTGGGCTAGTCGGGCCTTTCGCGACAACCGTGCGAGCAATGGCGATATCGGCAAACGCGGTGACTTCATGGAGCCGCTGGCGAACTCAGTCTTCGACGCAGACAATGAGGACTGGGCGTCGCCCACGCCAAGGCGCGGGCCGCGCTCTTGTCGCGTAGCGCGACCGAGCCGGCGCTGAAGCGCTCGTCTCGGCCCTTCGGGCGGCGATCGCTGACGCCGAGGCAGCCACGTCGGCGACAAAGCTCCATGTTGCGCGTCGGAGCACGCCTCAACAAGGGCGCCAGATCCGCTGACGCGGATTAAGGCAAGCGCCGGGCGATGAACATGCCAATCGAGGCTTGGTCGTCATCGCCGCGCTGTTGCACCAGCGGACTATCGCCCGCATCGCCCGTGAGCCGATCATAGCCGGCGACCAGAACCAAGGCCCAACGTCGGTCGCTGGACAATGGCGCAATCAAACTCGCGCCTGCTCCGTAAGAATAAAGCCCGCCGGACGCGTCATAAACCGGCAAACCGGACGCGGCGGCTTGGCCTGCGTTCACGCCAAAATACGCCTCATTGTAGGCATCGCCGACGAAACGCGCGCGCGGCCCCGCTGACCAGGCGACGCTGCGCCCTAAGATGTCGCCGCGCCCTGACCATCGCGCGCCGAGATCGCCAACCCAGCCGTCGTGGCCCGACACGGCTTGGCGCAGCTCACCATTCAAGGTGACGCTCCCCAGTTCGTATTCGACAAACCCGCCTAATTCGATGCTGGAATCGACATCGCCGAGCCCGCGCAGATCGTCGCTGTCTTCGCCGCTAACCGCAAACGCCTGCTCGCCGTCTTCATTGCGCGAAAACTTGATCCTGGCGATCGGACCCGCCCGCAAAGTCGGCGTATTGATGAAGCGATAGCCGACGCCATTTTGCACCGACGCAAAGAAGACGTCGCTATAGGTCACCTCGATATTGGGCAAGAGCGAAAGCCGGTAATCATCGTCGCCGTCATAGGTCGGCGCATAGAGGGCGCCCGCGCCAAAAGTGACGCGCCAACCGTCATCGCTTGCATCCTGAGCGGCTGCGGTCCCGGTCACCGCCAGGGCGGCAAGAATAATGGCGGCAGTGCGAGTCATCGCATGATCCTCAGTGCATGTTGCGGTTGAGATTAAACCGGGCGCCCACGCCACTCTCGAGCAGGCAAATGGGGTACGCAGTTGATCAGTTGGCGGATCACAGCACAAGCGCGCAGGGGCGCCGCCTCGACCATCGCAGTCTTGTTTCGCGGCTCAGGGTCAAAACGCCCTCGTTTCGGGCCAGCCATCGGCTGAGATCTGCCCGCATGTTCTGAACCGAACCCGCGCTTTGATCTCGATCAAACACCGAGTTCCGCCATGACGATTGGATGGGCATGGGTGCGCAAAGCGACCATGAAATCGATCGAGGCGTAATTTGGCTGAAGTGAACACGATCAGTCTCGGCGCGCCGCTGCGCTGGCTGGCGCGAGGCTGGCGGGATCTGGACACGGCGTTTGCGCCGGCCCTCCTCTACGGCACAGCAATCGCGCTCGCCAGCTTTGCAATCTGGCGCGCGCTCATCGTATCCGATCTCGCCTTCTGGGCGCTGAGCTTAAGTTGTGGCTTTGTCTTTATTGCACCCATGCTCGCTATGGGTCTCTACGAAGCTGGTCGGCGCATCAGTCTTGGCGAGCGGCCGACGCTCGCGCACATGATCGTGGTGCGCAGTGCGTTACGCGCAGATGTCTTCTATCTCGGTCTTGCTCTGCTTTTGATCTATCTGTTTTGGGGACGCATCGCTCAGGTGGTCTATGGCTTGTCCACCTATCGGCTGCATACGAGTGTGGAAGAGTTGCTCGCCTTCAGCACGCAAACTCCCGAGGGCCTGACGATGCTCGTGACCGGCGCGATCGTCGGCGGCGCAATGGCCTTCTTCACCTTCGCCATCACCGTCGTCTCCGCGCCGATGCTTCTGGATCAACGAACCAACGTCTTCGAAGCGGTGTTCACCAGCATTCGGGCCGTCGCCAAAAACTTCATGCCCATGCTGTTATGGGCGGCGCTGATCACGCTGGCGCTGCTCGCCTGCGCCGCGACCTCCTGGCTTGCTCTCATCGTGATCTTTCCCTGGCTCGGGCTCGCCAGCTGGCGCGCTTATCTCGATATCGTCCGGGCTCCGATCGCCGATGCAGCGCATTAGCTCTTGTCTGGGCGTCGACGGGCTTGGCCCTTTGGCCATGCGGTTCTGGGTGAAAGCTCCGCTCGGCGCGTTGCAGAGCCCGCCTGTGTCGAGGCGTGTCGCATATTGTAACTATTGAGAGTCACAATTTGTTGTCGTCGTTGTTCTTGGGTCATTCGCCGCGGAGGCCCATTCTGCAACGCCGCGCTCGTCTTTCCGCGATTCAGGAAGCACCAATGACAAGTACGCTCCAGAAGCGGTCCATAACCATCGCCGGACGTCGCACATCGCTTGCGCTTGAGCCGCCCTTTTGGAAGGCGCTGGAGCGCTGGGCAAAGGTCGAGGACCGTTCGCTCGCGTCTTTGATCGCAGAGATAGACGCTCTAAGACGCCGCCGACGGCCCGAAGCGTCGCTCGCCGCCGCTGTACGCCTGTCGCTGCTCACCCGCGCGTGATGGTCCTCAGCACGACATCGACACCCTCAGATCTGTGCGCCAGGGTCTTCGTCCCTGCGCGCGCGCTGACGAACCCTCGAGCGCGCCCCTGCAGCATCTTATAAGGCTAAGGCAATTTCTGCTTCGTCCGGTCCCTTATTCTAGAGTCGCACCCCATGCCGACAGAAGCGCCGATCACGGCGCCACAGCCCTTCCGCACCAATGCAATAGACCGTCTGGTGATGCGCCGTGCCGATGATTGGCATGTCCATCTGCGCGACGGGGCAATGCTTGGGGCAGTCGCGCAATTCACAGCGCGCCAATTCGCACGCGCCATCGTGATGCCCAACCTTGATCCGCCGATCACATCGGTCGCCGCAGCCGCGGCCTACCGCTCGCGCATCTTGGCCGCACTCGCGCCGAGCGATGGCTTTACGCCCTTGATGACCTGTTATCTCACTGACGACAGCGATCCCGATGAGATCGAGCGCGGCTTCGAGGCTGGCGTTTTCGCCGCCTGCAAACTCTATCCCGCGCACGCCACGACCAATTCCCGGCTTGGCGTCACAGATATCCGTCGCATCTATCCAGCTCTGGAGGCCATGCAGCGCATTGGCATGCCGTTATTGCTGCACGGAGAGGTGACCGGCAAAGAGGTCGACATATTCGATCGCGAGGCGGTCTTCTTGGACCTCGTCTTGTCCAGACTTGTCGTGCGCTTCCCCGCGCTCAAGATCGTGCTTGAGCACATCACCACCGCCGACGCAGTCGCCTTTATTGAGAGCGGGCCCGCCACATTGGCCGCGACCATTACGCCGCATCACCTCGCGATCAATCGCAACGCCATGTTCGAGGGCGGCATACGACCTCACTTCTATTGCCTGCCCGTGGCCAAGCGCGAGCACCACCGCCTTGCCCTGCGCCGCGCCGCGACGTCCGGCGCCGCGAAGTTCTTTCTCGGCACCGATTCCGCCCCTCACGCCATTGGCGACAAACAAGCGGCTTGCGGCTGCGCCGGCATCTTTTGCGCGCCCTATGCGCTGGAAAGCTACGCCCAGACCTTCGAGGAAGAAGGCGCCCTCGATCGCCTGGAGGCCTTTGCCTCCGAACATGGGCCGCGTTTTTATGGGTTGGCGCTGAACACCGAGCGGATCGCGCTCGAGCGCACGCCGCACGTGGCGCCGCATCGTCTGGGCGCAGGCGCGACAGAGTTGGCGCCGTTCCATGCGGGGGCTTCGCTGAACTGGCGATTTGTCGGCGCGGCGGACGAACGCGACTGACAGCGCCAGTTTGCGTCCTGGGTCCGCTTTCATCAGCAGCGATCGGCGTCATTGCCGAATCTGATCGTGGGTATTGCGCTTGTTCATGGCAATGGGCGCAAGACTGGGCCTAGTCTTCGCCCAGTGGACGCTGGCCGCTGCGAGAACCCGATCCATGGCGGAGTATTGCGCCGCTGAGACCCCAGAACCGAGCGCGGGCAGCAGCTCTGGTCAGCGTCCGCGTCCGATCCTCTGGGCGATGCCCGCGCTCATGTTGATCTTTGCGCTCGCGCTGCTCACCGTTTCGCTTCCGCCCGCGCTCGCACACCTGCCCGATGCTATTTTCACTCTGGTGCGGCTCACGGTGAGCTTCTGCGCGGCGCTGCTTGCATACGCGACGTGGCGCAAAGGCGCGGCGTGGAGCTTGGCCTTCGGCGCGATTGGCCTCCTCTACAACCCCGTGCTGACGATCCATATGAGCGATGCCATTTGGTGGATCGTGCATTTGGGGGCGCTGCTTTTATTCACCCTGCACGGGGTCGTTCTGGGCTCGAAGCTAAGCCGCGGCGCGTAAGATTGCTCCCGCGCCAATGCAGGCCTTGTCGGCGAGCGTCTATTTCGCGGCGCAAAGGGCGGCGCCTGACAGGCGGCAACCGAGACAGTGAAGCTCGCGCCAATTCACCCTGGTCAGCCGAGCATTTATGGAACCCAGCACGCGGCTTGCAGAATGCCCAATGAGAGCGCGATGCCTGACTGTAAGATCGCCGCCGAAAATCTTCCGGCGACAATGTCGGTGGTCAAAGTTGGAAGGAGCAGACGCGCACAAAACTGGC
Source organism: Alphaproteobacteria bacterium Ga0077535 (assembly GCA_001464425.1). Classification (GTDB taxonomy): domain Bacteria; phylum Pseudomonadota; class Alphaproteobacteria; order Caulobacterales; family Aquidulcibacteraceae; genus Vitreimonas. The sequence continues at coordinate 33,403 of LNEK01000022.1, forward strand.
CAATCGTTTGAACCAGAAGCGCCCCAGCGCCCCAGATCGTCATTTGCATCAATGAGCCGCTGACGCTGATGACGAGCGCGAGCGGGATGACAAAACCGACCATCGCACCGGTTAAGCCGAGGGCGGCCGCGCCATTGCCCTCGCGCATCAGTTTGAATTCATTGTGCGGCGTCGTCCAAACGTAGATGAAGACGAAGAGCGCCGTCATGACGATCGCGACGCCGAAATAAGCTGCAAATGCGAAGAAGGAACTCACCAAGCCGGGTTCGTACTCGATCATGTTATTTTCTCACAAAGTTGGCGGCGACCACGCACTTCACGCCTGTCCTCGATCCAACAAAACGCATCCGTCTTTTTGATCATCCGCCTTGTTGATCATCCGCCTTGGCGTAACTGGATGCTGTTCAGATAGGCGATCAAATGATCAATCTGTGCGGGCGCCAATTGGAACTCAGGCATGTCGGGATGGCCAACGAGAATGCCCTCCGCGAATGCTTCTTCCAGAGAGTTCAGCGGATAGATTTGCGATAAGATCCGAAATGGCGGCGCCATCGGATGTCGGCTCGCCGCCGTAGCTCCGATGGCATGACAGCTCGCGCAATGTATCTCGGCAATGCGTCGCCCTTCTTCAGCCGCGCCCAAAGCGGGTAAAGCGCCAGAGCGGCGCTCTTGCGACGGGGTTTCTTGGATCGATCGCAAATATGCGGTCAACGCCCCAGCTCCCTGTGGGTTGAACTGGAAATCGGGCATGGGGTGCGCGACGCGGATGCCGGCTATCAGTTCCTCTTCAAGCACCTCAGCGCGATAGCGCGAGAGGATCGTACGCAAATGCGGAGCCGCGGGATTTGGACTTTCGCCATAAAAGCCGACCGCGTGACATGCGGCGCATTGGGCCTCGGCGATGTCACGCCCATCATTGACGATGCTCTCGGGGGATGGCGCAAGCTCCGCGATAGGCGCCGCGCAACTGCTAAGAATCATCGCTAAAGCTGCGCCGAGCACGGTCCGGATCATCGAAACCTCCTGCGCCAAGCGAACAGGTCGCTCCCCGACTGCATCAGAACCGGTTCTTTAAAGCAATCACGCTCGAGACGCGCTCAACGCTCTGCCGATCGATCCCAAGGTAAAGAACGATCGAGTCCAAAAATTTTGCCTCTTGCGGCTTCAATTCACCGTCCGCAAGCACAAGATCCAAGGCATGCGCGAAAAGCGGCAGGCGCATCTCCTCTGGCAATGTTTTGCATGCCTCCTGCAGCGCCGTCTCGGCATCGCGAAGGCGAGCCACGATCTTTATATTGATTGCGGCCAGCTCACTGGTCGAAAGCGACTTCAGCGCGCGCGAGCGATGCGCCAACGCCAGCAATTCCTCATGCTCCACCGCCGCGAGTTCTCCGTCGCAGGTCGTGGCGGCGAACAAGACGGCTGCAAATGCTTCCGGAATCGTCCACCCCTCCTCCGCGCCTGCGTCTTGCGATGCAAGCAGCCGCGACCAGTCGAGCGGGTTTTCCGGACGCTCCCTCCGGGCCCCGAGTGTGGAAACGAAAAAGTCCGCCATAGGCCCCTCCGAGGTCAGCTGCGCTAGGCTCGGCGAGTTCGGGCTAAAGCGAGTTGACTGATATCAATTTTCTGGTCGCTCGATGCGCACCTAACCGTCGAATTGATCTGGCTCAAGGGCGGCCGAGCGCCCAGCGTCATAGCTGAATGCTTTGAACCCGCAGGCTAGCGGGGCGTCTCGCCTTTGTCGATGGACAGCACATGCAGGACCAAACACCCACGACCACAATGACGCCGCCCCCGGAAGATCTCCTCTCGCCCGTCCACGATCCAATCGCCGAGGAGATTGAGATCGAACAAGCGCAGCGCGCCGCAAGGAGTCTCACCGCGCTGCGCCACGATCGCGCCGCCATACGACGTCTCTTCGAAACCGGCGAGTACCCCTACAAATCGCGGATCTCCACCAAGGAATATGAGCTTCAAAAGGCGTCGCTGCAGGTTGAGCTGCTGAAGGTCCAAGATTGGGTCAAGGCCACGCAACAGCGGATCGTGATCCTGTTCGAAGGACGCGACGGCGCTGGCAAAGGCGGCGCGATCAAGCGTTTCACTGAGCATCTCAATCCACGCGGCGCCCGCGTGGTCGCGTTGGAAAAGCCTACCGACCGTGAGAAGACGCAATGGTACTTCCAGCGTTACATCGAAAAGCTGCCCGCCGGCGGTGAAATCGTATTCTTCGACCGCTCCTGGTACAATCGCGCCGGCGTCGAACGGGTGATGAACTTCTGCTCGCCAAACGAGTATTTGGAGTTCATGCGGCAAACGCCGGACCTAGAACGCATGCTGGTGCGCAGCGGCCTTCTGCTCTTCAAGTATTGGTTCTCGGTAACGCGCGAGGAGCAACTTCGCCGCTTCAATTCGCGTGAGAATGAACCGCTGAAGAAGTGGAAGCTCTCACCGATCGATCGCGAGAGTCTCGACAAATGGGACGATTACACCGAAGCCAAGGAGGCGATGTTCTTCCACACTGACACCGCCGACGCGCCTTGGACCATCATTAAATCCGATGACAAGAAGCGAGCGCGTCTGAACTGCATGCGCCACCTTCTTTCCTCGCTCGATTACCCCAACAAGGATGCGCGCGGGATCGGCGCACCCGATCCGCTAATCGTTGGCGCGAGCGCCCACGTGATCGGAAACAGCGAGCGTATACTCGGCAAGAGCCTGCATCCTGAGAAGCGGCGCGTGCGCTAAGCGGCCAAAGCGCTTTCCCAAAGCGCTTTCATAGCCAGCGCCATATCGCAATCGGCGCTATCACGCTTGTCAGACGAAGCCGAAAGTAGACTCTCGGCGGGGTCGATCGGTCCAACGAATTGTGCTCCACTTTGCACTCTCGTTGATCTTCACAGGACAGTCGCATGCGCCGACCGCACTCAAAGTTTTTCTTGGCTCACCTCACGGCCCTAGCGCTCTGCGCCTGCGCGCTCGCACCGCAACAAGATTTAGGAGCAAACCCATCCACAGCGGCGACTCTGAGTCGCCCAAATGAGCCAGATAGCGCAACGACCGGCCTGCGCCTCGCCGAGGTCCGTTGCTCGGGATGTCACGCCGTCACGCCAGGCCAAGTTTCGCCCAACTCGGATGCGCCTCCGTTCGCGTCGATCGCTCAACGGTCAGGCTTGACCCAGGCGTCCGCCAGCAGCTGGCTGCGCGAGTCCCACAACTTCCCTGATCAAATGAATTTCTATCTGGAGTCATTGCGCGAAGCGGAGTGAGCCGCAGCGATGCTATGGATCGCCATTGTGTTGCGAATGGCTGGGCCGATCCAATTGCGTCACCGCTAATGCTGCGGGCGTCTCGGCGCGTGTTCGCCGAAACCGCTCACTCGCCCTTGAACGCGTTGGTTGAACGCGCAGCCGCTTTCAAGTCTGCGCACTCAAAGGGCGTCCGAGGACCGTGCCCTGCCTCAAATGCCTTGCATCGGCGCGCCCACAAATCAGATTTAACCCGCAATCGCGCGCGCACGCTGGCCTTCACCAGCGTCAATTTCAAGCCGCAACGCCTGCACCGATGCCCCGCGCTGACCTTCATCCAGGGAAAATTCACAAACTGCACTGCGCCAGTGTGCATCAAGGTCGCCAGGCGCGCTAGCTTCGTCCCGGGCGCCGTGCGGCGAGCAAATCGTGAATACGCGCGAGTAGAGCGGGATCGGCGGGCGTAAGCTGCGCATTTGTCCGAATCCCCTGCGGGCGTGTTGAGGAGAATAGGACGATGCCGCCGCCAGCCTCCGCCAGCGCCGCGCGCAATAGGCTCTGTGCAAGCGCGGCGATATCGCCGGGCGCGATGCCCAGTTCGCGCGCAAGGCCCGGATCGGCTTCGATGCTGCTCGCGGTTTCGCGCAAACGCCGGCCGAGCACTGAGTGGAGGATGGGAAGGCCAGTGTGCGACCCAAGCGTAGCCAGCCCGCTGATAGGCACTTGGATGATATCGAAAGCATCGGGGAAGCGTTGAAGTATGTCCGCCGTGTGGGGCGCTGATGTCGCCAACCCCAAAGCGGCGGCCTTGCCGCTTTGCTTCAGCTGACGGATTTCCGCGATCAGTGCATCGGTGACGTCAGCCGGCGCCGGTTCGTGCAACAAGAACGCACCGACTTGATCGACCTGCAGGCGCTTCAGGCTTGTTTCAAGGCTGCGGCGCACCTGACCAGGCTTGAATTGACCGAAGGTGGGGCGCGCTGACCGCGCGCCTGGCGCCTTGGCGAAGAGCCTTGCTGCTTTTGACGGCGGCGCTATGCCCGCCTTAGTGACGATCGTGAGATCAGTCTTGCCCGCTGCGAATGCGCCTAGCACCGCCTCCGCCGCGCCCCAACTATAGAGCGGCGCAGTGTCGAAATGCCGGATGCCGCTATCATAGGCCGCCTCCAGCAACGCAAACGCCTCGTCATTGCTCATCGAGCCGGGAAGGAAGCTCGTGCCGAAGCCGAGTCTGGCTGGAGACGGGCGAGTAAGATCTGGAATAATGATTGACGCTTCTTTTTGCTAACGAGGCGAACATAAAGGCGTGATGGCGAAACCGGTCAACGAAGTTGCCTGGACGCACCGCCGGGTCCCTCCAGCCGCGCGCCGCCCGACAATTTACGCGGGCGGCCGACGCCGCCCCACTTCAGCTGCTCGCGCCCTCCCAGTCAATTCGTGCGGTCGCGCCGAAAGGCGCGATTGGGCGGATGCTTCATCGCCGCGACAGTGCGCGCTTGGGCATGATGCGTGCGTGCAGGACGCAGGACGCACGCTGGCGCACAGGCGTCTCGGCAAACAGGCTCTGCGAGCGCCTGAGCACTGCATAGAGCATGAGCGACATGCCAGCGATCTCGAGCGTCTCCTCGACGGTGAATAACACGATGTAGAGCGCGTCGGAAATGTCGCCCCCGACTAGGCGCCAGCGCCAGCCGCCCAACATTTCCATGCCGACAGCTCCGCTCACATAAATCGCGCCAGCGCCGACAATCCGAAGCCTAGACATCTGATCGAGCTGCCCCAGGAAACGCAAAGACAGCAAAAATACGATCAGCGCGAACGCCATGCCCGGGAGCACCCAGGCGAAGTAGAGCGGCCCGCTGGTGATATTCAGCGCTTGGCGGGTGACGCCGGTCAGGTGTTCATGGATGCCGACGGTCTCGTCTATGCTCAAATAGACGAACACTGCCGCCAGAAAACACCAAGACATCCAGCCATCGCGCCGTGCTTTGTGCAACCGCCAGCTCACCGCCGCGAGCGCGGCTGCATTGGTGAAAATGAGCGCCCCCGAATAGAGACTTGGCAGATTCCTTTCCCTGCTCATATCGACCAGAGGACGAAAACCGCGCTGATGGTCAAAGCCATACATGAGATAGAGGCTATGGGCGGCGACGTTCGCCGCCACCAGGATAAGTAGTGCCGCCGTCAGTAACGGCGCCGCCACGTTCAATATCATTGCCGCGACCCTAGCCTTGGGAGTGCAGTCCGGCCCGCCTCCCGTGTGGATGCCGCCCACCATGCGCTGCGGCGTTAGGCGGTATGAAAGACGCTCTGCGCACGGGCGCCAGAAATTTCGGCTCCAACGTGTAACGCCAGCGCGCTGGACGCGCGCATGGGGCGAACGCCCAGGGCGCCGCCATCAAACTGGCAACGGCTGGTGTCTTTACGCCCGCACGACGCACTTGCCATCGCACGCCACACCGCCGACCAGCGGCCAGCGTTCATGCTCGAAGAAGGCGCCGATCTCCCCTCGCGGCCGCAAAGCGCACCGCCATGTGGCGCAGGCCTGCCCGATCGACACACGCCAGACGGTCAAGGCACGGACGTGTGTTTGGTTGCCGCACGATTGGGTTGTCGCTCAGGAGCCGCCGCCAACCGTGTTGGTTTCCTTGCCGCGATGCCGCGCCAAACCCACTCCATGCCTAAGATCAATGCGCAAATGACCCGCGCGCGGTCCTTCAAACGGCCAGCGCGGAGGCGACGATGCCGGAGATTCGGGCATTCGTCACATCCATGTGATCGGTGATGCAATGGTCGCTATTGAGATTGTGCACTTTGCCGGGCGTCCAAACGATAGCATCGTCCATGCATGTCGGCGACGGCGCCGCAAGATCACGTGGAATGCCCTGCGCGCCATTGGCGCCAATAGCGCCAAATGGATCGTCCGCGCCGCCGAGGCGCCTCGAACTATCGTCGGAGAGGTGCGAAGCGATGGCATACGCCTGGAAGACGGCGCGGTCGTTATGCGTGCACGTGATCAGCGTCGGACCCGCGATCTTGCGATGCGCATTCACAAACGCTCCGCCCGGCGCCAGGGCGTTGTGCGAGAAGGCGCCCTGCAACATGGTGAGAGTCTGAAGTTTAGACGCGTCCGCCGCATGATACGCCGCCGAAGTGACGACGCGCGCGCCGAAACTGTGGCCGATCAGATGTATGCGCGCCGCGCCGGAGGCCTGCACCGGCGCCAGCACGTGAGCGGCAATCCCACGCCCGATCTCTCCGGCGCGATTCTTCATGCCCCAGAAGGTGGCTGAATTGAAGAGGAGCGACACGCCAATCCTCGGCCCCTGGTGGCGGCTGCGCTGTTCGCGCGCGCCGCCAAACCTGTATCGCCGGTCCCCGCTCAGGCCTCTCAGCAGAACGCCGGCGTTGTCGGGCGTGAAGCGCGCGGCGTCGGCCTCCAGCTCAGAGTCCAACGCCTGCCATCCAAGCGCGTCCCGCACATCATTCAACAAGGCGGCGCTGACATTTGGCTCAAACTGGCTTTCGATCGCCGCCTGCGCCCTCTCCATCAGCCGTCCCGGGTCGGCGCCTGCGAACGCGGCGAATTGCTCGACGAAATGGCCTAGCACGTCTTCGCTCACATCGGTCGCGCGTAGCGGGCTGCGGCTCGATACAGTCGCCGCCGCCGGCGCTTCCTGCGACGCGCCAAACTGTTTCGACGGCCACAGCACCAGCAGCGCCGCATACGTCCTGCCGCTCGGCGCGGCCAACAAGGCGCGGTTGACGCCGCTCAGAAGCGGCTCGTAGACGCGCAAAGCGCCCGGATAGTCCGAATTCCATCCGTGCGATAAGATGATGAAGTCAGTGATTGTCGGATCTTGAAGCAAAGTCGGCGGCGGGCTCGTAAGTTCACCGCTTGCCGAAAATGTGATCCACTCGAACGGCAGCCCTCCGAATGGTGTTGACTGACACGTCACGGCTGCGGCGCCGGACGGGAGCGCTACGCGCGGCGGCGCCGCGCAGCTCGCCGCCAAGGCGCCCATTGCCAACGAAAAGTGACGCCGATCCATCGCACCCTCCAGTCTGAGGGCATTACGGCTCGGCGCGCGCGCCGGTCCTTGATCTCGCTCAACCTTCAAACTGGCGCTGCGATAAATCGCCAACGTGACCATCGCCGCGCGTTTGGCGGAGCCGAGCGGCGACATTCAATTGTGACTGCGCTTGGCGCGCTTTCGCCGAAGACGAGCTTCGACCACAGGCGTCACATCGGCCCTGATTTGCGAAAGTCTTGAGGCTTGCGAGTCATTCTTCGAGTTGCGGGCGCAGCCAGACCCATCGCGTACCTTGGCCGCTGGCGAAAAGACCGCTCAATCGCTCGATGACGACCCGACGTCCCGCTTCGCGAACGGCGCGTTGAGTGTCGGCGATGCATGTGCGCCTCGCACCCTCAACGTCGGTGACATCCCGAACGCCGCGAATTGGGCCGTCGCGCAGAGCGTCGGCGCAATCCACGATCATGATCACCCTTAGTTCATGAACGGGATACTCACCGACCGGCACAATGACTGCGTATTGCGGTCGGCTCCTTCGCTGCACCTCTAAGGGTAGATACTCGGCAATGTAGAGAGGCGCGTAGTCGTTCCCCAAACGACGCTCGGTCGCGGGTGAAATAATAAAGCGCCACTCGCTTGGCCATTCGTCGCCAGCCGCTTCAAGCGGCGGCGTTTGGGGCTCAGCTCTCGTACGATAGAGCCAGGCCCCGTCGTCAAGGCGCGAAAGCTCTACGGGCAAGCAGGCATCGGGAATGGGCCCTTGGCTCTCTCTGTCGTAGGCGCACCCAGGCCCGACTTGTATCCACAGTCCCTCCGCGAGCGGCGGCGAACCTGCTTGATCGGAGGGTGAAAACAACGGTCTTTCGGCCGTAAGCGGCACGCACGCGGAGACAACACACAGTGCAAGGATTGGGACAAGACAACGCGCACGCATGAGGCGCCACCCCTCTTGGTTTAAAGCCGTCACAACTTCTTCGAAGAGACCAATCGTTCATTGACGCCAATCAAACACATCTCGCTCGCGCGCAGAGCGCCCCGCTTTAGAGAAAGAGCCCCGCTGATCGAGAAGTTGGCGCTCGTCGTCCGCGTACTTGCGCAGAATCAATGCGCGCCTCGAACACTCCCGCGACCGTGCCGCCCTCGCGCTGAAGGGAGGCTCTTAAATGAACGCCAACACTCGTGCCGCGCTCTCTTTGACGAGCGCGTTGGCAATTGCGGGTTTGCTGAGCGCATGCAGCACAAGCACCGCCTTCAGCGCCTCCGGCGCCGCTGCATGTTACGCTCCGACCCTCGCAATCGGCGCGGCGAACGCCGATGACATCGCTACAGCATGCACCCAAGCCTCGCAGCAGACGCGTCCTAGCGTATCTGCAATTACAAACGCGACATTTCACGCTGGTGTGGCCGAGCGCCTGCTCGGTGAACGCTATCGTGATGCGGGCGACGCAATGGAAGCCAACCGCCACTTCGAAGCGGCGGCGCAATTGCTACAGCGCGCCATTTCGCTTGCGCCTGCGACGACAACCGGTCGGCCGCGTCCGCCAGCCAAGTCCGACGGCATGCTGGAACTGGCGCGGGTCCGCTACGGCCAACGCAATTATCAAGCCGCGCTGGCGCAAATCGATGACGTGTTGCGTCTGCAAGCCAACCCGGAGAGCGCCATTCACGCGAGCGCGCACTACTTGCGCGGCCTCACGCTGGATGCCGATGGTCACTCGTTTGCCGCCCTTACAGATTGGGGCGTCCTCGTTGACGATGGACTTGATCGCCACCCTGACGCGGTGGACGCGCGCTGGCGGATAATAGGTGTCGCCACAAAACTTGGCGTTGAGGCGCTCAATCGCAACAACCGCGCCGATGCTCAGTCCGCGATCGATCTGTTTGTCCGGGCCCAGGACGCCGCCCAAGCCGACGATGGAAATCTTCAGTGGCCGGTCCGATACGACGCCAATAGCCCCGTCGAAGAAGCCGACATTTTTATAAACCTAGGTCGCGCGCGTATGGCCTTGGCCGGCTTCAATGGCAGCGACGGCTTCGCTGACTTCGCGTGCGCAGCGGACGTCGCCGCCCCCGAACTACTCACCCTCGCGCGCGCCGATTTTGTCAGCGCAACGGACCAAGCTCGCAACAATCACCGCGCATGGCGTTGGCGATCCTGCGCCGAACTTGCGCTTGGCCAAACCAACGCAGCAATTGCCTCCGCCGAAAGCGCCTCTCATTATGCTCCAACGACAGGCGCCGAACGCGCCGAGGTCTATCGGATGCTCGGCAGGGCGCAAAGAAGGGCTGACGCGCTCGCCAGCGCCGCCGAAGCTTATGAGGAGGCGCGCCGTCACGCCCCGCAAGGCACAAGCTTGCTTGGCGGTATTCTCCTTGAAATCGCCGAGGTCTATGAAGCTTCGCATCAAAGCTCATCGGCGCGCGGACATTTGCTTGAAGCGGTCCATGGCGATCCAAGCAACGCTCTTGCGAACCTCAGGCTCGGCGTCAACTATTTCGCCCCAGACGAAAATCAGCACGACTATCCAAACGCCCAAACCTACCTTTTGGCGGCCGAACGGCTCACCAATCCGCGCGATACGATGCGTGACACCGATCCACACGAACGCGATCGCACCATACGGGCGCTGGCGCTCTACTATCTAAGTCGTCTTAGCATTGAGTGGCCAGGGCACTACAATGGCCAAGCCGCTGTCAGCTACGCCGATGAAGCGTTTCAGCTCGACGGCACTGTCGAGAACCGCGCTCAGGCCTGTCTTGCCCGTGTCCGCGCCGGCAATGTGGGCGCGAGCACGCCAACGCAAGGCTATTGCTCGGCCATTGGACAGGCGGCGCCATCGGCGGACGCTTATCTTTATGAGGGCGTCTATTACTTACGTCGGGCCCAGTACCTTCGCGGCGGCGACAACAATCGCATGCTTGAGGCCGCGTATCGCGCGTTCACCGAAGGGTTGCGGGTTCTTCGCCCAGGCAGCGACAGACTGATGCAGGCAAAACTGCTGCAGGGACAAGCCACCGCTCAGTACTGCATTGGCTTTGCCCAAGTAGGCCATGATCTTGAAGAGAGTATCGCCCGCATTATCGGCGGCGAAGATCCAGAACGCGACGCAGAGCAGGCTCACAAATTCTACGACGACTACCGCGTAATGACCTGTGACGGCAGTGAGCACGCGCACTGATAGGCGCCGCTAAATTGGGAGAACAGAGATGACGACCAGTACACGCCCACGGCTGATATCAAGCGCCATTTTCGGAATCTTGATCGGCGCCCTCTACATCGCGGTCCTTGGCGGCATCTTGTACTACACCGAGATGCGCGATCGTCACAATGACAGCCTCGCACTCCAGCTTGAAACTCAAAGCATGCAGCGCGAGCGGCTGCGCGGTCTCGTCAACGAGATCGTCCAAGACAACAAAGACTTGGCCGCGATCGCAGGCCGCCGCCTGGCGCCGCAGAGCTATCCACTTTCACCCGACCCCTCAGTCGACCCGCGCGACACTCGGCGCTGATATCAGCCGCATCAAGGAGTCACTGCTATGAACGAGCAATCAAACACCACCAACGCCGCTCCGCTCTGGAACGGATGGGCGATGGGCATGTTTGCGGGCCTAATCGCGCTTTGTGGAATCTTCTTTGGCTGGACGAAGACCATACATTTAGACAATCGCTGGGCTCACTTATCGAGCGAGTTTCAGGCCACGTGCAGAGATCAGGAAGTCCTGGGGGCCGTGATTGACGATCTCATCGAAGGTGATGGCGGCAATCGCGAACTGCGCGCGGAGTTCCGCCAGCTTGAGCCGCGCGCATATCCTCCGGCGGAAGTCGACGTTTCCGACATAGCTCCACCAACGTATGACGCTGACAGCGTCACGCGCGTCTTCCCCGAACTTGTCGCCCTGCGGCAATATTCCTGCGAAACACTACCGGCGCCGCACGCACCGAGCGTCTTCTCTAACCAAGGATGATCGCAAAGCGGGTTCCTGCAAGCTAGTCTCCACTGAACTTTGGTTCACGCCCCTCGAGAAAGGACGCCACCCCTTCAGCGAAATCGTCGGAGCGCTCCATCAACGCAAATGCTTCAAGATCGCGGTGTGCAGTCGCCTGACTGAGCGCCAAGGCCGCCACGTTCACGTCACGTTTGACCATCTTGAGAGCAGTTGGCGGTAGCGCTGCGGCGGCGTTTGCGAACGCCATCGCGCGCGCCAGCGCTTGGCCGTCTTCTGAGACGGCGTCTGCTAAGCCCCAAGCGAGCGCGGTCGCCGCATCGACCTTTTCGCACAAGGCTGCGAGACGCTTTGCCCGCGCCGGGCCCACGAGGGCGGTCATGCGCGGGATCGAGCCCCAGCTCATAGTCATGCCGCGGGCTACTTCAGGCACATACACAGTCGCCGATTTCGCCATCACGCGAAGATCGCACGCAACGGCAAGCGCTGCGCCCCCGCCAACGCACCAGCCCTCGATCGCCACGATGGTGAGCGCGTCAATCTTCTCGAACGCTTCGCACATCTCCGGCCCCATGCGCAGAGAGATTCGGCGATTGGCAAGTTTGTGAGCGCGCTGCTCGATGCGAGCGGGATCCCTGAGATCGGCGCCAAGTGTGAAATTCTGCGCTTGGCCTGCAAGTATGACAGCGGAGATATCGGGGCGCGCATGAAAGCTGCGTGCTGCGTCGGTCAGCTGGCGCATCGCGTCCGTTGAAAGGGCGTTGGCCTTGTCGCCTCGATCAAACCGCACAATGGCGATGCGGCCGCCAATTTCGATACTGACCGCGGGTTCTGACATGGCGTTGTGTTTCCCATCGGCGCCGCAACACGGGACATACGAGCGCCAAAGCTCGGACATTAGACGTAGCCGAACTCGGGGCCGTCAAGATCAATCGCCGGCAGCTCATCCTTCTCGCGCCAATAATCTTGGGTGTGCTGCCACTCATACTTGGCGCCGCGTTTGGGCATGAGCTGCATGCGGCGCATCAAATAGCCGGGGTTGAAGTTCTCCGGATCGATCCATGGCAAGATCTCCATGTTCTTATCGCCGTCCGGGATCGCGACTTCGACGCGGCGCGCGCCGTTTTCATCCATGTGCTTCAACAACCGGCAAACAAAACCGCCAAGCAGATCGACGCGCAGCGTCCAGCTGGCGCGGAAGTAGCCGAACACCCAGACCATGTTCGGCACGCCGGTGAACATCATGCCGCGATAGGTGACCGTATCGGCGAAATCGATCGGCGCCCCATCGACAAAGAATGGAATGGCGCCAAGGACACTCAGATTAAAACCGGTGGCCGTTATCACCACATCGGCCTTTAGCTCTTCGCCTGATTTCAAAAGCACGCCCGCTTCTGTGAAGCGCAAGATCTCGTCGGTCACCATCGTGGCTTTGCCGGCCGCGATGCCCTGAAAGAGATCGCCATCGGGCACAAAAGCGATACGCTGGCGCCATGGTCGATAATGCGGCGTAAAGTGCTTCATATCGTAATCGGCGCCGAGAAACAGGCGCACGCCAGAAAGCAATTCTTCACGCAGCGGTTCTGGATCTTCGAACGAACGGCGCGTGAATTGATCCTGATCGTAGAGGATCTTCTTGCGTGCAACATCGTGGATCGTCATTTCATCCACCCCGATCGAGCGCAGCATTTCGACCAATTCGTTGATGTTGCGGCCTGGGATGAAATAGGTCGGTGATCGTTGCAGCACGGTGACGTGCTTTGCGACGGCGGCGATCGCGGGAACGATTGTGGCTGCGGTGGCGCCCGAACCAATGACGAGCAGCTCCTTGTCTTTAAGATCGATGTCTTTCGGCCACGTCTGCGGGTGAACGATGCGGCCTTTATAATCTCCCATGCCCGGCCAATCGGGCGTGTAACCCTCTCGATGCTCGTAATAGCCCTGGCACATCCAAAGGAAGTTGCAGGTGAAGACCAATCGCTCTGGCGTATCGGCGCGCGCGGCTTCCAGCGTCCAAAGATTGGTGTCGCGTGAGAACGCGGCCGAACTGATCTTGTGCTTATAACGAATGTGCGGCGCGAGAGCGTTTTCTTCGATCACCTCGCCTAAATAGTCCAGAATTTCCGCAGCTTTGGCGATGGGCGCGCCCAGCCACGGCTTGAAGCGATAGCCAAAGGTGTAAAGGTCGCTGTCAGAGCGGATGCCAGGATAGGTGTGCGTCAGCCAGGTGCCGCCGAAACTCTCAAGCGCGTCAAGGACGAGGAACGACTTCTCCGGGCATTGCTGCTTCAGGTGATAGGCCGAACCGATGCCTGAGATGCCGGCGCCCACGATCAGCACGTCGAAATGTTCGCTCATGGACATGTCTCGCAAGGGTCAAACTGAGCTTCAAGCTCCTTAGCACACGATGCAGCAACCGGCGGTTCGCACACTTGCGCGCAATCAATGCCGCAATGGCGCCCGCGAGCGGCAGACCGGGAGGATTGCGCGCATGTGTTGGTCAATTGCTTGGCGCCAATCATGGCCCAATCTCGCAAATGGCGCCGAAAGGCTCCATCGACATGCTCGTGAGAGCGCCGCCTTCCGTGCTGACGCTTGGTATTTCGTAGATCAGCTCTTGATCTGGCTCAATGCGCCAAAAGCCGCGACCGCGAAGTTAAATGCGCTCCTGCGCATATGCGGTTTTCCCATGATTCGACTCCCCTCAATTATCGCGGCCCTGGCCGAACCCACGCGCCTTAGCGCCACGCGTCTGCTCTGGGATGGCGAGGAGCACTGCGTGTGCGAACTCATGGAGCTCTTGGGCGCCACCCAATCGCGCATGTCACGTCACATGAGCGTGCTTAAAGCGGCGGGCCTCGTGCTCGACAGGCGCGACGCCCAATGGGTCCGCTATCGGCGCAATCCAAAACTTGATCCGGCTGTCACGCGCATGGTCGCGGCCATCGTGCGCGCGGCGGACGCCTTGGATGAGCCCTTGGGCGCCAGAGACGCCGCATGAGCAGCCATGCGCCCGCCAATCCGACGCCCCAGGCGTTTGATCGACAGAATCTGCGCTGGGTTGCAGGCGCGGCGTGCTTCATCCTTGTGTGGTTTGCGACTTACGGCCAGCTTGTCGCCTTTTCCGAATGGGCGACCTCGCATCTACCGCTCACGCCTGACAGCCGCGCCTACGAAGCGGTGAAGTTCTTCATCTACGACACGCCCAAAGTGCTGATGCTGCTGACGCTCGTGGTTTTCGCAATGGGCGTTATCCGCAGCTTCTTCTCGCCTGAGCGCACGCGCGCGCTGTTGGCGGGTAAGGCCGAGGGCGTAGGCAATGTCGCCGCGGCGGGGCTGGGCATTGTCACGCCCTTCTGTTCTTGCTCGGCCGTGCCGCTCTTTATCGGTTTCGTATCGGCGGGCGTGCCGCTTGGCGTCACCTTCTCGTTCCTGATAGCGGCGCCCATGGTCAATGAAGTGGCGCTTGGGCTCTTGTTCGCGCTGCTGGGCTGGAAAGTTGCGCTCACCTATCTGGCTTTCGGGTTGGGCGTCGCCATCGTCGCCGGCTGGGTGATCGGCCGGCTTCATCTGGAGGGATGGCTCGAAGAGTGGGTGCGCAATGTGCGCGCCGGCGCGGTCGACTTGCCCACTGAGAACACGACGATCGTTGATCGCATCAAAGCCGGCATCGAGGCGGTCAAGGACATTCTCGGCAAAGTTTGGATTTGGATCATTGCAGGCATCGCCGCCGGCGCGTTCATTCACGGCTATGCGCCGGAGGAACTGCTGGCGTCGATCATGGGCCGCGACGCCTGGTGGTCAGTGCCAGCCGCCGTGGTGCTCGGCATTCCCATGTATTCCAACGCCGCTGGGATCATTCCTGTGGTCGAGGCGTTGCTCGGAAAGGGCGCTGCTCTCGGCACGACTCTCGCCTTCATGATGAGCGTGATCGCACTGTCGTTGCCTGAGATGATCATCCTGCGCAAAGTGCTGAGCTTGAAGCTCATCGCCGTTTTCGTCGCCGTCGTAGGTCTTGGCATTCTGACGGTGGGCTTTCTGTTCAATTTCCTCTTCCCTTGAAGAAAGGCGCTCCCCATGCGTGACGTCAAAGTTCTCGGTCCCGGCTGCAAACGCTGCGACACCACGATCGACATGGTCAAGGCCGAGGCCGCGCGGCTTGGCGTTGACGTAAACGTCGAGAAAGTCACGGACTACGCGCAGATCGCGAGCCATGGCGTCGTCTCTACACCCGGCATCGTGATCGACGGCAAACTGGTGCATGCGGGGGGCCTGCCGAAGTCCGAAGATTTGGCGAAATGGCTGAAAAGCTGATGCTCGAATATCAGGTGAGCGCGCGGCGCGTCGATGCGCATGGCGGCATAGCGCAAACCAAAGCCGCGTCGATCACGCTCGACACCGATGTCGCCGGGCGGACGGACGCCTTCAATCCCGCCGAATTGCTGCTCGCATCGATCGCCGCTTGCATGATCAAGGGCGCTGAGCGCGTGGCGCCAATGATCAAGTTTGAGCTGCGCGGCATGGACGTGCGCCTGCATGGCGTCCGCCAGGATGCGCCGCCGAAGATGATGCGAATTGATTATGAGATCATCGTCGATACGCCGGAGAGCGATCAACGCCTCGACCTGCTGCACAAGAACATTCGCAAGTACGGCACTGTATCCAACACTATCGCCGCCGCCACTGAACTCAATGGCGTGATCCGTCGCGCGCATGCGGAGACCTGATCTCATGATGGGCGAACACGCCCGCGCGGCCGCCAACCAGCTCAATCGAGAATGCTTCTGTGTCACGCTCGATCAAGAGGCCCTCGCCAGCGCGCTGCACAATGAAGTCGGCGATGGCGATTTTTACGCCATGCTCACGCGAACGCGCCCTCACCTCTTTTCGCAGGCGCCGGTCTTTCTGCCCAACGCAGATCGCGACGCCATGCAGGCGATCGTCAATGCCGTCGAAGCGGCCGCGCGCCTGCCCGCCTATCAGAAGACGGTGCTGGCCTGGGCGCCCCCAATCGCCCGCCTCGATCATGGCCCGGCCGGCGCCTTTATGGGCTATGACTTTCATCTGACGCCGGAGGGTGCGAAACTCATCGAGATCAACACCAATGCCGGCGGCGCTTTTCTGAACGCGTTCCTCGCCCGCGCCCAGGTCGCCTGCTGCGCTGAAGTCGAGCGCGCGCTTGCTCTCTCGTCGCTGGCGGCCTTCGATGACGCGGTCATCGCTATGTTCAATGAAGAATGGCGCCGCCAGGGCCGCGCCGATCCGCTGCGGCGTATCGCTATCGTCGATCGACAGCCGCAAGAGCAATATCTCTATCCTGAGTTCTTGCTGGCCAAGCGCCTGTTCGAACGAAACGGCATTGAAGTGGTGATCGCCGATCCATCGCAACTGCGCTTCGAGTGCGACCTGCTTTGCCATAGCGGGCGCCCGATTGACCTTATCTACAACCGCCTGGTCGACTTCGCCCTTGAAGCGCCTGAACACGCTGCGATCAGAACGGCCTATGAGGGC
The DNA here is from genome assembly GCA_001464425.1 of Alphaproteobacteria bacterium Ga0077535. Taxonomy (GTDB): domain Bacteria; phylum Pseudomonadota; class Alphaproteobacteria; order Caulobacterales; family Aquidulcibacteraceae; genus Vitreimonas. The sequence goes on from LNEK01000022.1 coordinate 50,138, forward strand.
GGCGCCGTCGTCGTCACGCCGAACCCGCGCAACCACGCTTTGCTTGCCGACAAACGCAACCTCGTTCTGCTCTGCGACCGCGGGCAACTTGCCGACTGGGGGCTGTCACACCAACACCTCGCAGCGCTTAAGGGCGTGCCCGCGACGCTACGCATAAACAGCGCGAACGCCGATGAACTTTGGGCAGAGCGCAAAGGTTATTTTTTCAAACCTGCGGCCGGCCATGGCGGCAAGGCCGTGTATCGCGGCGACAAACTGACCAAGGGCGTTTGGACCAACATCCTCGCCGGTGACTACATCGCGCAAACCATCGCACCGCCGAGCGAGCGGACGATAAAACTGGACGGCGAGCGGGTGCAGAGGAAAGTGGATGTGCGCCTCTATACCTATGACGGCGCAATCGTGATCTCGGCGGCTCGGCTCTATCAGGGCCAGACCACGAACTTCCGCACGCCGGGCGGCGGCTTCGCGCCGGTCTTCTTTGTCTAAGCCTCTCGCTGGCGCACCGATCGGGCCCGCCAGATCCAAAATCCGTCTCTCGCTATGCTGGAAAGCGCGTGCTTGGCCGCAAGCCGACATTTTAGGTCCCCGAGACGATCGCGACCCTTTTCCCAGTTTGACATGACGCAAAATCGCCAGGCGACCGGCAACGGAATATAGTCGATAGGGCCAGGTCAAACTGCGCGCAGATCGTCGTCAGCGAACGAATGCCGTGAGCTCGACCCCCGAAAACAGCGCCACCACACCAGGACTCCCAAACCGCACAACCAGTGTCGTTGTGACCAAGATGGCGCTCACCAGGCACACAATAGCCAGAGCTTCGACCGGGCTCGTGCGCGACGTCTGACGATCCATTTCGCTGCCTCCCTACGCGCTGGGGCTCTGGCCTCTTCTTAAGTCCGCATGAGCTCCGCGCTTCTGCTCAGCGCGGTTGAGCAGCATATGCGACGCCCGACAAAATCGAACATGGCCTCGCCCCTTGGTCAAGATCGAACCACAAATCGACTGGGCCCGCACCAGGATGTCTATCGGCTGGATTGCTGCAGTGCGGTGCCTTGGACGAGCGTTGCGCGTAGCGGCAATTTCACGAGCAGCGGCCTCACCCAATCAAGCCGTTCGCTTAAAGGCCTGGGCTCGCCCGCACGCCAACGCGTTGGCGGACATTCGGCATTCGCCAACTTGGTGCTCACGCCACTCGATCGCGGCCTTGCGGACAATCAATGCCCGCGCTCCCATCGCGCTTAGCGTGCGTCCATGATCAAAGACATTCTACTCATTGCAGTTGCGGATGATCCAGGAGAAGCGGGTCTCGACTTGGCCGCGGCCGTCACTGCCAACGCTGGCGCTTGTCTGCGCTGCATTGGTCTTGGCGTCCTGCCGGACGGCTATCTCGGTTTTTCCGAAAACGCCGAGACCGTGGAAGTTGCGCAAGCGCGCCGTGAGCAGCGCGCGCAATTTGATGAATTTGATCGGCTGCTTAAAAGGCGCAGCCCCCCGATCCCGTCCGTCTTCGTTGCAGCCTATCCCAAGACCATCGTCCAAACGATTGCAAGCGCGGCGCACCAAAGCGACGCCATTGTGGTCCGAGCGCCCGCCCTCAGCCACGACCAGCCCCACGGCTCAATTATCGAAGCTGCGCTGTTTGAAGGCGGTGCGCCGGTGTTTGTGGCGCCACGGCACTGGCGTGCGAGCGCCCTGGGCCAGCGCGTATTGGTTTGCTGGGACAACAGCGCCTCGGCTGCGCGCGCCGCCCACGCTGCGCTAAACTTTGTTGCGCCGGACGCGCAACTCGTCGTCGTTCAGGTCGCAGACGCGGCGCATAAAGATGACGCGTCAGGACGCGCGTTTGCAGCGCATCTGGCGCGCGCGACCATCCGCGCCGAGTGGCGCAGCTACGACCGCACGGAGGCCGACATTGCCAGCACCTTAGACCACATAGCCCGTGAGATCAGCGCAGATCTGATCATCATGGGCGGCTACCGGCATTCACCGGCACGGCAATCCCTGTTTGGCGGCGTCACCAGAGCATTGCTGCACGCGCCACGCTTGCCGCTCTTGTTGAGCCATTAAAGCCGCGCGGTCGCAATTGCCTCCCTAAAGCGCCCTTGCATTGGCGGGCCGATGGTCGCCAGCGAATAGCCAAGCCCCGCAACTCTTCATCGACGCGATCTAGCGTCGACATTGAGCTCTATCAAAGTCTGTGAGCGACGGGCGCTTACGCTTGCGCGTCCTTCGTCAGCGCCTGAACGGGCGCTTTTGGTCTGACACATGAGGCTCCTATGCGGCGCGCAACGTCCCTGCCCTGTCTCGCTCTCCTCACTCTGGCGGCGTTAGGCCTGTCAAGTTGCGGCTCGTCTGCTCAAGGCGAGCTGCCCGATGAGCTCGGCGGTTCATGGGTGGTCCAGCAGATCGCCGGCGCATCCCTGGGAGAGAACGTGGACGTCTACATACATATCGACGCAAGCACCGGCGCGCTCACCGGCTTCACCGGGTGCAATCCATTCTCATCGTCGATGACGGCGTTCTCTGAGGCCCTTGCCGTAGGACCGATCCAAGAGGAGCCAGGTGAATGCCCGAGCCCCGAGGCCGCCACCGACGAAGCCCGCTTCCTCGGCGTGCTGCCCTCGGTGCATCGCTTCCGGCGGCGGGGCAAGGCGCTTGAGCTCTTGCCTCAAGAGCAGGGCGAAGCCTTGTTGAACTTGCGTCTCGATGAGTTTGCCACGCTCACCCGCCCGACGACGACTACGCCATCTCCCTGAAGCGAATTGCTGGTTATGGGATGCGCCTGTGAATACTACGCCACCCACGGACTTCGCGTCACTTGATGTAGCCGCCTACGTATTGAGCGGCTTCTTCCTCGGAGAGAATGTCAAGCGCCTCTGCCGGCAGCATGCGGGCTTGGATCGCTTCGATCTCGCCGGCGGGCGCGGTCAGCCATTCTTGTCGCTCGGCTTCGGAGACAAGAACAAGCGGCATGGCTTTGGCATGGATGGGACGGACAAGATCGTTGGCGTCGGTGGTGAGGAAACTGAAGAGCGTGTGGGCGCCGATATTGGGCGCGGTCTTGGTTCCGACGTCGCCGTAATACTCGCTCGCTATGCCGGCAAAGCAGAGCATGGCGCGGTCGGGCGGTGCAAACCAGCGGATCTGTTTTTTGCCCTTCGGGGAAGCGTCTTCGTATTCGCTGAAGGCGGTGAATGGGACGAGGCAGCGATGTTGGGGGCCCAAAAGTGGGCGCCAATGCGGGCTCTTGATGTTGCGGATATTGGTGATCGGCGCGCCGCCAAATTTTGGCGGGCCGGGTAAGCCCCAACGCATCTTCGTCCATTGAAGCTCGTCTTTGGAATTGAGCTTGAGGATCGGCGCAAAGCTTTTGGGAAAAACTTCCAAGACCGCATTGCCGAGAATGGGATTGATGCGGGTCTCGCTCCATTCGTCGAAGCCATAATAGTCTTTTTCGATGCCGGCTTTGCGGATGTCGGAGGCGTAGCGATTGCACATGAGATGAGAGCTTAAAGGTTTGGGCGCCGCCGGGCTATGCGCGGGCCGGGCTCTTGGCGCTTCGCGCCGAGCCGCGCATGGCGCGTCTCGGCCCTTCGGGCTTCGATCCCTGGCGCGATCTTCGCGGGCCGTCGCACTTCGATGTGCAAGTATCCACAAAACCGCCGAGCCAAAAGCGCGCCCGCATGGCGCAAAAGTTAGAGCTCAAAGGAAGTCACCATCACCTGCCCGTTGCGCTGGGCGATAAAGGCTTTGGCGCGCTCGAGCGCTGCGGCCTGCTCTTGCTTCGATGCTGCAAGGAAACGCGGCAGCGCTGTGCGCGCGATGATATAGGCGCCGTGACGCGCGCATTCGAAAGCGATCCCACCGGAAGCGGTCGCTCTGCCGTCCTGAAGCTGTCCACCGCACAGCATGCACACGCCTAAGGTGTAGCACGTGCAGGCGCGAACTTAAACTGCTGCCGAAAGCTTTTACGGGCGCTCAAAAACCCAAATTCAGCGTCAGGTTCTGACGCCAGTCTTCCCCGCTGCGCGCGTCGATGAGCGCCCGCGCGACCTCCAGTTCCAGCGATACGCGGTCCCAGACCTCGACCCTGACGCCGCCGCCCCAGGACGCGAGATCGTCTTCGCGGGCCGCGCCCAGATAGCCGTTGAACATGCGGGCGCCGTCAATGAAGAGATAGGGCTGCGGTCGTCCGAATATTTGCATGTCCGGCGCGCCGACATAGCGCGCCTCAATCGCGCCGGCGACGCCGGAATCGCCGCGGGCGCTGCCTTGCAGGTAGCCGCGCCCGAAGAGGCGCCCGCCGACCGACATTTCTTCCGAGCGCGGTAGTGGACCATCGGCGAGCTGCGCCGCCCATCGCATGATGAAGGTCACATCATCGCCGAGCCTCTGACGATGCGAGAGCGACAGGTTCAGGCGCGCATACTGATCGTCAGCATCGGCCCGCGAGCGTAAATTTTCAGCCGGCGAATGGGCTCGGCCGAGAAGCATTTGGGTGTAATAGGTCGTGGCGCCACCGCCGCGCCGCCAGCGTCCCGTAACGCCAAGTGCAAGACTAACGAGGGTCTCGTCGGTCGTCATAAAAGCGGGCGTCCGTTCTTCGACCAAGAGCGCCGCCGCTTCGATAAATATGTTGTGCTCAGACTCCCTCGATGCACGCATCGGGGTCTGATATCGCGCCGACGCCGAGCGGAAGTCACGCACCTCGTCATCGTCGTCGATAAAGCGTCCCGCCCCCGCTTCGACCCGCACGAAGGCGCCCTCGGCGCCGACTGGCGTCGCGTAGCTGACTTCGAAGGCGCGCATGCGCTCGGGCTCAGCCGGGGCGGTGACGACGCGCACTTGGCTCTCGTCTCCGGGGCGCAGCCAATTATAAGCTTCGCCGTTGGCGGTGATGCGCCAGCCGCCATAATCGTCCGATCCGCGATTGTCCGCGCGCAGGTAGCCGCCGCTTTGCGCCTGCCCCAGTTCAAGCACCAGAATGTGCGCGCTTGGATCGTCGACATCGGGTTGAAGTTCAGCCCGCTCGACCCGAAGCCCCGGCGTTTGCCGCAGCAAAGTCAGCTTTCGATCAAGCGCGTGCAAATTGATCGGACGCTGACCGACGACGTCTGACAAAAGCTCAGCTGCACGCGGCGGCACAGGGCCCTCAAAGCGGACCTCGGCGATATAGCCTTCATAGACGACCACGCGCGCAACGCCGTCGCTTAATGCAGCCGGCGGGACTACGGCGCGCGATAGAAAATAACCGTCCTCGCGATAGCGGGCGGTGATCTCTTCGGCCAAGGTTTGCAGGGCGGCCAAGTCAGCCGCACGTCCAAGCCGGTCGGCGTAGAGCGACGCGAGTTGCTCGGCATTGTAAACCGTAGCGCCTTCCACGAACACGGCGACCAATGGCGATGCTTCGCTGCGCAGATCCAGCGCCTGCGCGCGACCATCATCGTCGAGCGTGCCACGAAGATCGTCGCCTGCACTCTGGCCGTGCGCAAACGCTGGCGCGAGCGCTGCGCCGATCGCGACCAAAGATGCCGTCCAGCCGCGCCTCACGCTTGGCCCTCCCGCGAGGGTTTCTAAGTGATGATGATTAATGATCGCCAAAGTTGCGGTTAAGCACACGCCTTCACGAAGTCTTACCGGCGCCTGATGCAGAATGTGAACTTGCCTATCTTCGCCAAGGCTTGATGCTCACATGCGCTTTTTTTTGTTCGCTTTAGCTTTTGTTAGCGTCGGCATTGGCGCTGCATCCGCTCAAGAGTGGCGCGCGCTTGAAGTTGCGGGCGTGGTTCGTGTCATGGAACCTGGACAAACGGCGCGTGCGGTCAACGCGCGCGACGTGTTGCCGGCGGGGGCGATCGTCACCACCGGACGCGACAGCCGCGCGGTGTTTAGCAACGGCGCCGCGCGCGCGAGCTTGAGCGCCAACAGCCGCCTGACGCTGGCTTCGTCTGAAAACGGACTGACGCGCTTTGTCCAAGATGTCGGCACGGCGCTCTTTCAGGTCGATCGCAGACGCGACCCGCATTTTGAAGTGCGCACCTCGCTTTTGGCGGCTGTGGTCAAGGGCACGACCTTTACTGTGACGGTCGAACCTGACCAGCACCGTGTTTTTGTCGCCGAGGGCACGGTGGAGGTCTCACCTGCCGAGGGCGGCGAGGCTGAACTTGTCTCCAACGGCGCCATGGCCGAGGTCGCTCGTGCGCACCCAGGACGCGTCGAGCGGCCGCAAATGCCTGCGCAACAAGGCGCCGTTATAGCCCCTGCGCTCAATTATGCGGCGCTGACCGGCGGGATCATCCGCAACGGTGACGCGGCGCCCTTGCAGGACGCCGAAGGCGAGCCCGGCCATTTCGATGCGAGCGCCGACACGAGCCAGCCCAGCGAGCAAGCGACGCTTGCCACCGATCACAGCGGTGACGCCGACACGTCGGGCGACACCGATGTCGTCGACAGCGATGGTCAAGGCGACGCCGGCGGCGACACGGACGAAGACGTCGACCAGGTCGATGCTGACACCGGCGACGCCGGCGACACTGAGCCCAGCGACCCCGTTGGCGATGACACCGATGTGGTCAGCGAGGGCGACGACGACGCCGCGACCGACGATGACGGCAATAATGGTCATGGCAACGATGACGACGGCGAAGATGACAGCAATCCCGGCCGCGGCGGCGGCGGCGGCCGCTTTGGCGGCGACGACGACGACAACAACCACACGCGTGACGGCTTTGGCTAAGCCGTGACACACGCGAGGGGGCAGACGCGTCCAAAGGGCGCTTGGCGCGGCGGACGTGCGCGCCTGGCGCATGGCGTCTTATTGGCGGCCTTTCTGGTGCTGCTCGCCGTAAGCGGCGTAACGCGCGCTTTAGATGAGCGGCTCAGAGACCTCCGATTTAGTGCGCTCGAGCGCACCGCGAGCAGCAGCCTCGTCATCGTTGAAATCGATGCGGCGAGTCTGCGGGCGATCGACACTTGGCCCTGGCCGCGTGCACGCTACGCCGAACTCATCGAAAATCTGCGGGCCGCCGGCGCCGAAGTCATCGCCTTTGACGTCGACTTCAGTTCCCCGTCGAGCAGCGGGGACGATGATCGACTGAGCGCTGCAATTCGTGCAGCGCCTGGCGATGTCATCTTGCCGGCGCTGCTGCAGCAACAGCGCAATGACGATCCAACTCTCTATGAGAGCGCGCCCAGCGCCGCCTTGGGCGCTGATGCGGTCATTGCCAATGTAAATCTCCTTCCGGAAACCAATGGCCGGGTGCGGCGCGGCCTCTATGAAATCGCTTCCGAAAGCGGCGCCCGCGCCTCAATGGCCGCCGCCTTAGCGGGCGCCGAACCCAACGCCAGTTTTCATATCGATTTCGGGATTGACCCATCGAGTTTCGAACGCCTGTCGTTCGTCGACGTGCTCACGGGCAATTTCGATCCGGCATCGGTGCGCGGAAAGCGTGTGCTGGTCGGGGCGACGGCGCTTGAACTCGGCGACGAATTAGCAGTGCCGGTGCATGGCATATTGCCCGGCGTCATCGTGCACGCTCTCAGTTACGAGAGCATGGTGCAAGGACGGACGATCACCGCCCTTGCGCCCGGGTTTGGGCTTTTGCTTGCGCTTGCAATCTTGGTGGCGCGGCTCCGGCGCCCGCGCACGCCCCTCTCGTATCGCAATTTCATTCCGAGCTTGACGGTCGCCGCCGGCGCTTTGGCGCTGAGCTGGGCGACCCACCTTGTTTTTCCTTTTAGCCTCGATCTTGGGATCGTTCTCGCTGGCGAAGCTATTTGGATCTTTTATCTGCTGCTCAGCGAGATGCAGCGGCGCGCAGACGCCCTGATCGAACAACGCGAAGCTCTGCTGCGCCACCAAGCACATCACGATCCCGACACCGAGTTGCCCAACCGGCGTGCTTTGGCCGTCAGCGTTGAGGAGCTGATCGCGGCGCACCCCGATCGCCGCATCTGTATCATCGTCGCCGGCATTGATCGTCTGCAAGGCATCCGCACCGCCATCGGGCATCAAGGGGCAAATACTGTTATCACATCGATCGCCGCGCGCATTGCGCGCCGGGTTGAAGACTGCAAACCCGCGCGCCTGGACAGCTCGCTTATCGGATTTGCCCGCGTTTGCGGCGACAATGAAGATATTGAGGCGTGGGCGCACGCCATGCTCAGAACCATCGGCGACACAGCGGCGATCGACGGGGCCAATGTCGATGTCTCCCTAAAGCTTGGCGTCGCGACCCGCGATCAAGGGCAGTCGGCCGGCGCACTCATTGACGAAGCCTGCGCGGCCCTTCATGCCGGGCGGCGCGGACGCGCGAGCGTGACGCTTTTTGCGCCCAGTCACAGCGAAGAGCCGCAACAGCGTCTGTCGCTGATGACAGATTTGCTTTCAGGCATGGACAACGGCGAACTGAGCCTCGTCTACCAGCCAAAGCAGCGACTTGCCGACGGCGCCATGTGCGGCGCCGAGGCGCTCGTGCGCTGGCGGCACAGCGAGCGCGGTCAAGTCAGCCCCGACCTCTTTGTCGCGGCGGCCGAAGAAACCGGTCACATCCGTCAACTCACCAAATGGGTGCTTACAAGAGTTGTCGCCGACAGCGTCGCTTTTTCCAGAGCCGGCGTTGAGATCCCTCTCTCCTTCAATCTTTCAGCGGCGCTGCTGTGCATCGACGCAGCAATCGATGAGGTGCTGGCGGTCGCCGCGCGCAGCGCCTTGCCGCTCATTGCAGAGATTACCGAGACCAGCCGGATCGAGGATTCGGATCATGCCGCGCAGTCGCTGGCGCGGCTGCGGAGCGCCGGCGTATTGCTCTCCATCGATGATTACGGGATGGGGCTTTCCTCACTCTCCTACCTTCGCCTCATCGAGGCCGATGAGGTCAAGCTCGACAAGAGCTTTGTCAGCGTCATCATGTCGAGTGACCGTGATCGTGTGCTGACCAAATCGACCATTGATCTGGCGCACGCACTCGGGATGAAAATCGCGGCCGAAGGCGTGGAAGAAGAGCATGTCCGCGAGATGCTGCACCTCATGGGTTGCGACACCATCCAAGGCTATCTCTATGGCAAGCCGATGAGCGCAGCGGCGCTGGTTCGCAAATACGATCGTGAGCACCAAAGCAAAGCCAATATTGTGCGCTCCGCTTAAAGTTGGCCGAGACGCCTTCTCAAGCCGGCAATGCGGTTGGCCTGATGAACAGAGGCCGGCGGCCACTAGCGCAGGGCAAATACCACCGTGACCGCAGCGTCAGTATCGAGTTGTCCCGGATTGATCGGCGCCACCGGCGCCGCCGCAGATTGTTCGAGCACCGCTGCAAAGGCGCCGTCGCGGCGCATGTCAGGCGGCGCAAAGGTGCTGCCGGGTTCAACAATCGAACGGATTGCAACCACTTCGAGACCCGCAGCTTCGGCGTAGACGTTGGCGCGCCGGCGCGCGGTTTCCAACGCTTGCGCTCGCGCCGCTTCGCGCACGCGCTCCTCGTCGTCGAACGTAAAGGTAATGCCATGAAGCTCGTTTGCGCCTTGCGCCACCGCCGCGTCGATGAGCCCGCTTATACGATTGAGATCACGCAGCCGCAACGAGACGGTGTTGCGGCTTATATAGCCGCTGACCCTCGGGGCCTGGCCGCGGACGTAAACGTATTGCGGCTCCAAAGAAAAGCCGACGGTCTGAATATCAGCGTCCTCGGCGCCTGCTTCTCTGGCCGCGTCCAGGACGGTCTGCATGCGATTGGTCTGCGCCTGTTGGGCGGCGACAGCGGTGTCGCCGCGAGCCACCACGCCAAGCGTGACAATGGCGAGATCGGGCGTGCTGCGGGTGCTCGCGCTTGCGTGCACGGCGAGTAGCGTTTCCTCAGCGCCGCACCCGATAAGTGCGATCGCGGTGAAGAGCGGCGCCAGTGTGCGTGCGCCGCGCGCTATGATGTGGAACATGAAATCTGCCCTTGTGCCAAGCGAGGAAAAGCCTGCACTTCAGCGGCGCCTGGGCACAAGCGGGCGCCTCACATGGCTGGATCACAATTCAGGCGCCATCGATGAGAGCATGCCCTCACCTAAAGCAGCGCATGAAGAGGAACGTGCGCTGCGAGCGATATCCCTGAACACCGCCTAGATGAACCAGCTCCATCCGCGTGCGCCGACAGCGCGCGTCGCCGGCGAAAGCGGCGTCGCCACCACCGCCCAGGTGGGACCGAGTGCAAAGCCGCCGCCGGGATCTTCGTCGATCTTCCACGACGGGCGCGGGTCGGCGATCACGTGCGCAGACGCGGCGCGAGCGCCGCAGCGGCTGCAGCGCAGATCACGAGCGATGTCGCGGGCAAAGGCGCGCTCGCCCCAGAGCCGGAGCGCGGTGTCCAATCTGATGCGGGCGCCATGGCTGCATCTTGCGCACGAGATGAAAAGACCGAGCGTCGTCGTCGCGCCAAGGCGCAGACCGCGGTTCTTGTCATTGTGCCAGACCATGGATCAAAGTCAGGCGAGCGCCGCCGCGAACGGGGCCCAGGCTGCGATCTCGTCCACCTTTTGGCATTCGCCATCGCGGGTGATGATCACCCAACCCTCCTCCTCGCGCATGGCGATGAGCTGACGCACTGAATTGGGTTCTCGCGCAAACACTGGCTTTGAAAGCGGCGCGTTCTCCGTGTCGAGACGCCAAGCGGTGCGGTGCGGACGCAAAAGATGCGCCTCAGTGAGCGCGATCTCCATTTCATCGTCGCAGTCTAGAGTTTGATCGGCGTCATCCCTTTCAACGTGGAAGTCTTCGCTCATGGCCGGCTCAATTGTTTCGCCCGGCCAACATGTTCCCTTTTTGTTCTCGACTGTCAAGGCCGCTGACTAGGGCCAGATCCGGTTCAGTGTGGATGAAAGGCGCAAGCTCGCTTTGGCGATTTGGCTGTGCACGACGGGGATAGCGGCATCGGCATGGAGACGGTCGATTTCGACACGCGCTTGCGGGGCCTCTGTGCACGCGGAGGCTGCCGGGTTGCGCTCATATATGATGTCGCGGGCGATTGCGTTGGATTGGCGCGCCCAAACAAGCGCATCGCCATCAGACCAACGGGCGCGGTTGTTGCGCATTAAGGCCTCAACGCCCGCGCGCGCGTTCGGCTGTGCAAGCGCGTAGGCAAAGAGATCGTCGTCCCAGACGGCGTGAAGGTTTGTACGATGATCGGCGCCGCTTGCCGTGAAGCGCACACGCACATCATTGCCGCCGCGATCAGCGTTGTCAGCGGCGTGCAGCGGCTGATGGATGTCGCCGATCATGTGAACGAGACGGGCAAGCGCACGCAGGCGATCGCGGTCGCTAGCCCTTCTGTCTTGCAGGCGCCGGATCGCGCGCTCGATCGCGACGGTCGCGCAATTGCCATTGGCGCACCAGCTCTCGCGCGCTGGGACGGCGCCGCACACCGGGATGTTGTCGTAGTGCCAAGACGATTGATTGCGGAAAGATGGGATCCGGCGCACGCAATCGGACCAGACGCTCGCATCGCCAACAGAGTTGATCGCGCACCCCGCTACTGGATTGGCTGCGTCGGTTGCGATCAAACGCTCGACCTCGGCGCGAGCGCGCGGGTTAAGCTCATCATAGCTGAGCTCGGCGATCAAACGATGGCCGGCTTCGCTCCAGGCATAGGCTGGGGCCGGCGCCAGTGTCAGCGCGGCCAGCAGAAGCGAAACGAGCGCCGCGAGCCGGCGCGTCACGCCGCGCGCTCGGCTTCAGTCCCAAGCAAGGCGCGCAAGCGTTCAATGTCCTCAGCCGATAGCCACACAGCCGGCGCGCCGAACCCGCCTGGGCGAAACAGAAACACCCGTCCCGCATGCGCCGCAACGTCATAAAGCGCCGCGCGGAGCGTGCGCATTGCATCGCGCGCCCCGTCCGGGCCCATCCACCAATCGGGCGTGTCGGCGATCTCCAGGGCTTCAGCTTCGGTCATGAACTCGACTCAGATTTTGTTTCGCTATGATGCTCTGACGCTGATGTTTACCTGTTCGTTGACGAAGGCGACGTCGATCTTGTTGCGGCGACGCACTAATACGGAAAAAGCCGATGAATCGCGACGAAGCCCTGCGCCTCCTCGAAGCTGATCGTGACGTTCGGCTGCTCCGGCGCGTGCCTGGGGTCGCGTCTTGGCCGCTTGCCCCCACCAGCGACAATCTCCGGCGCGCTATCTTCGTCGACACCGAGACGACCGGGCTTGATGCGGACGACGACGAAGTCATCGAACTTGCCATGCTGCCGTTCGATTATGACCGCGACAGCGGCGCCATTGTCGCCGTCCATGTCGATGCGGCGCTCACCGCTTTGCGCCAACCCTCGAAACCTATTCCCCCCGAGAGCGCCGCCATTCACGGCATTCGCGATGAGGATGTTGCGGGCAAGACGATTGATCCTGCGCATATCAGCGCCCTCCTCGATGAGGCGCAGCTCGTCATCGCCCACAATGCCGCCTTCGATCGGCCGATGGTGGAAAAACTCTGGCCGGTGTTTGAAACCAAACACTGGGCCTGCTCGCTGGCCGACATCGATTGGCGCGGTGAGGGCTTAGGCTCCTCGAAATTGGATTATCTTTTGATGCGTCAGGGCTGGTTCTTCGACGATCACCGCGCGCTCGCCGATGCGCTGGCGGCGACGTTCCTTTTGACCCTGCCGCTGCCGCGCTCAGGCAAGCCTGCTTTTGCCGACCTGCTTGAATGCGCGCGCCGGCCGCTGCGCGCCGTGCGCGCGATCGACACCGCCTTCGAACAGCGCGCAGCTTTAAAAGCGCGCGGCTATCGCTGGGATGCGGGCGATGGAGCGCGCGCCAAAGCCTGGTGGACATTGACCGACAATCCGCAGGCTGAGATCGATTGGCTGAATGCGGAAATCTACGCGGCGCCGCGCGAGATTCCGGTGATCAATGTGCCGGCGACACGCCGCTATTCGGCACGGCTTTGGCCGTCGGACTGAGTGCGAGGCGCCGGTCAGGCGCACAGTGCCAAAAGCCCAATGCCATCTCGCCCCGCGCGCGTCCAAGGGCGCTTTGGCCCTTGACCCGCGCGGCGCGAGACGGCGCGTCGAACGCGTCGGGACGCGGGGGCGTCCCTTTCTTTTCAACCTCGCCTCCGGCGGGTCGAACACGAGGGCTGCGTTTCATGTCGCAGATTGTGCGCGCCATTGGGCGTAGATCGGCAGAAGCTCTGGCGGCAGACTGGCTTCGAAAGCGGCATCCAGCGGAAAGTGCGGCATCGCCTCGCCGATGGCGTCCAGCAGAGCCTCACCCTGCTTGATGTCTTTGGGGCGCTTCAAAGCATTGCGCTTGGGCTGACGGCCCAACCACATTTTCTGCAAGGCAAAGTAACGTGGGTCGGGCGCGACGATCCGCGCCGGCGTGCCATCGCGGCAGATGACGACGCGGTCGACAGTTCGACCGAGCAACAGCCATTCTTGCTCTAACAATGGCACGGGGCGCGGTTGATCGGCGCGGAACATCGTCCCGGCGCGCGATGGCGCGACCAGGATCTCAACGTCATAGGCTTTGGAATTGCGCGCCTGAAAGGTGCGCTCAAGATTGATTGTGTAGGTGTCGTCGACGGCTTTCAGCATATCCCAAAGCACACGCTCATTTTGCGTTGGCGTGCGCGCAGACCAAGCAAGATCAAAATCGTCAGTCTCATCGGGCGCGCCGCGGATAAAGCCGCCAGCCTCGACCGCATAAGCCGCCATTGCGTTGGCGCCGACCACCAGAAGATGGCTGCCCAGGAGTTGGCGGCGATCGGCTTCGCGCAGGATCGGGCCTGCGGCGCTCGCGAGCATCGGCAAACGCAGCGCCCGCGCCAGGCGGCCGCTTTCATCCAAGGCGGCGCGGGCCCCGTCGCGGCGCGCCTTCGCTTCGGCCTTTTGGGCGCGATAACGCGTCAGTTGCGCCTCGAGCGCGGCGGACCAGGGTCCAAGACTCTTGCCCAGGCCGCTGCGGTCTCGGATCTCGTAGAGATAGGCGCGCCCACCCACTTGCTTGCGGCGCAGGTCATAAGGCAGCGCCGCCAGCGCCCGCTCGGCAGCGATCCAGACTTCGTAACGCTGCTCAAGATTGACCAGCGTCCGAGCCTGCTCATCGGTGAAAACTACAACCGGCACGGGCGAATTATCCCACATTTTCTGGTTTTATGGAAATGTGGGATAATTCCATTACAATCAGCCACTTGGGCCGCCCATTCCGAGTGGCCGCCAAGAAAAGAGCGGACCCTCAAAGAGGGCCCGCTCGAAGGCATTGGGTATGGTGGGGTGTCTCAAGGGAGACGGCGTCAATATGGCGTTAATCCTTTAAGCATTCGTTAGCGAAATGAGGCCGGGCCCGGCGCCTGCTCTATGGATGCGCGCGGCGCCTGACGCGGGCTCGATCGCACCGCACTCAGCTGGCGCACGCCCCATTCGTGGAGCTTGCGCTTTGGATAACGCGGGTAGCGGCCATGATGAATGCAAGGTGGGCCGTCATCGCGGGTTGAATAAATCTTCGCTAGCGTTTTGGGCGTGCGCCGGACGCCAATGCTGGCGAGATAAGCTGACGCTTCGCGGCGATCGAGAAGCCCATCGGTGAAATCTGCCGGCAGTGCGTCTTCGGGATGCTCTGACACTTCGGCCTCCTCAGTCTCGATAGGGTCGCAAGACGATGTCGCGCGTCACCAGCACCCGAACCGGTGCGCCGGCGCGCACGCGCAAGGTCGGGCGAACCGCAAGCTCGCGATCGACGATGCGCCCGCCCGTCGCCGCCGCTTGCTGGGCGGCGGCGTCGCCAACGCTCTGCGTCAACGTCTCAGATTCATTGTCTTCAGCTTCATTGGCGACAACGCTGATGATGGCTGAGAGCGCAATTGCAGCCGCGAGGCGATCGAAATGGTTGTCCACGCGATCACTGATGCCAGATGCGCCGGATGCGTCGCTCGCTTCCATGCCTTGTAGATTGATCGACCAACCATTCGGCAAGATGAGACGCTGCCACACGAGCAATAGCCGGCGGTCGCCGTAGGTGGTCGCATTGTCATAAGCGCCAATGAGACGCGCGCCTTGCGGGATGAGAAGATACTGGCCGGTGACACTATCGAAGACCGGCGCCGTCACTTGCGCTATCACCCGGCCCGGAAGATCGGAATTGAGCTCTGTCTGCAGCGCAGCTGGGATGATCGCGCCTGCAAGCAGTTCAAAGCGCGAGCGCGGCGGAGAAAGTCGCGCGGGCGAGCGATCTGCATCTGTCGTTGTTGCGCCTGCCTCAGCTCTGAGGGCGGTGAAGAGAATGGGCGCGCCGCGCGCGACTGCCTCAGGATCGGGCGCGCTTTGCGCTTGACGCGCCGGCGCCGCGGCTTGCGCGCCGCTCCAGATTTCGCCTTCCGGCGGCTCGAGCTCAACAACGTCGGGCGACGCTTCGGCCTGAAACGCGCCCAGATCGGCGGCGCCGTAGGATTGCGGCGCAAGGCGAATGGAGTCCGGCGGACCTGCTAAAGCTGCGCTTTGCGCATCCGCGACGCGGCGCCGGTCGGGGCGTTCGCTGAGGCCATAGACTAATGCAAAGGCGATAATGGCCGCCATAGTGAGGGCGCCGCCGAGCAGGACTTTGCGCGAGAGCCGCCGCGGCGATGGCGGCTTAGCGCGGATGGCGATGTCGGGTGGCTCGCCTGTTGACGAAGGCGTTGTCTCTGGGCTCATCGGCGCCCTCCCATCCGGCGCGGCCGCGCACGCGGCGGCGCATCCCCCCGCTCGATACGCACGATAATTGGCGCGCGCGCGCCAAGGCGAAGCTCGGCTCTATCAATGAGACGATCGATCATCAGACGTCGTCCATCGACGCGGGTGTTGGCGAGCTCGGCGCCTTCCGGCGTGATGACGAAGACGGGCGGCATGTCGGCCGCTTCCACTTCTGGCGGAAATTCGATCCAGGTGCGCCGCCCATCATCGAAGACGCGCGCCGGCAGCCAACGCGGCAATGCTCCGCGCACTGTGCGAATGCGATACTCGAAATTAAGAGGCGCGCTCGCTTGCGGCGCAACAAGGCGATCGAGACTTGGATAGGTCCAGGCGATCTCAGCCGAATAGCGCGCCTCGCTTATCGCGCGCGCCTCAACCAGATAGGTGCGCCGATCGGTGGCGATCACGATATTGGTGGCGAGGCCAACGCTCTGCGGCTTCACCAAGACGATGGTGCGCGGGTCTTGCTGCGCCTCGACTTCAACTTCGGTCACCATCCAACGCGAGGTGTCGCCGGCCGCGATGCCAGTGATGATCTCGCCAGGCTCTAAAAGAATGACCGAGATGTGCGTTGGGCTCGCATAGAGTTCATAAAGCGCCCCAGGTTCGTAGGGATAAATTTGCCGCGCTGCCGAGAACGCTTCAAACGAGGGCCGCTGGCGCGCTGCATCATTGGCGCTGGAGACGATCTCGATCGGCGTCGGGCAACGCACTTGGCGCGTCGGCGTGCACGCATCTGCAGTCTGCGCGTGCACAAGCAATGGTGAGAGGACGAGCGCCAACACGCACAATGACAGGACACGGCTCATCGTTCGCGACTCCACGAAAAGTCCTCGATCAAGAGCCCGAGCGGATTAGCGGCAATGTCGTCGGCGCTGCGCGGCGGCCGCACGGTCACCGTGAAAACGCCGCTATAGGTTTGCGGCTCGGACGAGCCGACCGCATTGGCGGCGCGCTCGATCCAGCTGACTTCCCAGGATTGATCCGAGCGGGCGACGACTGAGCGCACATGAATTGTGCGGCCGACGCGGCCGAGCGACAGAAACGGATCGTCCGCCCGCGCCATCTCGTTCAATTGCGCCGCCGCCTGCGGGGTCAGGAATTTATAAGCGTTCAACCAATTTTCGCGCAGCACCACGCCATCGGTGGGCAATGACCGCACCAGCACCACAAAGCGCGAAAGATGATGCGCGATCTGCGCCTCTGTCGGCGTCCAGCGCGCGCCTGTGGCGCGCACCGCCATCACCTGCCCTTCGGGGCTGACTTCGACGACATGGACAAAGGTGCGCTTCTGCAATGCGACAGCGGTGAGCCCAATGCCGGCGAGAGCGGCGACCGCCAGCGCCGCGAACGCGGTGGCGCGCCAGGCGCGTGCGCTCAAGACCGCGCTTCCCATGCGCGCGTCCCATTCCTGGCGTGCGCGGGCATAGGGCGTCTCCGCCGCCTCGCCCGCAAACGATTTGGCCGGCGCACGAAATGGAAAGCTCATGACCTTGTCCTTTGGCTGGACGGCGCCGGCCGCGGCGGCTGAAAGGCGCTGTGATTGACAGCGGGCGGCGGACGCGATGCGCCGCCATGGTGACGAGCGCCGCCGGCGCGGCCCGCGCGCATGGCGTTCGAGACAAAGCGGGAAGTGTTGCGCACGCCGCCGGCGACCAGCATGGCGCCGCCGATCGTCACGGCGCTTGCACCGACCGTGGTGCGCACTGCATCGCTGCCTGAGAGGTGCGGTTGGCCTTGGACAACTTCAGAGGCGAGCTGCGGGGCGAACCAAGCGAGCGCGAGGATGGTCAGGCCGAACAAGAGCACATTGAGCACGCCGCCATCATCGAGCGAAAAGGCGCCCGGCAAGGTGGCGACAAAATTGATCGCAACGCTCGCAACCAAGGCCAGAACAAAAAGCCGCATGGCAGAGCCCACCACCCAGCCCAACGGACGTTCGGCCACCCACGAGGTGCCGGCAAACACACCCCACGGCAGCGCCACGAAAGCGACGAGCGATCCGATCTTGAAGGCGATCAGCGCAACGAAGATTTGCAACGCCAGAATGAAGAAGGCGAGCAGCACCAGAAGCGCCGCGATGAGGATAGTTGTGAGCGTCAGAAAGTCGGTGAAGATGTTCATGCCTTCACCGAGTTCTATCGTCTGGCCGAAAAGCTCAGAGCCGATCTCGGCGATGCGCCCGGGATTGTGCAGATCCGGCAGCGACAGGCCCCCGCCGCCGGCGCGCAAGCCAAGCTCAGCGCCTGAGCGATTGATGGCGGTGGCGAGCGCGTTCCAATTATTGATGAGGAAAGCAAAAAAGCCGACGAACAGGACTTTGCGGAAGAAGGGCGCTATCGGCGCCTCCTGCGCCAAGGCCCATTGTGCGCCAGCGAGCACAATCGAGATCACGATCAGCGCATTCAGCACATAGCCGACATCGCCCTGGATCAAACCGAAGCCGGTATCGGCGACGGCGATGAAGCGATCGAGGAAGCTATTGACGGTCGTCGGATCCATGGCGGCGCGTCCTAAAACGCCGAGCGCGCGGGATCGACATTGCGCCGACGCGCCGGAAATGCGCGCCGACGGATTTCGCTGGCGCGCTCTTCGCGCGCGAGGCGCTCCATACGTTCGGTCTGCAACGCCCGCCCCTGCGCGGCCAGCAGCGCTTGGGTTTCAGCGAGCTGGGTCGCCATCACGCCAAGCAATTGATTGCCCGCCTGTACGGCGCCGGTCTGGCCTTGCGCGTCCGAGGACGCATTGAGCGCTGTCTCGACATTGGAGCGGGCGCGCGCGACCGCCGACGCTGCGCGCGCTTCAGCTTCCATGGCGCGCTCAAGGCTTGCGCGGCTTTCCGCCATCCATTGCTCTGAGCGCGCCAGCACGCTTTCAAGCTCGAAGCTTTCATAGGTCTCCGGGTAGAGCTCGCGCAGCGTCCCGCCGACGCGATTGATCTCGAATGACACGCCTGCGGCTACGTCAAATACGGCGCGGGCATCCTCGATTGCACTTGAGAGCTCGGGCGACAATTGCAGCGGCGACCGCGCCAGCATCAGGGCCTGCTGCTCGATCTGGCGAATCTGGTTGTCAATCTGCTCCAAGGCGCGCGCCGCCTGCATCACGTTTTGCGCCAGATTGGTCGGGTCGATGACGCGCATCTGCGCCGCAGCGTTCTGCGGTCCAAGGCACGCGAGACTCGCCGCTGCGGCGATCAAGAAGCTTCGCCGTTTGAGTTCGCCAATCATGATGCGGCCTCCAAGTTTGCGTAGTCGATGATGAGCGGCTCGGCCCGGGCGGCGCCCACGGACGCTTCGAACCTGCGAATGGCGTCGCCAGCTTCACTAAGTCCCTTGGCGTCAAGCCAGGCGGCGGCGAAAGCATGAGCGCCATGCGCCGCCAGAACTTGATCAATGAGGATCTGATCTTCGGGGTGCGATGCGGCGGCGAAGGCTAAGGCTGCGGGGCCTAATCCCAATTCAAAGAGCCGCCGCCCTTGGCGCGAGGCGAGATAATAATCGCGCTTAGGGGACGCTTGCGCGATGAGATCGATCTGCCGATTGTTGAGCCCTAGAGCTTCGTAGAAGGCGCGCGACCTCGGCTCGCGCGCGCGATCGTTGGGCAAAAAGATGCGGGTGTGGCAGGCCTCGATGATGGTCGAGGCAATCGCGCTCGCTTCGACATCGGCGAGTTCCTGGCTTGCAAACACCACGGCGACATTGCGCTTGCGCAGGGTCTTCAACCAATCCTGGATTTGCGCCGCGAAAGTCGCGTCTTTCAAGAAGAGCCAAGCTTCATCCAGAATGAGAAGCGTCGGTCGGCCATCGAAGCGCCGCTCCAATTCATGAAACAGCACACCCAAGACGGCCCCTATCGCCGCGGGCCGGCGCATCAGATCGTCCATCTCGAACGCCTGCACTTTGGCGCGCCGAAGCGACGACGCGTCGTGATCGAGCAATCGCCCGTATGGCCCAGCTTGGGTGAAGGGTTCGAGCGCCGCCCGCACGTCGCGGTTCTGAATGAGCGCGCTCAGCAATGTGAGCGTTCGATCCTCCAGCGTCCGGCTCGCGAGTACGCCAAGCGCCGTCCAAAGCTCAATCTTGAGTTCAGGATCGATCGCAATCCCGGCGCCTCTCAGCACGCCGACCAACCAATCGAGCGCCCAAGCGCGCTCTCGCTGATCATCGATGTCGCACAAGGGCTGAAGCCCGAGGCCGTGCTCGTCGCCGAGGTCATAGAAATCGCCGCCGAGCGCCAGGATCATCGCCCGCGCCGAGCGGCCCTTGTCGAAGACATAGACTTGCGCGCCGTCCGGATGGCTATGGTCATAACGCAGCCATTGCGCCGCCAAGGCAGCGAGCAACACCGACTTGCCGGCGCCGGTGGGCCCCACCACCATGGTGTGACCGACATCGCCGACATGAAGATCAAGCCGGAAGGGCGTCGCCCCATCTGTTGCTGTCAACATCAGCGGCGGCGCATCAAGATGGGCGTTGCGGCGAGACCCTGCCCACACCGCGCTCAGCGGCAAAAGATGCGAGAGCGACGGCGAGGTCAAAAGCGGGCGCCGCACATCGGCATAAGCCTGGCCTGGAAGCGAGCCGAGCCACGCCTCGACCGCATTGACGGTTTCGACCTCGGTGACAAAGCCCATGCCATCGGTGATCTGCTGAATCTGGCGCACTGCGTCGTGGGCGGCCTCCTCACTTGGCTCAGCGACCACGATGACAAGCGTCGCATAGCCGGCCGATACGCCTTCGGCGCCTAAGTCTTGCAAAGCGAGATCGGAATCTTCGGCCTGATTGGCCGCATCATTGTCGACGAGCAGCGCCTCTTCGCGAAACAGCGCCTCGCGCAATAAGGTCAGGAGGCCCTTTCGTTTAGAGAACCAACGCTTGCGAATCTTTTCGATCTCGCGGCGCGCCTCCTCACGATCGAGCGGCAAAAATCTCGTCACCCAGCGATAGGCGATCGGGGTGCGGTTTAGGGCGTCGAGAAGACCAGGCTCGGTCTCGGTCACGAAGCTGCGCACCGATATGATCTTAAGATGACAGGCGCCGAGGCGCGGCGCGAGCCCGCCGAGCAAAGGCGTATCGCAGAGCAAGGCGTCCAAGTGAAACGGCGTCGCCGGCCGCGAGACCCGATGGACGCGATCGGAAACGCAATCGTGGAGATAGGTCAGCGTCGCGTCGTCATCGAGCCAAACGGCCTGAGGCAGCATAGCCTCGAGAAGCGCCGCCACCACATCTGTCGCCTCGATGAAGCGGGCGAGCGCCGCGCGGTAATCGACGCTTGCGTCTTTGGCCGACGTCCCGCCTTCGAACAGAAGGCTTTCAAGTTTTCCCTGTCGCTCAGCTGGCGGCAACCACGTGAACGTCAGAAAGTATCGGCTCTCGAAGCGGTGTCCGGCGCTTTCAAAGACGGCGCGCCGCTCTTCATCGATGAGCCAGGCTGCGCCATTTTTCCATTTGGCGTCAGGATAACCGGGGGCGGGATCGCGCCGCGCTTCGACATGAAGACACCAGCCCGAACCGAAGCGGCGGAGCGCATTGTTGAGGCGCGTCGCCGCGCCCATGAGTTCGGCGTCGCTCGACGAATCCAGATCTTGACCGCGAAATTCGAGCGTCCGTTGAAAGGCGCCGTCCTTGTTGAGCACGATGCCAGGGGCGACGAGCGCCGCCCACGGCAGATAATCGCTGAGCCGTGCAGAACGTTTTTGGAAGGGACGCAGATCAAACATCGCTTCTGTTCCTCAGCTCGCGAAATAGACCGGCTTGGCGAGATGGCGCGGCCAGGTTTCGATGAACCAGGGATCGCGCGTCGCCGCCCAGACGGCAGCGCCTTGCAGCACCAACCAGAGCGGCAGCCCGATCAGCGGCTGCTGCAGACCAAGGCCGATGGCGGCGCCCAAAGTGGCGTTTAAAATTGCGAACGCTCGCGGGGCGCCGCCGATCAGGATCGGCCTGGTCAGCGACGTGCGCAGCGGCAGTGTAAAGGCCTCCAAATCTTCGCTTCGCGTGAGACTCTGATCGCCGGCCTTCACAACAGGGCTCCGCCAGCAAAACCGAAGAAGTCGAGAAAGAAGCTGACGGCGGCGAACATGACCGCGATGCCAAGGCCAACGAAGGCAAGCTTGCGTACGCCGCCGCCGCCTTCGGAAAAGATGATGGTGACGCCGGCGATCACGATCGCGATGACGGCGGCGGCGCGCGCGACCGGGCCCGTAATTGAGTCGACGATCTGCTCAAGCGGCCCTTCCCAGGGCATACCTGAACCTGCCGCGCATGCGGGCCCGGCGATAAAAAGCGCCGCAATCGCCAGCGCAGCCGCCGGAAGCCTTTGCGATTTAGAGCGGTCGAACATCATAGCAGTCTCCGGTGCTGTCCTTGATTTCGATGATCTCGGTGATGGCGCGCCCTATCGGAGTTCGCGCGATGAAGACGATGATGTCGACGGCGCGCCCGATCATACGCTGCGGTGCGCTGCCTACGGCCTCAATGCACAAATCTTCGAGGCGAAGAATTGCGTCGGCCGCAGAATTGGCGTGCAGGCTCAACAGCCCGCCGAGATGGCCGGTATTCCAGGCCTTCAACACTTCAAGCGCCGCACCATCGCGCACTTCGCCAATGACGATGCGATCGGGTCTGAGGCGCAGCGTGATCTGCACCAGATCGCGCATAGCGACGACGGGGGCGCTGCGCCGTGTCAGCAATTGGACGGCGTTTGGGCTCGAGCATTGAAGCTCAGCGGTGTCTTCTAAGATGACGACGCGCGCCGCCTGAAAACATGGCTCGGCGAGGAGCGCATTGAGAAGCGTGGTCTTGCCCGACCCTGTGCCGCCGGCGACAACGATGTTACGACGCGAGGCGACCGCATCGCGCAAAAGCTTCGCTTGACGCTCCGAGGCGATGCCATCGGCAACATAATCATCCAAAGTAAAGCGCCGCTGCGGGCGTTTGCGGATGGTGATCAACGGTGCGGCGGCGAGCGGCGGCAAAACCGCCTGCACCCGCGCCAGAGAACCTGGCAACACAGTCGCAAGCGATGGGTTTGTCTCTCCGACGACTTCACCCGCCTCGTGTGCGATCAAGCGGATGGCGGCGTCGCGATCCTTAGCGCTCAGAACGATTTCGGAGGCGACAAGACCTTCACCGACGACATCGAGCCAGAGCGCCCCATCGGCATTGATCATCGCTTCGACGACATCGCCCCGGGCGAGCGCATCGGCGACCGCCGAGCCCAAGGCGCGCTCAAGCGCCGAACGGCGACGCACCTCAGCAAGGGAGAGCGCATCGTGTCTCATGACGAGGCGCCTTGCCTGGGTGCGTCGCCGCCGCCGGGGGCGGAGGCGAAAAATTCAATCGAACGCCCAGCGTCGATGGCGCTCGCGACATAATCCAAGAACCGCTCAAACCGGGCCGCTGCGCTTGCGGCGGCGCTGTCTTCGAGGTTTTCGTCGAGCGGCGGATTATGCTCGAGCCAGACGCGGACGAAGAGGAGCAAACTCTCCTTCAACATCGCCCCATCGCGTATGGCTTTGTCGAGCCGCTGCTCCAAGCGCGCCATGCGATGGGCGAGCGCCACGTCGCCGCCCGCCTCGGCGCTGGCAAGTTTCTGGCGCACCGCATCGACAATGACGCCCGAGGCCGAGCGGCCCTGCGCATCGGCCAGCCGATCGACCTTGGCGCGAAGCTCAGCTGGCAGATAGACGCTTGTGGGCAGACCCGACATGGCGCTCAGATCCCCGTGCCGGATGGGGCGTTGCTTGGCGCCGGCGCTTCCAATGCTGCCGGAGGCTTGGCCGGCGCCCGTTTAGGCGCAGCGCGCTTCGGCGCGAGCGCCCCGCTCGCCGCCTTTGGCGCGAGCGGACGCACGCTGAGCCAGTCGTGGCCGGTCGAAAGCACAGCAGAGGTCAAAGCTGCGGGCTGCAGGCGCGACTGAAAGATTGGCTCGGCGTCAAAGCGCAGCTTCTTGGCGCGTATAGGCTTTGCACCGGCGACGAAAACGATTTGCTCGTCAGCCGGCAATTGGCGGACATCGCCCGGCAACATGAGCGGGCGCTTTTCTTCGCGATAGGTTGTGCCGCCGCGGCGAACGCCGAGGAGCGGACGCGGCCGGTCGATGCTTTCGTGCTCGACCGTTTGCCACGTTTCGCCCGCCAGAGCGGCCACGGTTCGGGCGGTGTCGAGATCCGCGGCCGCGAACGCCGTCAAGACATGCACGTTGTCTAGGATCACATTATCGCGGCCATAAGCGCGCGCGATGTGATTGAGACTCTGACAAACCAGGTAGGCTTTGAGCCCATAGCCGGCGAAAGCGCCCATCGCGGTCTCGAAGAATGGCAGCCTGCCGAGTTGCGGAAATTCATCCAGCAACAACAAGAGATCGTGGCGCTTTGGCCGCCCGCTCGCATCCTCCGTCTGACTTTCCATGAGCGCGCGGGTGATTTGATTGAGCACAAGACGCATGAGCGGCATGAGACGCTGCGCGTCCGACGGCGGCGGTTGCAAGAAGAGCGTGACCGCACGCTCGTGACACATGAGATCGCCAACGCGAAAATCCGAGGCGCTGGTGTTTGCGGCCACCAACGGATCCGCAAAAACTCCGAAGAAACTCTCGGCCGTTGCTTTGACGCCTGAGCGCACTCTTTCTTCGCTGGCGAGATAAGAATCCGCCGCGTGCAACACTTCCGGATGCACTTGCGGCGTCTGCGTCACTGGGCAGCGGCGGTGCAGCAGCTGGCGCATCTGTTCGGCGCACGTATCGAGATCGCGCAACTTTTCGCGCACCACAGCCAGCGTCTTGCGCTCATCCGGCTCGCTATAGAGCACATGCAAAATGAGCCCGGTTAGAATTTGCTTGGCGCTGCGATCCCAGAAATCGGCTTGGCGGCCATCGCCGGCCGGATCGACGATGATCTCAACCACATTTTGAACGTCGCGGACTTCGTTCTCGCCTTTGCGCACTTCGAAGAGCGGATTAAAGCGCGCGCTCGCGGCTTTCGTCGGCGCAAAGCGCAGGACGGGCCCGAGGCGCTCGCGAAATCCTGCAACGCCAACAAAGCCGTGACGTCCATCGCCGTCGGCCAATTCGCCTTTAACGTCGAGCACCAGCGCCGAGCGCGGCCACGACAGAAGCGTCGGCACAACGTGCCCGCGCCCTTTGCCCGAGCGCGAGGCGCCGACGAGCAAGACATGCCCAGGCCCGTCATAGGCCATGATCTCACCCTCGAATTTGCCGAGCGTCGCCCCTTGGCTTGCGAAGAGCTGCGCCGCCGCGACATCCGCGAAGCGCGCCCAGCCGCTTTGGCCATGGCGCCGAAGGATTGGCGCGCCCGCGCCGGTCGCAGCGACGCCGATCAGCACGACGCCTGCAGCGCTCACCAGCGCGACCACCTCAGCGACAACGAAAGGCTTAGGATGGACATCGCCCCAGCGCGCCGACCAAACAAGAATGGAGAACGGCCAATAGAGCGGCGCCCCAGCAATGCGAAGAGCGGGACCGCCAAGCGCAGGTTGATGCTGAAAAAGCGCGGCGACGGTTTGGGTGGCGGCGCCAAGACTGGCGATCGCCGCGATCACACAAAGCGATAAAGCTGTCGCCAGACGCATAGGTGTCTCGGTCCATACGAGGCCAGTTCGGCGCCATGCCGCTAGCTTCGAGGACGATGATGGCTTCAGCTTTGGAGACGGTCGATCAGCACGAACGTGCCTATTGCGCTTCCTTGGCAACGTGATCGTTGAAAGGTGCGAACGACTGGGCCACCTGCCGCTGGCGGGTGTTGCGCAGAACGATGTTCGCAAGGGCTTGAGGCTGACCTTCTTGCGCAGGCGCGTCGCCATCGCCTACGCGGCGATCTCACGGACAGTCACACTGCTCGGGATTTTCTCCGGCGAGCAGGACCATGAGAGCCTTTTGCGCGACGACCAAACGAGACGTCCACCTCAGTCTCATGAGCGAATATCGTCTTCGGCGCCCGGGTGACAGCCTGGTGCACGAAACGGCCGCGCCGAAAGTGACCGATGCAGCGGCCCACCCACCACCTTATGATAAAGGAACGGCATGCCAATAACGCACCCTTCTCAGCCCACGGCGTCGACGGAAACCACGACGCCTCCCCGCTTTCGACCGGTGTCCACATAGCGGTGGGCGTCCGCAATTTCTTGCAACAAATAGGTCCGATCAATCACTGGTCTGATCGCGCCCGTGTCGATCAGGCGCTTGATCAACAACAAGTCGTCTTTGGAATCGCCGCCGGAAAAACCAACGATGACGCGCCTGCCGCGGCGCATTGAAGTCCAGAGCGCCTGCACAAGCTGCGTCAGCGTCTGCACGACAAAGACGTGGCGCCCGTGCGGAGCAAGCACGCGTTTGCTGCGCGAAAATGACGTGCCCCCAACGGTGTCAAGGATCGCATCATAGACGTCCGACCCTTGCGTGAAATCGTCCTTGGAATAGTCGATCACCTGATCGGCGCCGAGCGAGGTGACGAGGTCAAGATTGGCCGTGCTGCAAACGCCCGTGACGTGAGCGCCAAAATGCTTGGCAAGCTGAACGGCGAATAGACCCACTGCGCCGCTGGCGCCATGGATGAGAATCTTCTGTCCGGGCTCGATCCGCACAAAGTCTCGCAGGAACTCCAAGGCGGAGAGAGCCCCGAACGGCACGACGGCCGCCTCTTCGAACGTCAGTCCTTCCGGCTTGGCGACGATCGCGCGTGCTTCGCGTACAGCGAGAAACTCAGCATTGGCGCCGCCGATCTTCATACCGAATACGGCGTCGCCGACAGCAAACTCGCGCGTACCTTTACCGACAGCCGCAATTGTTCCCGCAAATTCCATACCTGTGATTGGGTTGCGCGGACGCAACACGCCAAACAGCAGCCGCATCGGCAGCCAAAAAATCCCAGCCCCCGTAAAGGCTCGCATGCGCACATCGCCAGACGTCACGCTGCTGGCTCGGACCTGTACGAGAATCTCATCGGCCTTGGGCGTAGGGCGGGCGACCCCTTCGATCTTCAAGACCTCGGGGGCGCCGTAGCGACGGCAAGTTGCGGCAAGCATGGCCGATCCTTTCTATCGGCCTGAATAGTTCAGGCTACGAGAGAAGAAGGACACAACCTCTGCGTTGAAGGTGCGATGAAACGCTTCACGATCAAAGCCACGCGAGTCAGCGCACACCATTGCGGGCATCAGCACAGCTGTGACGCCGCACGGCGCCAGAAAGGATGCATGACCAGCGCGTTCGACAACATGAACGCTCGGATGCGTTGGCAAACGCTGGGCGATGGCGGCGGCGTTCGTGCTCAACGGCGTGTTGACATCCTCTGCGCCAACCCAAACGTCGACAGGAACAGTAACGCGCTCTAGCCCGTCGGCTGTGAACGCCATGCCAAATCCTGGCGCGGCGATCAACGCGGCCTTGATGCGAAGGTCTTGCACATCCTCCATGCGAGGGTTGGCAAGTTCAGCACCGGGCGCCAGCAACTGACACACAAACTCGGGTTGCGCCTGGCAAGCTTGTGCAACACGGGCGAAGTCCGTCGCTGCGCCAATATTTGTAAGCGCCGTCACGGCGCCTGCAGAAAATCCAAACAGACCGACGCGCTCTGGATCGATGGAGGAACGCTGACCCCACTCGCCCAGCATGTAATCAGTTACGCGGACGACCTCACGCGCGCGATTGCTTATCCAGTTGCGCGCGCCGACCCCCGATTGATCCCGATAATTGTCACCATTGTGAACCAGAGCGGCGACGATGAACCCCTGCTCAGCTAACGCCAGCGCCGTATCGAGATGGCTGGTCGGCGAGCCGGCGGTTCCGTGCGAAATCAGGATCAGGGGATGTTGACCCACATCGACCGGGGCGTCGCGCGCAAGCATGGCGGGGGTAAGGCCGAGCCACGTCAGCTTCGCTTCGCCCCGAGCGGGATAATAGATCACTGCTGAGATCGGCCGCATTTCACCGTCAGTTGCGCTCACCACCTGCACGCCGAGCGTTCTCGCTGGTGTGATGGCGCTCTGCACCAGCGCCGCCCCAAGCCCAATGACCGACACGACAATTAGCGCACCTAAGCCCAACAGAGCTCTTAAGAGCATTTTCATTGACCTTCCTCTCTGAAGTTCAGTTGAGCCATTGCCGGGGCGAGCGGGCGACGTCGATAAGCTCGGCGAGATCGTCAGGTATCGGCATCGGCATGAACGCGCTCACATTGGCGCCGCCGGTGTTTCCTGGTGGGATAAGCCCGAGCCAAGTCTTGGTCGCTGCGCCGATCAAACGTGTGATCTGTCCGATGATTTCGCGAGTGTTGTGCTGGCGTAGGCTCCAGACGAGCATCGCCAAGTGCACGCGAACATGTTGCACCGTGGATCTTTGGCCCAAGACGTGCGCGCGCTCGAGATGACGAAAGGCCGCGAATGGATCGCCTCCTCGCTCAGCTGCTTGCGCGGCGTTGAGTTCGAGTCCGACATATGCACGAATGCGATTGCCAAAGGTCAGGCGATTGTGCTCGTCGATCCGTCTCGAGAGAAGTCGCCACGCGAGATAGAAGGCGGCGAAGCCATCAATACTTGCACAGAACATGGGCCACCAGGCCGGGACCCCCGCATTCGTCACCAACTGACTGTGAACCAGATCAAGGCCAGCGTGCCCAAGCAAGGCCGCTGCAACGAGCCACAGACTGGTCCTGAAGCCAATGACCGCCAAGCAAACGAACACCATGGAGATCGCGATTTCGGCTCCGAGGGCGCGTCCACCGCCGCCGACGACGGCAAACAAGGCATAATAGGAGGCGATCACGATCATCATGACCGGATAGAAGGCCCGGTCTCGCTCGAACCCCGCCATCGTTCCAAGTCCGCAAGCAGCGAGTCCGAGACCAACACCAAAGATGTATTCCACGATCATTCGCTCTCGATGGGGGTAAGTTTTGGCAAGAACGGAGCGGCGGGCGGCCCGAACTTCTCGGGTGCGAGAAGTCCGGGCCGCAGCGTTTAGGACGAGCAGGCGCAGTCGGAGCTGCAAGCGCTCGTGTTGCAGCGGCAGTCGTCGCCACAGCTGCAGCTTGGGCTGCAGGCGCAGCCGGCGGCGCCGGATGTAGCGAAGAGAGAAGCGGCGGCGTCATTCATTGTCATCTCCATGGGTTTAGGCATTTGAGTGGTCCGTGAGGACACGCCCTACCTAGATCCAGGAACGCCCGCGCGCTTGAACGAAACGGCTACGACATTTCGAGCGCAGCGGCGGGTAAGCCGAACATCCGCTTGAAGGTGCGACTGAGATGCGCTGAATCGGAAAAGCCAGCCTCCTGGGCCGCTTCCGTGAGGGTTCTCCCGGCAATGCGTGCGTCGACGGCGCGCACGAGGCGCAGCCAAAGCACGTAAGTGCGAAATGGCAGACCGGTTTCCTCGACAAAAAGGTGGCTTGCGCGGCTGGGAGATAGGCCAACGCCTCGTGCCGCCTCGTCGATGCCGAGAGCGCTATCGAGATTCTCGCTCGCCCATTTGATGATCTGGCGCACCCGACGATCCGGTTCGACAACGCGCGCATGGCCGGCGATACGGTCGGTGATCTTCATCCCCACTTCGCGCAGCGCCCCGCTTGGATCGTGTGGGTGGTGAAATGCGTCCCGGATGAGGTGGGGCGAATCTTGCGCCTGGGCCGTGGTCATGGTTGCAACCGCTCGCCCTTGCATCAATTGCTGAAGCGTGCGCCCTGCGCGACTTTCGGGCTCGACAAACAGATGTGACACCAAACCACGAGCCTCGAAAGCATGGAGCGTATCCGGCGCCACGATCGCGAAAGGACCTGGCGCGACGTCGTCCTCGACACTGAAATTGAAGCTGCCGCCAAGCGAGAACGTAAGCTGAAACGCATGGTGAGCGTGCATCTCAGTGCGGCTGGGCGCCCCGGCTGCACCCGGCACGTCGAACACCCAAAGGCTGCCGCCTTCCCAAAAGGCTATACGACCAGATGCAATAGTCTCCATTGGCGCATCTTAGGTCAGTCTCGCGTTTGCCGCAGCGCAAAAACATCAAGGCCGCGGACTTCGCACCCCGCTCCACTCCCGCTGAAGCAGGAGGGCAGCTGTTACGTTCAAGCGATCGCTTCGTTACCGGCTTAGAACCTCACCCGACAGAACCAGTGAGGCCCCATATGAGTCCCCGCCCAAAGCAGCCACGCGCACCCCTAGCCGCCATAATCGTGCGCGCATTGCAAAACGCCGCCAGACTAGTGCTGGCTCTTGGAATGCTGCTCAGCGCGACATCGTGCGCAACTGCGCCGCGCGACGTGCGGTTCGCCGAAGTCGATGGCAATGCCGTTGCCTAT
This sequence comes from Alphaproteobacteria bacterium Ga0077535, assembly GCA_001464425.1. Lineage (GTDB taxonomy): Bacteria > Pseudomonadota > Alphaproteobacteria > Caulobacterales > Aquidulcibacteraceae > Vitreimonas. The sequence continues at coordinate 80,160 of LNEK01000022.1, forward strand.
CGGGTGCTTGGCGCGGGCGGGCCTACGATCGTGATGATCGCCGGATTGGGCGATAGCATGGACACTTTTCGGGATGTCGCTCCCGAACTCGCTAAGACAGCGACCGTTATCCTCTACGATCGGGCCGGTTATGGTAACAGTGACGCGACAAGGGGCGCACGTGATGCGCAGGCCGCTGAACGAGAGTTGTCCGCCGTGTTGGAGCAATCCGGCGCCGCCGGCCCTTATGTCTTGATCGGCCATTCGTTGGGCGGACTTTACGCGGAGTATTTCACGGCCCAGCATCCTGATCAGGTTTTGGCCGTTGTCCTGGAGGACTCCAGACCCGCGGATTTCACCCGCCGCTGCGAGGACGCCGGGATATCCTCTTGCACGCTGCCTGCATCGATGGCCTGGACCCTGCCCGATGGCGGCCAAGCCGAACTCGCGGCGCTGCCGATGACAATCAGAAAGGTCGAGCGCCTCGATCCGGCGCACGGAACACCTGTGCTGGTTTTATCTCGACCGACGCCGGCGAACTCAAACGCCTTCGAAATTTTGTGGTCAACGGCTCAGCGCGGCCTCACGGCGCGCTATCCTGGCGCTCGCCAACGCATTGCCGAGAGCGGCGGACACTACCTCCATCTAGATCAACCAGCATGGTTTGTTGAGTCAGTGCGCGCGTTCATCAATGAAGCTCGCGACCAAGGATGACGGCCATATGTGGCCCCCGCCCTACAACCCACGTCACACCTTGACCGAGTTCAAACGCAGGGAGTTCGCAATCACCGAAACCGACGATAACGCCATCGCCGCCGCCGCGATCATCGGCGACAGGAGATCGCCGGTGATTGGATAGAGCACGCCAGCGGCGATAGGCACGCCGGCTACGTTGTAGGCGAAGGCGAAGAACAGGTTCTGACGGATGTTGTTCATGGTCGCCCGCGAAATCGCGCGAGCGCGTACGATGCCAGTAAGATCGCCATAAAGGAGCGTCACACCAGCGCTTTCGATGGCGACATCAGTCCCGGAACCCATCGCAATGCCGACATCGGCTGCGGCAAGGGCGGGCGCGTCATTCACACCGTCACCCGCCATCGCCACGATCCGGCCTTCGCCCTTCAACCGCGCCACGATGCGCGACTTGTCCTCGGGGAGAACTTCCGCCTCCACGGTGTCGATGCCGAGCGTGCGCCCCACCGCCTCCGCCGTGGTTCGATTGTCGCCGGTCAACATCACTAGCCGGATACCTTGTGCTTTGAGGGCAGCGAGTGCATTCGGAGTCGTCTCTTTGATCCGATCAGCGATGCCGAAGACCGCCGCAGCAACACCATCGACGCTCAAGAAAATTGCGGTCGCGCCATCGCGTCGTAGCTCTTCCGCCTTCGAGCGTAGACCGGCCGTGTCCACACTCAATTCTGCCAGATATTTTTCCGCACCCAACGCCACCTTGCGCCCTTCCACGACACCAACAACGCCCTTTCCAGTTGGAGAGTCGAAATCAGAAGCCTCGGCGAGCGCTAGACCACGCTCCTTTGCGGCTGCGACGATCGCCTGCGCCAATGGATGTTCGCTTTGGTTTTCTAGGCTCGCCGCGAGACGCAGTACTTCGTCTTCCGTTTGATTGGGAGCCGTTTGGATGGCGATTACCGCCGGTTTGCCTTCGGTGAGCGTGCCGGTCTTATCCAGAACAAGCGTGTCCACTTTCTCGAACCGCTCAAGCGCTTCTGCGTTCTTGATCAAGACGCCCGCGCGCGCACCACGCCCAACCCCGGCCATGATCGACATCGGTGTCGCAAGCCCCAGCGCACACGGACAAGCGATGATGAGCACTGACACGGCCGCGATGAGCCCGTAGGAAAACGCCGGTGACGGCCCCAGCACCCACCATGCAATGAGTGCAACGACCGCAACCGCGATGACGGCGGGCACAAACCACCCAGAGACCTTGTCCGCGAGCCGTTGGATCGGCGCACGCGACCTTTGCGCATCAGCCACCATGTGGACGATGCGAGAGAGCATCGTATCGGCGCCAACCCGGTCAGCTTCAATTACAAGCGCGCCGGTCTGATTGAGTGTGCCCCCGATGACGCGCGCGCCAGCTTCCCGGGTCACTGGCATCGACTCACCTGTCACCATCGATTCATCGATCGTGGAGCGGCCATCTTGGACGATTCCGTCCACCGGAATCTTTTCACCGGGGCGCACGCGCAGCCGATCGCCAACCACGATCTGGTCCAGCGTGACCTCTTCTTCCGCGCCGTCCTTGATGCGCCGCGCCGTCTTTGGCGCCAGATCCAAGAGAGCGCGAATGGCGCCGCCGGTGCGTTCGCGTGCTTGCAACTCCAGCACTTGGCCGAGAAGCACAAGAACCGTGATCACCGCGGCCGCTTCGAAATAGACCGCGACCTGCCCGTGCGCATCACGGAACTCGGGGGGAAACAGGCTTGGCCCCAAGAGCGCGACAACGCTGTAAACCCAAGCGACGCCCGTTCCGAGCGCGATGAGCGTGAACATGTTGAGGTTGCGCGTCAGAAGCGATTGATAGCCGCGCTCAAAGAACGGGAAGCCTGCCCACAACACAACGGGTGTGGCCAAGAAACATTGAAGCCACGGATTCCACATCGCCGGCACGATTTGATCAATGCCAAACAGATGCCGGCCCATCTCCAACACCAGAACCGGCGCCGCCAACGCGGCGCCAACCCAGAAGCGGTGCGTCATATCGATGAGTTCAGGGTTGGGCCCAGCATCGGCAGTCGGCGTCATCGGCTCGAGCGCCATGCCGCAGATTGGGCATGAGCCAGGGCCATCACGCACGATTTCAGGATGCATCGGGCATGTCCACTTCGAGCCCTTTGGCGCGTCCATCGATGCCGCGGCGGGCGTCGCATGATTGTGCCCGTGTGCGTGGCACACCCCATGCGCCGCCTCTGGCTCTTTCTTGGCGCAGCACGAATGCGAGACGTCAGGCTTGACGTAATTCTGAGGCGCAGCCTGGAACTTGGCTTTGCAGCCGGCGCTACAGAACAACACGTCTTCGCCATTGTGCGACAGCCGGTGCGGCGTATCCGGTTTGACAATCATGCCGCAGACCGGGTCGCGCAGATCAGCGGCCGGGTGAGCGTCGTGTCCGTGATGATGATGGGCTGGCATGTTGTCCTCGCGAGCTTGCTCGCGCTCCTGATTTCACTTGCCCCAGAGCCTGCACCTTCCCACAATGGGAAGGTCAACACAGAAAATTCAGGTTCGATCCTATGAACATCGGTCAAGCATCCGAACAAACGGGCGTGTCGGCCAAAATGATCCGCTATTATGAGAGCATTGGCCTGCTCCCATCGGCGGCGCGGCGCGCAAATGGCTACCGGGATTACAGCGAGCAGGACGTCGCCGTGCTTCAGTTCGTGCGCCGTACCCGCGATCTGGGCTTTTCGTTGGAAGAGGTCTCCGCCCTGCTCGCCCTCTGGACCGACAAGAAGCGCCCTTCACGCGAAGTGAAGCGCCTGGCGGAAACGCACATCGCCGATCTCGAACGCCGGATGCGCGAGATGCGCGCCGTCATGAAGACGCTTCGCCAACTCGCGCAGCATTGTCATGGCGACGAGCGTTCCGATTGCCCTATCCTTGACGACCTCGCAAAGCCGCGCGCCCCAGGCGCGAAGAGGACGCGGCGCCACTGAGTTCGCTCTCCGTCAGCTAGTGCTGAGGCGCCGCTTCGCCCGCGCGCATCTCGGCGCAGTGGCGCATCATTTCCTCATGGCTCATGCCGCCATGCTGGGCGGGAACGTGATCTGCATGCGCCGCCGTTCGGTCACCGTGATGCTCCTGCATCATCTGACAATGACGCATCATCTCTTCATGGCTCATCTCGCCATGGCTCATGCCGTGCGCGGTGGCGCAGCCGCTCAGCACAGCGAGGCAGGCCAGCGCAACCATCCAGCTCATTTGCATCATCTCTCTCCTGATCAACCGCGTGCCGGATAGCGCGCGAATATTTGGCGGGCGCCGTCGCCCGAGAATGCAATGACCGCGAAGGCGTCACGGCCGCCCCCCGGTTGCTCCATGCCAGGCGAACCGATCGGCATGCCCGGCACAGCAAGACCTAGAACGCCTGCGGGGCGCGTCCCAATGAGGCGCAAGATGTCGCTCAGCGGAACGTGACCCTCGATGGCGAAGCCTGCGACGGTCGCGGTATGGCAGGACGCCAGATCGCGTGGGACGCCGAGGCTCTGTTTCAAGGCGCTCATGTCCGCCTCGATCGTCACCGTCATGGTGAAACGCCCGCTGCGACCCATGATTTCAGCCCAGGCAAGGCAGCATCCGCAGCCAGCGTCGCGGCGGACATGCATGGCGTGGCGCGTCTGTTGCGCCAGCGCGGAAGGCGCCGCCAACGCCGCCCCTGCGCCAAGAACAACCGCCAACGCACCGCGCCGGTCTAAAGCCAATCTATCTTGCCGCATTCATGGCTCCAGGCTGTTGTCATCTTCTATACGCGCCGACGACCAAATCCCCTCGCGCGCGGACGCATTTGAGGGAAATCGAACATTCCCGCGTAAATGGTGCGCAGGGCAGAGAGTATTGCGATGCGAACAAACCTTGATGATGCGCTTGCGGCGTGGCGGGAACGTCGCCAGGAGGCCGACCTCAGCCAACTCGAGCCGCGTGTATGGGCCGCCATCGCCGCTGCTCGCGCGCCCGACCTGGCTGGCCTGTTGAGTGTCCGCGCCGCCCTCGTCGCAACGATGATGCTCGCCGGAATCGCCGCCGGCGCCGCCTCTAGCGCGGCGCCGGCCGAGGCGTCGCCGTTTGCGCTGCACTCGCCTTACGCCCCCTCCACCCTTTTGGAAGGGAACCCATGAAACTCTCTTGGCAGGGATTGATCGTCACCGCGCTTGTCGCCTTCGCGGCCGGCCTTGGCGGGGTGTGGCTCGGCATGCATGCGTTTCACCACGGCACACCCGGGCTTCACGACACCGTCCATGAGCGCCTCAATTTGACGGGCGAACAGAGCAGCCGCATCGAAGCAATCGAAGCCGAATTCGCGACGCGGCGCCAAGCGCTTGAGCTGGAGATGCGCGCGGCCAACGCTGACCTCGCCGCGGCCATTCGCGAAGAACATGGCTATGGCCCGGGCGTTACCGCGGCAATCGAACGCTTTCACCACGCGATGGGAGAGCTGCAGTCGGAAACTATCCGCCACGTCTTCGCTATGCGCGAAGTGCTGAACCCAGATCAGCAGGCCGTGTTTGATTCCACCGTTGTTGAATCGCTGACCGCCGAACAGCAATGATGGATTTCGATGAGCGCAGCGACGCCGCGCTCATCGCGGCGGTGCTGGCAGGCGAGGAGCGTGCGTTCACGCAGCTCATGCGCCGCCACAAAGCAGATCTCTACCGTTTCGTACGCGCCTACACCGGCGATCCCGCCGAGGCCTTGGACCTGGTGCAGGAAAGCTTCGTGGCGGCCTGGCGTGTGCTGTCGCGATATGACGCAAGGCGGCCCTTCAGCATCTGGCTGAAGCGCATCGCCCTCAACAAGTGCCGCGACTGGCGGCGCCGCCGCACTGTGCGAAACTTCTTCTATCGCGCCGAAGATATCGACCGGCCCGATCTCGAGATCGCGCAGCCGATCGCCGCCTCTAATGATCGGGAGGACGATTTAGCGCGGCTGGACCAAGCCATCGCGGCGCTGCCCGACGGGCTCAAAACGCCGCTCCTTCTGTCCATTACCGGCGAGGCGTCCTATCGCGAGATCGGCGCGGCGTTGGGGCTCACGGCAAAGGCGGTGGAGGTGCGCATCTATCGGGCGCGGCGCGCGCTGGCTGCGGCGTTGGGAACCGGTGATTGAGAGGCGTCCCAATTCAAGATGCCGCCGTGCGCTGCCCATGAGGGATCAGCCCGCGCAGTGCGTACTTGATCATGACAAAACAGGGCTTGACCTTCCAGTAATGGGAAGGTGCACACCATAGCGGCGGAAGATCAGTCAAGGAGTAGATCGTGGCGATACAGCGCCGGACATTATTGAAGGCGATGACGGCCGGCGCGGGCATCGCAGGAGCGCAGGCGCTCGTCCCTGCGTGGGCGCAAACTGGATCACGCGGCATAGCGCCAACGCTCTCAACTCTTAGCGGGCCGGAAATTGCACTCAGTGTCGGCCACTCCCCGTTCAGTGTCGGCGGCCGCACCGGCCACGCCATAACCGTCAACGGCACACTGCCGGCGCCGCTCATACGTCTGCGTGAGGGCCAGCAGGCGCGCCTGTCGGTCACCAACACACTGGATGAGGACACCTCGATCCACTGGCACGGCATTTTGCTGCCGTTTCAAATGGACGGCGTGCCCGGCATCAGTTTCCCCGGCATCCGTCCAGGCGAAACTTTCGTCTATGAATTTCCCGTCCGTCAGGCGGGCACCTATTGGTATCACAGCCATTCCGGACTGCAGGAAGCGATGGGCCATTTCGGTCCGTTGATTATCGATCCCGCCGGCGCCGATCCCGTGGCGTACGACCGCGAGCATGTGATCGTCCTCTCCGATTGGAGCTTCCTGCACCCGCACGAAATCCTGCGGCGCCTCAAAGCAAGTCCCGGCTATTTCAATCAACAACGTACGACAATTGCCGGCCTCCTCTCCGGCGAAGACCGCATGAGCGCCTCCGAGCGACGCATGTGGGCTGAGATGCGCATGGACCCGCGCGACATCTCCGACGTCACGGGCTCGACCTACACCTATCTTGTCAACGGTCACGGACCTCAAGAGAATTGGACTGGCTTGTTCGAACCGGGCGAGCGCGTGCGCCTCCGGATCATCAATGCCTCTGCGATGACGAACTTCAATGTCCGCATTCCCGGTCTGCCGATGACAGTCGTGCAAGCCGACGGCGAGAATGTGCGACCTGTAGAAGTCGATGAATTCCAGATCGCAGTTGCCGAAACCTATGACGTGATCGTCAATCCGCCCGAAGATCGCGCTTACACGATCGTTTCAGAAGCCGTTGATCGCTCTGGCATGGGGCGCGCAACGCTTGCGCCGCGACTTGGCATGAGCGCGGAAGTTCCCCCGCTCCGCCAAGTCCCCAATCTCACCATGCGCGACATGGGCATGGACATGGGCGGCATGGATCACGGCGCTGGCGGCATGGACCATGGATCGATGGAGCATGGCGACATGAACATGCGCGACCGCTCGCTCGCGCCGCCGAATATGGCAGTGGGTGTGGGCGTACAAAGCATCTCGCCGATGCCGGAGAACCGACTAGCGGAGCGTCCGCTCGGGTTAGAGAACGAACCCCATCGCGTCCTGGTCTATACCGATCTCGTCGCACTTAACCCCAACCGCGACACGCGCCCGCCATCGCGCACGCTTGAGATCCATCTCACCGGCAATATGGAACGCTATATGTGGGGGTTCGACGGACGCCGCTTCAGCGAAATTGTCGAGCCTATCCGCTTTGAGCGCGACGAACGTGTGCGCGTCACACTCGTGAATGACACGATGATGCAGCATCCGATCCATCTGCACGGCCACTTCTTCGAATTGGTCAATGGCCATGCTGGACATCAGCCCTTGAAGCACACCGTGAACGTCGCACCGGGCGGACGTCTGTCCTTCGATCTCACGGCCGACGCGCCTGGCGATTGGGCGTTTCACTGCCACATGATGATGCACATGCACTCCGGCATGTTCAA
>LNEK01000023.1 GCA_001464425.1 Alphaproteobacteria bacterium Ga0077535
TCGGCGAAGAATTTCGCGGCTTCCGAGATCACGACATAAAGAATGCCGATGACGATGGCGACGGCGAGCGCGGCGGCCGCAAACAGCAGGCCCTCCATCAGCCCCTCAACGGGGCGCGCGCGCTTTTTGGTGAAATCCCGTTCCACAGGCCCCTCGCCTTCTGCTCGAACAAAGCGCGCCCGCGTTGTCTTAACGCGGCACGCGCCCATTCTTGTGATGTTCTAATTGAGAATAATCATTGGAAGAACACCATGCTCGGCCGCCGCGAAAGCACGCTTGACGAATAACGGCTCGGCCCTAAAGCCACTTCCAGCTGAACGCGCTCTGTTAAGTCGGGCAATAGGCGGTTCACGTGAAGATTTGACGACGAGTAAATGAAGCTCATGCAACAGCTCAGGAAACGTAGCGACCCGGGCGTAGACGAGTGATGCCAACTTTATGGGAGAGCGGAGTTCTAGCGGCCATTCTTGCAACGGCCGCGTGGATCGATTTCCGCACGATGCGCATTCCCAATGTTGTGAACCTAGCGCTTGGGGTGAGCGGGCTCATCGTCGCATGGATCAACGCAGACCTGCTGACCGCACTGCTCGGCGTGGCGTTCGGCTATGCGTTGTTGTTCGGCGCCAATGCGCTTTACCGCGCGGTGCGTGGACGCGATGGCGTCGGTATGGGCGACGCTAAACTGCTTGCAGGCGCCGGCGCCTGGATCGGCTGGATGGGGCTGCCTTTTGTCGTGTTGCTCGGCTCGGCATTGGGTTTGGTTTATGTCGCGGCCGTGCGCGTTGCAGGACGCGAGCTCAAACGCACCGATAAATTGCCCTTCGGTCCGTTTCTATGCGTTGCAATCATGGTTGTTTGGATCGTGCTTGAATATAGCTAGTTTTCGCAAGCGACCAATCCTCCGACCGGGATGATTGTCTCCCAACCTTCCCGATCCGAGACGCGAATGACGCCGCGCTCAATGGCGGCGCCATCGACGATCCGGCGGGCGGTGTCGAACGTCACGTCAACAGTGAGCGTCAACCGGCCATCAGTGTAGGTTTGGCGTTCGAAATGTCCGGACGCGGTAGCGCCTTCGGCGGCGCTGCGTGCAAGCCGACGTTCTCGCCCTTGCAATTTGACGCGCGCCTCCGGTGGCTGAGCAAAAGCCGCCATCACGAAAACGGGCTCGCCCGCAGAGCGCGCCCACAAGAACATCCCGCACGCTCCGGCAGTCAAAGGCTGCGGATCCAGCGCTTCGAACGCCAGTTCGCCAGCATCGACAACGCCGGGCCTTGCGACGACCTGCTCGCGTGACCGCGATGTCGAACCGCAGGCGCTTACGGCCAGCGCCATCGCTAGTGCAGAGAGAGCAAACCTTAGGGCAGCCATCTTGTATCCTCACCATACCCAAGCGCGCCATCGGCCGCGCCGCGTTCGAACCCGGCTGCATCGAGCGCAGCAATCGTTTCCGGTCTCTGCGTCAACACCGACACCCGCCACGCCGCAGCGCCATCACCTGCCAGCATTATGCGCATGTTCACCCGCTCACCGAGTTCATTGACACCGGTGAGGAGAACTTCGGCATCATCGCCTTCGCAACGCGGCCGCCCCTCAACATCTGGGCCGGCCCATCCGATTGTCGAGCCTGCCTGCCGGAACACGTCGCTCACGATCCGACCTTGCGCCCGGACGCATGCCCCACCTTCAAACAAAACATCGACATCATAGAAACTCGTCAAACCAGGGAGTAGAAGCCCGTCGCCTACTTGCATCCCTCGCACACGCAAGTTCTGTGCGGCGAAACGACGATCGCCCTGTACGTTGCCGAGCAGCACCACCCGACCCTCGATGTCGCCGCCTTCGAAAACTACGGGCACGATCGCCTTGCCCTGCACGACATCGAAGAAGGAGAGCGTCCAGTTCGCTTGATCCACGGCGTACGGCCCGATGTGAACGCCATGGAGCCTACCAGCCCATATCGTTCCTTCGGCGCGCTGATAGCTAAGATCACCCTGGCGCGGCGCAAGCAAGGATGCGGGCGCGAGCGCAATGCCGAAAGCAATGAGCGCAAGCAGAAATACCGCTATATGCCACCATCTGATCTTCATCACGATGTTCTCACCTCGAATTCCGCGTTGACCAATTCGCTTCCGGTCACGCGTACAATTGTGCTCGTAGCAACTGTATCGCCGCTGCGATTCACCTGATCGATCCACCTATAAACTGCTAGGGAATCCGCCGGCTGGAATCCTATCCGCAGAGAATCGGCGCCTATCTCTTCCACGCGCGCGGCGCTCAGCCCGTGCGCTTGCGCCGCGGCCAAGGCTCGCTCGCGGATACTTCCGCCCCCGCTCGAGGGCGCCGGATGGGCGCGCTGCGCTGCGTTGATGCGCTCCACTTTGGCGGCAACTTCGCGCGCCTCAGCATAGCGGGCGGCAGCTTCATTGCGATACTCATAGGCGGCGAAGCATAACCATACCGGAACTAGCACGCCGCAGATGAACAGCGCGCCGAGCCTGATGATCTGGCGCTCACGCTCAGTTCGCGCGGCCCACCAAACGCCAAGCGTTTCCATCACCGCGCCTCCACAATGAGCTGCGCGGCGTAACGCCCCTCGCGCGGTTGCACGCTCTGCGCCTCGACTTCCATCGCACTCTGGCGTAGCGCTGCGATGAAGGCTTCGATCTCTGGCTGTTGCGGCGCCGAGATCACGAGCCGCACACTGCGCTGCGGCGACTCGTGCCGCACTTCGTCAATACGCACGCCGGGATGTGCGCGTAGCGCACTGATCAGCGGGGCCGATGTGACGATGACAGGGTGCCGCGTCGCTTGGTCCAGCGCGTTCGCGGCTGCGTTCACCTGCGCTCTGAGATTCACCACACGTCGCAGCTCCGGGCGCGCGGCGCGGAAGTCACGCTCAGCCGCGGCGAATACCTGATCCGCTGCACGGTCATCGCGCCATCCGGCGATTCCGAGGGAGCCGACCTGCAACAGAAGAGCGGCAGCTGCGAGCAGCGCGGCAAAGCGCCAAAGCTTGAACGGCTGCGCGCCCTGTTCCGCCACCGCGGCGAACGCGCCTTGCCGGAGATTGGGCGCCCAGCGCGGCGGCGACACTGCTGCGAGCGCAATCGTGTGGGCTGGATCGCTCGTTTGCCGGCGCTCCGTACCCGCACCGAAGCCAGCTCGCGCCGCATCGGCTTCACTTCCTTCGACAATAATCCGCGCGTTGTCCGCCCCGACGCTTTTGCCCCATCGGCTCAGCACTGCAGCTGCGAGGTCTGGTTCGATCGAGAAGCCGCCTTGCGGGCCGGCCGTCACGATTGCGCGGGCCGGCGTCAGCGCTACCACGATTGCGCCATCCTCGGCTGGCCACAGACAACAATCCAAAGTGACATAGCGTGGATCGCATCCAAGGACGCGCGCGCTTTCGAGCCATTGCGTCATCCGATCGGATGCAATCGCAGCGACCAGTCGCTTGCCATCGCCATCCTGCTGGGCGCCAACGGCGAAATGCATGGACTCGCCGCTGGACAAATCAGCGCCGAACAGAGCTGCCGCGCCGGCCCGCGCCTGGGCTTCGGAGCGCGCTGGCAAACGAAGCTGCTTCAGCCGCGCGTCCGCACCTGGAATCACCAGCACAGTGCGCTGCGGCGCAGCTGCAGGTGGCCGCCGCTCGGTGCTAACACCCTCAGCAATGACGCGACCAGAATCGCTTACCACCAGCCAAGACAGCGGCGCTGAGGGCGTTTCTGCGCCGATGAGGACGACGATCTCACTCATAGAAGGTTCTTTCCCGCCCCGGCGCCAAACACACGGCGCACGACGGTGGCATTTCCAGCAACGCCTTGCTCGAGCAGGACAGCGGAATTCTCGCGCGCGTCAACGCGCACAACTTCCGTGCGCAGCACGAAGTAGCGCGTTTGCAACGAGAATTGAGCGCGACCAGCTTCGTTCAATTCAAACTCGCTCAAACTGGGATGACGTAAAAAATCGTCGATCGTCTCCCAACCGCCGCGAGGGCGGTCGCGAATGATCTGCGCGGCGCGCTCGATCCGCAGGCCGTCAACCGCCATCGCCAGCAGCGGCGCCTGCTCCGGGCGCAGGGTGTTCGGATTGATCACATTCGGCGCGCTGGTGGGACGAACACACGCATAAGGCGCGATCGCCTCGACGATATTCGGTGTGAAACCGCGAATGTTACTGAGTTCGCTTATGTCGGCCAACAGCGCATTTGCGACGACATAGGCGGCCGCCTCGCCCGCATAGGCGCCATCTTCGGCGCCGCCAGCCATGGCATGGCTATCGCTGTCCAGCCAATCCACAAGGGCGGCGCCAAGCCCCGTTTGTTGCTGGCCGACATCGACGGCATCGAGCAGCCGCGCGAATTGCACCAAGCCACCGGGGCTGACGAAGCGCTCGCCGCCGTCGTCCGTCACCACCATACTGTTCAGGTTGAAGCAATTGCCGCCATCCCACAGCTCGACTTCCATGCTGCCGTCATCAAGCGGAAAGACGAATGGCCGCCCTTGCCACTCCGACTCGTCTGTTCGCGTCGTCTCGGCGCGACGCCGCAACTCGCCGAGCTGAGACGCCGCAAAAGCTTCGGCGCCCATCAAATACCAACGCGTCTGCTCCATGCGGACGAGATTGCTGGTGCGCCGCACACCCATATTGGCGGCGTCGACGACAACAACCGCAAGCATCGACATGATAGCAAGCATGGTGAGCACGGCGGCGAGCGCCGCGCCCTGGTCGTGCACCCAGCGGGGATTGGACCGCTTCATGCGCCGAGCCCAACCAGCGCTTCGATACGAATTTCACCGTAGCGCGCCGACGTGAACACCAGCGCCACAGCGCGCGGCGGGCTCGCGCCGGCGCCGCCTGCCAACCATTGCTCACGCCAGGTCACGCCGTCAAAAAACTCAAAACGCGCTTCGCCTGCATCGGCGACGATGACGCGTTCGGCCATTTCAGACTCTTCGACGCGATCCAGACGTGTTCGGGTGCGGCGAACAATAGCGCCCTCGTCGAAATCGTACTCCACAAAGGCAAGGCGGGTCGCCGCCCCACGGTCGGGATCGGGTTCTCCGGCAGCGCGCACGAAGGCGAGCGGCGTGTCTGCGTCGCCGCCAATGAAGCGGGGCCGCCCTCGCCCATCCGGCTCGCGGACTTCGCGGCCAACATATTGCGCGAGATCAGCGGCAAGCAGCGCACGGGCGTTCTGCACTTCGCGCAGGGAAATCTCGGCCTCCGAGACACGGCGCTGCGTATCGACGCTCTGCGTGAGCATCAGCACCGAGCCCGCAGCAATCAGGCTAAATACAAAAAGCGACACCAGCGCTTCGACCAGCGTGAAGCCCGACTCGTGAGCGCGTGCTTCACTCACGACGCCGCCTCCGGTGAAACGAAGAAGCCGCTCACTCGGCTGACCGGGCGCGCATCCGCGGGCCCAACCTCCACCACCGCGCGACGGGTCCGCGGCGATGGCGTCGCCGCAATCTCCGTCGTGACGCGCCATTCGCGGCCCGCGTAACTGATCGTTTGCTCTCGCTGACCGACTGGACGTTGCGCTTGTGTGGCAACGATCTGCGTGAGTTCATTCTGGGCGACGACGTCCGCCAACGCACGCGTCTCGACACGCTGGAACGTGCTGAGCGAGTGCGATTGCAGCTGCACAAGGCCGACGCCCGCCATCGCGAAGACGGCGAGAGCGACGAGCGCCTCAACAAGCGAAAAGCCGGACTCATTCGACGCGTTGGACATCGACCTCGCCCGCTTCGTTAAGCCGGACCCGCCAGCGCGCGCCGGCTTGGTCCAGGATGATGTTGGTAGCGGTAGCGCCGCCTAGCGGGTCAAATCGCGCAACGCGCGGATCGTCCGCAGCCGGCTCGACGCGCACCTGGAGATCAGCGTCCCACGCGCGAAAGCCGAGTGGCGAGCGCTGCTCTGCAGGAAGCCAACCGTTGTCTTCCAGGCGCTCGAAACCGTAGCCTTCTTCAGTCACTATGAGCGAAAGCGAGCGATTGACGATCACGCTTTCTTCGCTCGCCAACGCTATACGCGCGGCGAGTTGCTCAGCGGCCAGCCGCGCATGGCGATCCGTCCCCGGCGCAAGCAGCATCACCACGCCAACCACAAGGCTGACGATCAACAACGCCACCATCGCTTCGACGAGGCTGACGCCTGCATCGGGTGTGAGGCGCTTACTGCCAGTTGCCGATATCGCCATCGACGCCCTCACCGCCTTCCTGCGCATCAGCGCCCAAGGAATAGAGATCGAATGGCCCGCGTTCGCCCGGCGTCACATATTCATACGGACGCCCCCATGGGTCATCTGGCAAACGGCGGATGTAGGATTCGCGCGCTGCGCCTTCAGTCGGCGGGTTGACGAGCGCCTCCAGCCCCTGATCCATGCTGGGGTAGCGTGAATTGTCCAGACGATAGAGTTCGAGCGCCTGCTCAATGACGCGAATATCGGCGCGCGCCTTTTCGATCCGGGCCGTATCCTGGCTCGGCAGCACGTTGATGACCACGATAGCCGTGACCAAACCGATGATGACGATGACCACCATCATCTCCACCAGCGTGACGCCCGCCTCGGGATGGAGCGGGTCACGAACTCGCCGCCCGGCGCGAAGCCTTTTGAGCAATGATCTCAGCATCGTTTCATCCAATCGCCAGACGGTTGAGTTGCAGAATAGGCAGCATGATCGCCAACACGATCGAAGCCACGACAAGCCCCATCAGGACGATGATCGCGGGCTCCAAAAGGCTGAGCGCTGACGTCGTGAAGGCTTCAAATTCTTGGTCCAGGTGTGCGGCGGCTTTGTCCAGCATCGCCGGAAGCTCGCCCGCGTTCTCACCGCTTTGAGTCATGTAACAGACCATCGCCGGCATTACGTTCGAGCGGCGCATCACTTGCGACAGCGGCTCGCCCTCTTCGATGCGATCCGCCATCACGCCGATGGCTTTGGCCACTTCACGGTTCGAGACGGAGCCCCGCGCAACGCGCACGCCTTCGAGCAGCGGCATGCCGGCGGAGACGAGCGTCGAGAGCGCGCGAATAAAGCGGCTCGCATTGACGGCAACGACCCAGCGCCCAATCAACGGCGCACGCAACAAGAAGGCGTCAAACGCTGCGCGCACCGGCTCGCGTGAAAACAGAGTGCGCAAAAACCAGAGGCCGCCAACGAGCGCGAGCAGCAGCAGCGGCCATGACGTGGTGAGGAAGCGCGACGTGAAGATCAGAATCTGCGTGATAAGCGGCAACTGTTGATCAAAGCGCTCGAATTGCTCGATGAGGCTCGGGACCACGAAAATCATCAAACAGACGACAACGGTCAGCGCGACTAAGCTGAGCACCGCCGGATAGATCAGCGCCGTTTGGATTTTGCTGCGCAGAGCTTGAGCCCGCTCGAGATAGTCCGCCAGCTTGAGCAGAACCGGGCCCAACCGGCCCGATTGTTCGCCGCCAAGCACAGCGGCGCGATAAAGGCCGTTAAAGCTCCACGGATGACGGTTCAGCGCATCGGCGAGTCGCTGGCCCTCAATCACGCCTTCCTGCACATCTGCTACAATGCGCCGTGCCGCGGGCTGCTCCTGCTGCGCCGCGATCATCGCCAAGGCTTCGTCAACGGGCACAGAAGCGTCGATCAAGGTCGCGAGCTGCCGGGTCACCATCACCAAGGCTTTGTGCGAGAGCTTGGCGCTCCGCGACAAACGCCTATCGGGCGCCGCCTCGCGCCGCTGCCCTCCGCCCCTTGCATCGACTTCGATGGGGAGCAGACGTTTGCGCACCAACAGCGCCCGCGCGCTGGCCTCGTCGACAGCCTCCAGACCACCGCTCTTGCGGCGACCATCAGCGTCGATCGCGACGTACTGGTAGCGGGGCATCGGTCGCTAACCTCCCTGCGCGCTCGCCGCGCGCAGGATGTCGCTTAGGGAAGTCACGCCGGCCGCGACGCACTTTAAACCGCTTCGCCGTAGCGGATCGGCCCGACGAAACGCATACGCGGCCATCTCTTGTTCGGTGGCGCCCGCATGGATCATGCGGCGGATTTCATCATCGACGATCACAAATTCGTAGAGGCCGATCCGGCCAACGTAGCCGGCGCCGCGACATTGCGGACAGCCCGCCGCTTCGTAGACGGTTGCGCTCTCCGCGCCGATGGTGGCCAACATAGCCTTTTCTTGCGGCCCAATGACTGCAGGCGTTTTGCATGCCGGACACAGACGGCGCACCAGACGCTGCGCGACGATGGCCCTTAATGTCGATGCGAGCAGATACGGCTCAACGCCCATGTCCTTCAGGCGCGTGATCGCGGCGACGGCGTCATTGGTGTGGACAGTGGAAAACACGAGGTGGCCGGTGAGGCTCGCCTGCACCGCGATTTGCGCGGTTTCGGCGTCGCGGATTTCCCCGACCATTACGACATCAGGATCCTGGCGCAGAATCGCGCGCAAGCCCGCAGCGAACGTCATGCCGATCTTTGCGTTCACTTGCGTTTGACCGACGCCGTCGACTGCGTATTCGATCGGATCTTCGACAGTCAGAATATTGCGCGCACTATCGTTGAGCAGATTGAGCGCAGCATAGAGCGTCGTCGTTTTGCCTGACCCCGTTGGCCCTGTGACGAGAACGATGCCGTTTGGTGTTTCAAGCGCTGCTTTGAACTTGGTGAGGATTTCATCGCTCATGCCAAGCGCATCGAGGCTGCGTAGCCCCTGATCTTTATCGAGAATACGCATCACCACGCGCTCGCCGTAGCGGGACGGCAACGTAGAGACGCGCACATCGACGCTGCGTCCGCCCAAGGTCAGCGAGATACGCCCATCCTGGGGCAGCCGCTTTTCGGCAATATCGAGCCGCGCCATGACCTTGATGCGCGACACGAGACGGGCCCGCAATTGCGCCGGCGCACGCAACACCTCGCGCAGCACGCCATCGATGCGTAGCCGCACCACGACGGCTTGTTCCGCCGGTTCAATATGTATGTCGGAGGCGCTCTGGCTTATTGCTTCGGAGATCAGGCCGTTGATCAGCCGGATGATCGGCGCATCGTCCTGGCTGTCGAGCAAATCAGCGGCGGCGCCGACGCTGTCGGCCAACGCATCAAGATCATCGAATGACTCGGCGATTGATCGCGCGGCTTCACTCGACACGGCGTAGCGCTTCGACAGCGCCTCATCAAACGCCTGCGCGGTCATATCGACCACTTCGAATGGGGCGCCCAGAACGCGTCGCGCTTCAATAAGCCCGGTCGGATCGGCGCCTGCCCGCACGCCGACACGCCATGGTCGCTCATCAGTGAGCAGAACAAGGCCGGAAGCTTTGGCGAAGGCGTAGTCTAACCGCGGCGAAGCACTTGCCGAGGTTTTGTCGAGGTCAGTCCTGCTGGAGCCCATGACGGTGTCGCGGCTAGCGCGCCTCCGGCGCCGGCACGGGCGGCGCAACCGTTACAACAGGCGGCGCAACCGTTGGCGCGACGATTTGGGGGCTCTGCCGATTCATCTCTTCGGCGAGCTGACGCGCCACGATCGGGTCGAGATCGGAACCATTGAGCCGCTGATAGCGCTCGCGCGTTATCGCTTCGGCTTGGCTCGGCGTGTTGACGATAGTCGGACGCAGAAACACCATAAGGTTCGTCCGCCGCCGCGATTGGCCCTCGCTGCGGAACAAGCGACCGGCAATGGGGATGCGCCGAAGGCCCGGAATGCCTGCGTCCGTGCGCTGGATGTCATCTTGAATGAGGCCGCCCAGGACAATGATCTGACCGGCGTCGACTTGGACGACGGTTCTGATCTCGCGGCGATTGGTGATCAGGTCGGTCGAGCTCGAGACGATCTGACCAAAGATGCTGGAGACTTCTTGACGTATCTCAAGGCGGATCGCCCCACCTTCGCTAATTTGCGGCCGCACTTCTAGCTGGACGCCAACATCTGCGCGTTCGATCGTTCGGAACTGGTTTTCGAGGTTTTCGCCGACCGCTTCACCCGTGGTGATTGGAATCTGCTGACCGACGAGGATAGAGGCTTGTTCGTTGTCTAACGTGAGCACCGACGGAGTCGACAGCACATTCGATTCACGGTCTTCTGCGAGTGCATTCAGCAGAACGCCGAAGATCGATCCGTCATCATTGACACCACCGCCGCCGAGCAGCAGGCCATTGGAGCCAATCAATGAATTGATCGCGGCGCGACGCAGATCGGCTATTGCATCGCTGTCGCCGCTGTCGGCGTCATCATCGTCGCGGATAAGCGCAGCACCGGTAAGGGCCAACAAGTTTGGCGCGGAGCCGCCGTAAGAGTTAGACAAAAACGGCAACGCATCTTCGCCGCTTCGCCCGCTCGCCACGTATTGAAGGCCAAGTTCGCGCGCCAGATCGTCTGATACTTCTACGATGATCGCTTCCACGAGGACTTGCTGGCGGCGCACATCGAGAGAACGCACAACGCCGGCCAATGCTTCCTGAGTTTCCGGATCAGCGCTAATGATGAGCGAGTTGGTCGCCGCGTGATGGGCGATATTTGCCCGCCGGTTGACCGCGGCGCCAGCATCCTCGCCGGGAGCCGCCGCTAGCGACGTCGACAACTGCTGAAGGATCGGAACAACTTCTGCGGCTACGGCGTAGCGGAGCGGGATCACCTGCACAGCGGACTGGAAATCCGCGCGCTGGTCGAGTTCCTGAATGAGTGGCGCCAATTGCTCCAGCGTGCGTTCGTCGCCGCGTAGCACCAGCATGTTGCTGCTGGCCACAGGCACGGCCTGCACCATCGAACGGCCTTCTTCACCAACCGCCGAGGCCAAGCTCCGGGCGACGCGCGCCATCTCGTCAGCCGACGTGTTGCGCAATTGAATCGAGCGCATGGTCGCGTTGTCACGATCAAGCCGCCCCACGATCTGCCGCACGCGATCGATAGTGCCGCCAAAATCGACCACCACGATCGAATTGCCGCGACGATTTACTGTCGCCTGCCCGCGCTCCGACAGCACCGGACGAATGGCGGCGGCAACGGATTCGGCGTCAGCGAAGCGCAGGCTGAACACCTGCGACACGTAGGTATTTTCAGTTGCGCCGCCGCCATCCGCAGCGGACGGCTCACGCGCCGCAACCTCAGCAGGCACAATCCGGTAGGCACCGCTGGAAGTCGGCACGGCGACAAATCCGTTGACCCGAAGCGTCGACATGAAAACGTCCATGAGCTCGCGCTCGGACATTGATTGCTGCGAAAGCACCGTCACACGCCCGCTGACGCGGGGATCAATGATGAAGGTGCGCCCGGTCGCGTTCGAAACGTCCTCGATGAATGCGCGAATTTCGACTTCGCGCATCGCAACGGCGCCGCTTGGCGCCGCCTCCGGCTGCGCTTGCTGTGCGCGGGCTATTGGCGCCAGAAGGGCAGCACTCGCAAGCCCTGCAAACAGGGCTTGCACCGATCGCTTTACCGATTTCATAGCGAGCCGCCGACGTCCAACGTGACCGCATGACGTGCACCGCCACGCTCAATCTCAAGCACAACTTGCGAGGCACTGGCAGCAGCCACTGCGGCGGCCAAATCTTCAGCCCCCTGCCCGTTCACGCTGATCACGAGATCGCCAGCACGCAAACCTGCGCTGGCGACCGCTTCAGGCAAAGCGTCGGCCAAGCGCCACCCGCGCGTTCCGTCCATCCCGGCCTCGACATGCATGAGAGTGCGCGCGAGCCACGCCCGATCCGCTGTGGAAATAGTCGCTGACGTGGCGCTCGCGTCCACCGAGGACGTAAGCACCGGCGCGCCAGGTGCGGGCTCAAGCCCCATCATCGCGCGGGCGAACGAAAACGCCGAAGCCGCTGTCATTTCCAATCGCCGTTCGCCGCCTGCGTACGAGAGGGAAACATAACCGACGCCGACTTCACCGAGCACGACGCCGTCAACCACTTCTTGGCCAACTAGAAATGCACGCTGCCCACCGTCGGGCAGCGTGAACATGGCGCCGCTGCGTGTCGGATCACTCGCCATGCGCAGGCCATTGAGCTGAATACTCGACAGCGTCGCGTTGACAGCGTGCGCGGCGGCGTCACTCGCATCGGGAGCAAATGGCGAGCGCACGTCAGCGGTTTCCAGAAACGCATCGGATGGCGTATCGCCGCCCGCGGTTACAGTTGCACTAGCGGGACCAGGTGAAAGCAACGTC
The DNA here is from genome assembly GCA_001464425.1 of Alphaproteobacteria bacterium Ga0077535. Classification (GTDB taxonomy): domain Bacteria; phylum Pseudomonadota; class Alphaproteobacteria; order Caulobacterales; family Aquidulcibacteraceae; genus Vitreimonas. The sequence continues at coordinate 12,158 of LNEK01000023.1, forward strand.
CAGCCGGCCTGCGCACAACCAAGCGCCACTGCGGCAAGCAAGAGCGCTTCTACACTCGGGCGCAGAGCGCCGTTCAAGCGCTCACCTAGAGGTCGGCCAAGACGCCCCGCGTCTCTACTCATCATCATGATCCCACCACTTAGCCGCTTTTATTTTCGTCGCTTAGTAACGCTCTAATGCGCAGAGACAAAAGTCTTTTCACACCTTTTTAGCATCTGACCTCTGGGCGTCGCTTGCCTACAACAAACATTCGCAAATGCTTCAACTCACTGTCGCAAAAGTGTTGCGCACGCCGCGCGTGGAGCACGGCGTGCGCAATGCATTTCAGAAGCGAGTGGTGAGACTTGCCGAGAGGCTCCGACCACGATCGTAAGTGTTGACCTCAAGCTCCCCCGCACCCGTGCTTTGATACTCTCGGTGTTGCTCATTGAGGAGGTTTCGACCGCTAAGGCCCAGTGTGAAGCCACGGTCGCCGATATCGAAGCTATGCCGATACACAAGATCGAGATTGATGCCCGGATCTTCGATGATATCCGGCAATCCACCGCCTACGCCGAAGCCGCGTTGTAGGATGCGCTCATCAACCCAGCCAACAAGCATGGTCAATTGAGCGTCGTCATCTTCAACACCAAATTGCAGATTGAGAATGTTCTCCGGCGTGCCTTGCATCTGAGCACCGTCGAGGCCGAACGCCGAAGCCGGTGTGACGACGCCCGTCAAAGGATTGATGACGGTGTCGCCTGCACCCGCCTGAATCTCAGATGCGGTGTAGGTATAGTTGGCTGAGAAAAACAGCGTCGGCGCCGTGAAGCCCGGGAGGTCGACCGGTGAGTCGAACGTGTTCCGGTACTCCAACTCTACGCCCTGAATTGTCGATCGCGGCGCGTTGATGAAACGAACCAGATAGTTGAACGTGCTGGGCTCAGTGACAACTTCTTCAACCGGGTTTTCAATCTCTTTATAGAAGACGCCGGCGGTCACGAAACTATTCGACCCGAGATAGTATTCCACACGGGCGTCGTAGTTTTGTAACTCGCTGTCGACCAGGAACGGATTGCCGCGATAGTTACGGTCCGTCTCTGGATCGCTGTACGGCGAGATCGCCAGTTCGCGAAATTGCGGGCGCGCGATGGTCTGCGAGTAGCCGAGCCGCAATTGCATGTCCTCGGCGAAGTTCCACGTCAATGTCGCAGCCGGCAGGACATACTCGTTTTCGAGCGGCGGAGTCGGAGCGGTGGACGCCGCACCATAGCGGTTCGACGTAACGACGCTCTGTTCACCTTGCTCAAAGCGGGCGCCGACAGCGGCGCGAAGGCGCGGCGTGAACTCGATGTCTGCCGCAGCGTAGGCTGCATTGACAGTGAGTTCTCCGCGGTAGGCGTCGTCAGGGCCGGTCAGCTCGAAGATTTCAAAGCGCGCTGGGTCGATGTTGTCTGGGGAGAAGATGTAATCAACGCGTGCGCGCGCGACGTCATCCGGCAGACTGCTGCCGCCGCCAAAGACGAACGTCAGCGCTTCGTAATCACGTTCCGTACTCGAATAATCGTAGCCGCCCGAGAGCGTGACCGAACTGGATTGCCCAAGCGGGATCAAATACTCGAGGGAGATGCCGCCGCTCGTGACTAGGTCGGTAAGATACGAAAAGCGCGTGCTGTTGTCGTTGGCGCGGCCGTAGTACGGGCCCGTGGCGTCGACGAGGAAGTTTACAGACCGCTCGTACGGCGCATCGCGCTGCGATTCCGCCTGTGCCACACGCCAATCGATATCGAGATCGCCAAATCTGTGCTCACCAGTGAGCTGCAGCATTGCGAGCTGGCGCTCGTACCAACCCGTGGACTCGCGATAGCCTTGCTGAGTGCCGGGAAGGTTAAAGTCATAACCCTCAATTTGCTGGGCTTCTTTCGAGGTCGAGTGGATATAGAGACCCGTTAGAGCCAGCTCGTTTTGGTCCCAACCCAGTGAGACGCTGCCCAGGGCATTCGTCGTGATGTCCCAGGTCGTAGTGAAGCTCTCTTTGTCTTCGCCGACAGTGAAAATGCCGCCAGCGAAAGAGCCGATGCCTCTTTGAGCGCGCTGGCTCGACCATGAGCTGTCGTAGCCGGCAACGCCAATCAAGCCGAGATTGAAACGGCCAATGTCAAACGCGCGGCCGCCGCTGAGCTCAACGTCTCCGCTCGCCCACAGCTCGTCCTGCGACTGGATCACCGACAATGGTGAGTTGACGAAGCTCTCGCCAATCTCCTCAAGATCGGCCTCGCTGAAATTGACATCTGAAACGAGCTGATTTTGGGCGATAGCAGCAGCCAAGGGGCCAGGAATGTCTCGCAGCCCGTCATCGAAGCCCGTCCAGTCCGTATCGCTTCCGTTGTAGATGAGGCCGGAGCGCAACGTGCTGGCGTCGTTGATGGTGCTCCCGACTTGGAGCGTCAGAAAAGCTTCGGACGGAATTCTAATCGTCGTGAGATCGATGATGCCGCCACCGAACTCGCCCGGATAATTAGGCGAGAACGTCTTCTGCACCGCCGCCCCTTCCAGAATGTTCGAAGGGAAAAGGTCGAGCGGCACGGTACGCCGGAGCGGCTCCGGGCTCGGCAGCGGCGATCCGTTGAGAAGCGCCGAGGAATAGCGCTCGCCAAGACCACGGACGAAAACGAAGCGGTTGGAAACGACACTCAGACCGGTGAGACGCGTGAGCGCTTCCGAGGCGGTGTCGTCGCCGGTGCGGGCAAGGTCTTCGGCAGATAGGAACGTGGTGACTTCGGACGTTTCCCGCATGGGTGCCGGAATATGGCGGCCCAGAACGACAATCTCGTCATCCTCAGACGCCGTTTCTTCGGCGGGATCCGTCTGAGCCAGCGCCAACGAGGGCGCCACAAGGAATGAAGTCAGCAACAGTAGCTTCTGGAGCGACAGGGTTGGGAGTTTCATCGGTCTAACCTGACTCAAACAAGGAAAGGGGTCGGGCGGCGGTTATTCCGCCGCCCGACTTAAGTGCGGGGCTGTTAGCAGGGAGTCGTGATTTCGAGTCCGCAGCTCCAATCCGCCCACCAACGATCACCGGAGTTCTGCACCGCACCGGCGTAGCTGCCGGCGTTGAAGAACGCGCCCAGGGTGGTCGGATTGACGGCTACGACCGCGTTTTCCGCTGCACCGTTGATGAAGATGCCGCTGAGCGTGTCAGGTGTTGTCGTCGAATTGTTCGCACCGGCCGTGATGAGAGCAACAGAGGGAGCTGTCGCCGCAGTCGGGCAGTCGAACAAGATCGAGTTGAACGTCGGTTGGTTCGGCGAAGCCGCCGCCGCATCGGCATTCAAGCAGGTCGTCGAGTTCACCACGACACCGTTCGCCAGGACGCCTGACGTACCGGAATTCATGATGATGTTCAGCGCACGATTACCAACGAACGTGAAGTTCGAGAGCGTCGGCCGCGAGCGCAGTTGCGGAGCGATCGAAGAACCGGTGGCGTTGCTAGCTTCGATGATGCGGTCGCCGCCGGCCGTGCGTTGCACGACGATGACAAACTGCATGTTGCCGACCCAGCCTGCGTCCCAGTCGATCGAGTCATCGTCGTTGCCGGTCAGCACGACGTGACGGAGATTGACGGTGCCGCCGAACATTTCGACGCCATCGTCCGCATTGTTGTGGACTTGGATGTAGTCAACTTCGGTCGCGCTGCCGACGCCGCCGAACGTGATGCCGTTCAGCTCGTTGCCAGCGGTGCCCGGGAGCGGGAAGCCAGCGAACTTGACGCGCAGGTAGTTCAGGCGGCCGCTGTTGTCGTTCGCGGTCGCGCCACCATAGAGCGCCGGCGTGCCGGAGACGCCTTCGATCTCTTGTTGGCAATTCACCGCGCCGCCAGCAACGGCGGTGTTGCAGTTGCCGATCGGTGCGCGACCGAGAATAACCAGGCCGCCCCACTCGCCGATGGCGTTGATCGAGTCGGCTTGCGAGTTGGTCAGGTCATTCAAGGAGGTCATCGTCACCGGTGCGCTACGCGTGCCGTTGGCGAAGATTTGCGAGCCGCGGTTCACCACCAGATAGTCCGCACCCGACGCACCGTAGAGCGTCACGCCAGCATCGATGGTGAGCACTGCTGCATCGCCGCCAACTGCTGTGCCGTCGCCACCAATATCGGTGCCAACGTCAACGCGGCCGCTGATGCGATAAATGTTGCCGCGGGCAAGACGCAGATCGGAGTTGTAGCGTCCGGCGAGCGTGCACTGACGCTGACCGCCGAACGAGCCTTCAGTCGTGCCGGTCGGGCACGGCGGGGCGTCGAACAGACGGAAGGTCCAGCCAGCCGCCCAGTTGCTTGCCTCAGTTTCGGTTGGCGAGAACGCACCAATATAGCTGCCGGCGCTGAAGAATGAGCCAAGCGTAGTCGGATTGACAGCCGTACGGGAGATTTCATTCGGGCCCGGGAAAACGCCCGCCAGCGTGTCCGGAGTCGCCGTTGAGTTGTTAGAGCCGGCGGCAATGTTGGTGTCGCCAACAGCGTCGGCCGGATCAGCGCAATCGAACAGAACCGAGTTGAACGTCGGCGCCGGCGAAGTTGCGGCGGCGGCGTTGTTCAAGCACTGGGCTGAACCGACAACCACACCGTTGACCAGGATGCCGGAAGCGCCCGAGTTTTGGATGATGTTGGTGCTGCGCGTGCCGATGAAGGTGAAGTTCGAGATCGTCGGCCGTGAGCGAAGTTGCGGCGCAGTCGACGAGCCCGTGGCGTTCGACGCTTCGATGATGCGGTCGCCTGCAGTCGGGCGTTGGCGCACCAACACGAACTGCATGTTGCCGACCCAACCGGCGTCATAGTCGAGCGAGTCGTCGTCATTGCCAGTCAGCACGACGTGCTTTGCACTCACCGTGCCGCCGAAAAACTCGACGCCGTCGTCGGCGTTGTTGTGGACCTGGATGTAATCAACGTCGGTTTCGCTACCGACGCCCGCAAACGTGATGCCGTTCAATTCGTTGCCGGCGGTGCCAGGAAGCGGGAAACCAGCGAACAGCACGCGCACGTAACGGAGCGAGCCGCTGCGATCGTTTGCAAGCGCGCCACCGTAAAGCGCCGGCGTGCCCGAAATGCCTTCGACTTCCTGTTCGCAGGTGACCGTTCCAGCAGCGACGGCGGTGTTGCAGTTGCCGATCGGAGCACGGCCAAGAATAACGAGACCGCCCCATTGGCCGATCGCGTTGACCTCATCGACGGTGCCAGCGATTTGCGTTTGGCTGGTGAAGGTGATCGGATTGGTCGAGGTGCCTTCCGCAACGATCTGCGAACCGCGGTTGATCACCAGATAGTCGGCGCCGGAAGCGCCGAACATGGTTACGCCCGGCTCGACCGTCAGCGTCGCGCGCTGGCCGCCAGCGCGGTTGCCGTCGCCGCCGATATCAGCGCCGACGTCGACACGCCCGTTCAAGCGATACGCAACGCCTGGAACGTTCGGGATTGTGCGGTTGTTGAGGATCGCGCCAGACAGTTCGCAAACCGTGACGCCAGCAACGGCGGTCAACGTGTTGAAACCAGTCGGGCAAACGCCGCCGCCTGTGCCAGGACCCGTGCCAGGACCAGTGCCCGGACCAGTGCCCGGATCAGTCGCACCCGGCGAAGAGATGCTTGAACCGCCGCACGCTGCGACGCCCAGTGCTAGCGCTAACATCAGCGCCCGCAACGTATTTCGAGAGGCCATTTTGCGTCCCCACCTTTGATAAAACCAGTGAGGCGAACGACTCCATCATCACACGCCCCGCGGCGGGACCTAGGGCTGGGTATTAATGGTTTGATGGCGTTTGTTTTACACTTTTACGAAACAGGCCCCCCACGCGCCCCGGCCTACCTTAATGCTTCATTACACCCTTCGGTATGGCGGACGCGTTACGTCGCCAAGCCGTCACGAAACCGTCGCGAAGCCTTCATCAAAACTGAATCTTGGACAAAGGCTTGGGCGAATGTTCGACGTCGGCTGGAACGTCTCGTCGGGTCGCGATAGCATCGTGGTTTGCAGAGGCAGAACGCCAACGATCATGACGCTATATCAAGTGCTGATGGGCAGCGGCCGGCTGCAGTTGAGTTGCTTGATGTGCGCGACTCGCACTTCGCTCGAAGCAAGTTTCTTCGCCCGCCGCTACGGCATCGACACGTGCACGCATGTGGTCGCGAAGTCATTGGTATGCGCCGATTGCGGATCAGCGAGCGTAGTGCTTGGGGTCGAAGCGATCTGAGTGCTCAAAAGCAGAAAGCCGCCGCCACCGAACCGCATGGCGCGTGCACCCAACTATTCAGGGCTCGCATTTGCGCAGGGCTCGAACTGTGTTTCCCAGCCTCGCTCATCTCCAGTTTGGAGAACGATAAAAAGGCTGTCGCCCTCGCGGCGGTAGGTGATCTTCTGCACATCCGCATCGCCTGAGGTCTCAAACACCGCCTCAGACCCGGTGTTGCTCACGAGAGAAAAGGCGCGGGCAGGCTGACTGCCAATGTGCGCAAAAAATGAGACCCCGCCAGTTTCCGTAGTCGTAATGCGCAGAGACTGCGGAACTTGAGAACCATCCGCGCTAGGAATGAGGGTGGAGCCGCTAATTGCCGGCCCCACAGCCGGCTCCCAGCGTTCGACAACGCCATCACGACTGAGCCAACAGCCAACGATCCAATCGAACCCTTCGAGCGTCGGGAGCGCACGTTCCGACACCGGCGGAGGCGCGCAAGTCATCACGATCAACGCAAACGGAAGAATGAGCGCGGTTGGCCTCGTCATTTGCCAGAAGCCCTGTGTTAGTTTTTTAGAAGCTTCAATTACCCTCTCCTCAGCGCAAGCACTTCCATTCACCTTCGTCGGAGGCGAGTATTGCAGCGCCTGCGGCGTTGGAGCATCCGAGGTACCTCTGCGAGGTGGCGGACAGAGAGGGATTCACGGAAGGCGAAAAAACGCAATAGATCAAACGGAATGAATTGCGCGGGCTGAAAAATACCCCGGCAGATACCCCATCTCATGTTGCATCAATTTTAGGTTCGAATCCTGAACACCGATCGGTGAAGCATCCGCCAACGGCCGCCGCGAACAGCGCGAATTGGACAACAATTCGCCCCGCCTGCCCCCAGGACAGCGGGCTGCTTCAATGGGCTTCCCAATGGGAAGTCCCATTGGGAAGCCCATTCGTTTGCATCTGGAATTTCGCTCTGCCGCGTGTTGAACTTCTGAACGCTCGCACCGCGTTGCGGCGTATAAGACGAGTGCCTGCTGCTAAGTCCGGGCGGGACTGGCTGACCGCGCCTGGCGCCTGTGATGATGGCGAATGGCCAAAAGCAGCCACCGGAGTTGTTCGCGATCGAACCGTCTCAACGGGGCGTCCTCAACCACACTCGCACCGGCCATGGTGACGCCTGGCACCAAGCCTTCTCGCAGACGCCGCGCCACCGTTGCGCGCGAGACGCCAAAATAGAATCGCACGTCCTTGTAGGTGAACCAGAGCTGCGATGACGGGAGTTGTTGGACCGCTCGCGTCGCTCGTTCAATTGCCTCAACCGGATACTGGGGCATGTCATCCAGCGTCAGCACACGTGAGACAGGATGGCATGTCTTGGGACTGACTCGAACACGTTGAGCCGAAGCGCGCGTTCTTCGTGGGCTAGCATTTGCCGGGGGCGCGTCAGCCGGTGATACGGCACGTGGAAGCGGCTTGGTTGAGCGTGCAGTAGCGGCGGACTCAGGCTCCGTCTCCACATCGAACAGACAAAGCTGCGCGAGCATCGCGTTGTCTTTCGCAGTTCGGGCGCGCGCAGTGGTGGATCTCATGACCGCCTCTAAGGGCTGAAAGTTTATCCACAGATCGCCAAGCTTGCACGCTGGCGCGTTATTCCTGACTATTCCTTGTTCATCGGCAAGACCTGGGCGTCGCCGCTGGAGCGGCCGTGCTCTCGCGCTTCGCGTGGAGCCGCATCGCGTCTCTCCCCCTTCGGGCGTCGATCACTGACGCAAGAGCGCAGCGCATAACGAGGAAGACGTCAGCATAACGAGGAAAAAGACGAAGGGTTGATGGCAAGATAGAATGCGCCGCAGTGCTGGATGCACAGCGGCTTGTCTGCACATCTTTTTTTCCACCTCGTCGCGGCCCGCGACGCCGCAAAATGCGGCAAGGCTAAAAAGGACCGCTGTGCGCTAACAAACAGGCGCACGTGATGGACGACGAAGACAGATTCGAAGGCGATGTCAGCCGACGTCGCGCGAAACGCACCCCGGACGCCGGCTCGATGTTTCGCCCGCCGTCCGCCGCCAGCTCCAAGCGCGTCGCCGCGCGCGCACGCGCGGCCTGGTACAATCGCAGCCGCGGCGCGGGCGCCGTCAAGCTGAAGCACGAGCGGCCCGCCGGCAGCCAGCGCGTGATCGTGAAGATACACCCCAAGGTCCACGCTAAGGCGGCGGGCGGCGCGGGGTCGCTGATGCGGCACACCCTCTATGTCGAACGCGACGGCGCCGGCCGCGATGGCGACGCGGTCCAGGTGTTTGACCGCGAGCACGATCGGGCCGACGGCGCTGCCTTCGTCGAACGCTGCGAAGACGACCGGCACCATTTCCGGGTCATCATCTCGCCTGAGCGCGGCGCAGCCATCGACGACCTCAAGGGCTACACCCGCGACCTGATGCGAACCGTGGAATCGGACCTCGGCACCCGTATCGACTGGATCGCGGCCGAGCATCATGACACCGGCCACGCCCACGTCCATTTGCTGATGCGGGGCGTCCGTGCAGATGGGCGCGACCTGGTCATCCCGCGCGCTTATGTTTCCCACGGTTTCCGCGAGCGGGCGGAGCGCCTCGCCACCGAGCTGCTTGGGCCGCGCCTTGAACCCGACTGCGCCGATCGCGCGGTGAAGCAGGAACGCCTTACTGAGCTGGACCGCGAGCTCGTCGCCCGCTCGCGCGGCCAAGAGATCGCGATGAGCGCGCTGCCCGACGATGGCGTGCGCGCCGCCCGGCTGGTGCAGCGGCTCAACCGGCTGGAAGAGCTGGGTCTTGCTGAACCGGCTCGCGCCGGGGTGTGGAGGCTCGATGCCCAGCTTGAGGAGAAACTCATCCGCCTCGGCGATCAGCGCGACCGCGAGCGCGCCACCGCGCGGTTGCTGGCGCAGGAGCAACGCGGGCTCGAACCGCAGCGCACACGAGAACTAGAAGCGGCGCATTCAAGCCAGCGCGTCACCGGACGTCTGGTTGGCTTCGAGCGTCTAGGCGAGGACGCACGCGGACCGCAGCTTATCGGCGTGGAAGGCATCGACGGCAGATTTTGGACCGCGCGCGTTGCTGGTCCTGAAGATCTGCGCGGGCTCGCTGGCGTCGAGCGCGGCGCCATCGTCGAGATCGAGCGTGCGGCGCCGGACTTGAAGGCGTCAGACCGCACGATTTGGGAGATCGCGCAGGAGAACGATCTTACCTATTCGGCGGCGCTGCATCGGCAAACGCGGCCGACCGATCGCGCGAACTACATCGAAATGCACGAACGCAGGCTGGAAGCGCTCCGGCGCGACGGTGTGGTCAGCCGCGAGCGCGACGGCACGTTCTATCTACCCCACGACTACCCTACCCAAGTGGCGATGCGCGAAGGGCGGGGCGGACGCGAAAGCGCCCGCGTGACGCTGATCGATCCGCATCCGCTGGATCGGCAGGCTGAGTACCCCGGTCCGACTTGGCTCGACCGCATCGCAGACGGCCGCGCAGACATAAGCCAGATGCGCAGCGAAGGTTTTGGCGCTGAGATCGGCAAAGTCTGGAAGCAACGAGAAGCGACGCTAGAGAAGCTCGGCTTGGGCGAGCGCGGCCCAGACGGGTTCCAGGCCATGCCCGGCTGGCGCGACAGCCTGACTTCGCTTGAGCAGGACGCTCTTCGCGAGCGCATCGAGCGCGACACGGGGCGCGTGGCGCATTTCGCGCGCGACGGCGAGCGTGTGCACGGGCTCTACACGGGTCGCATCCATCTCGCCGAACAAAGCTTTGCATTGATCGAACACGATCGCACCGCAACTCTGACGCCTTGGCGGCCGGCGATGGACCGCGCGCTCAATCAAGTGGTAGCGGGCCAAGTCAAAGGCATGAGTTTCGACTTCAAATACGGTCGCGGCGCCGAGAAAGAGATCACCAAGGCGCTTGGGATCGACATAGGCGGGCGCGGATAGCGTGGTACCGCGTTTTCTCCTGTTGCCTGACGTTGCCTTGTTGAGCGTGCACCGACTTGAGCGCTGAACGCACTTGCGGCCAGGTGTCGCGACTTTCGTGCAATCGATGATTCCGCATTAAACGGCGTTTCGGCAGCGCCAACCGTAGCGACGGATGCTGTATCCCGGCGTTTCCCTGCATTTCACTCGTGCGCGCGTCAAACGCGAATTCGCGCGCCAAGGCATGAGCGTTGACCCACTAGCGACTCGATGTTCGCCTTGTTGGGTGGAAAAGCTCGGAAAGGCAGAGCATGCAGGACGCACCACGCTTTATGGCCGAGGATCCGGATCGTCTGTATTCGCGCAAAGACGCGGCGCGCTATCTCACGGAATTAGGACTAGAGACGGCGCCGCAGACATTGGCGCGCAAATTCCATGAGGGCACAGGACCGCTCTGCACGCATGTCGGCGTTCGGGCGATGTACTGGAAATCGGACCTCGACGATTACTTCCAGGCACACGTTTCCGCGCCTCGGCGTTCGTCGAGCGAGCTCCGGCGGCCCGGTGGCGTCCGATCCTGAACACGACAGCTTGAAACTTCCGCTTTTCGCAGAGCGCTGCCATTTGCGTTCTGACGCCAACGTCTCCCTTACAGCGCGTTCAGTGAAAACGACGAGGCTTTGCAACCGCTAGCGCGCGCGCCTCTACGATGACCTCGCGCACGGTTGCGATGACCAGCTCGGGATCATCCCACTCGACGGCGTGGGAACTGCCCTGCGCGACAATGAGCCTGCCGTGGGTACTGAGCGTCGCTAGGCGCCGCTGCCCTTCTGCCCAGCGCGTCTCGAGCATGTTCTCACCGGCTGCGATCGCCACCAGCGGGATATTGCCGAGCGACGGCGCGTTTCGCAGTATATCATCGCTTGCCGAGCGCGCGCGGGCTTCCTCGGTCGTCGCCGCGATTGCCTCCGGTCGCGTCGCCATCAGGGCAATCTCTCCACGCACCCGCGGCGCCATTGAAGGCACGCCTGCAAGTTGATCACCGAACAAACGCACGACGCCAAGTCGCCGCGCCGCCGCATACTGGAAGCTCTGGCCATCAAGCGCGGACAAAAATGCCTGTTGCTCCGGAGCCGCCGTCTGCTCGTCTACGTACTCATGGCGTGCATCGATCAACACCATTCCAACGACATCTTCTCGATGTCGCATCGCAAACAGCCTGGCGCTCTTTCCCGCTAACGAATGCGCGACCAAGACGTAGGGCCCCTCAACGTTGGCTCGCTCCAGGAGTACCGCTAGTTCATCGGCAATGTGTTCGGGCGTGCGCTCACCTCGACCCAGATCGCTCCACCCCATGCCCGCTCGATCGAACGCACATGTGCGTGTGGCGCGGCTCAACTCAGGTTGCACCAAGGACCAATCCAGACTGCTCCCGCCGAGCCCAGCGTCGAGAATAATTGTTGGCGCGCCTTCGCCCGTGCAATTCAGATGCAGCCGATAGCCACCTATATCGATGAGCGCGCCGGGTGCACGTTGATTGCGACTGTCGCCAGCAGAAGCAATGGCTTCGTAGCTCGCTCCAGCAAGCGGCAATAAAGTGAGCGCGGCAATAACGCTAAGCATGATCCGAAGCATTGCGATACCTTCATCGGCTAGACGCGACCTATCTAGACCGCCGGCTAACCAACCGCTTGAACGGAACAGCTACGCCCTTTCTAAGTGCTCAGGCGGCAACTGACACGACGACTCCGCCCCGCTTCCGGCCCGTTTCAACGTAGCGGTGCGCATCAGCGATTGCATCAAGTGGATAGGTCCGATCGACAACCGGCTTGATGACCCCCTGGTCAATCAACCCGGCGATCTCAGCGAGATCTGACTTTGAGTCTCCGCCGGACATCCCGCAAATCACGCGTTTACCAGGCCGTATCGACGTCCACATCGCCTGCAGAAGTTGCGGCCAATCCTGAACCACGAACACGTGGCGACCGTTCACCGCGAGCACTCGCTTGCTCCGCGAGAACGATGTTCCTCCCACGGTGTCGAGTATGACGTCATACACATCCTGAGTTTTGGTGAAATCAGTCGTCGTGTAGTCGACGACTTCGTCCGCGCCGAGCGACTTCACCAACTCCACATTGGCGCCTCTGCACACGCCCGTGACCGTTGCGCCCATGTGCTTAGCGATCTGCACGGCGAACACGCCGACAGCGCCGCTTGCGCCATGAATCAGTATCCGCTCCCCGGCCTTCAGTTTTGCGATATCGCGAAGAAATTCCAAAGCCGACAGTGCGCCGAAAGGCGTTACTGCGGCATCGGAAAATGCCAACGAATCTGGCTTGATCGCGATCGCCGCCGTTTCCCGGATCGCGACGTATTCGGCATTGGCGCTGCCAATCTTCATGCCGAACACCGGATCGCCAACACGGAAGGTAGCGACGTCCTTTCCGATTTCCGCAACGCGGCCAGAGAACTCCATGCCAGTGATCTGATTGCGCGGGCGCAGCACGCCGAACATGAGCGCCATCGGCAACCAGTAGATGCCTGCACCCTTGAACGAGCGCATGCGTGCGTCGCCTGATGTCACCGACGTCGAGTGCACGGCGACGAGAATCTCATCGGCCTTCGGGACGGGGCGCTCGACATCTTCGATCTGAAGCACTTTAGGCGGCCCGTATCGCCGGCACGCAACGGCTCTCATCGCGCTTCCTCATAGTTAAGACTGCGGGAAAAGAACGACACCACTTCACCATTGAACGTACGGTGGAACGCTGCGCGGTTAAATCCGGCCGCGTCGGCGCAAACTATTGGCGGCATCAAAATTCCGACAACGCCGCACGGCGCCAAGAACGAAGCGTGGCCCGTACCCTCGACCAGATGAACGCTCGGGTGTGCTGGCAGGTAGCGCGCGATGGCGACAGCATTGGTAGCCGCAGGCGTGTTACCATCGTCTGCACCAACCCACACATCAACCGGTATTGTCACGCTCTCAAGCTCGGCTTGCGTGAACACCATGCCAAAACCAGGCGCCGCCACAATCGCCGCCTTGATGCGCGGATCGTACACCTCTTGCTCAACTGGATTGGAAAGCACGACGCCCGGCGCCAACAACTGACACACGAACTCGGGGCGAACTTGGCAAGTCTGCGAGACCAACGCGAAATCCGGTGTCGCGCCGATATTTGCCAGCGCCGTCGTGGCGCCAGCGCAAAATCCAAACAATCCGATCCGATCTGCATCGATCGAAAACCGTTGGCTCCACGCGCCGAGCAAATAGTCGGTGACGCGCACAACCTCATGGGCGCGATCGCTGATCCAGTTCGGCGCGCCAACGGACGACTGGTCCTGATAGTTATCGCCGTTATGCACCAACGCCGCGACGATGAAGCCGCGCTCGGCCAACGCTACGGCCGCATCGAGATGCCCGGTCGGCGAGCCAGCCGTTCCGTGTGAGATCAAGATCAGAGGATGTTGTCCGGCGCTCACCGGCGCCCCACGCGCGAGCATCGCTGGCGTCAGCCGTAACCAGGTCAGTTTGACCTCTCCCTCGGCGGGATAGTAGATCACCGTTGTGATGGGTCGGCTGCCTCCCTCCGCGGCGTTTACAATCTCTATCCCCACAGTGCGTGACGGCTTGATCGCGCTCTGCACCAAGGCGACGCCAAAGCCAGCCAGCACCACTGCGACCAGCACGCTCAGGCCGACGAATACTCTAACGAACAGCTTCATCGTCACTTCCTCCGCGAATGGGATCAGTTGACCCACAGCCGCGGCGAGCGCGCGACATCGATCAGTTCAGCGAGATCGTCAGGGATAGCCATTGGCTCAAACGGGCTCACATTGGCGCCACCCGTATTTCCCGACGGTACGAGGCCAATCCAGGTCTTGGTGGCCGCGCCGATCACACGGGTGAATTGGCCGACGACTTCCCGCGCCCTGTGATGACGTAGGGCCCATAAGAGCATCAGCACGTGCACACGAACGTGCTGCACGGTCGATCTTTGTCCCAAAATGTGCGCGCGCTCCAGATGTCGAAACGCTGCTCCCGCATCGCCCGCCAGCTCCGCAGTCCGTGACACCGCAAGTTCGGCATCAACGTATGTGCGGATACGATTGCCGAAGCTCGTAGGGTCGGTGGCAGTGATGCGCTTGGCGGAAAGCGCCCAAGCCAAATAAAGGCCGGCGACCGCATCGAAGGTCGCGCAGAACATCGGCCACCAAATCGGCAGTCCAGTGTTCGTGATCACATGCCCATGAAAGACGTCGAGACCCGCGTGGCCCAGCAAGCCGGCAGCGGCCAGCCAGAGGTTCACTCTAAAGCCGAATACGGCGAGTGCGGCGAATCCGAGCGAGATCGCCAACTCCACGGCTAGTACGCCTTCGTCCCCGCCGATGACGGCAAAGAGATCGTAGTAAGACGCGATGACGATCAACATCACCGGGTAGAAGACCCGGTCGCGCTCAAAGCCCGCGACGATTCCGAGGCCGCAGACGCCGAGCGCCAGGACTGCTCCAATGGCGAATTCCATAACCTTGCCTTTCGATGGATGGCGCGACCGGCCCGGGACCGCGCTGACGCGGCCCGAGCCGTCACGTGTTCACGAGGCGCAGCCGCATGCTTCGCCGCACGAGCGGCCGGACTTGCAGCGGCAATCGGCGCCACAGCGGCACGTTTCGCTGCAGCCACAGCCGCTCGTGGTCATCGACGAGAAAAAGGTATTCAAAGCGCTCAGCATTGGTATCTCCGTGTGGATCAGGTGTTGCGTTTTGTCCGTCTTGGACACGCTCTACCTAAAGCCACGGCCTGCGAGCCGCTTGAACGGAACAGCTACGACATTTCAAGCGCGGCGGCGGGCAAGCCAAACATCCGCTTGAAGGTGCGGCTCAGATGGGCCGAATCCGAAAACCCGGCTTGTTGCGCCGCTTCGGTGAGGTTGGCGCCCTGGGTGTGCGCGTCAACCGCACGCACCAGGCGCAGCCACAGAACATAAGTGCGGAATGGCAGGCCCGTTTCCTCCACGAACAGATGGCTCGCACGGCTTGGCGAGAGACCGACGGCCGCTGCCGCCTCACTCATGGCCACGGCGCCATCGAGATTGTCGGAGGCCCATTTGATGATCTGGCGCACCCGTCGATCGGGTTCTGTCGTACGCACGTGAGCCGCTATGCGCGCAGCAACCTCGCTTCCCGCCGTAACAAGTTCTTTGATCGGATGGGTTGGGTGCTTGAATGCGGCTTCGAAGAGCGCGGGCGCATCTCGAACTTGCTCAGCGCTCAACGGACTCGCTGGCTTGCCCTCCATGAGTTGCGCAAGCGCGCGCCCCGCCCTGCTCTCAGGCTCGATGAAAAGCAACGAGATGAGCCCTTGTGCTTCGAAGGCGTGAGGAACGTTCGGCGCAACGATTGCGAACGGGCCGCCGATGACGGCGTCTTCAAGATGGAGACTAAAGTCACCGCCTAAGGAAAGGGTGAGCTGGTATGCGTGATGAGCGTGCTTGGCGATGCGATCGGGGGCCTCGGCGCCGGTCGGCACATCAAACACCCAAAGGCTGCCGCCTTCCCAGAATGCAATGCGCCCAGTTGCAATCGTGTCCATGGCGCGACCCTACAACCAAGACGCCCGGAGATTAAGAGGAGGGCGGCCGCGAAGCGGACCGCCCTCCCCACCCGCAACCGGCGTCAGACCCGGACCGAGGTTAGACGCAGGGAGTTCGCGATCACCGAAACCGACGACAACGCCATCGCAGCTGCGGCAATCATCGGCGACAGAAGATCGCCGGTGATCGGATAGAGCACGCCAGCGGCGATCGGTACGCCAGCCACGTTGTAGGCGAAAGCGAAGAACAGGTTCTGGCGGATGTTGTTCATGGTTGCCCGCGAAATCGCGCGAGCGCGCACGATGCCAGTAAGATCGCCATGAAGGAGCGTCACACCGGCGCTTTCGATCGCGACGTCAGTTCCAGATCCCATCGCAATGCCGACATCGGCTGCGGCAAGGGCGGGTGCGTCATTCACACCGTCACCTGCCATCGCCACGATCCGGCCTTCGCCCTTCAACCGCGCCACGATCCGGGACTTGTCCTCGGGGAGAACTTCCGCCTCCACCGTGTCGATGCCGAGCGTACGTCCTACCGCCTTTGCCGTGGTGCGATTGTCGCCGGTCAGCATCACCAGCCGGATACCTTGTGCTTTGAGGGCAGCGAGGGCGCTTGGCGTTGTCGCCTTGATGCGGTCAGCGATACCGAAGACCGCCGCGGCGACGCCATCAACGCTCAAGAAGATTGCCGTCGCGCCATCGCGTCGTAGCTCTTCCGCCTTCGCGCGCAGACCGGCGGTGTCCACCTTCAATTCGGCCAGATATTTTTCCGCGCCCAGCGCCACTTCGTGGCCTTCAACGACGCCGATCACGCCCTTCCCCGTTGGCGAGTCGAAATCAGAGGCCTCAGCGAGCGTCAAACCACGCTCCTTCGCGGCTGCAACGATCGCCTGCGCCAATGGATGTTCGCTTTGGTTTTCTAAGCTCGCGGCGAGGCGCAGTACTTCGGCGTCAGTTCGGTCGGGCGTCGTTTGGATCGCGATCACCGCCGGTTTGCCTTCGGTCAGCGTGCCAGTCTTATCAAGAACGAGCGTGTCCACTTTCTCGAACCGCTCAAGCGCCTCTGCGTTCTTGATCAAGACCCCAGCGCGCGCGCCACGCCCAACTCCAGCCATGATCGACATTGGCGTTGCGAGGCCCAGCGCACACGGACACGCGATGATCAGCACCGAGACTGCGGCGATCAAGCCATAGGAAAACGCCGGCGAAGGCCCAAACGACCACCAGGCGATAAGGGCCAACACGGCCACCGCGATGACCGCCGGCACAAACCATCCAGAGACTTTGTCGGCTAGCCGCTGGATCGGCGCCCGCGAGCGTTGCGCCTCAGCCACCATGTGGACGATACGCGAGAGCATCGTATCTGCGCCAACCCGATCAGCTTCGATCACCAATGCGCCGGTTTGATTGAGCGTGCCGCCGATTACACGCGCACCCGCTTCACGAGTGACGGGCATGGATTCGCCCGTGACCATCGATTCATCAACCGTAGAACGTCCATCGCGAACGATGGCGTCCACTGGTATTTTTTCGCCTGGGCGCACCCGAAGACGATCACCGACGGCAATCTGGTCAAGAGCAACCTCTTCCTCGGTCCCATCCTTGATGCGCCGCGCGGTCTTAGGCGCAAGGTCCAGAAGTGCGCGAATGGCGCCTCCCGTTTGCTCGCGCGCCCGCAACTCCAACACCTGTCCCAGAAGCACCAGGACAGTGATCACCGCAGCCGCTTCGAAATAGACCGCGACCTGCCCGTGCGCATCACGAAACGCTGGTGGAAACAGGCTCGGCCCCAAGAGCGCGACAACGCTGTAAACCCAGGCGACGCCCGTACCGAGCGCGATGAGCGTGAACATATTGAGGTTGCGCGTCTTGAGCGATTGATAGCCGCGTTCGAAGAACGGGAAGCCTGCCCACAACACGACGGGTGTGGCCAAGAGAAACTGAAGCCACGAATTCCACATCGCCGGCACGATTTGGTCGATGCCAAACAGATGCCGGCCCATCTCCAGCACCAGAACCGGGACCGCGAGCGCTGCGCCAATCCAGAAGCGGCGCGTCATGTCGATGAGTTCGGGGTTGGGGCCAGCATCGGCGGTCGGCGTCATCGGCTCCAGCGCCATGCCGCAGATCGGGCATGAGCCAGGACCATGGCGCACGATTTCAGGGTGCATCGGGCACGTCCACTTCGCGCCCTTTGGGGCCTGCGTTGACGCCGCGGGCGCTGTGTGTTGATGCCCGTGCGCGTGACACGCCACACGCGCCGCTTCGGGCTCTTCCTTCGCGCAGCACGAGCTGGCGGCGTCAGTCGCGACGTATTTCAGAGGTGCGGCCTCGAACTTGGCTTTACACCCGGCGCTGCAGAACAACACCTCTTGGCCGTTATGCGAGAGCCGATGCGGCGTAGCGGGTTTGACAATCATGCCGCAAACTGGGTCGCGCAGATCAACGCCGACATGAGCGTCGTGTCCGTGATGATGATGGCCGTGAGCGTCCATGGCTTTTTCGCGAGTTACTCGCGCTCCTGATTTCACTTGCCCCAGAGCCTGCACCTTCCCACAATGGGAAGGTCAACATCGAAATTCAGGTTCGATCCCATGAACATAGGGCAAGCATCCGAACAAACGGGCGTGTCGGCCAAAATGATCCGCTATTATGAGAGCATCGGCCTGCTTCCATCAGCGGCGCGGCGCGCAAATGGCTACCGCGATTATGGCGACCAGGACGTCGCCGTGCTTCAGTTCGTGCGCCGCACCCGCGATCTGGGCTTTTCCCTGGAAGAGGTCTCGGCCCTGCTCGCCCTCTGGAGCGACAAGAAGCGATCCTCACGCGAAGTGAAGCGCCTGGCTGAGACGCACATCGCCGATCTCGAACGCCGGATACGCGAGATGCGCGCCGTGATGAAAACCCTGCGCCAGCTCGCGCACCATTGCCATGGCGACGAGCGCTCCGATTGTCCCATCCTTGACGATCTCGCAAAGCCGCGCACGCCGAGCGCCAAGAAGACGCGGCGCCACTGAGTTCGCACTCAATCGCCTAGTGCTGAGGCGTCGCTTCGCCAGCACGCATTTCGGCGCAGTGGCGCATCATGTCCTCGTGGCTCATGCCGCCGTGCTCTGCGGGATTGTGATCGGCATGCGCAGCCGCTCCATCGCCGTGATGCTCTTGCATCATCTGACAATGACGCATCATCTCTTCATGGCTCATCGCGCTATGGTCCATGCCTTGCGCGGTCGCGCAACCGCCCAGCAGAGCAAGCGACGCCAGCGCGGCCATCCAGCCCATTTGCATAATCTCTCTCCAGATCAACCGCGCGCCGGATAGCGCGCGAATACGTGGCGGGCGCCGTCGCCCGAGAATGCAATAACCGCGAACGCATCGCGGCCCATGCCAGCTTGTTCCATGCCTGGAGAGCCGATCGGCATCCCGGGCACGGCGATGCCTCGGACGCCCGCCGGCCGCGTCTCAATGAGCCGCAGCGCGTCCTCCACGGGCACGTGACCTTCGATGGCAAAGCCCGCCACCGTTGCGGTGTGACAAGAAGCAAGATCGAGGGGCACGCCGAGATTCTGTTTCACAGCGTTCATGTCGGCCTCGTCGGTCACCGTGACGGTGAAACGGCCACTGCGGCGCATGACCTCCACCCAGGCGAGGCAGCATCCACAACCCGCGTCACGGCGCACATGCATGGCGTGGCGTGTTGGCTGCGCCAGCGCCATCGGCGCCTGAAGTGCTATTGCGCCGCCAGCCGCCAAGGCCAACGCCGCGCGTCGATCGAGGCCTCTTTTTCTTTGCTGCATGCGTGGCTCCAGGGTCTTGTCACCCTCTATACGCAGCCCCTACGCGATCCCCTCCTCGGACCCTCTGAGGGAAATCAATGGCTCTCGCGTAAGTTATGCGCAGGACAGAGAGTGCCCAATGCGAACCGATCTTGATGAAATGCTGGCGTCATGGCGCCGGCGTGCGTCCCAAGCCGACCTTAGCCAGCTTGAACCGCGTGTTTGGGCCGCGATCGCTGCATCGCGTGCGCCCGATGTCGCGGGCCTATTGAGCATTCGTGCAGCCTTTGTCGCGGCGGTCATGATCGTCGGGGTCGCCGCAGGGGCCGGCTCCAGCGCCACGCCAGCGGAGGCCTCGCCCTTCTCTGTGCATTCGGCCTATGCGCCGTCCACGCTGCTTGAGGGCAGGCCATGAAGCTCTCCTGGCAAGGATTGATCGTCACAGCTTTTGTCGCCTTCGCCGCTGGGCTCGGGGGCGTATGGGTCGGGCTGCACGCCTTTCACCAAAGCACGCCAGGACTTCACGACATCGTCCACGAGCGCCTTGACCTGACGGAAGAACAACTCGGCCGCATCGAAACCATCGAAGCCGATTTCGCCACCCGCCGCCAAGCGCTTGAGCTTGAGATGCGTGCGGCCAACGCCGACCTTGCCGCAGCCATTCGCGCCGAGCACGGCTATGGCCCCGGCGTCACCGCCGCGATCGAGCGCTTCCATCACGCCATGGGCGAGCTTCAATCGGAGACAATCCGTCATGTCTTCGCCATGCGCGAGGTGCTGACGCAAGACCAGCAGGCGATATTTGACGCAACCGTTGTTGAATCGCTGACCGCTGAACAGCAATGAAGGATGACGATGAGCGCAGCGACGCCGCGCTCATCGCGGCCGTGTTGGCCGGCGAAGAGCGCGCATTCACGCAGCTGATGCGCCGCCACAAGGAAGAGCTTTATCGGTTTGTGCGCGCCTATTCAGGCGATCCCAGCGAAGCCTTGGACCTCGTGCAGGAGAGCTTCGTGGCGGCTTGGCGCGCGCTGAAGCGATTCGACGCGCAGCGTTCGTTCAGCGTTTGGCTAAAGCGCATTGCCATCAATAAGTGCCGCGATTGGCGAAGACGTCGCGCGGTGCGTCACTTCTTCTACCGCGCCGAAGACATAGACAAACCAGGCATGGAGATCGCCGAACCACCGGCCGCGGCCGGAGAGCGCGAAGCCGAACTCACTCGGTTGGACACAGCCATTGCAGCGCTCCCCGACGGCCTCAAGGCGCCGCTGCTGTTGTCACTGACGGGCGAGACTTCCCATCGCGAAATCGGCAATGCGCTCGGGATCACGGCAAAGGCGGTCGAGGTGCGCATCTATCGCGCGCGGCGCGCGCTCGCTGCGGCGTTGGGGACCGATGACTGAGAGGCGTTCCAATCCAAACTACCGGCCTTGCCCCCCCCTGAGGGATCAGCCGGCGCCGTGCGTATTTCAGCATGACGACGATGGGGCTTGACCTTCCAGCGATGGGAAGGTGCACACCATAACGGCTGAAGAGCAGGCGAGGAGTTCATCGTGGCGATAGAGCGCCGGACATTGTTGAAGGCGATGGCCAGCGGAGCGGGCTTCGCGGGCGTGCAAGCCTTGTTCCCGGCGTGGGCGCAAACCGGATCGCGTGGTGTAGCGCCGACGCTCGCCACCCTCAGCGGGCCTGACATCGCGCTCACCGTCGGTCACTCGCCCTTCAATGTCGGTGGCCGCACCGGTCACGCCATCACCGTAAACGGCACGCTGCCGGCGCCGCTCATTCGCCTGCGCGAGGGCCAAAACGTACGGCTCTCCGTCACCAACACATTGGACGAAGACACCTCGATCCATTGGCACGGCATCCTCTTGCCATTTCAAATGGACGGCGTGCCCGGCATCAGCTTTCCAGGCATCCGTCCGGGCGAAACCTTCGTCTATGAATTCCCCGTCCGCCAGGCGGGCACCTATTGGTATCACAGCCACTCAGGTCTTCAGGAAGCGATGGGCCACTTCGGTCCAATGATTATCGATCCTGCCGGCGCCGATCCTGTCGCGTACGACCGCGAGCATGTGATCGTGCTCTCCGACTGGAGCTTCCTCCACCCGCATGAAATTCTGCGCCGCCTCAAGGCGAGCCCCGGCTATTTCAACCAGCAGCGCACGACCGTTGCTGGCCTGCTCTCCGGCGAAGACCGCATGAGCGCTTCCGAGCGGCGCATGTGGGCCGAGATGCGCATGGACCCGCGCGACATCTCCGACGTCACAGGCTCGACCTACACCTATCTCGTGAATGGTCACGGGCCGCAGGAAAATTGGACGGGATTGTTCGAACCCGGCGAGCGCGTGCGCCTTCGCATCATCAACGCCTCGGCGATGACGAACTTCAACGTGCGCATTCCGGGTCTGCCCATGACCGTCGTGCAGGCTGACGGTGAGAATGTGCGCCCCGTTGAAGTTGATGAATTCCAGATCGCGGTCGCCGAAACCTATGACGTGATCGTCAGCCCGCGCGACAATCGCGCCTACACGATCGTTTCAGAAGCCGTGGATCGCTCGGGGCTTGGCCGCGCTACGCTTGCGCCGCGCCTTGGCATGAGCGCTGAAGTGCCCCCGCTCCGCCAAGTCCCCAACCTCACCATGCGCGACATGGGTATGGACATGGGCGCCATGGATCACGGCGCCGGCGGCATGAACCATGGATCGATGGATCATGGCGACATGAACATGCGCGACCGCTCGCTCGCGCCCCCGAACATGGCAGTGGGTGTGGGTGTGCAAAGCATTTCGCCGATGCCCGACAACCGACTGGCGGAGCGTCCGCTCGGGTTAGAGAACGAGCCCCACCGCGTCCTCGTCTACACCGATCTCGTCGCGCTTAGTCCCAATCGCGACACGCGGGCGCCATCGCGCACGCTTGAGATCCATCTCACCGGCAATATGGAACGCTATATGTGGGGCTTCGACGGACGCCGCTTCAGCGAGATCGTCGAGCCTATCCGCTTTGAGCGAGACGAACGTGTGCGCGTCACACTCGTGAACGACACGATGATGCAGCATCCGATCCATCTGCACGGACACTTCTTCGAATTGGTCAATGGGCACGCTGGGCATCAGCCCTTGAAGCACACTGTGAACGTCGCGCCGGGCGGACGTCTGTCCTTCGATCTCACGGCCGACGCGCCTGGCGATTGGGCGTTTCACTGCCACATGATGATGCACATGCACTCCGGCATGTTCAA
>LNEK01000024.1 GCA_001464425.1 Alphaproteobacteria bacterium Ga0077535
ATCACTTCGAACACGAGCCAGCCGTCCTCACGGTGCGCACGCAGCTTGATCTGGCCGTCTTTGGTGAATTTGGCGGCGTTCGAAAGCAGGTTGAGCAGACACTGGCTAAGTTTGAAGCCGTCCGTCAGCGCGACGCCAAGCGGGCCGCCTGCTTCAACGCTAATTGCAGAGCCGTTTGCGACTGCGCTCGGCTTCACAGTGGCGGCGGCCTCCGCGACCAGCGCGTCGATGTCCACTGGCTCGGCGGAAACTTCCATCGCGCCGGCTTCTATTTTTGAAAGATCGAGCACGTCATTGATAAGCGCGAGCAAGCGTCGGCCAGCGGCATGAACGCGGCCTAGATCAGCACGCTCATCCTCGGCGCCGCGCTCCTCGGCGCTTTCAATCAGCATCTCTGTATAGCCGATGATGGCGTTGAGCGGTGTACGCAGCTCGTGGCTCATCGTGGCTAGAAATTGCGACTTCGCGATGTTGGCGCTTTCAGCGGCGAAGCGGGCAGATTCCAGCGCTTCGAACGCTTGCGCCAAGGCGATGTCGCGGCGTTCGATTTCATCAAGGATGTGCGTCAGCCGTTGGGTCGGCGTGTCTCGCACGGTGCGGTCATTTGCCGGCGTTTGGGCGTCGGCGCCGCGGCGCGCGAGAATCTCTTCGGCGCGGCCTACGGCTTTCAACATGTTCCGGCGGCTGCGGTAGATGAGGGCTGCGATGATCAGAACTGCAAGCAGGCAGGCGCCCGCTAGCAAAAAGGCGAGCTGCATCGCCTCCAGCGAGCGCGCCTGCAGCGCCGAGCGCATGGCTTGCGCCTGAGCGCGCTGCTCGGCGTCAGCGACTTCGCTTTCCATGGTGGCGCGCAGTTCGCGCACGCCATCATTAAAGCGGTTCATCAGATTGCGCTCGGACGCCTCATGGGCATAGCGCAATGCGGCGAATGCCTCTGCGTAGCGGCCTTCGGCGTTGAGTATTTCGGGCTCGATCAGGTCCAGGCGCTCGTTAAGGCCGGGGTCGCCGCGAGCCGCGGCGAGGGCGCGTAGTTCGATCATGGCTTCGCGCGCCTCCGCACCCAGACCGAGGCGGGCGAGGGCATGGACGCGATAGATCAGCAGGCGCGTCAGGTATTCTGGCGGCGCTTCAACGATGGCGCGGCCTTGGTCGGCGCAGCTCAGCGACATCTGATAATTGCCGGCCAGGAAATGCACCTTGGCGCACAGCATGTTGGCGAAGAAGCGCATCGCCGGCAGGCCGCTGCGTTCGGCGATCTGACCATGGATAGTGACCAACCGTTGCGCTTCGGCGATTGCGCCGGCCTGCGCGAACATGCCAGCGATATTGTTGACGATGACCACGCCGTCGATCGGCTTGCCCGCAGCGGCTTCGAGTTCAGTCGTGCGTTCCATGTGCGAGAGCGCTGTCTCGTAGTCGCCCACGCGGATGGAATTGTACGCCATGGCGTCGTGCAAGCCGGCGCGTAGTGTTCGCGTGGCGGGGCTATCTGGGAGGTGAAGCAATCCAGCACGCGCCGACTCTAGTGAATTGCCGGAGAGGCCAAGATCGGTCAGCGCATAGGCATGGAGCCGTTCGCCGGCGGCGCGGACCAGCGGGTCGGTCTCCGCGCGCAGCAGCTGGGACAGATTCCGGCGTACCGTGACGTAGTCGCCGTCTAGCGCAGGCGCATAGGCGTGAAGCACGGCGGCCATCGCGGCAAAGCGGCGGTTGGATTGCGCGCTCACTTCCCGCTCGAGAGCCGCAAGCGAGCGTGTCGCAGCCTCTGCGTCCGAGGCTATGTAGTCATCGGCGGCAAGATCGTAGAGCGCCTGCAGACGAGCCTCGCCGGAGGCGCGGCGCGCGACTTCTTCGCGTTGGTTGCGCACATTGGCGGTGATGACGTGGTTTTCAGCGTCGATGCGGCGCGCTAGCGCCTCGCCGCGCGCGACCCAGCCACTTGCTTCCTGCGCCTGCGCAGTGCTGACAAAGCCGAACGCGCACACGCCCATAATGAGCGCGCGCAGGGTAGTTGCTCGCATTGAAACCCATCTGATTTTTGCGGGAGTATGACGAGCGCCCGTTAAGGGACCGGGCCAGTGACGTGGTGAAACTCGAATTTACCCTGTTGGCCGGATGTCGGCGCCGAGGCTGGTCATGCAGTCGACAAAGCCTGGGAAAGACGTGGCAATCATGTCCGCGTCGTCCACCGTCACCGGCTCTTTCGACGCCATACCAAGCACCAGGAAGGACATGGCGATGCGGTGATCGCCCATCGTCCGGATCTGGGCCCCGCCGCGGACGCTCTTCGGCCCGTTGCCGCGCACGACAAGCCCATCCGGCAATTCTTCGGCGTCGACACCGCACGCCCGCAGCCCGTCCACCATCAGTGAGATGCGGTCGCTCTCCTTCACGCGCAGCTCGGCCGCGCCGACGATGCGCGTCTCGCCTTGCGCAAACGCCGCCGCCACGGCCAGGATCGGAAATTCATCGATCATTGCGGGCGCGCGTTGGGCGGGCGGTTGTACGCCCTTGAGTTTGCTGGAGCGGACAATGATGTCGGCCACTGGTTCACCAATCGGGTCGTGGCGTTCCTGCCAAGTGAAGTCTGCGCCCATTTCTTTGAGCGTTTCATAGAGGCCGGTGCGTAGTGGGTTCATAAGCACGTCTTCGACGCGGATTTCCGACTTTGGCGTGATCAGCGCCGCGACCACCGGGAAAGCGGCAGAAGACGGATCGGCCGGAACGTAGATGCGCGTCGCTTTGAGCTGGCTTGCGCGCACGCGTGGGTGGGCCCCGCCATCCATCTCCACAGTATCAATCGCCGCGCCAAAGACTTTGAGCATGCGCTCGGTATGATCGCGCGAACGCTCGGGCTCGATCAGGATGGTGTCGCCTTCGGCCTGGAGCCCCGCGAGCAGCACCGCCGATTTCACCTGCGCCGATGACACTGGCGAGCGATAAGTGATGCCCTTCAGTTTGCCGCCATGCACGATCAGCGGCAGGCGGTTTTCGGTAGAGTCGAACCGCGCCCCCATTTGCGAAAGCGGCGCGATCACGCGATTCATTGGCCGCTTGCGCAAGGATTGATCGCCATCGAAGCGGGCGCTGAGTTTGAAGCCGCTCACTGCGCCGACCAGAAGGCGCGCCGCGGTGCCCGAGTTGCCGCAATCGATGGTCTCGCCAGGCTGCCGGAAGCCGCCGGCGCCCTCCACGCGCCAAGTGCCGTCGCCCGCTTTCTCAGCCTGGGCCCCCAAGAGACGGACCGCTTCGGCGGTGTTCATAACGTCCTCGGATTCGAGCAGACCCTCGATTTCGCTGACGCCATGGGCCAGCGCGCCCAGGATGAGGGCGCGGTGGGAGATCGATTTATCGCCGGGGGGACGGGCTCGGCCCCGCAGCGGCTCGGCGACGCGCGCCTTTAGAAGCATGACGACACCTAATCGGCAGCCGCTTGGAATGGGATGACAAAGCTTTTGACAGGCGGTCTCGGAGGTGGCAAGCGAGCGCCCCGCGTGGGGGGCGCCCCGCCCGGGAATGAGGGAGAGCCTTTTGGCCAAGACCGATTTGGGCACGAAGCAGGTGTGCCCGAACTGCGGGGCGAAGTTTTACGATTTGAGCCGTCGCCCGGCCGTCTGCCCCAAGTGCACCACCAGCTTTGATCCGGCTGAGGAAGGCGTGCGTGCGCGCCGCGGGCGCGGCCGCGCGGCCGCCAACGAGCCGAATTACGAGGATGACGAGGAAGTCGAAGACGCCAAGGCGAAAACCGCCGGCGACGACGATGAAGAGGACGCAGAGGCCACGCCCGAAGTGGATAGCGAGGCCGACGTCGAGCCGATCATCACCGATGATGACGATGCCGATGATCCCGCAACCGGCGACGAACTGCCAGAAGGTTTCTCGGAGGCCGATGGCGACGATTTGGGCGATGACGCCGCTGACGACGACAGCGTGCCGATGCTTGAAGACGAAGAAGAGTTCCCGGAAGACGAGATTGGTCCGATCGGCGGCGGAGACGAAGACGAGAGCCGTTGAGGCCGATTGGCGCACGGCGCTTGAACACAAATTGGGCGCAGCGTAGGTTCCGTCCTTCCCAAAACCGGGGCGCTTCGGCAATTGCTGAGCGCCTTCGCGAGATGGGCCCTTAGCTCAGCTGGGAGAGCGCCTGCATGGCATGCAGGAGGTCAGCGGTTCGATCCCGCTAGGGTCCACCATTTTTCCAAGCATTCGTCTTCTAGGCCTACCAGTGCGTGTCATGCGCCTGGCCTTGGCGACGACCATTGCGCATGCCACATCCCAGCATGACCCAGACAGATACGGATCGGCCGAGCTACGGCGCGGAGCATGTGGCGAGCGTGGGTCTCGCTGCAGAGAAGCGACAGCGCGGGCGCGACATCCGGCCTTTGCAGCGCTTGCTGCCTTACCTCGGCCGCCACCGCCTGGATCTGATCGCCGCCGCGGTATTTTTGCTTTTGGCCGCCGCCGCGGGTCTTGCGGTGCCGCTCGCGTTTCGCGGGGTCATCGATCACGGCTTTGTAGCCGGCGATCCGGCAGCGGTAGACCGCGCTTTCATGGGCCTCGGGGTTGTGGCGCTGCTGATGGCGGTGTTCTCCGCCGGCCGCTTTTACTTCGTCAGCAAGATCGGTGAGCGCATCGTCGCGAACCTGCGCGCGGATGTTTACGACCACCTATTGTCCCTTTCGCCAGGCTATTTCACACGCGTCAGCACCGGCGAAGTGTTGTCGAGGCTGACGGTTGATGCGGCCATGGTGGAGAACCTCGTTGGGTCCACCGCCTCGATCGCAACGCGCGCTACGATTACATTGATCGGCGCGTCCGTGATGTTGGCAATCACCAATGCCGAACTCGCCGGCCTGCTGCTCTTGATCATACCGTCCATGCTCGGGCCGATCTTATTGTTTGGTCGCCGTGTTCGCACGTTGGCTACCGCTGCGCAGGACCGCATCGCCGATGCCTCGTCGTCGGCCTCTGAGAGTATTGACGCGATCGACACTGTGCAGGCCTTTGGCCGCGAAGATGATATGCGCGCGCGCTTTCGCGCGGCGGTGGAAAAGGCTTTCGACGCCGCGCGCCAACGCATTCGTGCACGTGCGCAACTCACGGCCGGTGCGATCAGCGTCATGTTCCTCGGCGTTGCTTTGGTTCTGTGGCTGGGTGCGCGCGCTGTGCTTGCAGAAGAGATGACGCCTGGCGCGCTGGCGCAGTTCGTTTTGTTCGCCATTCTGGCGGCAAGCAATGGCGCCATGTTGTCGGAGGTCTGGGGCGATGTGCTGAAGGCGTCAGGCGCAACCGAGCGTCTGACCCAAATACTTGCTGAAAAACCCGACATTGCCGCGCCGGCTTTCCCTGTCGCGCTTCCTGAACCCGGCCGCGGCTTGGTGCAGTTTGAGCGCGTCTCTTTCGCCTATCCCGGCGCCGGCGAGCGTTCGGCATTGCGGGACTTCTCGCTGACGGTGAAGCCTGGTGAAACCGTTGCACTGGTCGGCCCGTCCGGCGCTGGCAAGAGTACGGTGTTTCGGCTGTTGTTGCGTTTCTATGACCCACAGGCCGGCCGGCTATTGCTTGATGGCGTAGAAGCGCAAGAGGCGGATCCACGCGTTTGGCGCACGCGCTTCTCGTACGTGTCCCAGGACGCGCATCTGTTTTCCGGAACAGCGGGCGAAAACATCGCGCTCGGCCGTCCGGACGCAAGTTTCGCTGCGCTCGAAAGCGCGGCGCGGCGCGCCGAAGCCTGGGCTTTCCTAGAACCAAGAGGCGGATTGGACGCGCTCGTCGGAGATCGTGGCAAAGCCCTGTCGGGTGGAGAGCGCCAGCGCCTGGCGTTGGCGCGCGCGCTGGCGCGGGATGCGCCGGTGCTATTGCTCGACGAAGCTACCAGCGCGCTGGACGCGCAAAACGAGCGATATGTTCAAGCCGCGCTCGCTGAAGCCCGCAAAGGGCGGACCACGCTGGTGATTGCTCACCGTCTCGCGACAGTGTTGGAGGCGGATCGCATCGTCGTGATGGACGCGGGCTGCGTAGTGGAAGAGGGCGACCACGCGTCTCTCGTCGCGCGGGGCGGATTGTACGCAAAACTGGCTGCAATGCAGTTCATGGAGGCGTAACAAGCTTCGATCCTGCCGCCGTCAGGCGGTGGTGACGATCTCGCAATCGCCTGAGCGGCGGATGACTTGCACAAGCACGTCTTGTCCCGAGCGCATGAGAGAAACGTCAACGCTCGCATCAGCCACAGAGAGGCCGCGCACGACGACTTCATCCAGGAAGGATGGCAAAGTCGGCCGCTCAAAACTCACGCGCTTGCCGCGCGGATCGATGCGTAGTCCCAAGCAGGATTGCATCATGAGGATTGGGGCCGCCGTCGCCCACGCCTGAGGTGAACAAGCTACCGGATAGAATACTGGCCCGGCGCCACGCTGGCGCGGAAATCCACAGAAGAGTTCGGGCAGACGGCGAAGGTCCATATAGGTGGACGCCTCGAACAGGCCTTCAAAGATTTGCGCGGCTTGCTGGCGCAGTCCGTAGCGCGCGAAGCCGGCTGCTATAAGCGCGTTGTCGTGCGGCCAGATCGAGCCGTTGTGGTAGCTCATCGGATTGTAGCGCGCTTCCGATGTCGCCAATGTACGAATGCCGAAACCGGAGAACGAACCCATCAGCGTGCTGGCGACCGTCGCCGCACGCTCTGGAAATGCGATTCCAGCGAACAGCGCGTGTCCAGCATTTGAACTGCGCACACGGCACGGCCGCTTTTCACCGTCGAGCGCCAGCACATAGGTGCCAAGCGCTTCATCGTAGAAGTGCGTGTCAAAGCGGCGGCGGAGTGCTTCTGCGCGGGTGTCCAAGTGCTTTGCCCGCGTGTCATCTCCTAGCCGCCGCGAAATATCGGCTGCGGCACGCCACGCCGCATAGACGTAGGCTTGGACCTCCACCAGCGCGATCGGTCCTTGCGCGAGGGCGCCATCCGCGTGTGAGATGGAATCTTGGCTATCTTTCCAGCCTTGATTGGCGAGTCCTTCATCGGTTTGGCGGAAATACTCAACGAAGCCATCGCGATCACGGTCGCCGTACTCATCGATCCAGTTCAACGCCGCTTCGATGTTCAGCCAAAGCTCGCGGAGCGTTTCGATGTCGTCCGTGCGTTCCAGATAAGCGCCGGCCAGCATGACAAACAGCGGCGTGGAATCGACGCTGCCATAATAACGGCGGAAGGGGACTTCTCCCAGCTCCGCCATCTCGCCGCGCCGCAACTCGTGTAAAATTTTTCCGGGCTCTGCATCTGCATGCAGATCAATCTCTGTCGCCTGATTGGCCGCCAGATGTCCCAGGACGCCTCTCGCGATGGACGGATCGAACCATAGCGTCTGCAGCGCAGTGATGATGGAGTCGCGCCCGAACGCGGTGCTGAACCATGGAATGCCAGCGTACGGAAATAGCCCTTCGGGTGTTTGCGTGCACAACATGTAGAGATCGGACACGCTACGGCGCATGGCTTCGTTGAGGATCTCATTCGATGTGTCGATCGACGCCGCCAGTGATGAGGACGCTCGCAAGCTTCTGCGTGCGTTTACGAAGGCGCGAAAAAACGCGCGGCGCGCGGATTGGACCGGTGGCAGTGGGTCACAGCCAATCTCAATAAAGAGCGCCTTGGTCTCTCCGGGCGCAAGGTCGATAAGGTATTCGGCAAAGTGCGATTTGAGTGTCGTCGGCGCCGGTTCGAACCTTAACTGAGTTTCGCGGAGCCGATCATCTAGGCCGGTGTAGGCAAGGGTCACCGAATCTGCGCTGAGCTTTTCCTTTTCGTGGCGGCCTCGGCGGGCCCGGGTCGCGCCGCGGACCTCGAAGATGTCGGCGAAATCTGCGGCGAACGTGAGGGCCAGGCGAATGCGAAGCGGCGCCTGATCAAAATTCTTCAGCGCAATACGCTCGTATGCAACCGCATCCCACAACAGCCTGACACGGCGGATGTGAAGCTGATCGTGCTTCAGCACGCAACGCCCTGTGGAATCGTGCAAATCGGGATTCGACAGGTCGCAGATCAAGGCCGCGTTGTCGTCGCGCAGGCCGGAACTCAGCAGCATCGGACGCGCGTTGTTTATGGAAAGCTGGAGGCGCGAGAGATATCGAGTGTCGGCATGGAAGAGACCTTCGGGGCTTCCGGCGCCCGCGAGAATATCGCCATTGTGGTCGTACACCGCGAAGGTGTCGCCGTGTTTCAGCGCCCGCGGTCTGTGCTCCTGTAGAGAGGTCTCTGCTGGCACCAAAATAGGGCCGGTGTCCAATGCGGCGATCTCCGCCTCGGCTGATGCTTTGCTCAAAATGGTCAATCAGTTCTCCCGCTTAGAGAGCGAGTTGCTCGGGCGCGGGCCGGTCGGTGGCGACAAACGCTTGCGTCATCGGCTCGGCGGTGAAGCCCGCATAAATATCAACATAGTCGCGCACCATGCGCTCAACAGTGAAGCGTGTCTCAAACCTCTTGCGCACAGCGGCGCGATCCAGACCGCCAATCTTTTCAAGTGCGCCAACCGCTTCGTCGACAGTGTGCACAATGAAGCCGGTCACGCCGTCGTCGATGACCTCAGGCACCGAGCCCCGACCAAAGGCGATCACGGGCGTTCCGCAAGCCATAGCCTCGATCATCACCAAGCCGAACGGCTCTTCCCAGTCGATCGGGAACAGCAAGGCCCGTGCAGCGCCTAGAAAGCTCGCTTTCTGATGTTCGCCAATCTCGCCCACGTACTCGACGTTCGGATGAGCTCGCACGAGCGGCGCGATGCAATCGTCCCAGTAAGCGCGATCCACGCGATCGATCTTCGCTGCGATCTTGAGCGGCAACCCGGCGCGCGCCGCGATCTCGATAGCGCGATCTGGCCGTTTCTCCGGCGAGATGCGGCCGAGAAACGCGAGATAACCGCCACTTTGTGATGCAGATTGGAACGACAGCAGATCGCGCGGCAGGCCGTGGTACACATTGCCGATCCAGTTCACGGGCGGCATGGGTAGGCGCTGTGAATGGGAGATGGAGACGAGTGGGAGATTGGGGAATGCGGCGTAGAAGGGGCGGAGATCGGGGAGATCTAGCCGGCCGTGGAGCGTTGTGACGGTTCGGTGCGCGAAGCTGCGCACCACTGGGGCGTGCATGAGATCGATGTGGAAATGTAATGCGTCGAACTCGTGCGCACGCCGGGCGACCTTTTCCAGCATGACCATGTTGTGCGGCAGGGCATCGATGACATGGGGGCTCAGTCGCAACGCCCGATCGGAGCAAGCATCGAGTTCGGCTGCCGTGATGGAATCGCCGCTCGCGAACAGCGTTACCTCGTGGCCTTGGTCAACGAGTTCTTCGGTTATGTAGGAAACGACGCGCTCGGTGCCGCCGTACAGCGCAGGCGGGCAGCTCTCCGCGAGAGGTGCGATCTGGGCAATTCTCATATTGGCAAGCAGTCGGTGTGACCGATGCCATCTATTCGAGTGTATTCGCCCATGACGCCGCTCCTTATGGAGGCGAACGCCGCCCGAGATGATTGAGTTGCATACGGTGGGATTTCAAACCGGTTAGGTCGGCAACCCGCTCACGGCGATTAGGTGATCTTCTTGTAAACCGTGTAGCCGAGCACGAGCAGCACGAGGAAAATCAGCAGCGCTGCGCCAAATAGGAACATCGCAATATCAACGGCCGCGCCTGCGAGGCCTGACAGCCCAAAAAGGCCCGCTACGAGCGCGATGACGAGAAATATCAGAGCCCATTTGATCATGCCTGCCTCCGCGGCGTTGCGAGGGCAGGTAAACTCGGGCGCGAAGGTGTGGTTCCCTCGGCGCTCGTGCTCGTTCAGGCTTCGGTGAGATGGATCTCGGCGATGACTCGCTCAAACTTCTCAAGATCGCCTTTGATGCGATAGAGCGTTGAGCCGCCGGAATTCGGCATCGCGCCTATGACGCGATAAGCGCCTTCGGGGTGACGATACAGTTTGGAAACAGCGACGGAGACGCTTTGTCCGACTGCGAAGAGCGAGGTTGTCATAGCGACTCCTAGAGTTCTGCAAAGAAGCGAGGCGGGTCGACGCAAGCCGACCCGCCCCACAATCGATAAATGCTTGCGCCTCGGCTTATGCCGTTACGCAGATCATTCTTTAGGCGGCGACGAGCTGGCCGGCCGACATCTTGCCGCTGCGGCTGTCTTTTTCGCTTTCGAAGCTGAGCTTTTGGCCTTCGGCAAGCGAAGTCCAGCCCGCGCGTTCGACGGCGGAAATGTGGACGAAAACGTCCGGGCCGCCATTGTCAGGTTGAATGAAGCCAAAGCCTTTTTGGCTGTTAAACCATTTCACGGTTCCAGTAGTCATTGAGAGTGCCTTGTATACAGAATTCACGGCGCGCAGATGCGCTACGTGACCAAGCTCGAGGATGGTGAAGGGTAGGTCCGGGGCCGCGACTTGCTCAAAGAGCTGACCACAGGCGAAGGAAATATCCGAACCAGTACGAATTCGATAAGCGCCTTTTAGCGCAAAAAACGAACGGTTGCAATGGAATTCCTGTTTTTTGCCTGTTCAAGCCAAACGTGCCACGTCAGTTGGCTTGATCCAGAATGGGCATTTCGACCGTAAAACGCGCACCACTTGGCTCGTTCTTCCCGACAAGTAAGCGCCCACCAAGCTGGCGAACAAAGCCGCTAATCAGTCTGAACCCAAGGCTTTTACGAGGTTGGTCGATGTTAAACCCTTCGGGCAACCCCACGCCCTGATCCGCCACTTCGATCTCCAAGTGCCCCTCTCGCTTGCGCGCGGAAACTTTGATTATGCCTGACCCGTCAGGGTAAGCGTATTTGGAGGCGTTGGTTACGAGCTCATTGATCAGCAGACCAAGCGGCACCGCGTGATCGGCCGAAAGCACGAGCGCATCGGCCTCACAGCTAATCGTGTGGGCAGGTGTCGTCTCATTCATTTTCTTACAGAGTTCGCTTACAAAATCGCTGAGCTCGATGAAGCTGATCGCCTCGCCGCGCCACAAATGATCATGCACCTGCGCGATCGTCTCGACGCGCGAACTCGCGTCGTCGAGAGCATGCTCGACTTCCTCGGATTGTGCGCCCCGCGATTGCACGCGGAGCAAGCTCACCACCGACATAAGACTGTTTTTGACCCGGTGGCTCATCTCGCGCGTTAGCAGGGCCTGATACTCCAACGCCTGAGCGAGCTTCGCGTCGGCTTGTTGCCGTTCGATTGCGATGCCTACGAGACCAGCAAAAACGGCGAGGAAATCAGCGTCTGGCCGATCGAACTGTCCGGGATCGGGGCTGTCCACTTCCAGCACGCCGTAATTTTGCGCGGGGTTGTTGCCTCGTTCGATCAGGACATTGATCGCGCGTTTCACGCCATGGTTGGCGAGCAATAAAGGGGTTCGGAACCGAGCCTCCTCGTGCAAGTGGTTAGAGATCACAGATTGACCGGTATGATACGCGTAGCCTGCCGGAGATTCTAAGTCCGCCCCTAGCGCAACATCTTCGATAGAGCCGGGCGCCCAGCCGACGCCAGCACGCACCTCAAGACGGTTTCCTTGTGGGATGTATTCCAGAACCTTTGCGTACGGCGCCTCAAGCCCTTCCGCGCATAACTCGGCAGCATGCTGAAGAATTTTATCAAGGTCGCGCGATTGCATTGCGAAACGGCCAAATTCGCCGAGGATCGCTTGTTGCCGCAAGCGGTAAGGGAGCTCATCTCGCAACACAGGCGGCGGCGCCACCACCTCGGGCTTTACGGGCGCCGGTGTGCTGTCGCCATACGGGGTTGGGGTTTTTGCCATTAGCCGTCGGAATCCGTGCGACAGGAGAACATTCGACGAGCAAGCGCGCGCGGGCTCTGGGCGCCGCACGAAAGGCCGCCTCCTAAGTGCTTGAGCGTGAGTATAGACAGAATTAATTTCTCAGACAGTGCTTATGTTGCGCAGTTGGAAGCCCAGAGCGGCGAAGGCAAGAATGCATGCGCGTCCCGTGGTCAGAATGTCGCGTCGTCGCTCGGCCAGCGCCCTTGCGAATGAATGCCTGCAGCGGCGGGTTGCTATCGCTCGCACTCGTGGCTGCGCTTGCGTCCTGTGCGCCGCGCTCTGTTGATGGGTCACGCGTCTGTGCGGGGGTCACCCAATGGGCGAATGAGCGTGGCGGCATGGTTTGGATCCCTGGCGGCGACGTAGAGATGGGAGGGGGCGCCGGGCATCCGGAAGAAACGCCGGCATACACCGCCAACGTCGAAGGCTTCTGGCTCGATCGCCACGAAGTCACCAACGCGCAGTTTGCAGCGTTTGTTGGCGCTACGGGCTATGTCACAGAGGCTGAGCGCCAGCCGGCGGAAAAAGGTGGGCCCGGCTCGGCCGTCTTTGGCGCGAGCGCATGGTCATATGTGAGCGGCGCCGATTGGCGCCATCCACTTGGCCCCGGCAGTAGCAACGAACCCACCCATCCGGTCGTGCACGTCACTTACGCCGACGCTAGCGCCTATGCCGATTGGGCAGGCCGCGTGCTGCCAACGGAAGAGCAATACGAGCATGCCGCGCGTCTTGGCGGCGATGTCGCCGTTTCTGCCGGCGAAGGTGGCGCGGCTCGCTATGGCGCGAACACGTGGCAGGGCGTTTTTCCGTTCCGTAATACAAGCGAAGATGGCTTTTTACGCACAGCGCCCGCCGGCTGTTTCGAGGCCGATGCCTTGGGCCTGCACGATATTCTCGGCAATGTTTGGGAATGGACCTCGACGCCGTATTACCCGACGCATCAACCATCGGCCGCCATGCGCGCGCAGTTTCCGAACGGTGTGAACGAAGCCGACCCTGCGCTCGGCGTGCGTGCGATAAAGGGCGGCTCATTCCTGTGCGCGCCAAATTTCTGCGCGCGCTACACGCCATCGGCGCGGCAACCACAGGAAGCTGATCTTGGCACGTCGCACATCGGCTTTCGCACAGCGTTGATCGCGCCTGGGCCGTGACCCTCACATACGCCAGATCGCGTGCGCGCCTTCACGACGAACATGGCCCGACGCGCCCACTGGCTCGGCAGTGCCATCGGTGAGAAACGCCAGGATTTGCATGTCTTCCGGCGGCACGTGCGCAAGAACGCGCTCTCCCGCGGGTGACCGCGCTACAATGACGCCAACGCGAACGCTGCCATCACGCCGATAAAGCACTGTGTACGTCTCAATCGTCGCCGACCCTGCGTACTCTTCCGCCAATGTTGGAATGGGATCGCGAGCGCTGTCAGCATCGGCGTGAAAATCGAAAGAGCGCGGTGTGGATGCCGCGCCTGCTGGATCCCTGGTTAGAACGATGGTGTGGTTCTGGTTGGCGAACCCGCCATTGGCGAACAGCAAACCCCGCCGGGCGCCGCCGCGCAGCGCCTCCAGCATGCTCGCCACCGCGTGGCTCATATAATTGCCGATCGGCCCGCCGCCGAACGTCAATCCGCCGAACACCGTCACTGGCTGATCGCTCGGCCAATTTAGCACTCGCCGTGCCATTTTCGGAATGCATGGAAAACAGGAGTAGAGCTCGACGGCATCGAAATCCGCTGTTTGCGCGCCGTTCACTTCAAGCGCGCGCGTTAGCGACACGATCATACTGGCGGAACGGCTGTAATGATCGCGCGCCATCACGCCGCCCGGCTCATCCGCCGCCGCGCCGTAGCCGACATAAGCTATGCGATCTTCCGCAATGCCGTGCCGCTTTGCTGCTGCAAGGCTCGTGACGATGAACGCCGCGCCTTGGTTCACAGAGGAGTTGGCCACCATCAGCTTGGAATAGGGGAACGCGATCGGGCGATTGTCGGGCGAGATTGTCAGAATGTCTTCAGCCGAAATCGCTTTGCGCAACCACGCATGCTCATTGCGCGCCGCGACCTCAGACATACGCGACCACATCTCCGCACTCTCGCGCTGCGCCTCCGCCAACGTCTGGCCCCATGCCGCACGCGTGGCGTTTTCGTAGAGGGGATAAATGTCCGTGGGCGTTACCAATCCGTAGTCCAGCGCTGCTTCTGGTCTGCGACGCGTTGAGGCCGCGCGCATCGCGTCTTCGCCTTGATCACCGCGCGCTGCTTTACGCTGTGCTGCCGTTCTTAGCGCCTCGCCGCCGGCGATGAGAGCGGATTCGATTTCGCCTGCAGCAATCCGCGTTGCCGCCTCGTTCAGCATGCGAATGGGGCTCGCGCCACTCGGGTAGCGCGATTTGTAGCAAAGCTGCGGAGTTGCACCGAGTTCGGCGGCTAGCTTGGATGAGAGATCGCCGAGTTCTGGAAAGGAGAGTTGATCGACGACTGCGACCGAGTCCAACGCGCTTAACCAGCCGCCACCTGCGTCACCATCAGCGCCGCGCGCGGCCGCTGCCATCAAGCCAAGCGAATCCAATCCGGCAAACGGATCATTTGGCCTATCGTTGACCTGTGCAGCGCCGACGATAACCGGCACGCGGTCGGGATTGATGTTCATGCGCGCGCATGCTCCCACCAAAGCTGCGCGCCCGCTAGCCCATCAGCGCGCGCACAATCCTGCGCAGCACGACCGCGGCTTGCCGCGGCGGCAGCCGCTGCTCCTGACGCAAGCGCCGCCATGCTTCAAAGCTCAACGCCAAGTCCAGCGCTTCGATGCGCTCAGCTTGCGCGGCAATTGCTTCAGGAAGCACCGCCAGCATCGTCTGTCGCTGCAGCCGTGTAAGCTTTTTGTGCTCATTCTGCAGAAACGCAGAGCGATAGCGGTGCGCGTCGGCCGCAGATTTTATCGGCAGCATTTCCTCGAACATGCGGGCGCGTCGCTCAATGACTTCATCAAGTCGTTCGCGCCACGTCGCGCCATCGAACGGCGCCGCGAACATCGGCGCGAGCTTCGCCACCATGATCGCGTGCATCTCCCGGTACACGCCCTCCATATCGTTGAAGAGCCGAAACACCGTGCGTCTGCCGACGCCAGCGCGCTCGGCCACGGTCTCGGCGCTGGGCGTCACTTCGCCTTCGCGCACCAGATCGAGCATCGCTTGCGCGATACGCCGGCGGCTCTCATCGGCGCGCAGGCGCCGGCCGTCGGTCTCCGTGGTTTCCGCTTTTGTCGCCATCAGCTCAACGCGTTCGGGCAACGAACGCATCGATGACGTCGGCGATCTGCTCGGGTTGATCTTCCTGCAGGAAGTGTCCGCCGCCGACGATAGTGACATGCTCTTGCGCCTTTGCGCCGGGCACTTTGGTTTGGAATGGCTTTTCGCCGCCCTTGGTGATGGCATCGCTGTCGCTGAACGCCGTGAGGAACGGCTTGTCAAATTTCTCGAGCACGGCCCACGCGGCAATGTTTTCTTGCACCGATGCCATGCCTTCGCGCACCGGCACCAAAGCCGGAAAGACGCGCGCGCCGGCTTTGTAGCTCTCATCGGGATACGGCGCGTCGTATGCGGCGCGCTCTGCTTCGGAGAGCGTGCGCACGGCGCCGCCATTGACGATCTGGCTCGTGGGAAACTCCGGCACGCCTTGGCTAAAGGCGAGCCATGCTTCGAAACCCGGTGTCGCGCCGTGGCCTGTCGGCAGCCCGGTATTGGCGACGACGACGCGCGCAAAGCGCTCCGGAAACGCGGCGACCAAACGCAGTCCGATCAGGCCGCCCCAGTCCTGGCAGAACAGCGTGATATCTTTGAGGTCGTTGGCGACCAGCCAATCGCTCATCCATGTGACGTGCCGCTCGTACGTATAGTCCTCGCGTTCTGCTGGTTTGTCCGAACGGCCGAAGCCGACCAAATCAGGCGCAACGACGCGATGGCCTTTGGTGACCAAGCCCGCCACGATCTTGCGATACAAGAACGACCACGTCGGCTCGCCATGCATCAGCAGCACGGGCGAGGCATCGCGCGGGCCTTCATCAATGTGCGCGATGCGGAGCTTCACGCCATCCGGGCCGCTGATTTCGGTGTAGTGCGGTGCGTAAGGGAAGTCAGGCAGATCCGCGAAGCGTTCGTCCGGCGTTCTCAATACCCGCATATCCAACTCCCCGCGATTGACCGGCGGCGCCGATCTGCATATAGTGGCACCCATAGTGCCGATTTATTCGAGCGCGCGCAAGGGTGGGGAAACGCGAATGGCACGCAAAATTTGGCCGTGGCTTGCGGGGATTGCCTTGATCGCCGCGCTCGGCGCGGGCGCATACTTCTATCGCGGCGAAATCGCGACCCGCATTCTTCAGCGCGCCGCCGCGCAAGGCATGTCCGATTCGCTCTCGGCGCAGCTCCCGGACGGGTTGCACGCCGTGTTCTGCGGCACCGGCTCGCCGTTGCCAGACCGCACGCGCGCTGGCCCGTGCCTAGCCGTCGTTGCTGGCGAGCGGGTGTTCGTGTTCGATGCTGGGGAGGGCGCAGCCGAAACTTTAGCGCTGATGGGCGTGAACGCTGGCGATGTCGAAGCGGTTTACCTCTCGCATCTTCATTCTGACCATTTCGACGGACTTGCGCCGCTGGCGTTGCAGCACTGGGCGACGGGCACATCGCAAACACCGCTGCAGCTCGTCGGCCCCACAGGCGCCGCGCGCATCGCTGCTGGCTTGAACGAAGCGTATGCAATCGACTCCGGCTATCGCACAAATCACCACGGCCCTGAGATCATGCCGCCCACCGGAGGCGGCCTCGTCGCACGCGAATTCGAAATCCCGCAAGGGTCCGCTACGATCGTTTTGCACGAAGCCGATGGCGTGCGTATTACGGCGTTTCCGGTCATCCATGCGCCAACCGAAGCCGTCGGCTTCCGGATTGAGTATGGCGGCCGCAGCATAGTCATCAGTGGCGACACCTCGCGTTCGGACTCGCTTGCACTGAATGCGCGTGGCGCCGATCTCCTGATCCACGAAGCGATTTCACCGC
The DNA here is from genome assembly GCA_001464425.1 of Alphaproteobacteria bacterium Ga0077535. Taxonomy (GTDB): domain Bacteria; phylum Pseudomonadota; class Alphaproteobacteria; order Caulobacterales; family Aquidulcibacteraceae; genus Vitreimonas. The sequence goes on from LNEK01000024.1 coordinate 16,858, forward strand.
GCCTGAACGCCATTATGGAAAGCGCGGCGCAGAGCAGCGGCCGAACCAATGTTGGCGTCATCTTCCACGACATTCTGGATTATCACACCAGCCCGCAAGATGCCGGCGCCGTGGCCCAAGAAGCGGGCGTAGGCGCGCTAGCGCTCACGCACTTGCTGCCACAAACGCCAATTCCTGGCCTGTCCTCGACCTTCGAGCGCGATGCGCGCACGACTTTTGACGGCCCGGTCTGGGCGATGCGTGATGGCGACGTGATCTCGTTGCCGAGCGCTGGCGGCATAAATCGCTTTCACCGGCTGCGTTTCTGAAGGGGCGTATGATGAAACGTCTTGCGATCGTCGGCGGCGCGCTGGCGCTGCTCGGCCTGGGTGGGTTTTTGCTCTGGCAGAATTATTGGTACTATCTGCCGGGCATCCTCGGCAATTTGCGGCATCCGATCAGTGCGAACACCGATGTGGTGTGGTCGCAAGGCCCGGCTGAGGCGTCCGCCGGCGAGCGGGCGCCCAATATCATCGTCATCGTCGTCGACGATCTCGGCTATAACGACATCTCGATAAATGGCGGTGGCGTCGCCGGCGTGGTGCAAACGCCGAACATCGACGCGATCGGCCGTGATGGCGTCATCGTCGAGCAGGGCTACACAAGCAACGCAACGTGCTCGCCTTCGCGTGCGGCTCTGATGACAGGTCGCTACCCGACGCGCTTCGGCTTCGAGTTCACTTCCGCGCCGCCCGAGTTTGCGCGCTATATCTCGCACTCCGATCCGAGCGCGCTGCGTCAGCCCATCTTTCATGAGGATCGCCTCGCGGATGTGCCGCCGCGCGAAACTCTCGGTTTGCCGTCGAGCGAGGTGACGATCGCCGAAATGCTGCGCGATCGCGGTTATCACACCATGCTGCTCGGCAAGTGGCACCTTGGCGAGGTGCCGGACATGCGCCCGGAGGCGCAAGGCTTCAACGAAGCGCTTGGCGTTATGCAGGGCGCCTCGATGTTCTTGCCGCCGAGCGATCCAAACGTCGTCAATGCTCGGCTCGATTTCGATCCGATTGATCGTTTCTTGTGGGCGAACTTGCCTTACGCTGTGGATTGGCACGGCGCGGATGGTGATCGCCGCATGCGTCCGCGCGGCTATATGACTGACTATTTGGCGGAAGAGGCGGCGACCGCCATCCACGCGAACCGCAATCGCCCGTTCTTCATGTATCTGAGCTTCACCGCCGTGCACACGCCGCTGCAAGCGACGCGTGAAGATTACGACGCGCTTGGCGAAATTCCGGATCACACGCAGCGCGTCTATGGCGCGATGATCCGTGCGCTCGATCGCGGTGTCGGCACTGTGATGCAAGCGCTCCGTGACAACGGTCTCGACGAAGACACCATCGTCGTTTTCGTCAGCGATAATGGCGGCGCCTGGTACACCGGCCTCGCCGACATCAACGCGCCGTTTCGTGGCTGGAAATCGACGTTCTTCGAAGGCGGTATTCGTACGCCATACTTCATCCGCTGGCCCGCCGGCCTGCCGCGCGGCGCGACGATCCCAGGCCCGGCCACGCACATGGACATTTTCGCGACCGCCGCCGCCGCTGCAGGCGCGCCCGCGCAACCCCAACTCGATGGCGTGAACTTACTTCCGTATCTACGCGGCGAAGCGCAGGGCGCGCCGAGTCAACGTCTGTTTTGGCGTTCTGGTCCGTACCGGGTCGTCCGTGACGGCGATTGGAAACTCCAAGTCTCGGAAACGCCGAACCGCGTTTGGCTCTTCAATCTGCGCGACGATCCGACGGAGCAGAATGAGGTCTCTGCACAGCACCCGGATCGCGTCGCCGCCATGCGCGCGATGATCGAAGCGCAGAACGCCGCGATGCCGGCGCCGCTGTGGCCGGCTTTGATCGAAGGACCGGTGCGTATCGATGTGCCGCTCAATACGCCGTGGACCGCAGAGCAAGAACACATCTATTGGTCGAACTGAGATGACCGCGGTTTTGCTCGCCGTCGTTGGCTTGGCCGTTTTGGTCGCCGTTCTGTGGCTGATTGGTGCGCGTGAGCCGGTGTTGCGCGAGAAGGGGCCAGTCTGGTTCATCGCTTTGCGCGGCGGTGATGGCGCACTGGCGCCGCATGCGTGCAAACTTTGGTCATCGACCGCCGATCAAGTCTTCATCGGCGGCGGCGATGATCCCTACTGGACGCGGTTCATTCTCGCTGCAGGCGATGGCGCAACGCCGCTCGTCACTGAAAGCTTTGATGACGCCTTCATTGCCCGCGTGCGCCTATTCTCGCCGCCGCGTATTGCGCTCGGGCTGATCCGTGTTCTGGTGGCGAGCGGCATTCTCTCGCGCCCGTCGACTGAGAACGTCGCGACCGATGTGCAATCCATCGGCTTCAATCCTGATCACATGCCGAGTGCAGGCGCCATCACTCGGCTGTTGGCGCGTCCCGGCACGTATGCGCCTGCCATGGTCAACTTCTTGCGCTACACGCGCGACGGCGCCGGCCGGGCCGACTATCGCAAATACGGCATCGTCGCGATGCGCACCGTGTTTCGCACGAGATCGTGCGCCAGGCCAAGGCTTGGCCGGCTGGCAGCCTCTGGCATGACGTCGCTGCGATGCGCTACCCGAGCCCGCCCGCCATTCTCTCGATGGAGCACGTGCCGGCTTATCGCGCGGCACTCGTACACCGCGACACGGGCCTCGAGCGCACAGTCGTTATCGCCTCGACACCGAACTAGGCCGCCGCTTCTTCCTTATCCTTAGGCGCCAGCAGCAAATACATCGCCGGCGTTACGATCCGCGCGATCAAGGTCGAGCTAATCAAACCGCCAATCAGCACCATGGCGATCGGCGAGAACAGCGGCGAATCTTCCAGCAAGAGCGGCGTCATGCCGCCGATCGCTGTCGCACTGGTCAGCAGCACAGGCAGGAAGCGCACTTCCCCGGCCCGCTCGATGGCTTCTCCCAAAGCCACGCCGCGCTCGCGCAGTTGATTGGCGAACTCTACCAGAAGGATGGAGTTTTTGATTTCGATGCCGATCAGCGCGATGAAGCCGATGATGGCGGTGAACGACAGAGACTCGCCGCCGATCCAGAGTGCGATTAATCCACCCATGATCCCGAATGGAATGACGAAGGCGACGACGCCGGTCACGGCGAATGTGCCGAACTCCAAGAGCAACACGGCCATGATGCCGAACATCGCGATGAGGATGGCCGGGCCAAGTCCCGAGAAGCTGCGCTGCTGCGCTTCAGCCTGACCGCCGAAATTGATCGCATAGCCGGAGGGCAGTGAAATCGCATCGATCCGCTCGGCGACATCGGCGGTGACATTGGTCGTCAGATAGCCGCTTTGCGTGTAGGCGCTCACCGTCGCTGTGCGCTGACGCTGGAGGCGGTCGATCGAGGCCGGGCCGCTTTCCATCTGAGGTTCGGAGATTTCGCTCAGCGGCAGGGCTTCGCCGCTGGTGTTCCAAACGTAGAGGTGGTCAAGCGCCGAGACGGGCATTGCATTGTCGCGCGGTGCGCGGAGCACGACCGGGAAGGCGTCACCTGCCGGATCGCGGAATTGCGCTACCGGCGCGCCGCCGATGGCGATCCGCAGGCTTTGGTCGATAGAGCCGGCGGGAACGCCGCGCAAAGCGGCTTCAGCGTCATCGATCCCGAGATCGAGGTCGATCAATCGCTCGGCCATCGGGTTGGCAATATCGCGTGTGCCAGGCGTCTCGCGCACGATGCGCTCGACCTCGGCCGCGATCTCGCCGATAGCGGAAAGATCGGCGCCGCTGATTTGTACTGCGATCGGCGCCTCAATCGGCGGGCCGTTGGTGAAGCGGCGGAGGTTGATCCGCGCCCCGGCATATTGATCCAGCTGCGCGCGAATTTCTTCCAGCTTCGCCATGCCTTCACGGCGATGCCACTCGCCGAAGCGCGCGTACACTTGGCCGACATTGGACAATTGCTCCGGCGGAATCTCGTTGTAGAAAATCTGTGGGTTGCCGCGTCCGGAATTGGCAAAGCGCCACTCGATCTCGGGATGCGATGCCAACACGTTATCGACGAAGAGCACGGCGCGGTCAGTCTCGCTCACTGCAGCGCCTTGCGGCGTTTCGATCTCTACAAGGAAGTAGGGACTGTCGTTCTCTGGGAAGAGACTAAACCCGAGCTTCGGGATCAGGCCTAGCGACAACACGAAACCCGCAAGCGCCACGATCACCGTCTTGCGCGGATGCATCAACGCGAGATGCAGAGCGGGGCGGTAGAACGCATGGATCGCGCCCATTAGCGTATCGAGGAACGGGTTATGTTTGCCGGCGGCGTCCCGCGGCAGCCAGCGGCTCGCCAAGAACGGAATAATCGTTAGTGCTACGATAAGCGATGCGATGATCGTGACGACGACCGCCACCGGCAGCGATCGCACGAATGCGCCGGCGCCTTCCGGCAGCGCCATGATCGGCAGAAACGCCAGCAACAGCGTCGCAGTGCAGCCGATCACCGCGATATTGATTTCTTGCACGCCGGCGATCGCCGCTTCGCGGGGCGCCAGGCCGTTGCGCAAGTGCCGCGAGATATTTTCGGTGACGACGATGCTGTCATCCACCAAAAGCCCGAGCGCCAGCACGAAGCCAGCAATTGAAAGCTGGTTCAGGGAATAGCCAAGCGCGTGCATCGCGGTGACGCCCATGGCCAGCGAGAGCGGGATGGAGACCATCACTACCGCCGATGCGCGCAAACCGAGCGGCAGCAGCGTCAGCAGAACGAGCACGATGGCAATGCCGAAATCGCGCGCAAGACTACCGAGCCGTTGGCTTACTGTTTCGGACTGGTCGAAGCCTCGATGCAGCGTGATATTTTCGGGGAGCGTTTCGCTAAACGCCTCGATGCGCGCGCGGGCGCCTTCCAGAACAGGGAAGATGTCCTCGCCCAAACGGGTGCGGGCGCTGACGAAGACGGCGCGCTGGCCGTTGAAGCGAGTGATGTGGGCGCGCTCGTCGTTCGCCCAACCAACCTCCGCCACATCGCCTACGGTCAGCACTGAGCCGCGATCCGCGCGCAAAGCCACACCGCGAATTTCATCGATGCTGTTGTAGGAGCCGGAGGCCTGCACGTTAAACCGCCGCCCGCCCGCTTCGACAGCGCCGATCGGTGTGTCCAAGCCTTCGCGCTGCAAGGCGTCCGCCACCGCCGTTAGCGGCAAACGATAGGCAGCGAGCTGATCGAGGTTTGCAGCGACACGCACTTCTGCGGGCGGGGCGCCCCACACTTCCGCCTGCTGCACACCTGGCGCGCGCTCAAGCGAGTCGCGCAGTGCCTTGGCGTAAGATTCCAGTTGCCGAAATGGCGCGTCGTCGCTGGTCAACGCCACTTGCACGATGCTGGTTTGCGCCGGATTGAAGCGGCGCGAGCGGATATCGACGATGCCGTCCGGCAGGCGCGGGCGCACGAGGTTAAGCTCGCGCACGACTTCGCCGAATTTCTCTTCAGCGTCGGCGCCCCAATTGAACTCCACCGAAATCACCGCCACGCCAGCGCGGCTGGAGGAGCGGATTTCGCGGATGTCTTCGATGGCGTTTATGGCGTCTTCGATCGGAATCGCGACGAGCCGCTCCATCTGCTCGGCATCGGCGCCAGGCAACACCACGGCGACGGCGACGCCAGGAAATTCAACGATCGGATCTTCCGCCTTGGGGATCGCCAGGATGGCGCCCACGCCCAGCGCGCCGAGCAGCAGGAAGAGAACCGTGGTGAACTGCCAGCGGTCGACGAAGAAGCGAGTGAGCGCCTGCATTTAGCTAGCGGCCGCGATGCGCACCGTGGCGCCGTCCTGCACATAAGCAGCGCCAGCGGAGACGACGCGGTCGCCTGCCGCGAGGCCTTCGACGACGAGCACGCCGTCTTGCGTAACACCCGATGTGCGCACGCTGCGTCGTCTGGCGATGTTGTCGGCGTCCACGACGAACACCACGCCTTGGTCAGCGCGTGAATCCAGCAATGACAATGTCGGCACCAAGATTGCCGATTCCTGCGCGGCGCCAGCTGCCGCGGCGATCTCGACTTGCGCAACTGTGCCGCTCCGCAGCCCTTCAGCACCGGTGATGTCGACTTCGACCTCGAAAGCGCCCGTGCCGTCCGCGCCCTTGGCGCCAACGCGCGTCACGCGCCCTTGCAGCGGCGCCCCGCCGGCTACGCTCACACTGGCGAGATCGCCAACACGCACGCGCGCTGCTTCGGTGGAGGACACCGGCGCCCGCACCACAAGGCCGGACGCGGTTTCGCCGAATATGAAGATCGGCGCGCCGGCGGCCACTGTTTGCGAGGTCTCCGCCAGCCGGCGCAGCACGACGCCATCGGCAGGCGCGGTGAGCGTTGAAGTATCGCGTGCGCGTTCAACCGCGAGCCGCGCATCATCGAGGCGCGCTTGCGAAACAAACCCGCGATCGAACAATTCTTGCGTGCGTTCCAAATCGCGAACGGCGTTTGCGCGTGCGAGAGCTGCCTCATCGGTGTTCGAGCCGACGCTTGTGCGGCGAAGCACGGCAAGTCGCTGGCCGCGCCGCACGACGTCGCCCGCGTCCACTTGCAGCGCGCTGACAACGCCCGGAGACGTGAACGCCAATTGCGGTTCGCGCTTGTAGCCAATGAGGCCGCTCGCCTGGATCGTGCCCGCTGCCGAGAGCGGCTGCACGGCCACGATCTCGACTAGTGGGCCCTGGTTCTCCTGCCGCGCAGCAACGTCCTCGCCGGCGCCGCACCCGAGCAGCGCGAGCCCTGCAATTCCCAGCGTAAGAGACTGAAAAAAATTGGCTTTCTGCACGATCTCGCCTCCCGGAGAGCTATCCGGCTGCCGTATTCTTGACACTGTCTAGCTTGGAGCTTGACACTGTCAAGCGAAGATTTATTGAAGCCCGGTGAGAGTCGCTCCGGACAATCTTCGCCGCACGATCCTCGACGCCAGCCTTGGGCTGATCGCGTCCGAGGGGCTTGAGGGCTTTTCGATGCGGGAGGTGGCGCGCCGCGCCGGCGTCAGCCACCAGGCGCCGTACCACCACTTTCCCGATCGCGAGTCGATCATGGCGGCGATTGTCGCTGAAGGGTTCACGCGCCTGCGCGATGACTCGCTCGCCGCCCTCGATGGTGCCGCCGATCCATTTGCGCGCTTGAGCGCGATCGGCCGCGCTTACCTAAACTTCGCGCTCAACAATCCCGCGCACTTCAAGCTCATGTTCCGCTCAGAGCATGTGCGTGAAGATCGCCACGACGAAGCAGCGGCGTGTGCGAAGGGCGCGTTCGAAGTGTTGGCGAACGTCGCAGAGGAGGTCGCCGCCGTGAGCCGTCACGAGGCGCGCTCGGTCATCCTCACCGCATGGTCAACAGTCCACGGCCTCGCCACCTTGATGCTCGAAGGCAAGCTTGAGAAAGCGCTCGAAGGTCAGTCGAAGGACGCCGCCATCGAACATGGCGTCGCATCTCTCGAACGTATGCTGCGCGCTTCGGCTTAGCGCCAGAGCGCCGGTAGCGTTAGCGAGAGCGCCGGGATGAACGTCACCAGCAGCAGTACAGTGATCGCCGCCAGATAGAACGGCCAGATCGACTTCATCGCTTCCGCTATGGTGATCCGCCCGATCGCCGAGCCGACAAACAACACGGATCCCACCGGCGGCGTGATCAGGCCGATGCCGGCAGCCAGCACCAGGATGACGCCGAAGTGCAGGGGCGCGACGTCGAAAGCGCGCGCCACTGGCAGGAAGATTGGCGTGCAGATGATGATCATGGGCGCGAGATCCATGAAGGTGCCGAGCACCAACAGGATAGCCAGCATCATCAGCAGCACGAGCGTCTTGTTGTCCGTGACGCCTTGCAGCGCTTCCACCGCCATGGATGGAATTTGCAGATACGCCATCAGCCAGCCGAACGCGCCGGCAGCGCCGATCACGAACAGCACCGCGCCGGATGAACGCGCCGCGTGCGCCACCGCGCCGAAAAAGGCCCCCCAGCCCATTCCGCGATAAACCAGAAGCGTGACGAGCAACGCGTACACAACCGCGACCGCGGCGCTTTCGATCGCCGTGAAAATGCCGGCGCGGATGCCGCCGAAGATCACAAAGATCAACAACAAGCCCGGTATCGCCGCGATGAAGCGCACGCCTACTGCGCCGAAACCCGGAAACGCCTCGGTCGGGTAGTTGCGGATGCGCGCCAGCACATACGCCGCAATCATCACGCCGAGCGCCAGCAGCAACGCCGGCACGATACCCGCCGCAAACAAGTCCGCGATCGAAACGCCGCCGCCTGCGATGGCTGAGTAGAGAATGAGATTGTGCGACGGCGGCAACAACAACGCCACCAACGCCGCCGAAATCGTCACATCGACGGCGTAGTCTTTGGAGAAGCCGCGCTTTTCCATTTGCGGGATCATGGTCGAGCCGATGGCGGACACATCCGCCAACGCCGAACCCGACACGCCGCCGAATAAGGTCGACGCAACGACGCTGACTTGCCCCAAGCCGCCGCGCAAATGCCCAACAAGAGAAGAGGCGAGGGAGATCAGGCGCTCGGATATCCCTCCGCGCAGCATGAGTTCGCCGGCGAAGATAAACAGCGGGATCGCCAGCAGCGAGACTTTGTTAAAGCCCGATCCCAATTGCTGCACGACAACGATCGGCGGCAGGTCGAGATACAAGATCGTCGCCAGCGTCGCCGCCGCGATTGAGAACGCCACCGGCACGCCGAGCACCAGAAGCAGCGCGAAAACGCCAAAGAGGATCGCGATTTCCATTAGTGCGCTTCCTCTGGCGGATCGCCGCTTATCAGCCGCTCAAGCGCAAAGAGCGCGATCAGCGCGCCGCCGAGGCAAACGCCAACATACGAAAGCCCCTCCGGCGCCGGCGCGCCCGCCATCGGCACGCTCCACGAATCTGCCATCAGAAATCCGCCATAGCCGGCGAGCGCTGCGCCGAAACCGAGTGCGATCAGTCGCGACATGACTTTCAGCGCAGCGCGCAGAGGCGCCGGCGCTGCTTCTACGAGCGTCGGAAAGTTAAAGTGCGACTCGCGCCGCACCGCGATCGCCGCGCCGAACAACGCCGAAACGCTCATCAGAATCAAAGCGACCGGCTCGGTCCAGCCCGGTGAATCGTTCAGCGCATAGCGCCCGATCACCTGCCACAGCAGCACCAACACCATTACGCAGAGCGACGTTGCCGCGATGATGATCGCGAGCTTCGCAAGCGCCGTGAAGGCGCCAGTGAGCGCGTTGGATCCTGCCATTTTCCTTCCCCTCGTCGCCTTTGCGGCGATCGTTAGTCGTGGTCGTCGATACGCCGCAGCGCCGCAGCAATGTCCGGTTCTGCGAGATAGCGTCGCCGCATCGGCTCCACGGCGCGTTTGAAGGCGTCGATATCGACTTCGTTTGCGGCGATCCCGGCGTCGAGCACGGTTTGCTTCGCTGCGGTTTGTTTCGTGTCCCAGAGCCCGCGCATCACCGCGACGGATTCCGTCGCCTTGGCCAAAATCAGTTCCCGGTCAGCCGGTGAGAATGCATCGAGGCGCGCCTTCGACATCAGCAACGCTTCCGGCGCGCAGCAATGCTTGGTCTCGGACCAGAAGCGTGCGACCTCGTATTGCCGCGTCGACTGATACGTCGCCCAATTGTTCTCCGCCGCATCGATCAAGTGCGTTTGCAAGCCCGTGAACACTTCGCCGAACGGGATCGGCGTTGCGTTCGCGCCCATGGCGTCGAGCATTTCCATGAAGATGTCGGCGCGCGGCACGCGTACTTTGAGCCCGCGCATGTCCGCCGGCGTCACGATCGGACGGCGCACATTGTACATCGAGCGCAAACCGGAATCGTAGAAAGCAAGGCCGACGAGGCCGCGGCGCTGGAAGCTGGCGAGAATTTCCCGTCCAATCGCCCCATCGCAGACGTTGCGCATGTGGGCTTCGTCGCGGAACGTGTAGGGCAGTGCGAGCGGCCGCGTCGCTGGAAACATGTTGTTGACGGCGCCGAGATAAACGCGCGCGATATCGATGACGCCGTAGCGCGCGAGATTGACGGTGTCGGTCTCGCTGCCGAGCTGGCCTGAGGGATAGAGCCGGAAGGAAATTCGTCCGTCGGTTTCGCGCTCGATTTCCGCGCCCATCCAGCGCACGGCTTCGACGGTCGGGTAATCGGTCGGATGCACATCGACAGCGGTGACGACGCCGCCGTTTGCTTGGGCGAGCGCGGTCCCTGCGCCGACCGCCGCCAGCGCTCCCGAACCTAGCAGCAGCCGCCGCGAAATCATGCGAAGCCCTTTCCGTTCGGCGCGGCTTTCACCGCCGAACAGAGGATATCGCCAGATCCATTGAAGCTCACGCGCGAACGTTGGCCGATGCGGATATCGTGTACGCCCGTCACTGCGCCGGTGGAGATGAGTTGGCCTGCCTTCAACGGCTTGCCGCGCTTGGCCAGGTGTTGGGCCAGAAACACGAGGGCATCGAGCGGGCCGTCATCGGCGGCATTCGCGCCGCCTTTGCCAACCGATGCGCCGTCGATGAAGGTTTCGGCGGTCATCCCGGCTTCGAGCTTAGCGCGCCAGTTTTGCACTTCCGGCCCAAGGATGAGGCCGTGATTGTTGCCGAAATCGGAGACGACGACTGTCGCGCCCAGATCGTTGATGGTCGCCAGCGGGCTGCCCGCGAGTTCGACGCCGATATGCATCGCGCCGATCAGCGCTGCTGCTTCCTCGCGCTTCCACTCGGTTTTGTCGGGCGGGGCGTCTTTGCCGATGCGGAAGACGTATTCCGCCTCCACTGCCGCGAAGCCGTTTTCATAGACAGGAAAGCTCACGTCGCCGTCCGCTTTCCAAACCAGGTGTTTGAATATTGGGCCGGCCAGGCGGTCTGAGCCGAGAGCCGCGACCTGCGGCGGCGGCACTCGGCCAATTTTCCAGCCGGCAACCTCGTCCGGCCAAAGCGCGATGGCTTCGTCCTGGACACGGTAGCTGATTTCGAGGCTGGCCGGTGGGTCGCCCGGAAAGCTAGGGAGCGCCTTCGCATCCTTGCGCGCGGCCACGAACGAGCCAGCGATATCGCGTGCAGTGCTGCTCATTTGCCTCCCCGCCGGCTAAAGCCAGTCTTGGATTATGCCATAGACGACACCGGTGTCATTGGCAATCTAGGTCGCGTAGACGGGGATTGGCCAGCTAGGCCGCCCAGAAAATCTCAAGCTTGGGGGCGCCCGGCGCGAGCAGGGCGGCAACCGGCGCCTGCTCGATCGGCTCGTTGCGCGCCGCATCGAGTCGCCGGCGTTTGTCTTGGCCCGTGATCAGCAGCAGCGCTTGGCCAGCGCGGTTATAGGCAGCCCGCGTCAGCGTCAGCCGATGGGGCGTTCCCGCCGCGCCCGGCGCATGCACCGCGACAACGCTGCGCACCGTGTTGAGATCGAGCGCGTGCGCCGCGACCTTCGGAAACCACGACGCCGTATGCGCATCCGCGCCCATGCCCATCACAGCGAGATCGATGTGCAGCTCCGCATAAAGCGCGTCAGCGCGATCCGCCGCTTCGGCCAACGTCGGCGTCGCGGAATAGAGCGGCTTAAAGTGCGCGCCTGCGTCTATCGCCGACGCAAACGCACGCGTGATCATGCGCTCGTTCGAAGCTTCATCGCTCGGCGGGGCGAAGCGTTCGTCCACAAGCGCGAGCGTCACCTTCGGCCAATCCAGCGGCATGGCGGCGAGCGCGCTGTACGCCGACTCCGGCGTGGACCCGCCTGACAAAGCAATGCACGCCTCGCCACGGGTTGCGATCGCGGTTGTGATAGCCTCTGCGCCCGTCTCGGCGGCAGCCCGCGCCAACGCAGCCCTATTGTCGAATGCGATGAGCGGCGCGGCTTCCATCAGCCTTTATCGGCCAGCAATTCGCGCAGTGTTTTCGCGGCTTCCGCGCCATGTTCGGCGTTCGCGAGCGCGTACGCTGCCGTTGCACGCAAATAGCCGATTTTGTCGCCGCAATCGTAGGTGACGCCATCATATTCGAGCGCGTGGAACGTTTGCACGCCCATCAGCCGCGCCATTGAGTCCGTCAGCTGAATCTCATTGCCGGCGCCTGGCCCTTGGCTTGCGAGCAGGTCGAAAATCTCCGGCTGCAAAATGTAGCGGCCGCTGATGAAGAGGTTCGACGGCGCGTCCTCGCGCTTCGGCTTCTCCACCATGCCCTTCATTTTGATTAGCCGCCCATCGCGGCTCTCCGGCGTGATCACGCCATAGCGTTCCGGCGTATCAGTCGGTTCAACGGCGATGATGTTGCCGCCGACATTGTTGTAGGCGTCGACCATCTGCGCCAGGCACGAGGGCTGCGCCATCATCAGCATGTCCGGCAGCATCACCGCGAACGGCTCGTCGCCCACTATGTCGCGTGCACACCAGACAGCATGCCCCAGCCCCTGCGCCGATTGCTGGCGGACAAAGCTCATCGTGCCCGGCGTCGGCACCGAGAGCCCGATCTCTTCGAGCTGAGCGGTCTTGTTTTTCTCGCGGAGTGTTAATTCGAGTTCATAAGATCGGTCGAAATAATCCTCGATCGCGCCCTTATTGCGCCCCGTGACGAAGACAATGTGCTCGATGCCAGCGGCGAAAGCTTCGTCCACGACGTACTGAATTGCTGGCCTGTCGAAGACCGGGAGCATCTCTTTGGGGATAACTTTGGTGGCGGGGAGCACCCGCGTACCAAAGCCGGCAACCGGAAGTACCGCTTTACGTAGCGGTCGGGGCGAGGAGGATGCGCTAGCCATAGTGTTCCTTTTGCCGCAGTGCAGCATTGGATGAGGGTGATGCTTTTAGACCCCTAGCCGCTGCCGCAAATAACAGCAACCGAGCCCCGTATTCGGCTTGAATTCAGGTTTATCGGTTACGATCTCCGTAAGCCGCATAAGACGGCGGGTGTGGGTGTCGAGAGTGGTGACCATCGTCACGGACGTACTCTCTTCGGCGCCGCAAAGTAGCGTTTGCCAATACGGCAACCTTTTGTTAACTGACCGCCGCCGGTCCGGGAGTTTTCCACAATGTCGTCGTCCACCACTAAGGCCACCGTTCGCATGATCGCGGCCAGCTTTGCAGCTGGTGTGAGCGCGATGATGCTGGTTGGGCTCGTGGCGCCGGTTGTCGCCCAGGGCGGCCTGTCGATGCGCGATGCCGCCGCGTCGACCCGTGAAGCCCGTCCGAACATTGGCCTCGACGTTGCCGCTGTCGAAGCGCAGCTCGCTGACGCCGATCGCACCATGGTCGCCATGCGCGCCACCACCGCCGACGAAATGCAACGCTTGCAGGCGCTGTCGGGCCGCTAAGCGCGCCTACAGCTTTCAGAGTTTCAAAAAGCGCGGGCCGCAAGACCCGCGCTTTTTCGTGCCTCAAAGAATCTTCTGACCCGTCGCCTTCCAGTCCTTCATGAAGGCTTCGAGCCCTGAATCCGTCAGGTGATGCTTATAGAGCGCCTTGAACACGGCCGGCGGGATCGTCGCGCAATCGGCCCCGGCAATGGCCGCATCGCGGACGTGCGCGCCGGTGCGGATCGACGCCGCCAGGATCTGCGTCGGATAGGCGTAATTGTCGTAGATCGCGCGGATTTCACGGATGAGCTCCATCCCGTCTTGGCCGCCATCATCGAGCCGGCCGAGGAAGGGCGAGATAAACGTCGCGCCCGCCTTCGCCGCGAGCAAAGCCTGCACTGCTGAAAAGCACAGCGTGACGTTACAGGGATGGCCGTCGTCCTCGAGCGTCTTGCAGGCAATCAGGCCTTCGCGCGTGAGCGGAACTTTCACGACGATGTTGTCCGCCACCGTCCGCAGCTTCAGCCCCTCGGCGATCATCGTCTTTGCGTCCTGCGCCACCACTTCGGCGCTGACCGGTCCGGGAACCGAAGCGCAGATGTCGCGCAGCGTCTCGAAGAAATCCCGTCCCGCCTTAGCAATGAGCGACGGATTGGTGGTCACGCCATCGACGAGCCCGGTCTCCGCCAGGGCTTTCAGTTCCGCCGCATCGGCGCTGTCGATGAAAATCTGCATAAGAAGCTCCCTCGCCGCATAGTATCCGGCGCAATCCGCTGATACCCGACTGCGCGCGCAGGGCAAGCCGCCCGAATCGCGGCTAAACACCCTCGGAAAGCAGGGAACACCCAATGGCCAAGCACGAAGAAATCGAAGGCGTCGCCGCCAAGGACATGGCCAACGCCATCCGCGCATTGGCGATGGACGCTGTTGAGAAGGCCAAGTCCGGTCACCCCGGCATGCCAATGGGCATGGCCGATGCGGCGACCGTGTTGTTCTCGCGCTTTTTGAAGTTCGATGCGTCCGAGCCGAATTGGCCCGATCGTGATCGCTTCGTGCTGAGCGCCGGCCACGGCTCGATGCTGCTTTATGCGTTGCTTTATCTCACCGGCAACGAAGACATTACGCTCGATGAGATCAAAAACTTCCGCCAGCTCGGCTCAAAAACCGCGGGCCACCCGGAAAACTTTCTCGCCTCTGGCATTGAGACGACGACCGGCCCGCTCGGGCAGGGCCTTGGAAACGCTGTCGGCATGGCGATGGCGGAGGCGCATCTCAATGCGCGCTTCGGTTCTGAACTTGTCGATCACCGCACCTGGGTCATCGCTGGGGACGGCTGCTTGATGGAAGGCGTGAGCCAAGAAGCGATCGCACTCGCCGGCCACCAAAAGCTCAACAAGCTCGTGGTGATCTGGGATGATAATTCGATCTCGATCGACGGTGCGATCTCGCTCTCGGACTCGACCGACCAAAAAGCACGTTTCGCCGCCAGCGGCTGGAACGTGCTTTCGTGCGACGGTCACGACATGGCCGATGTCGCCAAGGCACTCGACGCCGCGACCAAGTCGAAAGACAAGCCGACACTGATCGCCTGCAAGACCATCATCGGCTATGGCGCGCCAAAGAAGGCAGGCACCGCCAAGGCGCACGGCGAGGCGCTTGGCGCCGAAGAACTCGCTGCGACCAAGGCCGCGCTTGGCTGGCCGCACGGCCCCTTCGAAGTGCCGGACGACATCCTCACCGCTTGGCGCAAAGTCGGCGCCCGCGGAGCGGCGATCCGCGAAGCCTGGGAAGGCACGCTGAAGCGCGCCGCGCAACGCGACAACTTCGCTGCCGCCATGAACGGCGAGATCGACAGCGCCATCGCCGCGCTCGGCATGCATGCGCAAAAAATGGCCAGCGAAAAGCCGTCCCTCGCCACCCGCGCATCTTCCGGATTTGCGATCGAATCCATGTTCGATGCATGCCCCGAACTGCTTGGCGGCTCAGCCGATCTCACCGGCTCCAACAACACGCTCGCCAAAGGCACGACGGACTTCACGGCTGAGAACCGTCTCGGCCGCTACGTGCGCTACGGCATCCGTGAACACGGCATGGCCGCTGCGATGAATGGCATGGCGCTGCACGGCGGCATCATTCCGTATTCCGGCACGTTCTTGTGCTTCGCCGATTACGCGCGCCCCTCGATCCGCCTCGCGGCGCTGATGGGCATCCGCGTTGTCCACGTGATGACGCACGATTCCATCGGCCTCGGTGAAGACGGCCCGACGCACCAGCCGGTCGAGCATCTGGCTTCTTTGCGCGCGATGCCGAACCTCTATGTGTTCCGTCCCGCTGACGCTGTCGAAGCCGCCGAGTGTTGGCAGGCCGCGCTGCTGCGCGACGATGGCCCAAGCGTTCTCGCGCTTTCGCGCCAAGCGCTGCCGGGCCTACGCGACGACGCCAGCGAGAACATGTCGATCCGCGGCGCCTACGAATTGCTGCCTGCGGAAGGCGGCGCCTCGCGTGTTGCGATCTTCGCCACCGGCAGCGAACTCATGCTCGCCGTCAAAGCGCGCGAGACGCTGCAAGCCGAAGGCATCCCAACGCGGGTGATCTCGGCGCCGTGCTTCGAACTCTTCGAAATGCAGGACGACGCCTATCAGGACTTCGTCTGCGGCGATGATGAAGAGCTGAAGATCGGCGTCGAAGCGGCGGTCGGGCAGGGTTGGTTCGAAGCCTTCGGCCTCGACGCGTTCGTGGGCATGTCGACGTTCGGAACGAGCGCGCCGGCGAAAGATGCCTACGCGCATTTCGGCATTACGTCGGAAGCCATCGTCGAAACCGCGAAGTCACTGCTGTAATCCGGGACCGCGCGTCTTCAGGCGCCATGCGGGCCTGAAGGCCCGCGATCCGTTAGAGCTTCTCAGCCAGCTCCCGCAGCAGCTTCACATCCTGCGCGCGCTCGCGCGGGACGATGATCACTGCGTCCCTCGTTGCGACCACCACCAGATCGCTGACGCCAGCGATGCACACCTTCACGCCATCGCCGCGCACCAGATTGCCGCTGCCGTCGAGCGCGACCACCGCGCCCTGCAACGCGTTGCCGTCCTTGTCGTGCGGCGAAATCCGCCAAATCTCATCCCAGGCGCCGACATCGGCCCAGCCAATGTCACACGGCGCCACCGCCGCCCGTGCGGTCTTCTCCATCACGGCAATATCGAGCGGCGCGGAAGGGACTTGCTCGAACAGCTTCGCATCGAGGTGAATCTCATCGCCATCGCGCCGCGCTGCTTTTAGCGCCGCCAGCGCCTTGTCGCGAATATCTGCGCTCGCTGCGAACTCGGCGAGCAACGTCGCTGGATGAAAGAGAAAGATGCCAGCGTTCCAGGAATAGCCGCCGGCCGCGAGATAGCCGCTCGCCGTTTCTGCGTTCGGCTTTTCACGGAAGCTCTCGATCGCGAACACGCCTTCGCCAAGCTCCTCGCCGCGTTTTATGTAGCCGTAGCCCGTCGCGGGTCGATCCGGTGTGATGCCAAACGTCACGATGCGGTCGTGCGCGAACGGCGCCGCGCGTTCGATCAGGGCGCGAAAGCCGCTCGGATCAGCGATGACGTGATCTGCGGGCAATAACAGCACCAGGGCATCTGGATCGATCTCAGTCGCAACCGCCGCTGCAATCGCGCCGACCGCGGCCGTGTTGCGCGGCGCAGGCTCAAGCACGATCGCCGCGGGCAGCACGCCGACTTCGTTCAAATGCTCACGCACCAACGCCGTATGCCGCACGTTGCACAGCACGATCGGCGGCAAGAAGGTGAGCGCCGCTGACTTGCCGCGCACGCGCCGTGCGGTTTCCGTGAAGAGCGAACCGTCCTGACGGCTGAGCGCGTGGAATTGCTTCGGCTGCGCCTCGGTGGACACCGGCCAAAGCCGCGTGCCGGCGCCGCCGGACATAATCGCGGGAATGATGCGCGTGG
Organism: Alphaproteobacteria bacterium Ga0077535; assembly: GCA_001464425.1. Lineage (GTDB taxonomy): Bacteria > Pseudomonadota > Alphaproteobacteria > Caulobacterales > Aquidulcibacteraceae > Vitreimonas. The sequence continues at coordinate 34,104 of LNEK01000024.1, forward strand.
TCATGATGCAGTGTGGCCTGTCCCGCGCCGTCGCAAAAGCGGGGCCTTGGCGTTTGTCCCGAACTGGGACGTTTCTTTTCGAGATTAACGCACGATCTTCGCGCTGATCGCCGCCACGATCGCCTCCGCGGCATCAGCGGCGCTGGTCGCGGCCGCGTCGATGCGGATTTCAGGGGAGAGCGGCGCTTCGTAGGGCGAGTCGATGCCGGTGAAGTTCTTCAGCTGGCCCGCGCGCGCTTTCTTGTAGAGGCCTTTCACGTCGCGGCCTTCGGCCACGGCGAGTGGCACATCGACGAACACCTCGAAGAACTCACCTTCCCTCGCCAAGCTCCGCGCCAATTCGCGCTCGGCCCGGAACGGCGAGATGAACGCGACGAGGACAATGAGCCCCGCATCCGCCATCAGCTTCGCAACTTCCGCGACGCGGCGAATGTTCTCAACCCGGTCCGCAGGCGTGAAGCCCAGATCGCGGTTCAGGCCATGGCGAACGTTATCGCCATCGAGCAACACCGTATGCCGCCCAAGCGAGTGCAAGCGCTTTTCAACCAGGTTCGCAAGTGTCGATTTACCTGCGCCCGAAAGCCCGGTGAACCACAGGATCGCCGGCTTCTGGTTCTTAATCGCCGCGTGCGCATTGCGGTCGATTTCCAGCGCCTGCCAATGCACGTTCTGCGAACGCCGCAGCGCAAAGTGGATGAGGCCCGCGCCAGCCGTCTCGTTCGTATCCTGATCGATCAGGATGAAGCCGCCGGTCTCGCGGTTCTGCTCGAAAGCGTCGAATGGAATATCGCGATCGAGGCTCACATTGCAGACGCCGATGCCGTTCGGCTCCAGCTGCTTTACTGGCGTGTGCTGGAACGTGTCGATGTCGAAGCCGTGGCGGATTTCGGTGATCGTCGCGTTCGCCTGCGCCGCGCCAATCTTCATCGTGTAGCGGCGGCCTGGAAACAGCGGGCTATCGCTCATCCAGATGATGCTGGCTTGAAATTGGTCGGCGATCTCGGACGGCGCATCCGCCGCCACGATAATGTCGCCGCGCGAGCAATCGACCTCGTGATCCAGCGTCAGAGTCACCGATTGGCCCGCGATCGCCTCAGGCAAATCGCCATCAGCCGTAACAATGCGCGCGACCTTTGCTGTGCGCGCGGACGGCAAAATCCGGATCGCATCGCCGGGCTTTACGCTGCCCGCCGAGAGCCGCCCCGCGAAGCCGCGGAAGTCGAGGTTCGGTCGCACTACGCTTTGCACAGCCATTCGCAGCGGCTGATCCGCACGATGCGCCTCGCGCGGCTCGGCGCTTTCCAAAAGCTCAATAAGCGTTGGCCCATCGTACCAGGGTGTCGAGGCGCCGTGCGTTGCGATGTTATCGCCGCTGACGCCCGAGACCGGGATCGCAGCGAGGCGCGGGATGTCCAAAGCGCCCGCCACTTCAATGAAGTCCGCGACAATCCCATCGTACGCCGCTTTGTCGTATCCGATCAGATCCATCTTGGTGATCGCCAGGATGACCTGATCAACCCCCATCAGCGACGCGATGAACGCATGCCGCCGCGTTTGCGTCAGCACGCCCTTGCGCGCATCGATCAGCAGAATGGCAACATCCGCATTCGAAGCCGCGGTCGCCATGTTGCGCGTGTATTGCGTGTGGCCCGGCCCATCAGCGACGATGAACTTGCGCTTCTCGGTGGCGAAGTACCGATACGCGACATCGATGGTGATGCCTTGCTCGCGCTCAGCCATCAGCCCATCGACCAGCAGCGCAAAATCCAATTCGCCGCCGCGCGTGCCGTGCGTGCGCGAGTCGGCTTCAAGCGCCGCCAACGTGTCATCTGGGATCGTGCCAAGATCATACAGGAGCCGCCCGATCAGGGTCGACTTGCCGTCATCGACGGAGCCGCAGGCGACGAGGCGGAGCAGGGTCTTCGCCTCCGCCATCAGAAATAACCTTCCTGCTTTTTCTTCTCCATCGAGGAGGGCGTGTCGCTATCGATCAGGCGGCCTTGGCGCTCGCTCGCGCGCGAGTCCAGAATCTCGCGGATGATGTCAGCCACGCTCGCCGCTTCGCTCTCGACCGCGCCCGAAAGCGGATAGCAGCCAAGCGTGCGAAATCGCACGCGCTTCATCACCGGTTCTTCGCCAGGCTCAAGCTGCATGCGCGCGTCATCGAGCATGATCCACGCCCCTGAACGGCGCACGACTTTGCGCTCAGCCGAAAGATAAAGCGGGATGATCGGAATGTTCTCGGCTTCGATGTATTGCCACACATCAAGCTCGGTCCAATTCGAGAGCGGGAAGACACGGAAACTTTCGCCTGCGCGCTTCCTCGTATTGTAGAGGCTCCACAATTCCGGCCGTTGGTTTTTCGGATCCCAGCGCTGGTGCGCCGAACGCACCGAAAAGATGCGCTCCTTGGCGCGGCTCTTCTCTTCATCACGCCTCGCGCCGCCTATCGCCGCGTCGAAGCCGTATTCCGTCAGCGCCTTACGCAAACCTTCTGTCTTCCAAAGCTGCGTGTGCAGCTCCGAGCCGTGCTCGAACGGATTGATCCCGCGCGCTTCCGCATCCGGATTGCGATAGACAATCAGCTCATGCTCCGCCGCCGCGGCATCCCGCATCGCGTACATGTCGCGAAACTTCCAGGTCGTATCGACATGCAGCAGTGGAAACGGAATCTTGCCTGGGAAGAAGGCCTTCTTCACCAGATGCAGAAGTACGCCGCTATCCTTGCCCATCGAATAGAGCATCACCGGCCGCTCCATCTCGGCGGCGGTTTCGCGCAGGATGTGAATGCTTTCGGCTTCGAGCGCTTGCAGATGCGTGAGGCGCGGCTCAGAGGCCATAATAGCCTCGATACCAATCAACGAAACGCTGCGCGCCATCCTCAATCGAGGTGCGCGGCGCAAAATCGACATAGAGCATCAGATCGGAAACATCCGCGTACGTCGCAGGCACATCACCCGGCTGCATTGGCAGCAGGTTTTTGATCGCCGTCTTGCCGGTGGCCCTCTCGATCGCTTCGATCAGCCGCGTAAGCGTCACCGGCTCGCTGTTGCCGATATTGAAGATGCGATAGGGCGCATTCGAAGTTGCTGCGTCCGGCGCCTCGCCACTCCAATCCGTATTTGCCTGCGCCGGTTTATCACCAACGCGCACCAACGATTCCACCACATCATCGACGTACGTAAAATCGCGCTGCATCTGGCCGTTGTTGAATACATCGATCGGCCGGCCTTCGAGAATGGCGCTGGTGAAGAGATACATCGCCATGTCCGGCCGGCCCCACGGGCCATACACCGTGAAGAACCGCAGGCCCGTCACCGGCAGCCGGTAAAGGTGGCTGTACGAATGCGCGAGCAGCTCGTTCGATTTCTTCGTCGCCGCATAAAGGCTGAGCGGGTGATCAACGTTCTGATGCACCGAGAACGGCATCTTCGTCACGGCGCCGTACACCGAACTCGAAGACGCAAACACCAGATGCTTCACGCCGCCATGCCGGCACGCTTCCAGTAGATTGACGAAGCCGTCCAAGTTCGAGCGGACATAAGCGTGCGGGTTCTGCATCGAGTAGCGCACGCCCGCTTGCGCCGCGAGATTGAACACGAGCTCGAACCGATGCTCGGCGAAAACACTATTGAGCGCGTCCGCGTCGGCGAGATCGACTTCAGCGAACGTAAAACCTGGATGCTCTTGCAGCGCCTTTAGCCGCCCACGCTTCAGTTCGACGTCATAATACGCGCTCATATTGTCGAGGCCGACCACCGGCCGGCCAGCACGCAAAAGCCGCTCGGCCAGATGGAAGCCGATAAAGCCCGCGGCGCCAGTCACCAGGACGGGAGTCATTTATAAAAACGCCTCGCTCGCGCCGCCCAAAAGCGCGTGCCGTTCGATACGCAGCGAGGGCGGCAAATGCAATGCTTCGAGCTTTTTAGGCACGCTTGATCGCCAATGCAGCGACCAGGGCGGCGGCGATAAACATCGTCGCCAACCACCATTCCTGCCAGATACCGAAGCTGATGTTCGCGATCACGCCAAGCGCCGCCATGGTCGCCGCGGCGCCCGCCGCAGCAGGGCGATTATCGGCAAACACACGCGAAAGCGTCCAACCACCAGCCAGCAACGCGGCCGCGGCGAGCACTGCGCCGACAGCGCCGGTTTCATACCAAATCTGCAAGCTTGCGCTGTGCGGATGCAGCGGAATGCCGCGCATATCGAGTTCGCGAACCTGAATGCGATCCGTCACGGCGCGCGAAGCGTCGAGGCCGTGGCCTATCCAGGGCTGCTCCAAGATGCGTGCGCAGACATACTCCCAAATCCCGACTCGCGCGGCCCAGCTCAGCGGCAAAGCATCAACCAGCCGCGGACTTGCCAGAATGAGTGGTGTCGCAAACGGCGCCGCGAGCATCCAAAGCGAGAGCCCGCCCGACACTGAAAGCAAGGCGAAACGCGGCGCGCCGAAGGCCACCGCAAAAACGATGAGTGCGATCACGAACGCGACCAGATTGGCCCACAGGCCAAACGGCAGGGCGAGAATGGCGCTGGCCGCCAGCACGGCTCGCGCAAGACCGGAGCGGCCATTGGCGATCAGGCCGGCAGCGGCGCCCCAAGTCATCGCGAGAACCACTGCAGCGCCCCGGTTCACGTTGCGGACAACCTCGCTGGGCGGAATGTCGGGATTGGCGGCGCGGTTGAGCGGCAAATCCCAAAGCGCCTCGACGGTCATCAGCGCGACCAGAACGGCAAAGGCGGCGACCCCGAAGGCCTGGACCAGCCGTCGGTTCGATTCGGCCCCCGCTGCTGCCACGAAGACCAGTCCAAGGGGCGCAAGCAACGCCAGTTTTCCCGCTTGGGCAAAGCCGGGCTGGGCGGACCAGGCGCTTGTCGTAAGCACCCATGCCCAAAAACCGAGCAGCAGCCAAAGTGCGATCGGCTTGCTTTCAATGACTTGCCGCAGGTGCGAAGGCCGCAAAGCCAGCGCGGCCGCGAGGCACATCAGCACCGGAAGCCCCATCGCCCCGCCGGCGGAAGCCGCTGGCGCAACAGCGAAAAATAGCGCGAACGCCACGCCACTGACGGTTACCCGCATGCTTGCCTCCGGTCGGGAGAGGGCATGTCACGGCGCTGGGCGCTCGGGCAATGGTGATGCGGCGTTAAACAACATGGCTGGATCGTCACTGGAAAAGCCGCCTTAGTGCTTGGCGCCGGGCGACATTTAAGCTTTGTTACGCCCCAGACGCGTATAGGGTGTGCTGGAATGGCGCACTGAGACGCGTGCGCGGGAGCGTTGCGATGACGGAACGGGCGGTGAGCAGCTTCGAACACGAAGTTCGGGACACGGTCGTGAAGTCCGGTTTTACCGGCATCGCCGCAACGGTCCTTGCAGTCACCATTTTCTCGCCGGCCGGCCTCGGCGGCATGGTCGGCACCAGCTTGGCGTCGGGCGCGACCGATCCGAACGTCGCCTCGTCCGATAATCCGTACGCCAATCTGCCGGCGTATCCGTCGCCGCTGACGAGTGAAGAAATTTCCGACATTCGCGGCCAGCTCGCATCGACCACGGCGTCGATGGAATTCACTCGCGCTGCGACTGAAGCGAAGATCGAACACGTTCGCTCTCTCGCGATGGACGACGGCTTGGTGACGTTCACGCCGATGCCAAGCGTGCGGGTGCCGCAAGTTGCGGAAGCTGCGCCGCAGGCGGCTGAGCCGGAACTGCGTTTGACGCTGAGCCAGCCGGCTTCTGTGCCGGCTGAAGAGGCTGCGATCGTCGCGACTCCGATCAGCTATGGCGCTGGCGTTAGCTTCGACAGCACGACCGATTATCGCGGCTCGCACCTTGAGCTCGCCGATCTGATGTTCGCGCACGAGCGCTTCTGATTTTTGAGAGAGATGCGCAGGACGTTGCCGCGAACGCAGCTGTTCGTGACAATTACTGCGCGTGTGCGTTAGGTTCGCGTGTCTTTGCCGTGGAGATGCGCGATGATGCGGTTTGTGCAGATACTTGCGTGCGTTCTCGGCGTCACGGCGCTCGCAGCGACGCCGGCGCGAGCTGAGACCTATCGGCTTAATTACGAAGCAGCCGTTCTCGGCGTCGTTGTGCTCGGCACGGCGAGCTACGAAATCACCGCGAGCCCGACGCGCTATGCCGTCCGCGCCAACCTGCGCACCTCCGGCCTCGCCCGCATGTTCGATCAAACGCAAATTACCGCGACATCGACGGGTACGGTGTCGGGCAGCTCGATTGCTTGGACGCGCTACGATATTTCGCACGCCTATTCCGGCAAATTTCGCCGTATCCAGCTGAACCGCGCAAGCAGTGGGGTAAGCGCGCAGATCACGCCGAACTATTCCGATTTTGGCACGCCGCCGGCGAGTGCTGCGCAGCAGAATGCGTCCTACGATCCGCTGACCGGCGTGTTCGCGCTCGGCCGTCAGATTGGCGCAGCGCGCGCGTGCCAAGGTTCGGTACTGGTGTTCGACGGGCGCCAGCATTATCGGCTGGCGGTGTCGCCGATTGCGCAGGGCACTTTCAACGGCGGCGGCTATAACGGCGCGGCGCTGAATTGCCGCTTTCGTTACGAGCTGATCGCCGGCATCGGGCGTGACGTTGATCGCAACCGCATTCCGGTTGCTGATGCCTGGTTTGCGCTGCCCGCACAGCCAGGCTTTGCCGCGCCGCTGCGCCTCACGGTGCCGACGCCTGTCGGGCAGGCGCAACTCGATCTACGCAGCTATGAGCGCATCGGCTAATTGAGCGCACCGGGCGCGGAGTTCAGTGCTTTGAGTCTCTGCGTCGTCATTGTCAGCTATCGCACAGGTCCGGCGCTTGGCGCCTGTATCGACTCGCTGCGTGAGGCTGAAGGCGTCGACGATATTGCGCTGGTTGATAACGGCAATGACGAGGCCGAGACTCGTCTGATCGAGACGTTCGCGGCGAATGACAAACGCGTCCGTTTGCTGCGCGGTCATGGCAATATCGGCTTTGCCGCTGCGTGCAACACTGGCGCGGGTTCGGCGCGAACGGACATTGTCGTGTTCGTGCGCCTCGAAGCTGCACTTGCTGCAGCGCCGCCACCGGCGATCGTGGGCGGCGATCTGCGCGATGATCGTGGCCGGCCAGAGCGCGGGTCGCGCCGCGAGCGGGTGACGCTGTGGAGCGCATTTCTTTATGCGAGCGGGCTCGCGCGGCTTGAGCCGATCTTACCATTTTTTCGCGACTTCAATCGGCACCGCGATCCGCTGCCGAAGGCGCCGGTTCGAGTCGGCGCGGTGAGCGGCGCCCTGATGGCGATGCGGCGGGAGGATTTCTTGGCGCTGGGCGGCTTTGATGAAGCCTATTTCGTGCATGTCGAAGATCTCGATATTTGTCGCCGTGCGGAGGCGCGCGGTTGGCCGGTGTTGTTCGCGCCAGGGCCGCATGGCGTGCATGTGCGATCCACCAGCGCCGTCGATCCGAAATTGCTGGCGCACCACAAGGCGCATGGCATGGCGCGATATCTGAACAAATTCGCGGACGGGCGGCTTGAGCGGGGGCTGGCGAAATTGGCGGGCGGCGTTCTTAAGTTTCTCAGTCGATGACGCGGTCTGCCTTCGTTGTGGGCGCAGGCGGCGCCGTGGGCGAGGCGACGGTGCTGGCGTTGCTGGCAGGTGGTTGGCGCGTCGTGGCGTCGATGCACACAAAGCGCGAAAAGGTAGAGGAGCGGCTCGGCGCGGCGGGCGCAACGATCGTTCATAACACGCTTGGCGCGGGGGAGGATTGGCGAAGCGAGGCGGTTCTGTGTGACGCGCTGGTGTTTGTCACCAACCTCAATCTTACACGCTCTGCTTTGGAGGGTATGCCGCACGATCGACGGATCGTGGTGTTCTCCAGCAACAATGTTGCGGCCGATGCCGATGCGCCGAGCTATCGGGCATTGGCTGAACACGAAGCCGCGCTACGGGCGCGGTTTTCGAATTTAGCGATTGTGCGGCCGACTTTGATTTATGGCGATCCTCGGTTGGTGACGATTACGCGTTTGTTGCGCATGGCGCAGACCTATCCGGTGTTGCCGTTGCTCGGATCGGGTAAGGCGCGGGTGCAGCCGGTTTTCCATGGCGATCTTGGGCGTTTGGCGGCGGGACTGACCAATATTGATGCACCTTCGGGCGTGTTCGCGGTGGGCGGGCCTGATGTTGTGACGATGCGTGCGTTTTATCAAATGATCGCGGCTTGCGTCGGGCGATCGCGTGTGATTGTGCCGACGCCGCGCTTTGTGCTGAAGCTCGCGCAAGCCGCGGGTGTGGCGAGCGAAGAGCAAGTGAATCGCGCAGAGCTCGATCGATCCGCTGTGGTGCAGGATGATCTGCCGGAGGCGTTGAAGCCGCGGACTTCGCTGCGTGAGGGTTTGGCGTTGCATTTTAGCGCCATGGGCGGATCACCGGGCGGCGGCCGATTGTAACCAGCGGCGACCATGCGAGCGCTGCTGCGATGGCGCCGGTTTTGGCTTTGCGCTTTGCTTGCTCTTCGCGGCGTGAGCGAAGGATGGGCGCGAGATTGGCGAGCGCTGCGAGGCTTCCGCGCCAGGCGGCCAGACCGCGTCCGCGCACCAGGGCGGATGTGTTGACGTAAGCTGTCGCGGCCAAATGGGCGGGAAAGAGCGGCCAAAAGAGTATTGGCGGCATGCACTTCACAAAAGTCCAAAGCCGGTTTCTGGCGCCGTGGAAATCACCGAAAGGCGAATGCGCGCCAGCGACGCCGCCGCCGACATGGGCGACTACAGCCTCGGGGCTTTGAAGAATACGCCAGCCTTGGAGGCGGAGGCGGAAGCCAAGATCGACGTCTTCGAAATAGCAGAAATAGCGCGCATCGAATCCGCCGATCGCTTCGAACGCTTCGCGGCGCACCAGCATGGCGGCGGCGCAAGCGCTGAAAGTTTCGCCGAGCGGCGGCGGCGCGCTCCGCTGTTTGCCGTAACTTGAGCGATAGGCGAGGCCGCTGGCGTGGAGCACATCGCCTGTGCCGTCATAGATGCCGGGCGCGTCGGCGCGGAGCTGGGTTGAGCCGATTGCGGCGGCGTCGGGAAAGCGGCCGGCGGTTTCGAGTAAAGCGGCGAGCCAGCCTGGCTCGGGGAAAGCGTCCGGGTTCAGGAAGACGAGATAGGGCGTATCGGCATCGTCGGCGGCGAGATTGTTGGCGGCGGCGAAGCCCTGATTGGTTTCGCTTTGGATGATGCTCGCGCCCGGCGGCAGATCGGCGAGCTGCGGGCGTTGATCGGGTGCCGAGCCGTTATCGACGATGACGAGGCGCCAGCGGGTTTCAGTTTGCGCCGAGACCGCGGCGCTCATGCGCGCCAACCAACGGGCGCTGTTGTGCGTGACGACGATGATGGTGGCGAGTGGAAGCACGCTAGCCGCGGCGCAGCCAGGGCGGGCGCGTATCGGCGCCTTGGGGCGAGAGGCTCTCGCCGCTCAACAATGCCATGCGTTCCGCGATCAATGTGTGCCTCTCGGCCGCCTTCAGCCAGCGTTCTGTAGCGGAGATATCACCACGACGTGCGGCTTTGCGAGCGTTGTTTATGGCGAGGAAGAAATCGTGCTGAGGTGCGAACATGCGAAATACTCCTTATGGACGTGCGAAAGCGCACGCCGGCAAGCGTTTTGGGAAAAAGTTTCGGGCCGTCCGAACAAGCGGAGGGCGGGGGACGCGGTTCGCCGCGCCAAAGGTGCGCTCCGAAGAGCGCGTAAGACGCGTCGAGCCGCGTCCCCTGCGGTCTGCTTTCGCCGGCCCGGCACAAGGAGGTGTTTCACTCCTCTGGCGCGGTCGCCGACGGCGTGCGGGTCGCGCTGTCACACGATCCCCGGTGCTTTCCCGCGTTTGAGGTTTCCCTATTCACGCGGGCTTCGCGCTTTTGGCGCTCACGCTCGGCCGCATCGTCCTTGCGTTGGCTTTGACAGTGGATCCAACTGCCCTCCTGCGAGGACGAGGACGCAGTATATGTCAGGCTGAAAGGTGTGGGATAGACTTTGTGGAGGAGTCGCGCCGACGCTACTGGGTGAGCGCTTGGTCCAGCGCTGCGAGCGTGATTGCGCAGTCTCCGATAGCTCTTGAACGCGCGTCGTTCAGTCCATCGAGATCGGGCTTCAAAACCAACTGCACTGCAAGTCTCTCGAGATCGGCGGCGCAGGCTTCATCAATTCGGTAGCAGTACGGCCAGCCCAGCGGGGCGAGCAGGTCAAAGACCTTTGCGCCGCCAGCGATTTGATCGATGGCGATGAATGGGACGCCGTAGCGAAGCGCCATCACCGCGCCGTGAAACCGTGAGGTGATGATGAGGTCGCAATCGGCATAAAGCGCGTCGATGCCGTCCGGTGTGAGCTCGGAGCGCTGAAGATGGTTTTCGATGTCGACAACATAGCCGCCGCTTACCTCAAGCGCGGCAGCTGCGGCCTTGCGCGCCAATGTCTCTGTTTCTTGCCACCGGCATTTGTCCTCGCCGTACTCGCTTTGGGCGCCGCGCAGTGAAATGCCTATCTTCTTCGTATTGCGTACACGCGGCGCGCGCGCGACCGGCGGCGCGGCGATGGCGATGTCGCCATACGTTTCAGCTGCGCCTTGGCGTGCAAATAGAGTTTGAAATGGATTGGAGTGGTGCGGGCTCTCCGCTGGCAGGATCGAGACGCCTAGGCCGATCAATGGTGTGCCTGCAAAGTGACTGAAGAGAGCGCTTGTCTGCGGATGGGTGCCTAGAATCGGGCCGCAGACGAAAATGAGCGCGTCATACTCGGCGCAGGAAACCTCGCTCCATTGAACGCGCTGTGAGCCGGGTATGTGGAGATCAAGGGCTGTTGCGTGATGCACGCTGTGACCGCGTCCGACCAAATGTGTGACCGCGCTTTCAAGCGAGCGGAGGTCGCCGATCGTACCGTGGCCAAAAGACCCGTACCAGCACACGAGGAGTCGCTTTGCTCTTGCTGGCGCGCCCACAGGCTGCGGCGCGTTGGGCCAATCGCCAGCCGCATAGCGGGCGAGCATTTCCATCGTTGAGCCGGGCTCGATTGGCTTGTCTTGTTTCTGGGAGAGCTTGAAAACCCAGGCTGGCGGATTGGCTAGGCCATCGACGTATTTTTGCTCCACTGGTCCCATGAGCCGCGCATCGTGCGGGCCGAAGTGGAAGAGGTGCCAAGCTGGGAGCTTCCGCGTGCTGTCCCACAGGCGCCGCCACTGGGGATCGGCGGCGTAGCCTTGTGCGAAGAGTTGGTGAAACCAGAAATAGTCACCGCGTTCGCGCCGTTCGTGCCAATAGTTCTCGGTGCGGCGACGCCATTCCTCAACGATGTAACTGCCCTTCTTCGCCGCTAGGAACCAGCTCGCGATCATACGCTCTGGGACCGGCTTTTCGAACGCGAAGAAGTCGGACGTGAGATAGTCGGAAAGCCATTCATCCAACGGTCGTGCGCAAAGCGTGGATGCATCGGCCCAGACTCCGCCGTATCTCGCCAGGAGTTCGATGCGGATGCGATCGCTGAGCGCTTCAACCGCGTCGGCTGGCGTGGTCAGAATTTGATCGACAGTGTCCAACGGTAGAGAGTCGCGCAACGTCTCGCGTGAGAGCGTTTGTACTCGCCAAGAGGGATTGAGGCGCTGCCAACTCTGCAGGCACGCTTGCGCTATTGGTGGCGCACGATCCCAGCCTTGAAGCCAAAGCATCCAAATGATGCGCGGGCAGGGCGCGTCGTTAGTCATCACCCGCGACGTATAAGGATGTCGCGGTGTGACGCAACGGCGTTACACCCAGAGTCCGGAGATGGACACGCTGGTGATCCCCAAGCCGCTCCCCGACACCGTCTCCCGCATGAACACCAAGTTCGAATTGGAGATCGGGGAGAGGACGCTGCAGGGCTGGGTGTATTGGGCGCCGAGGCGTGAGCCGCCGCTTTCGCTGCGGATGCCGGTGAAGGAGCCGCTTACGCCAGCTTCCGTGGTGTCGAGGATCGCTTGCACGGAGAGGCCTTCGACCAAAGCTTTCAGCAGCAGGCCTTTTTGCCGGAAGACGCGGCCGAGCACGGTTTGCATCATCGGCGAAATGTCGAGCGCGATGACGCGGCCGGGAATGATGGTGGTCGGGTCGCCGAGCTGGATGGCGTCGGCTGCGCTCCATGTGGCGATGGCGGCGGCGTCCAGCACTTGCAGCTGATTGGCGGCGGGCGCGGCTTTGATCTAAGCGGATTCGATCGGCGATTTGGTGGTGTTCCAAATGCGCGCGTAGACGACGCCGGCCATGAGTGCGCCGAAGAGGAGGCCAGCGTCGGCGGTCGTGAGAGTGATGATATCGCCGGCGACGGCGCTGATGGCGACGGCGCGAGGATTTTGGGCGCGCGGCGTGTCGATGCGATAGGCGCTGACGATGCCGTCGCCGCCGGTGGTGAAGATGAGGCGATGCTCGCTCTGGCCGGCGATGTGCGCCCAGGCGGCGGCGGTGCGGATGTAGAGGTGGTGCGTATCTTCGGCGACGCATTGCCAGCCGGTGCGCGGTGTCAGTTCTTCCCACACGCCGTGGCGATAATACGCGAGCGCGCCATCGGCCATCGCGCCCCAGGCGGCGCCGGTTTTGCCGGTGGGGAGAATGTAGATGTCGCCGTCTGATGGTGATGCGGGCTCTGCGGCGAGCGTGGCGGATTTTGCGGAGAGTTGCGTCAGCGCGTCGAGGCGCAGAAGCGATTCGTTGACAGTGACGTGTTTCTGCGCTTGCGCGGCGGCGAGATAGGGAATGCCGAGACGGGTGGATTGCGACATGGGTGAAGCTCCTTTTGCTTCATTTTATGCGCGCGCGTGATCGGTCGGATTGGTGCGGGTGTATCCCCCTAATTTGGCCCTCTAATCGAGCGCGGCGGCGACGCGGATCAGCTCATCGCAGGCGAACATGATGTGATAGAAGCTAGAGGCGGGCGCGGGCTCTTCGATGAAGCCGCCATGGGCGAGGCGGCGGTCGCGCCAGAGGCCTTTGACGGGCGTGTCGCAATAGGTCATCAGCATGTCGAAGGCTTGGGCTGCGGCGTGCGCGGCTTCTGGATCGCGCGTGCGCGCGTAGCGGATGACGTTGGCTTTGATGCGCTCGGTGTGCGGCCACAGGCGCGAGGTTTGTGTGCGCGGGCGGCCATCGGGATGGACCTCGTCAAACACGGCGGCGCTGGCGAGATCGACGCCGTAGACTTCGCCATGCACGCGCAGGCGCTCAGCGATGGCGGAAAGATCGCCGCCGCCGGCTGTGTGCCATTTGTGGAGGAGCCAGCTCCATTCGAAATGGTGGCCGGGCTCGACGATGATGCCGGCGTCTGGGCGCCAGGCATCGTTGAAATATTCCGGCAGCACGCCGAGGTTCGGCTCGAAGAATTTATCGCGGAAGAGATGGGCGATTTGGGTGGCGCGGTTGAGATGCGCTGCGTTGCCGGTGGCGGCGTGCAGCGCGAGCAACGCTTCGAACATGTGCATGTGCGGATTTTGGCGGCGCGGCGGTGTGGGCGTGACCTCGCCTTCGCGGAAGCCGCCGGCCGGGTGCGCCCAGTTCGCTTCGGCCCAGGCGATGAGCTTTTCCGCGGCGGCGATGAGGTCCGGGCGATCGCCGAGCGCGCGCGCGGCTTCGGCGAGGCCGAAGACGACGAAGGCGAGGTCGTATAGATCGCGGCGCTCGTCGCTGGGTGCGCCACTGGGCGATAGCATATGGCGCGTGCCGCCATCGGCGCGGAGGGCGCGGGTGAGGAGGATGTCGGCGCCGGTTTCGACTGCCTCGCGCCACGGGCCGTTCCAGCCTAGGTGCTGCGCGCGTGCGTACACAACGGTCTGCCGCGCTTGCACGCGGATGCGGCGCGGTAGTTGCGCTTGCGGCGCGCCGTCGAGCGCCATGCGTTCGTGGAAGCAGTTCGCAGCGCGGTCAAAGCCGTGCTCCCACCAGAGCGGCAGTGCGTGATCGAAGAGCCATGCGCGTGCTTGCGCGGCGCGATCGCGGATCGCGGCTTTGGCTTGCGCGGCTGTTGCGCTTCGCGTCGGCATGCGGGCGAGACCGGCGCGGACGGCGCTGAGGAGTTCACCGCTTTGCACCTTGGCGCCGAAGAGGTTGACGGCGCTTGCCGCTTGCGTGTCGAGATCGGTGTCGCCGACGACGAAGCAGCGCGTGCGGTCAATCGGCCATTCGGCCAGCGCGCGGCGCAGCATGCCGGGATTGGGTTTGCGGTCGGGGTGGTTGGCGTGGGTGAATTCCGCAACGACGCCGTCGCCGTGGTGCGGGCAATGGTAGAATGCGTCGATGTGAGCGCCGTGCGCGCGGAGGTCCGTTTGCATGTGCGCGTGGAAGGCACGCATGTCGGCTTCGCTGTAGAGGCCGCGGGCGATGCCGGATTGATTGGTGACGACGATGGCGAAGGCGCCGGCGTCATTGGCGGCGCGTATGGCTTCGATGGCGCCGGGTTTCCAGCGCAGCTTTGCGGGTTGAAACGTGTAGCCTTCGTCTTCGATTAGAGTGTTGTCGCGATCGAACAGCACGGCGGGGCGGCGCATGCGATCGGCGAATTCGGTGCGCGCTTCGGCGAGTGTTTCGGGCAGGCCGATATCGATGAAATAGCCGTCGCTGGTGTAGCTCGCGAGCGCGTTTTGCGCGGCGAGTTTTGGGAACACGTCCGTCTCGATCGAGCAGGGTGTTTGCGTGATCAGATCGAGCGCGCTGCGGCGGAGCACGTACACGCCGGCGGAGATCAGCGCTGCTTTGGCGTTCGGGTCTTTCTCCTGAAAGGCGAGGACGCGGCCGTCTTTCGCCTCCACGCGCCCGAAGCGTGCGCCGTCATCGACGCGGCGCAGCGCCATCGCGCCGATGTCGTTTGGGCCTAATGTCTGTGCGAGGGCGAGATAATTTGTGTCGAAGAACGTATCGCCGTTCGACATCAGGAACACGTCGTCGAGCGTGTCAGCGGCGTAGCGCAGCGCGCCGCCCGTGCCTGCGGGCTCGGGCTCGACGATGACGTGCACCCTCGCGCCGAGCACCGATTGGCCCTCGTAACGTTCGGTGACGAGATCGCCCATATGGCCCGCCAAAAGGACGATTTCTTCTACGCCGTGGCGGGCGATATTGAAGAGCAAGTAATCCAGGAACCGCGTATCGCCCGCGATTGGCAGCAGCGGCTTAGGCGCAGCGCGCGCCAGATCGCCTAATCGTGATCCGCGCCCGCCTACGAGAATGACAGCCTGCCGCATTATGATGCTCATCGGGGCGAGAGACCCGGCAAAGACGGCGTTTGGACCGACTTTGGCGAGTTCCAGGAATCAGCCTGTCATAGCATCTTCACGCGGACGGGTGTCAGATGCGACGATGCAGCCGTGGGCTGCAGCTCTGGGCTGACTCAACAGTTGGCAAGGTGTTAGAAGCCGGCGTCTTAGAAGCGAGGCGGGGGAAGCGTGGGGACCACGGCAGTAGCGTTCCGGGATCTGGGCGGCTCTTTAGCTCGCCTGCCGCTAGCCTTTTGGCTGGCTTGGGACGACATCCACGGCAAATATAGGCGGACCGTTCTCGGCCCGCTTTGGATCACTATAGGCCAAGCTGCGGTAATCTGCGGTTTTGCCGTGGTTTTCTCGGGGCTCTTCGGTGCCGACCCTGCAACGTACTTGCTGTACCTTGCTGCTGGGTTTCCGATCTGGGCGATGATATCGCAATACTTTGTCGACATGCCTGCGGCGTTTGTGAACACGCGAGGCATGATCGAGAGCTACGAGCTGCCGTGGCTGCTGCAGATATGGCGCCGCGCTTTGGGCTATGTGCTGATCTTCGTGCATCACATTGCGATTTTGTTCGTCGCGATGCTGATATTGGGGGTGCAGCCGACACCGAACATGCTGCTCGCAGTGCCAGCGCTGTTTATCGTCACGCTGGCGGGGGTTGGTTTTGGTTTGACGGTTGCTGTGCTTGGGGCGCGGTTTCGTGACTTGCAGCATGCGCTTGGTGTCGCCGCGAGCTTCCTGATGCTCTTCTCGCCGGTTTTGTGGCGTACTGAGCAGCTGCTGACCAATCAGTGGGTCTATCAGTTCAATCCGCTGTATTATTTTCTCCGCCTCTTGCGCGACCCGTTGCTGCAATTGTCGACACCTGTCGAGATTTGGATCGGCGCTGGGGCAGGCGCGGTTGCTCTGTTCGTACTCGGCTTCGTTACCTTCTGGGTGAGCCGCCGCAATCTCTATCACTGGATGTAGTCGATGGTGGGTATTTCACTCTCGGATGTGGTCGTACGCTATCCAGTGTACTCTTCTGGCCGCCAGCGCTCGATACTGAGTGCGACGGCGAACCGTGTTTCATTTGGGCGCGTCGCACAAGACGTGGGCCGAATTCCCACGGTTACAGCGCTCAGCGGCATTTCGCTTGAGTTGACCGAGGGAATGCGGCTTGCCTTGATCGGCCGCAACGGCTCCGGGAAAACCACGTTCCTGAAAATGTGCGCGGGGCTCGTCCTGCCAAATGAAGGCACGATCCAGATCAATGGCACGCGAGCGGCAATTATCAATCCTAGTGCTGGTCTCGATCCTGACAAAACGGGCCGAGAGAACATCGAATATATTGGCCGCCTGCTCGGCGTGAGCCGCTCCGAGCGCAAGTTGCTGGTCGACGATGTCGCCGATTTTACAGAACTGGGCGACTTTCTGAATTTTCCGATCCGCACCTATTCCAGCGGCATGACCGTGCGTTTGATGTTTGCGCTCGCGACTAGCATCGAGCGCGATATCCTGATCGTCGATGAGATCATCGGCGCTGGCGATGCGCTGTTCATGGAAAAGGCGGCCAAGCGGGTCCGGAGCATGTTCTCGCGCGCGAAAATCCTGATCTTGGCTACGCACTCTGGCGAGGTCGCCGCACAGCTTTGCACCAGCGCGCTTTGGCTCAATAGCGGCAAGGCGATGATGGCCGGCACGCCAGAAGAGGTCTGGGACGCTTACGTCCATCAGCGGCCGCCGCTCGGCGCTGTGGCCTGATAGGGGCGACGTATTGGCACGGGGCTAGGCGCGTGTTAGCCCGGACAGGACGATAGGCGAGGATTCGCATGGCAGAATCGTTCATTCGGGCCCGTGCACCGCTCCGTCTTGGGCTTGGCGGCGGCGGCACGGATACCTCGCCATATGCCGAGCAGTATGGCGGCGTCGTCATCAATGCTACGGTTGATCTTTATGCTCACGTGACCATCGCGCCATCGCAAAGCGGCGATGTCGAACTCCATCTGGATGACCGCGAACTCTCGTGGCGCGGGCCAGCAGCGACGCCGCTGTCGCTGACCGACGAGATGAAGCTGCTGCAGGGCGTCTACAATCGCATGTGCGGCGACTTTAACGGTGGCCGCGCCATGCCGATGGCGATCCATGTTTCTGCCGACGTGCCGCCCGGCTCTGGCCTAGGCACATCGTCGGCAATGGTGACGGCGCTGGTGCAGGCGTTCAACGAACTCTTCCAAGCGCGGCTGAGCGCCTACGATGTTGCGCATTTGGCGCATGAGATCGAGCGCGTTGACCTGAAACTGAACGGCGGCAAGCAGGATCAATACGCGGCGGCGTTCGGCGGCGTGAACTTCATCGAGTTTGGGCCGGGGCCGGGCGTGCTGGTCAATCCGCTCCGAATTGCGCCGGAGACGGCGGCGGAGTTCGAAGCTTCGCTGGTGCTGTTCTTCTCCGGTGTGTCGCGCGAAAGCGCGCGCATCATCGACGAGCAAACACGAAATGTATCGGGCGGCGCGACAGCGTCGGTGGAAGCGATGCACCAGCTGAAAGCGCAGTCGTTCCAGATGAAGCAGGCGCTTTTACGCGGGCGCATTGATGAAGTAGCAGCGATTCTGGATGAAGGCTGGGCGCAAAAGAAGCGCACCGCCTCGACCGTGACGACTCCTGAACTTGACGCGCTCTACGATGCGGCGAAATCCGCTGGCGCGATGGGTGGGAAGGTGTCCGGCGCGGGCGGCGGTGGCTTCATGATGTTCCTCGTCGATCCACGCAAGCGTCTGCGTGTGGTGCGCGCTCTGGAGGCATATCCGGGCCGCGTGTTCGCTACCGGCCTGACTGCTGGCGGCGTTATGTCTTGGCGCGTTGGTGAAGATCTCCGCAAACTGGCAAGCCTCGCGGCGTGATCGAGCGATTGGCAATACCGGACGTCTGGACCTACACGCCAAAGCGTTTTGGCGATGCGCGCGGCTGGTTCTCGGAAACCTTCAATGCGGGTGTGCTGGGCGAGATGCTGGGCGGCCTCACATTCGTGCAGGACAATCAGGCATTCACGCAGGCGCAATACACTTTACGTGGGATGCACTTTCAGGCGCCGCCAAAGGCGCAAGATAAGTTCGTGCGCGTGCTGCGTGGTTCTGTGCTGGATGTGGCGGTCGACATCCGGCGCGGTTCGCCAACGCTTGGGCGCTGGGTTTCAGCCGTGCTGAGTGCGGAGAATGGCGCTCAGATTTTCGTGCCGAAGGGTTTTGCCCACGGCTATCTCACCCTCGAGCCGGATACCGAGGTGTTCTACAAAGTCACTGATTATTGGAGCCGCGAGAACGAAGGCGGCATCGCCTGGGATGATCCGGCGATTGGCGTCGACTGGGGCGTCGCGGCTGGAAGCGTGAACATGGCCGATCGCGATCGGCAGTTTCCGCGCCTTGCTGATTTGGCGCCGGTTTTCTAACAAGAGCCCATGAAAGCGTTGATCACAGGCGGCGCCGGCTTCATCGGCTCGGCGCTGACCCGGCATCTTGTCGGGCAGGGGTGGCAAACGCTTGTCGTTGATAAGCTCACCTATGCTGGGAATTTGTCCTCATTGGCGGAGGTGGCGGACAAGCCTGGCTTCGTGTTTGCGCAGATCGATATTTGCGAGCGCGACGCGCTGAGCGCGGCGTTTGCGGCGCATGATCCGGATATCGTGTTTCACTTGGCGGCGGAAAGTCACGTCGACCGCTCGATCACGGATGCGGCGGCGTTCATCGAGACCAACCTCGTCGGCACGTTCAATGTTCTGCAATGCGCGCGCGCGCATTGGGAAAACCGCACCGGCGAAGCGAAGGCTTGCTTTCGCGTCGTGCATGTTTCGACCGATGAGGTGTATGGCTCGCTTGGTGACGAGGGGCTCTTTCACGAGACAACGCCGTACGATCCGCGCTCGCCATATTCGGCAAGCAAGGCCGGCGCCGATCACCTGGCCAGCGCCTGGTTTCACACCTACGGCCTGCCGGTGCTGATTTCGAACTGCTCGAACAATTACGGGCCCTATCATTTGCCCGAGAAGCTGATCCCGCTGACGATTTTGAATGCGCTCGAAGGCCGTAAGCTGCCGGTCTATGGCGATGGCAAGAATGTGCGTGACTGGCTTTATGTTGATGATCACGTCGCTGCACTCTGCTTGATCGCGGAAAAGGGTGAGCCGGGGCGCTGCTACAATGTCGGCGGGCGCAATGAGCGTGCGAACATCGATGTCGTGCACCGCATTTGCGATCTGCTCGATCAGCACGCGCCGAAAGCCTATCCGCATCGCGAGCTTATCGAGTTTGTCGTGGATCGCGCCGGGCATGATCGGCGCTATGCGATTGATGCGACGCGGCTTGAGAGCGAGCTTGGTTGGCGCGCGCAGGAGACCTTCGACACCGGCATGGAACGCACGGTGCGCTGGTATCTCGATAACGAGGATTGGTGGCGGCCGTTGCGCGACGAGGGTATCGGCGTCGCGCGTCAGGGTCTGTTGAAGGAAAAGCCGTGATCCTGGTGATTGGCCGCAACGGGCAGCTGGCGCGCGCTTTGGTGCGTCGCGCAGCGGCGCGCGGTGTAGCGGTAGAGGTGATGGGTCGTCCTGAGATCGATCTTATGGCGCCTGGGATTGCGGCGCGTGAGATCGCGGCGCGAGGGCCCGCCGTGGTGATCAATACTGCTGCGTACACGGCGGTTGATAAAGCTGAAGACGATGCCGAAACCGCGCGGCGTATTAATGCCGAGGCGCCCGAAGCGATGGCGCGGGCGTCTGCGGATGTTGGCGCAGCGTTCGTGCAGATTTCTACCGATTACGTTTTCGCGGGCGATAATGACGGCGCTTACGTTGAGACCGATGCGGTTGCGCCGAATGGGGTCTACGGCGCGACCAAACTGGAAGGCGAGCAGCGCTCGCTTGCGGCGAATGCGCGGACGATCGTGATGCGTACGGCCTGGGTATATGATGCGAGCGGCGCCAATTTCGTGCGCACCATGCTGCGGCTTGCATCAACGCACGATGAGCTTGGCGTTGTCGCCGATCAGCGCGGTTGCCCGACATTTGCGGATGATCTTGCCGATGCGGCGCTGAGCGTGGCGCTGAAGCCGGAGAGTTTCGGCGTTTATCATTGCGCCGGCGCCGGCGAGACGACCTGGGCGGATTTCGCAGAAGAGATTTTCTCCCATTCGCGTGCGCGCGGCGGACCGGGTGCGGCGGTGCGCAAGATCACTACGGCGGAATTTCCGACCCGCGCCAAGCGGCCGGCAAATTCGCGGCTCGATTGCACGAAATTGGCGCGCGATTACGGTGTCGTTATGCGGCCCTGGCGCGAGGCGCTCTCGGCGTGCATGGATGAAATAGCCGCTGGCGGCTGGAGAGTGCAATGAAGGGCATCGTCCTTGCTGGCGGCACCGGCAGCCGGCTCTTCCCGGTGACGCTGGCGATCTCCAAGCAGCTGACGCCGGTCTATGACAAACCGCTGATCTATTATCCGATCAGCACGCTCATGCTCGCCGGCATCCGCGACATCCTGATTATTTCGACGCCTGCCGATCTGCCGCAATTTCAGAAGCTTTTGGGCGATGGCGCCGCATGGGGCGTGAAGTTCAGCTATGAAGAACAAGCGACGCCCGCTGGAATCGCCCAAGCTTTTTTGATTGGCGAAAAGTTCCTCGACGGCGAGGGCGCGGCGCTCGTTCTCGGCGACAACATTTTCTATGGCCACGGCTTAGTCGAGCAATTGGCCAGCGCGACCCAACGGCGAAAGGGCGCCACAGTTTTCGCCTATCAGGTGGCTGATCCTGAGCGGTTCGGCGTGGTTTCTTTCGATGCGGACGCAAAAGCCCTGACGATCGAAGAAAAGCCGGCGAAACCCAAATCCAACTGGGCTGTCACGGGGCTCTATTTTTACGACGCCAGCGTCGTCGAGGTGGCCCGGGCCCTCAAGCCTTCGCCGCGCGGCGAGCTTGAGATCACCGATCTAAACAAAGTGTATCTGAAAGCCGGCGCGCTCAATGTGGAGCGCATGGGCCGCGGCTATGCTTGGCTCGACACCGGAACGCCGGATTCCCTGCTGGAAGCGGCGGAATTCGTGCGAACTTTGGAGCGTCGCCAAGGCCTGAAGATCGCATGCCCCGAAGAAGTTGCGTTCCACATGGGCTTCATAGATCAGCAACAGCTCTTGCGACTTGGTGAGCGATTGGCGAAATCGAGCTATGGGGAATACCTCCTAGCGATTGCCCGTGACGAGACTTTCAACGGCTAGCGCAGGCGCTTCCATTGACCCCAGAACCCCCGGTTTATACGGTTAAATTCGTATTTCTGATTACGGGGGCTAAACCTTCGCGCGGCATCGTCCGAAGGGGGTTTTGGGGAGCGTTCGGGTTCAATGGTGCAGCCGTTTCAAGGTCCGCAAGGCGCGGTGCTCGTATTGGGCATGCACCGCAGCGGCACCAGCGCGCTGACGCGTGGCCTCGAGGTTTTGGGCATAGATCTCGGCCGCAATCTGAAAGACGCGGTCGCTGGCGACAATGAGAAGGGCTTCTTCGAGGACGCTACGCTCTCGGGGATCAATGACGACCTGCTTGCGCTGACTGGCGCGCGTTGGGACAGTCTGCTCGCCCGTGACGCCTCAGAAGCGGACGTCGCACAGGTCAACGCGCTGAAGTTGCGTGCGATCGACGCCATCGTTAGGCAATTCGGCGGGTCCCAATATTTTGCGTTCAAAGATCCGCGTTCCTGCCGCGCCATCCCGTTCTGGAAGGATGTATTCTCGCGCCTCGATCTTCGGGTCACGTACGTGATTGTGTTCCGCAACCCTATGGATGTTGCGCTGTCGCTGCAGCAGAGAGATGGCTTTCCGCGATCGCGATCATATTACCTTTGGTTGCTGCACATGCTGTCCGCAGTGCGACATACCGACGGACAGCGCCGAGTGTTTGTGAATTACGATGATCTGTTGGTCGACCCAGAAGCGGCTCTGACGCGCATCGGCGAAGTGATTGATTGCGGGGTTGATGCCGATGCGCTTGGGAAATATCGCTCGACGTTTCTTGACCTCAATTTGCGTCGACACAGCGGTCCCGCAGCGCGGCTGGAGCTAGACGCAGCTTGCCCGCCAGACGTGCGATCGGTGTTCTCTCTGCTTTGTGCTGAAGCCGAAGGTAAGTCTCCGTCGCAGCAGGACTGGCAACGTCTCTTCGAAGCATACGATCGACTTGTTCCGTACACACTTCTGCTCGATGAAGTCGACCGCCAAATGCTCAGTCTCTTCGAGCAGAAAAATAAGCTCGCGGCGGACTTGGGCAGTGTTTCTGAACGGTTGGCTCAGGCCGAAGTGCGCGGCTCCGCCCAGGACGAGGCAATTGGCGCCCTGAGAGCGGAGGCAGCTGGGCGCGAGGTGAGAGTCGCAACACTACGCTCGCAGCTGGATGACATGGCTGCCGCGCGCGAGGCTGAGCGCGCAAACGATCTCTCAGAGCTCTCCGTTCTGCATGGGCGTCTTCGCGTCCAGGCCGAGTTGGAGATGCGCCTCGCCGAGGCCGAGAGCGCCAGGCGCGCTCTTGGCGATCGCGTTGTCGATCTCCAGAAGAGCATTGAAGAATTGCACGAGCAGCAGGCGCGGGACGAGCGCCTGCTCAGCTTGCACAGTTTGCTGGCGGCTCAATTCGAGAGTTCGCAAGAGCAATGGCTGCAGGAACGCGGTGATTGGCGCGAGCAACTCCGAATGTTGGAGGAGCAACGGCAGGCGCAGCAACGCTTGCTGCAGGCGCAGGAGGAGCAGTTGCGAACTCTGCTAGATCAGTCGCGGCAACACCGTATCGCGAGCGAGGAACGCCAACACTTTGAGCGGGCAGTCGCTGATTCTGCGCGCCGAGCGGCTGAAAGCGCTCAGCGTTCGGCCGCTCTGGAGGCGGCGTACCGGATGCTGGCGGACCGGCTGCGGAGTGTCTATGCGTCGTCCAGCTGGCGGCTCGCCGGGCCACTCCGCGCATTGAAAGCAAGCGTGTCTGGCGGTCACGTTAACGAGGTCGTGCCGCCCCTGGAAGACATCGTAGCCGCAGCCCCGGCAGTGCCTCTGGAATCGTCACTGCTGAAGCGCAGTGTGACGTCGACGAGCACGCCGTCCTTTGCTTATTTCACGATCTGTTCGCGCAATTTCTTGGCCTTTGCCAAGACACTGTTTCAGACGCTGCGTGAGCATCATCCGGACGCCCAGTTCTATGTCGCACTCTGCGATGCGCCGGACGCGCCGTTTAACCCGGCCGATGAGCCGTTTCCGTTCATTTATCTGGACGATATCGACCTGCCGCAATGGCGTGAGATGTCACAGCGTTACAACATCACTGAGTTTAACACGGCGATTAAACCGTTTGTGTTTCGCCATCTGATGAAGCGCGGCGTCGCGGACGCGATCGTGTATTTGGACCCGGACATCATCGTCAAAGGCCATATGTCCGAGTTGGAAGAGGCGTTCGCAGCTGGCGCATACGGTGTGCTCACGCCGCACGTCACCATGCCGGCGGAGAATGTCGAAACCAGTGATGTGAAGATGCTTCAGTACGGCATCTACAATCTCGGCTTTGCCGCCTTCCGCGTTTGCGCTGACGCAATCAGCGCTATGGAGTGGTGGGGGCGGCGGCTGATCAATGATTGTGTGATTAAGCTGGAGGAGGGGCTGTTCGTCGATCAAAAATGGGCGGATTTGCTGCCGGCGATTTTGCCGAACCTCCATGTGCTGCGCCATCCCGGCTACAATGTTGCGTATTGGAATGTCGCCCAGCGGCGCGTTGTTTTGAGCAACGGTATCTACACGGTGAACGGCGAACCGCTTCGGTTCGCACACTTCAGCGGCAGTAAGCTCGAAGATGCGACGGTTTACTCGCGGCACAGCGGCCAATTCAATACGACGAATATCGGCGATCTTGTTCACTTGCTGAACGAGTATCGCAGTCGTGTGTTTGGCAACGAGCATGCGCGCTACCAGAAAATTCCGTACGCATTCAGCTGGAACGGCCAAGCAGGCGTCAATCTGCATACGCCTGAGCCAACACATCAAAAGCACGTGCATGCTGAGTCTGGCCCGGCGCCGCAACCGCCATCGGGAGGGCCCGAACTGGATGTGTCGAGCAGCGCAGCGCGTGCATTGCGCATGGTGCGCACTGCTTCAAACCTTGCGGGCGGCTTTCCGCAACTGGCGCTCAAGGCAACGCGCGTGCTTGCCAATGGCGGGTTTGGCGCGGTGCGTCAGCGCATTCGCCTTGTAGAAGGCGCCGCCAATGAGTTGGAGCTCCGCCAGAGCTTACAATCGGGCGCGAGCACGCACGCTCTTGAAGTCACGGCGTTGGGTGAGGCCGGACTGCCCTCTTGGCGGCGGCGACTTCTGTTCATCGACTGGTCAACGCCTCGTCCCGATCGTGACGCGGGCTCGATTACAGCTTTCAGGCTGATGGAGATATTGGTCTATCTCGGTTACGACGTAACGTTCGTGCCGAGCGACCTTGAGTATCTCGGCGCCTACACCGACGCAGTGCGGGCGCTCGGTGTGCGTTGCCTGCATCGCGAGGATATCGGGTCGGTAAAGGCTCACCTGGAGACTCACGGTGCCGCTTACGATTTTATGTTCTTGTGTCGTGCGCCGATCGCCGGGCTCTATATCGACGACATTCGTCTGCATGCCCCCGAGGCGCAAATTATCCTCAACACGTCCGACTTGCACTATCTGCGCGACTTGCGGGAAGCTGAACTGAGCGGCGATCGCGGCCAGATCGAAGCCGCGGAGCGGGCAAAGGATTGGGAGCTGGGTATCATTCGTGCGTGCGACATCACTATCGTGATGAGTGAGGTCGAGAAGAATATTCTGCGCCACGAAGCGCCGGACGCGGACGTGCGGTTGTTGCCTTTGATGTTCGTCGATGTTGACGAAGAAAGCGCCTCGTTCACGCAACGCCAAGATATCATCTTTATCGGCGGTTTTCCGCACCTGCCAAATGTGGACGCAGTGCTTTACTTCGCGCGTGAGATTTTTCCGTTGGTCAGGGCGCGTTTGCCCGGTGTGACGTGGCACATCGTTGGCAATGCGCCTCCGGCGGATGTCTTGGCTCTTGATCGTCAGCCTGGAATTCGCGTGCACGGGTACGTTCAGGATATTACGCCACTGTTTCGGTCCGCGCGGCTATCGGTTGCGCCCTTACGGTATGGCGCCGGGATCAAGGGAAAGCTTGGCACAAGCTTGGCCTTTGGTGTGCCTGCGGTCGCCACATCCATTGCGTCCGAGGGCATGCACATAGCGCATGGCGAGCAGGTGTTGGTCGCTGACGATCCGGCGCGGTTCGCGCAGGCGGTGATTGATCTTTATTCGGACGAGGCGACCTGGACGCGCATGAGCCAATCGGGGCGCGATACGATGCTGCGCGAATATTCCGTTCCGGCAGGGCGCGATCGGATCGGCGCATTGATGCAAAGCGCCACGCCAGGCTTTCTGGACATCGAGGCTTACGAAGTGCGCTCGCACGCTGTTTATGGGGACCTGCAGCGCTTTTTGGGTTTACGGCTTCAGGAGCGCCGAGCGTTGGAAGCAT
The DNA here is from genome assembly GCA_001464425.1 of Alphaproteobacteria bacterium Ga0077535. Classification (GTDB taxonomy): domain Bacteria; phylum Pseudomonadota; class Alphaproteobacteria; order Caulobacterales; family Aquidulcibacteraceae; genus Vitreimonas. Next base: position 59,899 of record LNEK01000024.1, read on the forward strand.
CACTCGTGCGTCGCGACGCGGAAAGCTTCACGATTGACGGATTCTGCGCGGTATGCGGTGAGAGCCGTCAGTTTAATGTATCGTTCCTCTATTCGGGCAGTTCCGACGCCGACGGCCGGCCGCTCCCAAACTGGCGCGAGCATCTCGATTGCAGCGCGTGTGGGCTGCAGAACCGTCTGCGCGCGGGCGTGCATTTGTTCGAGGGGCTGTTGCGCCCGTCCGCCAACGCGGATGTGTATCTAACAGAGCAGGGAACGGCTCTTTATGATCTGCTGAAGTCGCGTTATCCCCGGCTCGTGGGAAGTGAGTTTTTTGGGACGCACTGCGCGCTCGGAGAAGAGATGAGCGGGCTGCGTAACGAGGACCTTACGCGGCTCACCTTTGCTGACGGCAGTTTTGATTTCGTGCTCTCGTTCGACGTTATGGAGCATGTTGCGGACGACGTTGCCGCGATGCGTGGGATACATCGCTGTCTCAAGCCGGGAGGGCGGCTGTTGTTTGCTGCGCCATTTTCGCGCGACCGTGAACGTAAAGTCGTACGCGCTGTTTTGCGAAAGGACGGGGAGATCGAACACATTTTGGCGCCCGAGTATCATGGGAGCGTCGCCGACCCTGAGAAGGGATCGCTGTGCTTTCGATACTTCGCGTGGGACGTTCTCGACGATTTGAAGTCTGCGGGGTTTGAGAATTGCCGAGTAGTGCATTACTGGTCGCGTGACTTCGCTTATCTCGGCGGCGAGCAGTTCCTCTTCATCGCCGATAAGCCCCGCCGGCCAGCGCGCACCCACTGAAAGTACGATCGATGAAGGAATGTTCGAAGTCGATTCCGCGGCGTCTTAAGGATAACCGTTACGCGTTGCGCTATTTCGTCGGCGACGGCGTCGATATTGGCGGCAAGCCCGATCCGCTCGCGCTCTATCGTGAACTCTTTCCGCGCATCGCATCTTTGCGGACTTGGGACATTGAAGACGGCGACGCGCAGATCATGGGCGGGGCGGCCGATGAGAGCTTTGATTTCGTCTTCTCTTCGCACTGCCTCGAGCACCTACGGGACCCCGAGGAGGGGCTGAAGAACTGGTTTCGCGTGTTGAAACCGGGTGGGCATTTAGTCATCACGGTTCCGGACGAGGATCTGTACGAGCAGGGCGTTTGGCCCTCCACGCACAATCGCGATCACAAAACTTCATTCACAATGGCCAAAGCGCGGTCTTGGTGCCCCGCCTCGCACAATGTCCTGGACTTGGTGCGCGCTCTGGGCCCAGCAGCGGACGTCCGCAAGCTTGAAGTGATTGACGACGGCTATCGCCACGACTTGCCGCGCTTCGATCAGACGTTGACGCCGGTGGCGGAGTGCGCGCTCGAACTTGTCATCCGCAAGCGTACAGCGGCGGAAGTTCAGGCGGGTGGACGCATGCCGCCAAAAGAACAGCCTTCGGCGGAAATGCGCGGCTACATAAATCAGTATCGCAATGACCACGAGGCTCTCAAGCGTGCTGAACTTCCAGCGCCGCTTTTTGGCGACGAGCGAGATATTTGATATGGATACGAACACCGACGCCTTGGGCCGCCGCCTCATCGAAGCTGGCTATCCGCCACTTTCTATCAAGGCTGGAAATGGTCGCGTGCAGAGCGGCGTGATCAGGGGGCGTGAGCCGGCCAACGGATACACGCGAGGGGTGGGGCTCGAGTTTGGCCAGCTTGCGCGCGAATTGCGCGAGCATCCGCTTTATCTCGAAGCGCTGGAGGTATCGCGTCGGCGTTCGGTGGTGATTGAAAGCCGGCTGATGAATCTCTTCCTGCTTATAGCGTTTTATTTCGACGCGCTTCAGGACCACAACGTCGCAGAGTTCGGCGCTTATCGAGGTGGCAGTTCGCTGTTTATGGCGCATCTGCTGAAGCGGCTTTACCCGCAAGCAAACATGTATGCGTTCGATACATTCGAAGGTATGCCCCCAGTGGATTCGTCAGCCGACTTCCACCTCAAGGGCGATTTTTCCGACTCAGATTTTCCGGGGCTCGTGCAGGCGCGTCAGCAGTCGAAGCTCGATAACTTGCAACTGGTGAAAGGTCTCGTCCAAGATACGTTCCCGCGCCAAGTGCCGGTTGGCACCCGTTTCGGCCTCGCCCATTTCGACATGGATATTTACGAACCGACCGCTTACGCGCAGAGCGTGGCGTGGGCGATGATGACGCGCGGTGGCTATTTTGTTTACGACGACGCGACGGTTTCTACTTGTATTGGCGCAACGCAAGCGGTTGAAGACCTGACAAGATCGCGCGGTTTGCACTGCGAGCAGATCTATCCGCATTTCGTCTTTCGTGTTGGCCTGTAGGCCGGGGCCTATGCCAATTTGAGGCGGGCGGCTGGGTCGCTCATCAGCGTTCGGCGGTATCCATCGAAGTCGGCGTTTGCGCAGATCAGCGCCGCATCCAGCGCGCTCAGGCCGCGGCTGCGGTCATTCTCCAGCGACCTCCCATCAAGTTGCGCGACTGCTAACGCGTCGCGGAGGGGGGCGGGGTTCTTCAATCCAATGAACGAGATTAAGCGATCAACGTCGCCGCCTTGCATGAACAAACGTTCGTAAGCGACCGGCAGGAGCGCCAATGACACGGGCGCTTGTTGTAGCTTTGCGAACAGCTGGTTCCAATCAAAAATTGCCTGCTCAATGCCGCCGCTTTGCCAATCTCCGTCCTCGGCTTGATCGCGCTTATGGTAGCTGGAGGCCACATCGAATATGTTGCGGATCATCACGATAACTTTGGCGCCTGGAAATTCCCGCGCCAGCATTGGCAGCCGCATGTAGGCCAGAGGCAGCTTGTCGCCGATGAAGCGCACCTGGCTCCAAGCTGCGCGCTTCTGTGGGTGCCAAGCAGCGTCGCGAATGTCGTAGAAGGTGTCGCCGTCTTGTTGAGAGAAGAATCGCTCTTGCTCGAAATCACTTGGATTGAGCGACTCGTCACTCCAAAAGCGGTGCGCGTAACGCTCGCCGCCCATGCAAATTTCAGGACTTTGATTAAGGGCCCATTGCAAAGCAGTCGTGCCTGATCTGGGGCAGCCGCAGATGAAGAGATATTGTCTAGGCATTGTTTTTGCAGCGTACGAATCAGACGCGGCGCGCGTCTTGAGATGTACGCTCGCATGAACGTCCAAGCCCAACAACCACCTCAAGAGCGACCCCTGGACTTATCCCACGATCACCCAGGTTAGATCGACGGATCCGGTGACGCCGGCGTTGAGGACGGTGAAGCCGTTCATGGTCCAGACGGCGACGAGGCCGTCGTCGTTACGCCAGAGGATGTCGTCTTTGCCGTCGGCGTTATAATCGCCGACGTCGGCGACATTCCAGGTCGTGCCGACGCCGCCGATGACGCCGCTGGAGAGCGTGGTTGCGCCGTCCATGTGCCAGATCGCCATTAGCCCGTCGTCGCGCTGCCAAAGAATGTCGGCGCGGCCGTCGCCGTTGAAATCGCCCGTGCCGCTGATCTGCCACTCGGTGCCGACCAGACCTGCGCCCGCCGCATCCGTCTGCGCGACGCCATTGGTTTCCCAGATGTACAAGAAGCCATCGTCTCGGCGCCACAGGATGTCGTCGCGCCCGTCGCCGTCGAAATCGGCGGCTGCCTGGATCGACCATTCGGCGCCGGCTGCGCCGATGACGTTCTGTGTCGAAACCGCAGCGCCGTTCATGGTCCACACCGCCACCGGTCCGGTGGCGTCATTG
>LNEK01000025.1 GCA_001464425.1 Alphaproteobacteria bacterium Ga0077535
ACGGGAGTACGCACCGGGGACTGTCAACGAACAAGACAGCCTGCACGCTGCCGGCGCTGAGCCACGGGAGTGAAAGACCTCCTCGCGCCAAGCCGGTATAAGAGGATCATGGGACGCGATGGATCGCGTCTAATTCGCGCTGTTCACGCAGCGCACTAACGAGACGAGACCCATCGCGTCCCGCTCTCCAATTTTTCCGGCGAAAGCCAACAAGAATGACGCGCGCCCTTAGCGTAAGCGCCAAGGATAGAGGGGAACCAAGCCCATTCGTCCTCACCCAACGCCCAGCCCGTCGCAATTTTCTGGCGCCTCAGCCTTCGGCTGCTAGAACGGCCCCAATCCTCTGGGGGTCTCATGAAACGCTTTTTCTCGATGGTCATCGCCGCTGTGGCGCTGGCCGCGTGCGCTACCGCTTCGGCGCCGCAAGGGCAGTCTGGCGCGCTCGAAGTTGCGCCGCTGCGCTATACGATGCGGACGCTGCCGAATGGTCTGCGCGTCTACGCGATGCCGGACGCCAACACCGCGAACGTTTCGGTGCAGGTCTGGTATGATGTCGGCTCGGTCGACGATCCGGAGGGCCGCTCCGGCTTTGCGCACCTCTTCGAACACATCATGTTCAAGTCGACCCGCAACATGCCGGAGCAATTCTTCGACCGGCTGACCGAAGATGTTGGCGGTTTCAACAACGCCTCCACCTATGACGACTTCACCAATTACTACGAAGTCGTGCCCGCCAATCACCTCGAGCGCGTGCTCTGGGCCGAAGCGGATCGCATGGGCTCGCTCGTCGTCAACGAAGCGAGCTTTGCTTCCGAGCGTGACGTGGTGAAGGAAGAGCTGCGCCAGCGCGTGCTCGCATCGCCCTATGGCCGCTTGTTCTACCTCTATCTCAACCAGACCAATTACGACGTGCACCCTTACGGGCGTCCCGGCATCGGCTCCATCGAGGATCTCGACGCTGCGACCGTTGAAGATGTGCGCGCCTTCCACGCGACGTACTATCGCCCGGACAACGCGGTGCTCGTCGTCGCCGGCAACTTCAATCAGGCGCAGCTTGATGCCTGGGTTGACGAGTATTTCGGCGACATCTCGCGTCCGAACCGCCCGATCCCGCGCGATTATCCAACGGAGCCGGAACGCACCGCGGCGCGTGAATTTACTGTCTATGCGCCAAACGTGCCGCTGCCGGCCGTGATGATCTCGTATCCGCAACCGGCCGCGACAGATCCTGACTTGCCGGCGCTGTTCGTGCTCGACGCGATCATGTCACGAGGCAATTCCTCGCGCCTTTATGAATCGCTGGTCTATCAGCAGCAGATCGCCGCGCAGGTGTTCACCAATCTGGAAGCGACGCAGGATCCCGGCGCCTATGGCATCTTCGCCATTCTCTCCGAAGGGCAAACCGCTGAAGCCGGCGTCACGGCGCTCTCTGGACAAATCGCGCGCTTCCGCGATGAGCAGGTGACGCAAGCTGAACTCGACGAAGCCAAGAACGAGATCGTCACCTCGACGATCGAGAACCGCGAAACCGCCTATGGCCGTGCGTTTGAATTGGCCGACTCGGTGATCCGCTATGGCGATGCCGATTACGCCGACCGCTTGCTTGCTGCCGTGCAAGCGACCACCGCTGCCGACGTGCAACGCGTTGCGCGCCGCATTTTGAATGAGCAACGCCGCGTCGTCGTGCGCTACCTGCCGGAGCAAGAGGGCGTAACGGGTGACACGATCGAAACGTCGCGCACCATCCAGGCGCGCCAACTCACGATCCCGCAATCGGAAATCCCGACCTTCACCTTGGCTGCGGAAGCTGAACGTGAAGCGCCTCCGGCTGCCGGTACGCCAGTCGATGCACGCATCCCGCCGACCTCGCAGCGTACGCTCGCGAACGGACTGCGCGTTATCGTTGCGCCGAACCGTGCGCTGCCGCTGATCAGTGCTGATCTGCGCGTTGCGTCGGGCGGCAGCGCAGATCCGAACGACCGTGCTGGCCTTGCCGGCATGACGGCGGATCTGTTGACGCGCGGCACCACCACGCGAAGCGCAACCGACATCGCCCGAGAAATTGAAAGCTTAGGCGCGAGCATCAGTTCGGGCGCGGGCGTCGATTCATCGGCGGTTTCGCTGATGACGCGTTCGGATCGGGCGCAAGAAGCGTTCACCGTGTTCGCGGATGTGACGCGCAATCCGGCCTTTGCTCAAGAAGAGCTGGAACGCGCGCAGCAGGAATCGCTCGATGGCCTGCAGGTGGCGCTCAGCCAACCAGGCTCGATCGCCGGCTTTGCAATGACACGCGCGCTTTATGGGGAAACCCCGTACGGCGCGATTGCCTCGCCCCGCAGCATTGGCGCCATCTCGCGTGACGATATGGGCGGTTACCACCGCACCTATTGGCGCCCGGATAACGCCGTGCTCGTCATCACCGGCGATGTTTCGGCTGACGAGGGCTTTGCGCTCGCTGAGCAGCATTTCGGCAATTGGGCGCGCCCGACGACGGCGTTGCCTGCGCGTCCGGATGCGTCGGCGCATGCGTCAGGCGTGCGGACGATCGTTGTCGATCTGCCGCAAACCGGCCAAGCGGCGGTGCTCATGGGCCTTCGCGGTGTCTCGCGCACCGATGCGGATTACTTCCCGCTGCTGGTGGCGAATAACGTGCTGGGCGGCGGCTACTCTGCGCGCCTCAACACCGAAATCCGCATCCGTCGCGGCCTCTCGTACGGAGCGGGTTCGAGCCTGTCGGCGCGCATGGCGCCGGGCCCGATCGTCGCTTCAGCGCAAACGCGCAACGATGCAGCGGTGCAGGTGTATGAGCTGATGCGCGCCGAGATCGACCGCATCGGCGATGCGCCGACGCCGGAAGCTGAACTCACCGCGCGCAAAGCGGTGTTGATCGGCTCGTTCGGCCGCAGCGTGGAGACGACATCTGGCCTTGCCGGACAAATCTCGACGCTGGCGCTTTATGGCCTGCCGCCAGAGCGGCTCGGCACCTACGTGGCCGACATCACCAACGTCACGCCAGCGCAGGCGCAGGCGGCGGCAGCCCGGTACTTCAATCCGGATGCCGCGGACGTGGTGGTCGTTGGGGATGCGCAGCATTTCTACGATGCCCTGCGCCGTGTGCGCCGTAACGCCGAACGCATCCCGGCCTCGGAGCTCGATCTGGACGAGGAGGAGCTTCGCTAGTCTCTTAAGGCAGCGTCACGTCGAGAGGCGTGACGCTGCCAGCGACTCAGTTAATTCTGTCGGCTTGGCTGGACAGAACCTCCTCCGGATCAGCGCCGTCGCGCTCGCGCTTTGCACTCTGTCGTTCGCGGCGGGCGTTGCTGGCGATTTGGCCGAGCCGCCGACTTCAGGCGTCCGCGTAGTTCTGCGAATCCCGCCTGAACTGCCACAAGACAGCGTCCGCGCCGGCCCGATCGCACAAGTGCTGCAAACGCCGGTAGCCGCGGCTGCCACGCCGCGGAGGGCGCCGCGCCAGCTTCGGGCCGAAACGCCACTGGCCAAAGACGTGATTGAGCCGCTGGAAAAACCACAGCGCGCCGCCCCGGCCCGTTCGGAGCCCAAGCGCGACCCCGATCGCGCCCCAAAATACCGGGCGACGTAGTTAAAGTGCGGCTTTGCCGCAACAGTGGCGCCGAGCGCAGCGCTCTTCTCCTCGCCCATGAGCCAAGGCAGCGAATCGAGTCGGAAAGGACGCAGTGTTGCGGCGTTCGCCGCCGCGCTTGCTGTCGCTGTCCCTGGCCTCGCTCTCGCCCAACAACAGCCTGCGCCTGCGCCCGTGCAGGGGCTCTATACCAACGCATCGAACGCCACCCGCTATTCAACGCCTGACGGCGCCGTGCGCTTCGTGCTCGACCGCACCGGTGGTCGCGCTGCGCTGGTGCGTTTCGAGGGTGATCCGGAAGTGCACGTGCTCCGCCCCGTCATGGCGGCCGGCGGCGGCGAAATTTACCGCACTGAGGATGGCGCGGTGATGCTCCGGATTACGCCCCATGGCGGCATCACGGTGTTCACCCGTACTTTGCGCACCGGGGCTGCTGCTTCGGAAGAGGCGCGCGTGGCGCCGTTAACGCCGGAAGTGATCGCGTTTGCAGAAATGCAGGAGCGGTTTCGCCGGATCTCATTGAGCGCGCGGCGCAGCGTCGGCCAGCCGGTTACGTTCACGGTGCCGGCGCGGATGTCGGCGCCGGCGGCGGGTGTCGTCGTCGATGCGGCCGAGCGCGCGGCGGAAGGTTTGGCGGCGGCGCCAATGACGAACGTACGGCGCGTGATCATTAGCTTCGGTCGCGTGCCCGCGGTCGAGCTTCGTGGCGCCGAGCTTTATATTCAGGTCGCGCCGCAGCTTGGGTATGCGGGCCGGCCATCCTCCAACACGATTCGCAATGTCGTGTCGGGCGCGGTCCAAGGACCGGAGCAGTAGCCGCCGCCGAGAGGCGGCTTTTTCATTAGCCCTTGAACGTATCCTTACGCTTGCGGACTTCCGCGAACGCCTCCCAATCGGCAGCGCCGGCGAGGCCGAGCGTTTCCTTCAGCATCGGCGCGCGCAGGAAAGGATTGGTCGCCTTTTCGAGGCTGAGCTGCATGGGGACAGTCGGCTCGTTCGATGCGCGTAGCGCGTCGATCTGGGCGACACGGGCTTTGAGCGCCGCGTTTTCGGGATCAACGGTGACGGCGAAGAGAGCGTTCGACTGCGTGTACTCATGCCCGCAATAGAGCGTCGTGGCATCCGGCATTGCGGCGAGTTTTTGCAGGCTGTCCCACATCTGCTGCGGCGTGCCCTCGAACAATCGTCCACATCCGAGTGCAAACAGAGCATCACCGACGAAAGCGGTGTTCTCGGTGCTGATCACATAGGCGATGTGGCCGAGCGTATGGCCGCCAACATCGAGGACGCGCGCGTTCACTCCGCCGAGTTGAACTTCGTCGCCTTCAGTTACGATGCGGTCCGGGGCTTGGCCGATCCGTTCGACCTCGGCAGGGCCGGTGACGGTCGCACCGGTGGCGGCCTTGATTGCGGCATTGCCGCCAGCGTGGTCGGGGTGCCAGTGCGTGTTCCAGATGTCGGTGATGCGCCAGCCCTTGGCCGCGGCTTGTCGCAGGATTTCATCCGCGTCTGGCGTGTCGATGGTGGCGGTGGCGCCGCTCGACGGATCGTGGATGAGGAACCCGTAATTGTCGGACAGGCAGCGGAATTGATGGATTTGAAGCATGTCCTAGCTTAGCCCTGGCCTGCATGCGCGTCGATGTCCTCGCCCTTCAGCGCTTTTATGCGTCTCCGCTCGGCGCAGCGGTGCACCGCGCCGCGTCGCGCCGGCTTGCCGCGCTATGGCCGAACACCAGCGGGCTCGACGTTTTGGGTCTGGGGTACGCGACCCCTTACCTCAGCGCGTTTAACGATCCCCGGCGGGCGGTGGCGATGATGCCGGCGGCGCAAGGTGCTGAACCGTGGAGCGCAGGTGCGGATCGCGTGTCGACGACGCTGGCGGAAGAAACGCGGTTGCCTTTCGTGGACGCCGTTTTCGATCGCGTGTTGCTCGTGCACGCGCTGGAGGAATGCGACGCAGCGCACGCCATGCTGCGCGAGGTGTGGCGGGTGATGGCGCCGGAGGGGCGTCTGGTTGTGATCGCCGCCAATCGCTGGAGTTTGTGGGCGCAATCTGACGCCACACCCTTCGGCCACGGGCGACCGTATTCGCGGACCCAACTTGGTATGCTGCTCTCGGACTCGATGTTCGAACCCGTGGTGTCCGCGCGGGCGCTCTATGCGCCGCCGATCACGTGGTCGCCGCTCGTCCGCGCCGCCGAAGCGTTTGAGCGCGTCGGCGAATTGCTGTGGCCGGCGCAGGGCGGCGTAGTCCTGATGGAGGCGGTCAAACGGCTCTACGCCGACACAGCGCGTTCGCGTGGCCGTGTCCTTTTGGCCAAAGCGCCGAGCCGATCGACCCAAGAAGCGCCTGGCAACTTGCCCAAGCGCGATCTGTGACGTTTATATTGCAGGTGCGAAGGGTCCCTGCATGAAACTGATCACAGCCATCATTAAGCCGAGCCGTCTCGATCCCGTGCTGGAGGCGCTGAAAGAGGCAGGGGTCGGCGGGCTGACGGTGTCCGAGGTGCGCGGCTTCGGCCGGCAGAAGGGCAAGACCGAGGTCTATCGCGGCGCCGAATACGAGGTGAAGCTGCTCCCCAAGGTAAAGATCGAGATCGTGGCGCCGGAGGCGCTCGTCGAACGCGCCATTGACGCCATTGCTGCGGCGGCGAAGACCGGCAAGATCGGCGACGGGAAGATCTGGGTGGCTGACCTCGACTCGATCGTGCGTATTCGCACCGGCGAAAGCGGCCAAGCCGCTGTGGAAGGCTGACGACGAACGCCGTTCGTCGCAGCGCCGGGGTGCATTGCGGCGTTGGCGCATTAAGATCGCGCCCAATCTCACTCGGAAAGGGACTTTCGATGTTTACGACGCGACGCGCTTTCGTGGGCAGCACGGCTGTTGGCTTGGCTCTGGCCGGCTGCGCCACGCCCAGCACTGAAACGGCAGCCTCCGGCAGCACATCCGATTTCAACGCCCTGCTTGATCGCATCTCGACCGAAATTCTGCGTGAAGCTCCGGAATACTCGACGATGCTCGCCGTCAGCGAAGAGCGGGCGGGCGGCCGTTACATCGATCGTCTGAGCGATGTTTCCAAGGCTGGCAAAGCCCGCAGCATTGCGCAGACCGAACGCATGATCGCTGAGATGCGCGCGTTCAACCGCGACACGCTCTCTGCGGCTGATAAAGTCAGTTACGATGTCGTGCTCACGGCAGCGGACGCGAATTTGGCTGCGGCGCGCTTTTCGCCAGGCGGCGGCGCCACGGGCCCTTACGCCGTCACCCAGCTCACCGGTTCCTACACCGGCACGCCGGATTTCCTGGCCAGTCATCACCCTGTCACCAATCGCGAACAAGCCGACGCGTATCTGACGCGCCTTTCGCTTTATGCGCGCCAGCTCGATCAAGAAAATGCGGTGATCACCGAGGACGCGGGCGCCGGCACGATCCCGCCGGACTTCGCCATCCGTGGCGCCGTGAGCCAACTGCAAACTTTCGCTCGCATCGCGCCGGGCGAGAACCCGCTGGTCTCGGCTTTCGCGCAGAAGCTGCAAGCGGCGGAGGCGATCCCTGCCGCCGACAAGACGGCGCTGGCGCAGCGCGCGCAAAGCATTCTCACTGGTGAAGTGCTGCCGGCCTATCAACGCCAGATCGATACGCTGAACGGCGTGCTGCCGCGCGCAACTTCGGACGCCGGCATCTGGAAGCTTCCGCAGGGCGCCGAAATGTACGCCGCGGCGCTCCGTGTTCACACGACTACGTCGATGGGCCCCGACGAGATTCACAATCTCGGCGTCGACCTGCTGCGCCAGTTGCAGAGCGAAATGGAAACCATCTTCCGCGCTCAAGGCATGACGCGCGGCACGTTGCTTCAGCGTTACGAAGAACTCGGCCGCCGCCCGGATCAAATTTACCCGAGCACGGACGAGGGCCGCGCTCAGCTGCTTGCGGCTTTGAACGACCAGGTGCGTGCAATCACGGTGCGCATGCCGGAAGTCTGCCACACGCAGGCGCGCGCGCCGCTCGAGATCAAGCGCGTGCCGGCTTACACCGAAGCGGGCGCGCCAGGCGGCTATTATCAGCCTGCCGCGCTCGATGGCTCGCGTCCGGGCTCGTACTACATCAACCTGCGCGACCCTGCGAACGAGTGGCAGAAGTACAAGTTGCCGACGCTGACGTATCACGAAGGCGTGCCGGGCCATCACTGGCAGATTTCCGTCTCGCAAGAAGCGCAAGGTCTGCCGTTCATCCGCAGCGCGTTGCTGGGCTTTGGCGCCTACCAAGAAGGTTGGGGGCTCTATTCCGAGCAACTCGCCGACGAGATGGGCATGTACGCAAACGATCCGTTCGGACGCCTTGGCTATCTGCAATCGATGGCGTTCCGAGCGTCGCGTCTCGTCTGCGACACCGGCATCCACGACAAACGCTGGACACGCGAACAAGCAATCCGCTCGATGGTGGAAGCCACCGGCAACGAAGAATCTTCAACGACGACAGAGATCGAACGCTATTGCGTGTGGCCGGGCCAAGCGACTGGCTACATGGTCGGACGTCAGGCGATCAACAACATCCGTCAGAATGCACGCAATGCGCTGGGCGCCCGCTTCGATATTCGCGGCTTCCACGATGCGGTGCTGACCAATGGCGCGACGCCGCTTTCGGTTACGGAAAGCCTCGTCAACGAATGGGTCGCGACGCAGCGCGCCTAAACGCGAAGTGCGTGAAAGTGCGAAACGGCGGCGTGGGGCAGACTCACGCCGCCGTTTCTGTGCGAACGGGGACTGGGCGGGCCCGTTCGCCTTGGCCGCTGCGGCCGAGGAAGCGCACGCCCTTTGTGAGCATGATGATCGCTTCCCAATGAATGCCGGCGATGACTTTGAAGGTCATCAGCGGATTGGCGGCCCAAGCGCGGAGGAGGTTCGCGTCGGTAAGCTCACGATGTTGGCCGGCGAATGAGGCGGTGAGCGCGGTTTCCGATCCGCGCTTGACCGTCATCGCGACGATGACCTTTTCGCCAGGCGGCGTGATGCTGAATTCGTAGCGCAGACCGCCCTCGAGGAATGGCGAGACGAAGAAGTCCTTGTCACAGCTTTGCGTGATCTGGCCGTTTTCGGCGATGCGCGGTGGCAGCACGTAGAAGTGGCTTTCGCCGAATGTGTTGGACACCTCATGCGCCAGTGCGGCAAGCGTGCCGTCCTTGCGCCAGCAGAAATAGACGCTGAGCGGATTGAACACGTAGTTGAAGAGCCGAGGCATGCTCAGCAGCACGATGCGGCCGCCGTCCCAGGCGATGCCGGCTTCGTGTAGCTTGGCTTCGATCTGCGGCTTGAGCGACGCTTCACTGCGATCGCCATGGTCGCGGTTGAGTATGGAAAAGAGTCCGGCGCGATTGTGCTTCAGGAATTTCAGTGACGGCATCGCGTCAAGATCCAGCGCCAGCATGAAGACGCGGTACCGCAGCCGGTGCTTACTGGGCCGGTTGTGCGCGACATGGCCGGTGTAGATCGCGTTCACGCGGCTTCTGCCTCCGCTCGCGGCGTGCTGCCGAGATAGATGCGGCTCGACTCATCCGCCACATTCCAGGGACGCCGGACGCCGCCGATTTGTTCCGCGACTGCGAGGCCGGCTTGCAGGCCGTCCTCATGGAAGCCGGCGCCGAAATGCGCGCCGCAATACCACGTGTTCTGCACGCCTTGCAGGGACCAAATTTGCTCCTGCGCGCGAATGGCGCCCGCGTCGAACAGCGGGTGCTCGTATTCCTTCTCGTAGAGAATGGTTTCATCGCGCGGCATGGTGCGCGGATTCAGGGTCAAGAAAATCTGCTCGCGGCTTTCGATGTTCTGGAGCTTGTTCATCCAATAGCTGACGATGCAGCCGCCCTCTGGATTGTCGCCGACATAATTCCAACTCGCCCAAAGCGGCTGGCGCTTCGGCATGAGGGCCGTGTCAGTGTGCAGCACTGCGCGGTTCTTGGCGTATTTGAATGCGCCAAGCAGCGCGCGTTCTTGGGGTGTTGGGTCTTCCAGCAGCGCAAGCGCCTCGTCGCCATGCGTGGCGATGACGACGTTGTCATAACGCTGCACGTCACCCGTGGCGTCACGGACGATGGCGCCGCCAGCTTCGCGGCGCACCGAAACGGCGCCGGCGCCGAGCCGAACGCGGTCGGCATAAGCGGCCGTGAGTTTTTCGACATAGGCTTGGCTGCCGCCCTCAACGGTGCGCCACTTAGGGCGGCCCTTGAGTTTCAGCAGGCCGTGGTTTTCAAAGAAGCGCACGAAGGCGCAGGCGGGGTAGTGGCGAATTTCGGCCATTGTCGCCGACCAGATCGCGGCGGCTTGCGGCAGCAAGTGATCGCGTTGGAAGGCTTCGCCGTAGCCGCGCTTCTCAAGATAATCGCCAAGCGAAGTCATGTCGTCGCGCGTATCCAGCATCTCAAGCGGCGCTTCTTTGTAGAAGCGGAGCAAATCAAGCGTCATCGACCAGAAACGCGGGCTCATCAGGTTGCGGCCGCCGCACAGAAACGCCGATGCGCCGACTGACGAATATTCCGTCCGTCCGCCGTTCAGCGAGACGCCGAATGACATGTCAGAGGCTTGGGTCTTCACACCCAAATGCTCGAATAGTGCGATCAAGTTGGGGTAGGTGGCGTCGTTGAATACGATGAAGCCCGTGTCGACCGGGGTAGCTCCGAGGCTCGTGTTCACCATAACAGTGTTAGAGTGGCCGCCTAGCCGATCGTTTCGTTCATAGACGGTGACGTCGTGGCGTTGGCTCAGAAGCCAGGCGGCGGACATTCCAGCTATGCCGGAGCCGATGACGGCTATATTTTGCCGGCGCGTGGAAGGAAGTGAAGTGAACGCCATGAGCCTCGCCTGTGCCGCCGGATCGCGTCCCGGCTGGTCTATGGGTCAGGTACGCGGGTCCGGTCAGGCCGGATCAGGTGATCCGCTGGCGGCGGTTCCGCGTAATGCCGGGTATGAGTGCAATCGCCATGGTTCCCGCCTACTCGGCGCCGGTGGCGCCGGCACGCAAGACCAGGACGCGCGCCGTGCATGATGGTGTAGGCGATAGCGACGAAATGCTCGTCGCCCGCATCAGCCAGGGTGACCGCGAAGCCTTTGCGGCCTTCTTCGGGCGTTATGCGGCGCGGGTAAAAGCCTACCTGATCCGGCTCGGCGCACGCGGCGCTCAGGCGGAGGATCTGGCGCAGGACGCGATGGTGGCCGTGTGGCGCCGGGCCGGGTCGTTCGATCCGGCCAAAGCCAAGGCCTCAACCTGGATGTTCGTCATCGCGCGCAACGCCTGGATCGACCGGCTCCGCCGCGAGCGGGTCGAGTTCGCCTACCATGGCTCCTTGATATTGAGCGAAGAGAGCGACGACGAAAGCCCGGACGACGCCGCGGTGCGCGGGCAGACGGAAGCGCAAATGCAGGAAGCGCTAGCGCTGCTTTCTGAGGATCAGCGTGAAGTGGTGCGGCTTTCGTTCTTCGAAGATCGGCCGCATTCGGAAATTGCTGAGCGGCTTGAGTTGCCGCTTGGCACTGTGAAATCGAGGCTTCGCTTGGCGATCGCCAAGCTCAGGGCACATTGGGAGAAGTACGAGTGAACCCGCGTCATCATCCTTCGCCGGACATTCTCGCGGCCTACGCCGCAGGAACGTTGGCGCCGGGCTTTGGCCTAGTCGTTGGCGCGCATGTCGAGACATGCGCGGCGTGTCGAAATCAAGTCGCAGCTTACGAAGCTGCGTCGGGCGCGGCGCTGCAGACTCTGCCTTTGGAGGCGGTGGGCGGCGATGCGTTGGCGCGGGTAATGTCGCGCATCGAGGCGGCGCCGGCGTATCAGCCCATGCAAGTCGATGCGCGGCCGCTCTTGGAGCGTTTGCCGCTAAAGCCGAAGCGCTGGGTGGCGCCGGGCGTGTGGGTGGCGGCGGTGGATACGCCGCACGCTGATGAGGACCGGGTTTATCTTCTCTCGGTCGCGCCGGGCATGCCGACGGCGCGCCATGAACATAGCGGCGCTGAATTCTGCACGGTGCTGCAGGGAGCATTCCGTGACGAAGTCGGCGTTTTTCGCGCGGGCGACTTCGCCGCCGCCGAAAACGATCTCGATCACCAGCCTGTGGTCGAGGGCGATGAGCCGTGTGTGTGCTTGTTCGCGACCGAGGGCCGACTGAAGCCGAAAGGCGTGATCGGCAAGCTGGCTTTTGCGTTCGCCGACGTCTGATCCGGCGCTTTCACTCTCGGCGCCGCGCGTGACCTGAGGCATATTCCGCCCGCTTCGTTCGGGGTGGACTAGCGTCATGACCAGTTCTGCAGCGGCTCCGGCCGGCATCGCCATGGGCGACGCGTCACGCATCAGTGAGATCGATAAGCTGCGCGGGCTGGTGATCGTGCTCATGGCGCTCGATCACGTGCGCGATTATTTCTTCACCGGCGGCGGGCTTGGCGGCAATCCGCTGGATCCGACCACCACGACCAACTGGCTCTACACGACGCGCTGGATCACCCACCTCTGCGCGCCGACCTTCGTGTTTCTCTCCGGCGTCTCCGCCTATCTCCAGTTTGCCAAAGGCAAAGCAACGCCGAGCCTCTCGCGCTTTCTGTTTACGCGTGGCCTGTGGCTGATTTTCTTGGAGCTGACGGTTCTAAGCTTCGGCTGGTCGTTCGGGTTTCCGTACCTGTTCTTCATGCAAGTCATTTGGGCGATCGGTTGGTCGATGATCGCGCTCGCGGCTTTGGTTTGGTTGCCGCGCCTTGCCGTGCTGGCGATCGGGGTTGCGATCATCGCCGGTCACAACCTGCTTGACCCAATCAATGCGGCCGACCTCGGCTCATTGTCGCTGCTGTGGACATTCTTGCACGATGGCGGCCCGGTGTTTATCGGCGGCCAGCCGATTGGTTTGCTTGGCTATCCGGTCTTGCCTTGGGTTGGTGTTGCCGCGTTCGGCTACGGCTTAGGCGCGCTCTTCATGCAGCCGGCTGAGAAACGTGATCGCACGATTTTCCTGCTCGGTTTGGCGATGCTGGCCCTGTTCGTCGTGCTGCGCGGTACGATGATTTACGGCGATCCAACGTTCGCGACCGGACCGGAAGCGGTTGCGCTCGATTGGCGTCAGCAAGAGACACTCCGCGCGGCGATCATGATCTTCCTAGACGTGCAGAAATATCCGCCGTCGCTTCAATTCGTGCTGGTTACGCTCGGTATCGTGTTTGCGCTCTGGCCGTTACTGTCGCGCCTGCGAGCGCCGGTGGGCGCGGTGCTGAACACGTTCGGTGCGGTGCCGTTTTTCTTTTATGTGCTGCACATTTATCTGGTGCACGCGTTGGCGATCGCCGCCAATGCCGCAGTTGGCAATCCGATCGGTGGGTATTTCGACTACTTGATCAACGTGTTTACGGCGCCGGAGAAGTTCGAGGGCGTCGGTTTCTCGTTGCCGTGGGTCTATGTGGCGTGGATCGTGGTCCTCGCGCTGCTCTATCCGGCGTGCCGCTGGTGGCAGGGCGTAAAAGCGCGTCGGCGCGATTGGTGGTTGTCCTATCTCTAAGCGGCGCGGGCGGCGCGGAGTTCGTCAGAGATTTCGCGCGCAAAGCGCAGAACTGGCTTTGGGCGATAGGTGCGATCGGCCTGCCAGCGCAGGCGCGCCACTTCGTGCAGGTCCGCGTACTCGCTCGGACCCACGCGCCAGCGGCGGCCCATGAGATCGAGCATTGAGCCACGCTTGCAACCAATCGCGGCGCTCAGCGGATCGACATCCGCCAGAGCGCCGGAGATGACCGAACCTGGTTCGCGCGCGAGTGTAAGGCCCACAAGCTCAGCGCCTTCGAGCACCCAAAGCAGCGCACAATTGGAAATGCCGCGCGACTCCGCGTTCCCGCCAATGGCCCCGTGATCCCCTGGAAACCAGGACTGAACCACGCGCGGACGCCGGCCCGGCGGGTTGAATGCGTCAATGTTCGACCAGAGCGTCGGCGCAAACGCGGCGCGGCGCTCATCAATGGCGACGGCGTGGCGTGCTGAGAATACAGCGCGCGAGAGTTCGGTGTCGTGGAACCGGTAGCCTTCGTTAAGGCCAATAGAGATGGGCAGCACCCGTGGAATGCCGAGCGAGCCAACTGTGTCCCATACACCCACGTAACGGACGCGCAGATCTACAGGCGGCGCGTCAAACGTCGCGCCATCTCTTGTAATGCGCGGCCATGCGATCGCGTGCGCGGCGCGGAAGCGAGCCGCGAGGAAGGAGTCGGCGTTGGTTTCGCGGTGACGGTACAGTTCGAGTGCGGCGCGGGCCTTATCGACATGAGCGCGGCGTAAGAGGCCGCACTTGCGCAACAGGCCAGCGAGGCTGCGCACGGTGTAGGCGCCGCGCGAGTAGCCAAAGAGAAAAATCTCGTCTCCTGGCTCATAATTCAGATTGAGAAAAAGGTAGGCGTCGAGCAGGTGATCGTCGAGATCCGCGCCCGTCATGCCCTGCCACATGCTGACGCCGTACATCGAGGCGCCGACACCGGGCGAATAATATACGATCTGCGCATTGCCCTTGGCGTCACGCGGTGCAATTGCGCGAGCCGTGAGCGCGACATTGGTGAGGCTGTCGTTATAGAGCCTCTGCCAAGTGCCGTCGCAACATATGACGATGCGTTTCATGGGCTCAACAAAAACACGGCTTGCTCGGCGAACCAATTTGCGCGCCACAAGGTCTTGGCGAACGGCGCGCCGGCGTTGCCGCGCGAAATTGGCACGCCGCGTTCTAATGTTAAACGCATCTCGCGCGCCATTTCGGCAAAGTCGCGCACGGTACACGGCGCGTCTTCCTGCCAGCGTGTAAGACGCCCGGAGAAGGCGTGGCGCAGGCGCGTTGTGATGTGGCCGCTATTGTTGAGCGAGACGATAACATTGGCGCCGACGCGCGCCGCCGTTTTTAGAGCGAGCTGGGGACGGCGCAGCTTCATCAAAGCGTGTGAGAAAATCACGTAGTCGAACGCACCGTTTGGAAAGTGCTCAAGATCGCGTTCAGCGTCGCCCTGAACCACGGACAGGCCGCGCGAGACGCAATTGTGCACTTTGATCGGATCGATCTCGAGGCCGCGCACGCGTGCGCTGCAATCGCGCATGAGCTGGCGCATCAGCGCGCCATCGCCGCATCCGACATCAAGCACGCGGGCGCCGTCGCTGACCATTTGAGCGATGACGTCATGGTCGACGCGCGGCGCAATGCTGAGGTCGAGCGGCGCGGGCTGAACGAGTTCAAGATGCGCCATCAGACGCCTCCATGCAGGGCAAGGCCCCGCGCGGCGGCAGCGGCGTCGACAAAGCCGGTCAGCGCCGCTTCAAACGCTGGCTCGTCAGCCAGATACGCGTCGTGACCGCGCTCGCTCTTGATCTCGACGAATGAGGCCTCAGCTCCGCTGGCGATCAGCGCCCTGGCGATGTCGCGGCTTTCATCCACGGGAAAGCGCCAATCGCTGGAGAAAGCGAACACGCCGTGGCGGGTGGAGGCGTCTTGAAACGCATTGGAGAGGCGCCCGCCATAGTCTGACGCGAGATCGAAGCCGTCCATTGCCCGCGAGAGGTAGAGATACGAGTTGGCGTCGAAGCGCTCGACGTAGCCGGCGCTCGTCGGCGCGCGCTGCGCCGCATCGGCCTCTAGCGTGAATGCAAATCGCTCTTTGGTGCGGGCGCTGTCGAAACGCGAGCGAACCTCGGTCGCTGCTAAGCCCGCGATGTGCGCAGCGGTGCGTGCAACGGCGGCGCCTTTGGCGGGGCGCACGCCATGCGTGAGATAAGCGCCATTGCGCCAATCGGGATCCGCCATGATGGCTTGGCGGCCAAGTTCGGCGAAAGCGATGTTCTGCGCCGATTGCTTGGCGGCGGAGGCGATGGTCGCACATGCAAACACGCGCTTGGGATAAGCGCTCGCCCAGTTCAGCGCCTGCATGCCGCCCATGCCTGGGCCTATGACCAAGAACAAGCTTTCGATACCAAGTGCTTCAACTAGCATCGATTGCGCGCGGACGGTGTCAGCTAGCGTGATAGGCGGCAGGCGAAGGCCGTAGGGCTGGGCGTCGGGCGCCATGGCGCCGGGCCCCGTCGAGCCCATAGAGCCTCCGAGCGTGTTCGCGCAGATCACGAAGAAGCGGTTGGTGTCGATTGGCCGGCCGGGCCCGACGATGCGCGGCCACCAGGCCGGGCGGCCGGTGACCGGGTTTGGGCTGGCCACAAATTGGTCGCCCATGAGCGCATGGCACACGAGAACCGCGTTGGTGCGCTCGGTATTGAGCGCGCCGTAGGTCTCGAACGCGAGCGTGAGCGGCGAAAGCGTTTCGCCGCTGGAAAGCTGCAATGGTGCGGTCGCGTCGAACGTTATGGAGCGCACGCCGCCCGCCGCCTGCAACTTGGCTGCTGCTCCGCCTGCATGAATCATGTGCTTTTGCATAAACTGCTTCGCGCCATACGCATCCCCCGAAGCGGCGTGCGCTTGTTGATGACGCCAGCTGGGCGCGGGCGTTGGCGGGAGCGCGGAAAGGCGGCTATGGTCGCCGCCAATGAGCGATGTGAGCCCCCCGCAAGGCGTTTCCGGCGACCCGATAGAATCGGTTCGGCGCCAAATTGATGTTTTAGACTCCGAGCTGCTTTCGCTCGTCGCGCGACGTTTGCAGCTGGCGGAAGAAATCGTCGCGCTTAAAGCGCCGCAAGCCGGGTTGCCGATCCGGCCGGGACGGGAAGTCGCGCTGTTGCGTCGTCTGGTGCAAGCCGCGCCAGAACCTCTGGAGCGCGAACTCGTGGTGGAGCTGTGGCGCGCGCTGATCGCGGCGTCGTTGCGCCGGCAACGGCTGATCGACGTCGTGGTCGGTGGGGGCCGCGGTGATCCGACGCGACTGTTCGATATAGCGCGGCGTCATTTCGGGGCGCGTACGCGGATTAAGGATGTCGGAGAGGCGCAAACCGCGCTGCAGAAGGCGGTTGAAAATCCTGAGAACACCGTCGCTGTGACTTGGTGGCCTGCCGCGCCCAGCGTCGGCGGTTGGTGGCCGGCGCTTTCGGAGACGCGCTTTCAGAGCTTGCGCCTGATTGCAGGGCTGCCGCTGCTTTCGACTACGGGCGAGCCGGAGGCGGCGGTGTTTGCCGCGTCAGCGCCGGAAGCATCCGGCAGCGGCGATGTGTCGTTGTTGTTCGCCAATGACGCACATCACAAAGTTCAGCGCGCCTTGAATGAAGCCGGGTTCGACGGGCGCGAGATCGCGCGCGCTGAGCCGCGGGTGCTGATCCGCGTGCAAGGCTTTTTGACCTCCGAAGACCCGCGCGCCATGGCGCTCGAACATGCGGGTTTGCGCAACGTCCGCGTCCTCGGCGCTTACGCGCAAATCTGATGGCCATGGTGTTCGATCGCATCGCCATTATTGGCGTCGGCCTCATTGGCGCGTCGATTGCGCGCGCGGCGCGTGAATACGGCGTCGCGAACACGATCCACCTCTATGACGCCAACCCGACCGTGCGCGAACGCGCGCGCGAACTAGGTTTAGGGGAGGTTTTCGACGATGCCGAAAAGGCGGTGGCGAAGGCTGAACTGGTTGTGCTTGCGGTGCCAGTTGGCGCCATGGCGGCCGCGGCGGAGGCATGTAAGCGCGGGCTGAAGATCGGCGCGATCGTTACCGACGTTGGCTCAGTGAAGCAGGCGGTGGTGGACGCGCTGAAAGCGGTGTTGCCGACGTTTGTATATTTCATTCCTGGCCACCCGCTTGCCGGCACGGAGCATTCCGGCCCCGACGCTGGCTTCGCTTCCTTGTTTCAAAATCGCTGGCAAATCCTGACGCCGCTAGCGGACCAAGGCGCGGCATATCCCGCAGCCGTTGATCAGCTGGAAGAGTTTTGGCGTGCTTTGGGCGCCAACGTGGAACGGATGGATGCTGCACGCCACGATGTCGTGCTCGCCGTCACCAGCCATTTGCCGCACTTGATTGCCTTCAACATCGTGGCGATGGCAGAGGATTTGGAGAGCGTCACCGAAAGCGAGGTGGTGAAGTTCTCCGCCTCCGGCTTTCGCGACTTTACGCGCATTGCAGCGTCCGACCCCACGATGTGGCGCGACGTGTTCTTGAACAACCGCGAAGCGGTGCTTGAAGTGCTAGGTCGTTTCTCCGAGGACTTAGCTGCGTTGCAACGCGCAATTCGCTGGAGCGAGGGCGACACGCTTTATGATCTGTTCGATCGCGCCCGTCGCATGCGCCGTGAAGTCATCGACGCTGGCCAAGACACGCCGGCGCCGAACTGGGGCCGCGAAAACTAGTCGCCGTAGACCGGCGGTAGCGTTCGCACAGTCACACCTTCCAAGCGCAACACACCGTTATTGGCTTCGACATCGAGATTGATATCGTCACCACTCAGCATGTAGGCGGTGGCGAGCAGACCTAGGCCGTTGCGGGCGTCTTCGTCGATATCGGGGCCGTTGGCGATTGCAGCGAACACCGGGCCAGGGCGATCGATTGGCAGCCTCAAGATCCCTCGCAGGCGACGTTGATCATCGAGCCCGCCTTCGCCAGTGCCGGTGGATTGAAGCGCGCCCCAGTTCAGCACCAGAGCATCGAAGCGCAGCTTGCCGTTGGCTTCG
Source organism: Alphaproteobacteria bacterium Ga0077535 (assembly GCA_001464425.1). Taxonomy (GTDB): domain Bacteria; phylum Pseudomonadota; class Alphaproteobacteria; order Caulobacterales; family Aquidulcibacteraceae; genus Vitreimonas. The sequence continues at coordinate 18,190 of LNEK01000025.1, forward strand.
CGCCACGGTGCAAGTGGATCCCCCGGTGAGGTCTGCAGCAGCGCCGCGCCCTGTTCGACGACGATGGCCGCGCGCAACGCTTGCACGTCCTGGCCAAGGCCTTCGAAGCTGCGAACCGGCCGCGGCAGCGTCAGCGCCTGCGCGTCGAACGCGACTTGATACTCGCCCGAGACGCGCGGATCGGGGCGAATGCTCAGCACGATCTTGCGCGCGGTCAGCACGCCTTCTTCGGCCGGATCGTCGAGGGTCAGATTGTCGGCTTCGATGCCGGCGGTGGCGAGTGCGCCATTGGAAGTGCGCAAAGTGGCGATCAGCGCATCTGCCGTGACGTTGGTGACGGCGCCCCCGGCGCGTTGGAAAGCGATCGGCGCTTCTGCTTCCAGCGTGACGTGCTGTGGGTTCAGCAAGTTGAGATGCAGGTCGGCGCGCTGTGTCGTCATTTGCCAGCCGCCGCGGGCGGGGCCGTAACTCACGTCCTGCAATTCAAGGCGCAGCATCACTGGAAAGCCGTGGCGGACGATGCGGCCAATGGTGGCGCTGGCGCCGCGCGACTGCTGCTCGGTCAGGAAGCTCTGGATGCGCCGCTCTGCCTCGGCGGCCGCGACGTGCCAGTACGCCACCCAGCCAATGGCTAGAACAATGAAGAGGGCCCACGGACCCGCGAGCCAAAGCCAATTGCGTTTCATGCCGCCACGCTGCGACGTTTATCAGGCGGCAACATGGCTTCGCTCTCGGTTTCGATCACGCGCTCCAGTTCCGCCATGAAATCTTCGCGTGAAAGACCGGGCGGGATCGGCGGCAGCACTTTGAACGTCACGTGGCCGGGTGTGCGCATAAGGCCCTTGGGCTTCCAAATGAGCCCGGTGTTGAGCGCCACCGGCGTCACTGGGATGTTGAGATCTTTATACATCGCGGCGATGCCAGATTTGTAGTCAGGCGCCGCGCCGAGCGGTTGACGTGTGCCTTCCGGGAAGATCACGATCTGGCGGCCTTTCGCGACCGCTTCTCGCGCTCCGCGCACGAGGCTCTTCAGCGCCTTGGCGTGGCCGCCGCGATCGACGGCGAGTTGGTTCTTTTTTAGATAGGCGCCCATCACTGGCGTTGAGCCAAGTTCTTCCTTGTAGATGAAGGTTGGCTTTTCGAGGATCAGCGAAGGCACGATCGTGTCGAGCATCGATTGATGCTTCATTGCGATCAGTGCGCCGCCTTTCGGTACGTGTTCGAGGCCTTCGAAGCTCACGCGCGCGCCGACGATCCAGCGCAAGCCCCATATCGTTGCGTGCGACCACCAGCGTAGCGCAGTGTACACGTGCTTTTCGTCCATAAGCACGAACGGCCACAGCACGAGGCCGACGAACGCCATGGAGGCGTACAGCCACACAGCGAAGATGAACGAGCGCAGCAGTCTCATGCGCCGTCTTTAGCTTCGCCGCCGCTGCGTGCAAAATCGATTACAGCTTCGCGGCCGCGGATCACGAGATACTTGACGTATTCGCCGCCAAGACGGGTCGCGGCGCCAAGATCGCTGCGCCAGAGCGCCGGGTCGGTCCAGCGCGTGCGGACCGGGTAGGGGTAAATTTCAGCTTCCGGCATCGCCAGTGATAGCTCTGCGTGCGAGCGCGGCATGTGATAATCGTCGGTCACGAGGATAAGGCTGGTGTAGCGGTGCTCGCGCGCCCAGGCCGCGGTTTCGGAGGCGTTGCCGAGCGTGTCCTCGGCGCTGCGGCCAAGATCGATGCAGCACTCGCCGAGCGCGCGATCGACTTCGAGTACTTCGTACAATTCCTGATCGGTGACGATGCGATTAACGCCGGAGATCAATAGGCGCTCGCCTTTTTCCTCTTGCAGCAGACGCACGCCAGTCGAGAGCCGTTCAAGCGAGCCGCCGGTGAGTGCGACGATGGCTTGCGCTTGCGGCGGCGCTTCCGGTTCGAGGCGCACGCGCTCGGCAAAATTCCAGAACCCGGCAATGAAAGCTACGACGAGGCCAAGCGCCACCCAGGTGAGGAGGGTGCGCATCAACCGAGCCGCGCTGCCTTAGCGTGAAAGTAACTCGCGGCCGCGCGCGCGCCAGCGCCGGCGGCGACGGCGGCGCCGAGCGGCGCTGCGATGATTGGGGCAAGATCGATCGGCAGAATCATCTGCGGCAAAGCTTCGATGGTTGCGGCGGGAATGACCAGCAACATCACCACTAGCGCGACAACGCCGGCAAGCGCGCCGCCAACCGCCCCGGCATAAAGTCCAAGCACCGCAGCCTCATCGGCGATGCGTCCGGCGGCTTGGCCGCGCGTGGCGCCAAGATCGCACATGACGGTCACGAGTTCCCTCCGCCGCGCCGCCAGTCCGCGCGCCGAGAGCGAGACGATTATCGCCATCACCAGAGCGAATGCGATTGCGCCCCAGAGCGCGGCGGTGCGCACCCTGCTGACGGCGCCGCCGCCCGCCGTTGTATTCGGGGCCTCAATCACCTCAGCCGTGACCCCGCCTTGCGCGAGCGCGGCGACCACATCTCCGGAGACATCGACGTTCGGCCCAGCTGGCCGCAGTTCGATCTCGAGAAGGCGGATAGGCGGCAAATCCTCAGGCAACACCTCGCCGCCGCCCCATTGAGTCAGCAGCTGCGCCGCGCGCTGGGCGTCCATCACCGCAGCGCTGGCGACATGGGGTGCGCCGCGTAGTGCGGATTCGGCGGCGCTGAGGCCCGCCGGGCCCTCGGGCGCCAAGACGCGGACGATAGCGTAAGCGTTGCGCTGGGTTTCGTACTGCACTGCGAGCCGGTCGACAGCGCGGGCGCCTAAACCTGCGGCCGCGGCGGCAAAGGCGGCGAAGGCCAGCGTCCAGAACAGGGCGCGTTCTACGCCCGTCAGTGCATTTCTCATTCGGACGCCTCGGTCTCAGCCGGCAGGGACGTGTCGACTTGCGTCAGCCGCCCTCGCTCCAGCCGCCAGCGTAAGATAGGGGCGCAATCGGCCAAGCTCTCATCTTGGCTTGCGATGACTACGCCAGCGCCAACCCGGCGCATTTCGGCAAGCAACCTTACAACGCGCCTGCCGTCGGCCGGGGACATGCCTGCGGTAGGATCATCCGCCAGGATTAGATGTGGCTTTGCGGCGAGCGCGCGCGCTATGGCGCATCGGCGTCGTTCCGCGCCCGAAAGTTTTTCCACGGGCAGATCTGCGGCTTCGCTGATGCCGACGAAATCCACAAGTTCGCGCACGTCATCTGCGTACTCGCGCGGCTTCTTGCCGATCATACGGAGCGGCATCGCGATGTTGTCGAACGCGCTCCAGTGCTCGATGAACGTCGGAGTTTCAGCTACATAGCCGATCTTGCGCTTCACTTCGGCAAGCTGGCGCCCACTCGCACGCCCGACATCCACGCCCATAATTAAAGCTCGTCCAGACCGGGGCGGCAGCGCTAGGCGCAAAACGTGCGTTAACGTAGTCTTACCTGCAGCGGCGGGACCGGTAACGAGCGCGACTTCTCCAGCGCGCGCTTCGAAATCTACACCCATCAGAACGGTGGCGGCGCCGTAGCCGGCGTCGACGTTTGAGAGGCGGACCAAAACCCCGCGCTCGAACAGTTCAAGATCAGTGTGATTTAACCGGGACATAACTAGACAAGCTAAATAGAATCAATGCACCGAAGAGAGTTACTGGGGCAGCTGAACGTTTCATTACCATGATCCTAACATGCACGTCTTGCTCAACTCGCTATTACGCTGACGACGCGGCCATTGGCCCGGCGGGCCGAACCGTGCGTTGCGCCGCTTGCGGGTTCTCGTGGTTTGCCGAGCCGCAGCTTGAGCTGCGCACCACGGCGGAAGCGCCGGAGGCCGTGCGCGCCGAAGCGCCGGCCGTTCAGGCTCAGGAGCCGCTGACACGCGAGCGTGTCGAGCGCCTGCGCCGCGCTGCTGAGCAGCCGGGGCCTGCGCCGTCTGCCGCCGCGAAATTCCGCGCCCAACAGGCCGAACGTATGCGCCGCGAGCGCGCCCGCGCCGCCATGGTCGTCTGGACCGCCACCGGCGCTGCTCTCGCGGCCTCGGCCACGGGCATGGTCACCTTCCGTCAGGACGTCGCCGAAGTCTGGCCGCGTTCGGCCAGCGCTTTCGCCGCGCTTGGTCTCGACGTGAACGTTTACGGCCTTGAGTTTTACGACCTCGCAGTCGAGCGCGCCTTCGACGGCGCTACGCCGATCCTTCTGGTCAGCGGCGAGGTCCGCAACATTGGCCGCGATGACAAACTCGTCCCGCCGGTGCGCGTGTCGCTGCGCGACAGCAACTCGCATGAGATTTTCGAGCTGGTGAACGCGATCACTGATCAGCCGGTTGCGGCTGGCGGCGCGATCCCGTTCCAAATCCGCGTCGAAAATCCGCCGACAGATGCGGTCGATCTGGAAGCCACGTTCGCAAACTTCAACGAAGCGTCGTTTGCGGGCGGTGCGGCGATGGTTTCGCCGTCGGCGCCGGCTGCGCCTGCCGCACCTGCTGCGGACGAGCCGTTGGTGCTCGACACCCCGCTCGAAGGCACGGTCAGCGAGATCGGGCCGATTGAGGGCCTGCGCTCCGGAAATGGCTGAGACGCGCCAGCGCGTCCTGCTTGATGAAGCCGAGATCGCGAAGCGCATAGAGGCGCTCGCGGAAACGCTTGCCGAAGTTGATAACAACTGGACGGTGGTGGCGCTCTTGCAGGGCGCCATTCCGTTTACCGCGGATCTAATGCGCGCATTCGAGCGGCGCGGACGCCACCCCATCTACGATTCATTGTGGCTCGAGAGCTATCGCGATGCGCGCGAGAGCTCCGGCAAAGTTGTGGTGAGGGCCGATATCTCGCGCGCGATCGAGGGACGTCCGGCGCTGATCCTCGACGATGTGTTCGATAGCGGGCGCACCATTGCGTATGCGCGCGCGCACCTGATGGCTAAGGGCGCCACGCGCACTTTGGCCTGCGCGTTCGTCCGCAAGCCGCAGGCTATGGGCGAAGCGATCGATGCAATCGGCTGGGACGCGCCCTCCGATTTTCTTGTCGGCTACGGCATGGATGATGCCGGGCGTTATCGCGGCTTGCCCTACATCGCGGCCATCGACTAGCGTGCGACTTCTTCGCCAAGTTCGACAATCACACGTGTGCCAGCTGAGCTGGATTCTGTTGAAAGCGTGCCGTTGGCCTGGCGCACGAACGCATCCACGAGCCGCTTGCCCAAGCCGCCGCCGGGCCGCTGCGGCTTTGCCGCGTCGAGGCCGACGCCGTCGTCTTCCACGTAGAGCCGCCAACCCGCGCCATGACGGCGGAAACTGACATTGACGACGCCGGTTTCGCGGCCGTCGAAGGCGTGCTTGGCGGCGTTGGTAACAAGTTCATTGACCAACAGGCCGATTGAGACGGCGCGGTCGCGGTTCATAAGCGCTTGGTCGGATGCGCAAGTAAGCGTCACGGCGCCATGCAGTGTTAGGGCCTGCGCGAGCGCATCGCAAAGCTCTTGGAGGTATTCCTTCATCTGCACCGCGCCGACATTGCGCGGGTCGTGATAAAGGTGATTGTGCGCGCGCGCGAAGCTGTCCACCGGGCCATCGTCAGAGCGGCGGCGTTGGATATCCACGAGGCTCGCCACCATCATGAAGTTGTTTTTGATGCGGTGATCGATCTCGCGTAGCAGAAGGTCTTGTTCTTCAACTTGCGCCTTGCGTGCGCGGGCGGCGCGTTGTGCGGCCTGACGGAAGACATCGGAGAGCGCGATAACAAGGCTACCGCTGAGCAGGATCACCAGCATGCGCGGAATATCCGCCGGGTTTTCGATCCGGAAGCTCATCGGCGCGGGCAGCACGAAGTACCAAGCAGCCAGCATCGAAATGGCCAGCACGATGAACCCGCATTGCCAGCCCGCGAACAAGGTTGCGGCCAAAATGCCAGGATAGATTACTGCAAACGGCGCGGCGCCCGGGGCCAGCGCGTTGATCACGAGCCGTAGCACCACTTCCATCCCGAGACAGAAGATCGCGAATGCAATTTGGCTGAGCCAAGCCGGCAGCGGCGCTAGCCGCTCCCGGACATCGAACTCGGCAAGGTGTGGAACTACACGATGTGGCATCGCACGCATGCCAATAGGCGCACGCGCTCCAGGTCAAGACGAAACAACTTCGTCATTGATCTACGAGTTAGCTCAATGAGTATTTACCGCTGCGCGAAGGCGAGGTGCAATTCTCCGTCGGCGCCGTCTGCAATGCGAAGCTCCAATGCGCGGCTCGCCGCGGCAAAGCTCGCGTCAACATCGCCGACGCGCCCGCACGTATAGGTGAGGCGTGCTTGCGGCGCTTCGGCGAGAGTGGCGCTCCAACGATCTACGACGCTGGTCGGCGTTGTGCCGGCCCAGTTCAGCGTGACCACGCCCGTTGCGGTGTCTTCACTTACTTCGAGCGCGACGGCGCGCGTACCGTCCCAGCCGGTCGCAGCGCCAACTCGGCGTGCGCTGGTGAGATCATACAAGCCGGGAGTTAGCTCTCCGCCGCGCAGGTCAGAAGCGATCGCTGCTACTGGCGGGGTTTCGACGCTAACTTGCCGCGCCAGATCGGGCGTGAGCGTGTTGCAGGCGAGTTCCTGTGGCGGCGGCGTTTCGGTCTCCGTGCTTTGCGTTGGCGCGGGCGGGGTGCAGGCGGCGGCGCTGGCGAGCAACAGTGCTGCAAAAGTGCGTTTCAACATTTCTCTATCTCCTTAGCTGTCGCCGAAGCGTTCGAGCAGGCGACGCAAATATTCGCGCTCTGCTTCGGGGCGGTTTGGATCTTGGGCACGGCGGCGGATTTCATCGAAGATCTGACGCGCGCGAGCGGGATCGGATTGGCTTGGCACGCTTTGACCGTCGCCGCCATCGACGCCGCCGGTCGCGCGGCCGAGGGGATCGCGATTGCCGCCGCTTTCGCCTTGTTCGCCTTGCTGCTGCGCCTCGCGCCCGCGATTTCGCATCTCGGTGGCGAGCGCTTCGGCGCCTTCGCGTAGATCTTCGAGCGCTGCTGACTGCGCCCGTTCAGCGCCTTCCAGATCGCCACGGCGAAGCGCGTCTTCAGCTTGGCGCATAGCGCGCCCGGCGGCGTTCAAATCCTCGCTTGGCGCGCCGGCTTCTTCCGCCATTTGTTGGGCTTCTGCGAGGCCCTGGCGAATTTCGCTCTGCCGCTGCGCCAACTGCTCGCCGCCTTGGCCGCCTTGTTGCTCGCCGCCACTGCCGCCACTTTGTTGTTGCTGCTGCTGTTGTTGTTGCTGCTCAGTTTGATCGCGCAGCGCGCGCTGCTCGCCCATCGTTTCCGACAGTTCGTCCATGCTCTGCTGCATTTGCCGGTCGGACTCACCTTCGCCGTCACCGCTGCCGGATTCGCTGAGCTGCACGTCCATGTTTGCGAGGATGTTGGCGAGCATTTGCAGCAATTGCTGCGCTTCTGCCTGGCGGCCCTGTTCGGAGAGCCGTTGCACTTCGTTCAACAGCTCTTCGATATCGCGGCTGCTGATCGTCGCCTGATCCTCGGTGTCCTCCATGTTCTGGCGTTCACCGTTGCGCAGCGCCTCTTGCACCAAAGCCTGCATGTAGTTCTCGGTCGCTTGGCGCAAGGCATCGAGCAATTGAGGCTTGCGCCAGCTGACGCTGTGCTTCCTCGAGTGTGCGGCGGGCATCGGCGGCGCCGCCATATTCGGCGCGTAGCGCGGTGCGCCAGAGCGTGTCGGCGGCAAGGTCCGTATCTTCAATTGTACGGGCGACATCGAGTTCGGCGCGCGCGGTGCGGAAGCCGAGATAAACCGCAAGGTCGCGGAAGTAGCCGTCTTGCGGCATCATGGTCACGGCGTCCACCAAGCGAACCGCGCGGCGAATGCCTTCAGGCGCGCGCTGCAGTGCCGGGCGGCGATCATAGTCCCGAATTTCGATACGCTGATTGCCAAGCAAGATATCGCCGGCTGGAATCGTCCGGCGTTGGGCGGGGCGTTCCTCTCGATAGGATCGGCGCTCAGCGAGAACGTGGCGGCGGATTTCGATCGCCGCGCGGGCAAGCGGCTGGAGAAACACTTTTTCCGGCAGCGTGAACCGCATCGCGGAGCTGACGCCCTCCTGGCCAAGCGCATCGAACGCCACGATCTGCGCTTCGACTTCCATCCCTGCGTACGGATGGTCGGCTAGATCGACTTGCGTCTCACTTTCGACTTCGCGTGGATCGCCGGCTTGGGTTTCAAGTTCGGTGTCGATCGCATCGGCGCGCGCGAGACCTTCCGGCGGATCAACCGGACGCACGCGCAATGCCAGGCGGCGTACGCCGAAGTCATCGCGTGCGCGCCAGCCGACGATCACTGTTTCGCCTTGCAGCTGCGCCAACGGTGCGGTGAAAGCAGCGCTCGGGCGCGCATCGCGCGTGGGTGTGATGCGCCAGTAGGCGCGGGTGTGGAACCGGACGATCTTCAATCGCCCCGCGCCTGGTAGCTGCAGGCGCGCTTCCCAAGCTCCGTCGGCCGCGCGCACGAAGCGTTCGCTGCGCTGACCGCCGCGGCCGTTGAAGACGAGACGCGGCGCGCCCGTCGGCCCGGTGACGCGCACCGTGACTTCGACCGAGGGCGGCGTCGAGACAGTTTCGCCGATGCGGTCGCTAATCGAAACGGGTGCGGCTTGTGTGTAGTCCGCTGGCGTCGCCCAGGCTTCGACTTCCATCGGGCCATCGCCGAACAACGGGCCGGGATCAGGAACGAATGCGCGCGCTAGCCGGTCTGGCGCGTTGAAACCGCCCACAGCCAGCGCAATGATCAGCGCCAGTGCGAGCGCATCGCGCGTCCGTCGTGGATCGAGTTCATCGAGATCGATAGGTGAGGGTGCGGGCCGCGCGTGCTCAATGCGCTCAACGGCGCGTTCGCGCTCGCGCCGCCACAAGGCCGTGCCAAGCGGATCATAGCGCGACGGCTGATCTCGCAGTGCATCGAAGGCGCCGGGATCGAGACTGCAATCCGCGGCGAGGCGGGTGCGTGCTTCTTCTTCAGTTGGCCCGCGCCAGCCTTTGCGTATTCGCAGCGCCAGAAACACGAATGCCGCGAGCGCGAGCGCCGATGTCATGCTTTGCAGCAAAAGCGGCAGCGCCTCGTGAATGCCGACGACGGCGATGAAGGCCCAGGCGCCAATGGCTAGCGCCAGTGGCAGGCCGGCGCGCAGCGCGCGTTCGATCGTGAGCCGGCGGCGGGCGCGGGCCGTCTCGCGGGCGAGTTGGTCGAGGGCGTCCTGGTGCTTCATGCCGGCTGGGGGCGAGCCTAACAGCGCGCCTCTGGCCAAACCATGACCAAGCCCAGCCGGGAACCGGGGTTTCGGCGCTAATTCGCCCTTAATGTTCGTTCGGCAGTTGGCCCGAGGAGGCCATGGGCGTGGGGACTTCCTGGGTCAGATCGAACTCGACGCGGAAATGGCGGTTGGGGCGGCGAAGTTCATAGGCGAAGGTCTCGCCAGGGTGGACCTCGACCGCCCAGATATTGTCGGCCGAGGCCGGGATTTCATTGGCCGTGAACAACTGCTTGGAGAAGTCGTCCGCGGGGAATTCCTGACGCTCTGAGGTTCCTTCGCTTGTCGTGTCGCCGCCATATTGGGTCAGCACGTCCTCGCTGCCGTCTTCGTGGCGGTGATCGTGCTTGAGGCGAAGGCCGCTTTCGGTGCGTGTTATGACCCAGGTGCGTGAGCGGTCCTCGCCGACATTGAACGGGATGCGGATCTCATCGGCGCTGCAATCGCGCACGTGCATCACAAGCTGCTGGCCCGCCATGTCGGCGTCGCGCTCATCATTGGTGACGACCCGTCCCTCATAGCTACGGCCACACAAGGCGGAGAGACTCGTGAAGAACGCGTCTTGCGGTGCAACCGCTGGCGCGGGCGCAGGCGCGGGGCTGCAGGCGGCAAGCGCCAGAGCAGCAGCGGCGATCCAGGACTTGTTCATAACATCTCCTTCGAACTCATGGTGCGCTCAGCCACGAAGGCTTGTGTTCAAGCGCCAGTTGATCTTCCAGCGTCCAACGGCGGCGCACGATCTCGTATTTGTCGCCAGCAACGAGCACCTCAGGCACGAGCGCACGGGCGTTGTAGGTTGATGCCATAACGGCGCCGTAAGCCCCAGCCGTCATGAACGCGACGAGATCGCCAGGACCAAGCGGCGGCAGGGCGCGATTACGCGTGAACGTGTCGCCGGTCTCGCAGATCGGTCCTACTACATCATACTTTTGTAGCGGCGCGCTTTGCGCTTGGCTGAGCGGCTTGATGTCGTGATAGGCGTCGTAGATGGCTGGACGAATGAGATCGTTCATGCCCGCGTCCAGCACCAAGATCGGGCGTTCAGCTCGTTCTTGAACTCGGATTACACGCGAAAGCAGAACGCCCGCATTTCCCGCAATCATGCGCCCAGGCTCGAACGCGAGCGCTATATCCAAGCCGTCAAAGACGCGATTGACCATCGCCGCATACGCGGTCGGCGTCGGCGGATCCGGTTCGTGGAAGTAGGGCACGCCGAGGCCGCCGCCGAGATCAAGGCGCTCGACGCTGATGCCTTGCGCGCGGAGTTGTTCAGCCATGCCGCGCAGTGTCCTGAACGCGGCTTCGAGCGGATCGAGCTGGCGGATTTGGCTGCCGATGTGAACGGCGAGGCCTTTGGCGGCGAGATTGGGATCAGCGTGGGCGCGCGTGTAGAGCGCTAACGCCTGATCGACGGAGACGCCGAACTTCGCGTCGCTCCTGCCGGTGGAAATTTTATCGTGGCCGCCGGCGCCGACATCGGGGTTCACGCGGATGGCGATAGCGGGCCTCGCGCCGAGCGTCGCGGCGCACTGCGAAAGCGTCTCCAGCTCAGCGATGCTCTCAACGTTGATCTGGTGCACACCAGCTTTGACGGCAAACGCGAGTTCACCTGCAGTTTTGCCGACGCCGGAGAAGATGATGCGGCTCGCTGGCACGCCAGCGCGCAGCGCCCGCTCTATCTCGCCGGCGCTTACGGTGTCGGCGCCCGCACCTTTGCGCGCCAGCGTCGCCAGCACAGCTATGTTCGCGTTGGCCTTGACCGCGAAGGCGACCAGAACATCGCGCGGCGCAAACGCACTCTTGAAGACGTCGTAGTGCCGCTCAAGCGTGGCTGTTGAGTAGACGTAGACTGGCGTGCCGACCGCCTCGGCGATATCCGACAAGCGCACGCCTTCGCAGCAGAGCACGCCGTCGCGATACTCGAAATGGTTCATTGCACGGCTTTAGAGGACCACACGGTCCGTAAACTCAACGTCAATTGCCCGCGCCGCTCTGGAACTGCGCACATCGCGGATCCTGCGTTTCATTGTTTTCCAGCTGACGCTGGCATTCCCGGCGGATGGCGTCTTCGCTATTCCACAGCGGATCAGGCCGATCGAGATCGCCGCGAATGCCGCATGCCGAAAGCATGGTGACGGCTGCAAGAGCGAGAATGATGCGGCTCATCTGAACATCTCCTTCCAGCGCTCGACCTGCTCGCGCACGCGCTGCGGCGCCGTTCCGCCATAGCTATCCCGGCTCTCGACTGATTTTTCAACCGTCAACAACGCCCGCGCGGCCTCGGTAATGCGCGGATCGACAGCTTGGAAGGCGTCCAGCGGCAATTGGCCGAGTTCAGCGACGCCCGCATCCTCGGCGCGGCGGACGATTTTGCCGGTGATTTCGTGGGCTTCCCGGAACGGCACTCTGAGCTCGCGCACCAGCCAGTCGGCCAGGTCAGTTGCCGTGGAATAGCCCCGTGCGGCGGCCGCGCGCATGGCCTCCCGCTCGAAGCGGATCGTCTCGACCATGCCGATCATGGCGGTGATGGAGAGGGCGAACGAGTCGAAGGCGTTGAAGGTGAGGGCTTTGTCCTCTTGCAGGTCCTTGGCGTAAGCGAGCGGCAGTTTTTGCACGATGGCGTTGAGCGCCGAAAAATCAGCGCCGATGCGCGCGGCTTTGGCGCGGATGAGTTCGGCCGCATCCGGGTTGCGTTTTTGCGGCATGATTGACGAGCCGGTGGACCACGCATCGCTCAAGCGCGCGAAACCGAATTGCGGGCTCGTCCACAGCACGATCTCTTCCGCCAGCCGCGAAAGGTGCGTCGCCGCGATCGCAAGATTGGCAAGCGCCGCCAAAGCGAAGTCGCGCGAGCCGACGGCATCCAGCGAATTGTGCGCCGGTTCATGGAAGCCGAGCGCGGCGGCAGTGCGCTCGCGGTCGATTGGGTAGGAGGTGCCGGCGAGGGCGGCCGCGCCAAGCGGGCACTCCCACGCCGCTTCCAGCGCGCCGCCGATCAGGCGCACACGGTCGCGCTCGAACATCGAAACGTAAGCCAAGAGATGATGGCCCAGCGTGATCGGCTGTGCCGTTTGCAGATGCGTGAACCCAGGCATCACCCAGTCAGCGTGCGGCTCGGCTTGCTTCAGCAGCGCGTTTTGCAGCGCGCGCAGGCCATCGCCCGCTTCGCGCGCGGCGCGCATGGTCCAGAGCTTGAAATCGGTGGCGACTTGGTCGTTGCGGGAGCGGCCGGTGTGCAGGCGCTTGCCGGCTTCGCCGATGCGTTCCGTCAGCCGCGCTTCGATGTTGAGGTGGATATCCTCCAGCTCAGCCGAAAAGACGAAGCTTCCTTCCAGGATTTCCGCGGCAATCTGATCCAGCCCTGCTTGTATCGCCGCGTTATCTTCTTGCGTAATGATCCCTTGGGCAGCCAGCATGTCGGCGTGCGCCTGTGAACCTTCGATGTCTTCACGCCATAGGCGCTTGTCGACATCGATCGAGGCGTTGATCGCTTGCATGGCGTCGGCGGGTTGGGCGGCAAAACGCCCGCCCCACATTTTTTGGCCTTTGGACGAAGGATCTGAAGTGGACACGAACGCGGATTCCTCTGGGTCGAAAAAGCCGTGGGCCGTATGGGCGGCCGTGGCAATGCTCGCGCTGGGGACGGTTGCAGTCCTTTACGTGCTTTTCGCCGCCTCTTCAAAGCCCGATCAGTCGCAAGGTCTGTCGCGATTCGCACGCGGCGAGATGTCCACGCTGGCTGTGCTGGCTGAAGCGCCGCCGCTCCCAACACGTGCATTGCGCGACGCGAGCGGCGCGGAGACCAACCTCAGCGCACTTCAAGGTGAAGTGCTGGTGGTCAATCTGTGGGCCACCTGGTGTGCGCCGTGCGTTGAAGAAATGCCAACTTTGGCCGCTCTGCAGCAACGCATGGAAGGCCGGCTGCGTGTCATTCCGGTGAGCGTCGACAGCGAGGGAGACCGGGAACGCGCGCAAACGCAGCTGGCGGCGCTCACCGGCAATGCGTTGCCGTTCTACATTGATATAACCCGCGGTGTTCTGTTCGATACGCAAGCGGCCGGCATGCCCACAACGATCATCTACGACCGCAACGGCAACGAAGTGGCGCGCCTTGCCGGCGGCGCAGACTGGGCCAGCGACGAAGCTGTGGCGCTCTTGGAAGCGGTGATTGCCGGAGAGGGCGCGTGATCACGCCGACGATCGAAACCGAAAGATTGCGGCTGCGCGGACATGCCTTGCCGGACTTCGACGCGTCGGCGGCTATGTGGGCCGATGCTGGCGTGACGCGTTTTATCGGCGGCAAGCCATCATCGCGCGAAGACAGCTGGCGACGGTTTCAGACTTATGTCGGCCACTGGGCGCTGATGGGCCACGGATTCTGGCTGATCGAGGAAAAGGCGAGCGGCCGCTTCCTCGGTGAGGGCGGCTTTGGCACGTTCAAGCGCGAGATCGAGCCGGTGTTCGAGGCGCCGGAGCAGGGCTGGGCGCTGGCGCCGACCGCACACGGCAAAGGCTACGCGCTGGAAGCCATGAACGCGGCCATCACCTGGGGCGAGCAACATTTTGGCCGGCGCGACTTCGTTTGCCTCATTGCGCCTGAAAACGCGCCGTCATTGCGTTTGGCGGAAAAACTCGGCTACCGCGAATATGCCCGCTCGGCATATCGCGGCGAGCCGTCTGTTTTATTGCGCCGCGCTTAGAGGTAGGGCGAAAGCGCCAGCCGCACGCGCGAGCTTTGCGCCAGCACGTCGCGATAGGGTGTCGGAGTTTCCGGCGCAGTTGCCTGTGGCCATAAACCGACAAAGCGCGTCAGCGCCGCTTGGGTTTCGCTGAAAGCGCGCTGGTTTTCGCGTCGCATCTCAACTTGGCCATGCGTCAGCGCCGCGCGTGCCGCCAGCGCCGCTCCCATTGAGTGTTGGTACTCGATCGGATCGATCAAATCTCCCTGCACGACGAGTTGATAAAGCCCGGTGGCGATATCGACCATGCGCGCAATGGTAATCGCATCATCAGCATCAAGCGTATCGGCGACACGGTTGAATTCATCGTCCGCGGCGCGCAGCCGCTGCATGCGCTGAGCGCGATTGAGCGCCGCAGGATCGGCTGCCGCACGGATGATCTCGATGTTGAGGCTGCCGAACTGATCCGGGGCGCTATCATAGACTTCGAGGATTCCTTGCGCGACCAGCACGCCGGCCTCTTCGGGTTGGTTGTCGGCCGCTACTGCCGCCGCGACCATGGCGAAGCCGCGCAAGTGCTGCACACGCAGCGCCGTCAACTGATCGCCGCTCAGTCCTACATAAGCGGAAGCTGCGCCGGCCTCGCCAGCTTCACCGCCGCCTGGGGCAGGCGCCGCCCCAGCGACTGGGGCAGGGGTCGCCGGGGCGTTGACTGCGGCCTCGCCCGCTTCGCCGTCGCCTCCAGCATTATCGCCGCCGCCTTCACCGCCTTCGCCTCCGCATGCGGCGAGCGCCGTCAACGCAACAACCGCGCCAGCAGTGCGCCAGGTGTTCAGTTTCATCGAGATCATGCGGCCCTCCGAGCGAAGCGGCCGCACTCTGGCTTAAGTGCGAACCGCTCGCAAGAAGCGCATATTGCCGCGTTGGCGCTCCTGCCCGGGGCTGTGTTAGGGGCGGGTCACAAAGGTGGCGCATGAGTTTGATCCTGAAGGCGGTTCTGACGCGTGAGGATGTCGAGCGTGTGTGCGCGGACCTGGGTGCAATCGCTTGGCTGTCGGGCAAACGCACGGCCGGAGCGGCGGCGCGCGCGGTAAAAGACAACCTGCAAGCGGACGGCTCTGACACCCGCACCCAAGCACTTGAGCGCTTCGTCGTCGACGCGCTGCGCCGACATCCCCTGTTCGAAATCGCGGCGCGGCCTGCCCGCATCTCGCGGCTGCTGTTCTCAAAATACGAGCCGGGGATGGCCTACGGCGCTCACACCGATGATGCGTTGATGGGGCCAGGCGACGATAAATTGCGTACGGATCTCGCCTTCACAATCTTTCTGGCTGCGCGCCAGAATTATGAGGGCGGGGCGCTGGTGGTGCAGAGCGCCCTTGGTGATCAGGAGATTGCGCTCGATGCGGGGGACGCCATCCTCTATCCGGCAGGCTCTATCCACTATGTCGCGCCTGTGACGCGTGGCGCCCGGCTTGCTGCGGTGGGATGGTTGCAGAGTTTCGTGCCGGACGCGGGTCAGCGCGAGACCTTGTTCGATCTCTCGGTGACACGAACGAGGCTCGCCGAAGCAGGCGCCGCGCGCGAAGAATTGCTCCGACTCGATAAATCGATCTCGAATCTGCTGCGCATGTGGGCGCGTTGATGCGACCGGCGCAAACGCCGCCAAACGCTTAGCTCTTCCGATGCACTCAGGCGCCGGGGCGAGAAGCCGTCCAGGCGCGGGCGCCGAACTCGCCGTTGGCTACAGCGCTTGCTGCACGCGGGCGGAAGGCGGTGGCGCGGGCGCGGGCTTGTTGCACCTGGATCTGCGGCAGCTGCGATTCCAGCGCCGTGGCGCGTGCGCCGGCGTCCTGATCGCCCTGGCGGGCCGCAACCAAGAACCAGAACAACGCTTCCGAAGCGCTAGCATTCACGCCGCGGCCTTGCTGGTACAGCACACCGAGATTGTACTGGCTGTCCGCAACACCAAGTTCTGCCGCTTGGCGGAACCAGCGGAATGCCGCTGCTTCATCCAGAGGCGCGCCTTCGCCGCGTGCGAAATAGACGCCGAGATCGTGCATGGCGCGGCGATTGCCGGCGCCCGCAGCGCGCTCAGTCCATTGGCGCGCAACCGCGAGATCGGTCTGTACGCCTTCGCCCCGCTCATAGAGCTTAGCAAGTCGATACTGCGCCATTGGGAAGCCGCGGTCAGCAGCGCGGCGCAACATCGTGACGCCGTCTTGAGTGCGGCCAGCGGCAATGCGTTGCAGCGCCAACTCGTACTGCGCTGTGAGATCACCCGCTTGCGCCGCTTGCTCCATCGAGACATTGCGCGGCGCTAAAGGGCCCGCGACGACCTGCTGTTGCACAGCAGGGCCGGCGGCGATCGGCGTATCAGTAGCGCCCGTGGTCTCTCCGGTTTCACCGGTCTGAGCGAACGGATCTTCCGCAGGCGCCTCGAACGGCGCGTTCGGATCGACTGCGCCCGTCGGAACGGTCTCTTGTGACGTCGTCGGCGCGAGCGTTTCAGGCTCGGCCTGCGTTTCCGAGCCGTCATCGCGGCTGTTGATGTAGAGTGCGCCGCCAACCATCAAAGCAGCGATCACGCCCGTCGCGCCCCACAGCACGACGCGGCTCGAGCCGCGGAGGCTGAGCTTCGGCGTCGCGCCAGCGGACGTTTCGCGCGTCTTCGGAAGCGATTGGGCCTGAGCAGCTTTGCGCGCGTTGGCGAGGTAATCGTTCTTCGTCGGTTCGGCAGGCGTGTCGGTGAGCTCAAACGCCGGGGTATCAACGGCGGTTTCGGACGCTTCGGTAGGCGCTGTTTCGTCGATCAGCAACGGCTCAAACACATCGTCGTCCGCGTGCGCCATCGGCGTCGTCTCGACCGGCGCTGAGAGTTCGAGGTCGTCGGGCGTCCAGAACGGATCGTCATCGAGCGGCGGCGCGTCAGTCGTTGTTGTCTCCGGCGCGACGAAGGAGTCCTCTATGACCAGATCATCGCCTTCCGCCATTTCGATCGGGCGGCTTTCAACCGGCGCTTCGGCGACCGGATCCGGCAGGAACGGGTCTTCGCCGAGATCGTCGTTCAGAAGATCATCCACTTCTTCGGCGAAGTAGATGTCGTGCTCATTCGGCGCTTCGCGAAGCGCGGGCGCCGCGTTCGGCGTTGCGGTCGCGAGCGGCGGCAGCGGGGCTGCCCGCACCGGCTGAGCGGCGCTTTGCGGCGACACGTAAGGCGAAGGCTCCGGATCGGAGAGAAGCGCGTAGTCATCGGCACGGCGTGACGGTGTCGGCACGGTTTCGCGCGCCATGCCTTGGTCGTGCGCGTTTTCGTACTGCTCAAGCTTTGAGGCGACGGAAGACACCGCCTTCTGCACAGGTGCAATAGCCTCAGCGGAGCTCTCTTCGACTTCCGCCAAGCGTTGCATGATCGAGCCAATGGCTTCCGACACGCGCGCGCCGGAGCGCTCTTCGCTGTCGATCATCCGCTCGCCCAATTCGCGGGCCAAGGTTTCGTGGCGCTGGTTGAAGCGCTCAGCCATGCGCGCGACTTGCTCGCCAACATGCTCGATCGCTTGTGCGCTGCGAGTCTCCACAGCACCGACACGCTCTTCCAGGCGCTCGGAGAGGCGGCCGACTTCTAGGCCCATGCGGTCGAACGCGGCTGCTTCGCGACGCTCGATCTCGTCGAAACGCTGTTCCAGCGTTGACGTCATGCGCACCAATTCTTCGCGCACAGCGGCGCCGGCGGCGTCATCATTACGGGTTTCGACGGCACGCAAGCGTTTGTCGACGCTTTCGCTCATGCGCTTGATCTCAAGCGAGATCGCTTCGATGGTTTGCGCTTGGCGGCGTTCGGCGGCAGCGAGACGCCGGTTCACATCGGTGAGCGCGCCTTCCATGCCTTCGCCGCCTTGCAGCGCCGCTTGCAGTTCGCCCGCGAGTTCGTCGCGCACGTGCTGCGTCATTGCGTCGAGCCTCTGCTCGAGCATGGCGCGTACAGCTTCGGCTTCCTGGGCGGCGCCGCCGCCTTGCTCGACGCGCGCGCCGAGGGCGGAGACGGTTTCTTCAAGCGTACGGATGGCGGTGTTGGCGCTCGATTCGGTTTCAGCCAGGCGTTCGGCCAAGCGATGCAACGCATCGTCCAGCGTCTTCACCGTGCTATCGATGTGCTCAAGCTTCTCTGAGCCGACGCCGCTGTGCTCCACCGATGCCAAACGCTGTTCGAATGCAGCAAGTGCGTCGGCGAGGGGGCTGTGCTCGGTCTTGGTTTCAAGATTGGCGAGGCGCTCAGCGATGTCGGCCTGCGCGTGACGCAGATCGGTCAGATCAATAACACCGCTCTGGCCTGCAATATCTTCAACTTGCTTGACCCGCGCCGCCAGTGTGAGCTGAGCATTACGCAAATCGGCGATTGCAGCGCCGGCGGCTTGACGAAGGCCCGCCGTAGTCTCGCGTGCGCCGTTCTCCGCCCGCTCGATGCGTGCGATCAGGGCAGCATGTTCGCTCTGCAGCTGATCAACGGTGCCGACCCGGCGCGAGATTTCGCTTTCAAGCCGAACAACTTCCTCAAGCAGCGCTTCGCGCGTGCCGCGCGTTTCGCTGCTGACTTCCGCAACCGCCGTCTCGATTGCGCGGCGCGTTGACGTCTCGGTTTCGTCGAGCCGCGCACTCATCTGCTCTTGCAGAGCGCGCAGTTCCGCAACCGCATCAGCGGATGCCTGCGAGGCTTGGCGCGCTGCTTCCTCAGCAACTTGGCGCGCTTCGGCCAATGTTTGCGCGACCATGTCGTCGCGGTTTTCCATCTCCGATGTCAGGAATGTCGCTGCTGCTTCAGCGCGGCGGGCGATTTCCTCGGCGACGGTGACTTGGTGTTCAAGCCGTTGCTTGACGGTGTTGATGTCGCCGCTCGCGCCATCAAACGCCTTGCGCGCTTCGGTGGCTTCGTATTCGGCGCGTTGCAGCTTGCCGCTCAGCGTTTCGCCCGCGATGCGGAAGTGTTCCAGCGCCTCGTGCACGCGTTCCGCGGCTTCGTTGGAAACGGCCTCTGCATCTTCAATGCGCGCGGCGAGACCAAGCACTGAGCGGTCGATAGTGGAAACTGCGCGATCGAGACCCGTGACAGCGAGCTGGGTGCGGCGCTCGATGGATTCAATGCGTTGAGCGAGGCGTGTTGGATCGGTCGTGCGGGGCGCGCCTATGGTCCAATCATCTTCTTCGTCAGTGTCGTGCGCAACGCCAAAGCCTGTGTAGCGCGTACGCGCACGCGGCGGCTGGTGCGTTGTTGCAGGCGCAGGCGTTTGCCCGTTGGGTTGGGGGCCGTGACCGGCCAATGCCTGATTGAGATACTCGCCGAGGCTCATGCCCTGTCGAGCGGCCGCTTCGCGCGCTGCCTCTCGCACTTTCGGGTCAATGCCCTTGACGCTCCAGCTTTGCGCACCGCTCATTTTGCCCTCGCCGCGTTATCACCGCGCGTCCGCGGCTCACGCCCAACCCCTTTAGCAACTCTCAAGAATCGAGAATCGCTCATGACTTTGCAGTGTCGATGAAAGGCCTTGGCGTGTTAATGGCCGGTAAAGGGTAAACGAGGATTAGCCATGACCGACACACCACGCCATTTCGGACCCGAAATTCAGGGCGCGATTTATCTGCGTGGTTTGAGCGGCGCGAAGCCCGATATCCCGACGAGCTTCACCGGTCTCGAAGCAGCGGCGCAGAAGAAGATGACGCCGGAAGCGTGGGCATACACTGCCGGCTCCGCTGGTTTAGAAACCGCTGCGGAAGCCAATCGCGCCGCGTTTTCGCGCTTTCCGATCGCCCCGCGCATGCTCGGCGGCGCGGCGCAACGTAATCTCGGCTGCGAAATATTCGGCGCGCGTGCGGTCGCGCCGATCATGTCGTGTCCGGTTGGCGTGCTCGAGATGATGCACCCCGAGGCTGACCTTGCGGTGGCGCGCGCTATGTCGCGGCTGCAACTGCCAATGATCATTTCGAGCCAGGCGTCGAAGCCGATGGAGGAGATCGCCAAAGCCAATGGCGACGGTGATCGCTTCTATCAGCTCTATTGGGGTAAGAAGGACGAGGTGGCGGAAAGTTTCGTGAAGCGCGCCGAGCAAATCGGCGCCAAGGCTATCTTCCTGACGCTCGACACAACCGCGCTCGGCTGGCGCCCGCGCGATCTCGATCTTGGCTACATGCCGTTTCTGCGCGGGCAGGGCATCGCGCAATTCACTTCCGATCCGGCGTTCCGCGCGCTGCTGCCGCAAACGCCGGAGGAAAACCCGCAAGCCGCGGCGATCATGTTCACGCAGATATTCTCTGACCCCGGTCTCGATTGGGCGCGCATCGCCAAGATCAAATCGTGGACGAAACTGCCCGTGGTGCTGAAAGGCATCCAGCGCGCGGACGATGCCGCCAAAGCTGTCAGCGAGGGCTTCGACGGGATCATGGTCTCGAACCATGGCGGCCGGCAGGTCGACGGCGGCATGGGCGCGCTCGATGCGCTGCCGGGCGTGGTTGCCGCCGTGAAAGGCAAAGTCCCGGTCTTTATGGACAGCGGCATCCGCTGCGGCGCCGACGTCTTCAAAGCACTTGCCCTTGGGGCAGCCGGGGTTGGGATTGGCCGTCCTTATGTGTATGGGCTCGCCCTCAATGGCGATCAGGGCGTCCAGACGGTCATGGAATACCTGCTGTCCGAGCTGGATTTGATCATGGGGCTAAATGGCTGCCGCACGCCGGCCGATATCACCCGCGATTTGCTCGCCGGCTAAAATTTCTGACGGGGCCGTCAACTTCAGTTGACCCTACCGTAAACGGAACCTAGGTTGGGGCCTGCTGGGCGAACCCGAGGGAACCGTCATGACCAAAACCGAGCGCACGTACACGATCTCGCAGCTGGCCCGTGAGTTCGAGGTGACCCCTCGCGCACTCCGCTTCTACGAGGATAAAGGCCTGTTGACGCCGCGCCGTGACGGCATGAACCGCGTCTATTCGCACCGAGATCGCGCTAAGCTGCAGCTGATCCTGCGCGGCAAGCGCGTTGGCCTCTCGCTCATCGAGATCAAGGAAATCCTCGACCTCTATAAGGTCGATCAGCGCGCGCAGGCTCAAACCGCGCTGAAGAAGTACAAAGCCCGCATCGTCGCTCTCGAAGCGCAGCGCGAAGATGTCGACGCCGCGATCGAAACGCTGACGTCGGGCATCGCCGCGCTCGAAAAGTTCCTCTCAAAGCCGGCAGCGCCCGCCGCGATGGGCGCAGCACGCGCTTTTGAAGCCGAAGCCAAGAAGCGGCTCGAAGACGCGCACTGACGCGTCTATAGAATAAGAAAAACATAGGGAGAGCTGCATGCCGACATATACGGCGCCGCTTCGCGAATATCGCTTCCTCCTGAAGGACGTGCTCGACATCGGGCGCTATTCCAATTTGCCGACCTTCTCCGACGCGCCGCTCGACCTGATCGATCAGGTGCTGGAGGAGGGCGCGAAGTTTTGCGAAGGCATGCTCGCGCCCCTCAACAAGGTTGGCGACGAACACGGCTGCAAGCGCGCCGATGATGGCTCGGTGACGACGCCGCCGGGTTTCAAGGACGCCTACAAGCAATTGACCGACGCGGGTTGGCCAGGGCTGACAAGCGATCCCGTTTATGGCGGCCAAGGTCTGCCGCACATCGTTGGGCTGGCGTGGAATGAAATGGTGTCGTCCGCCAACATGGCGTTCGGCATGTATCCCGGCCTGTCGCACGGCGCTTACGCCGCGATCCACAGCCACGGCAGCGATGAACTGAAGCAAACCTATCTGCCGAAGCTGGTCACCGGCGAGTGGACCGGCACCATGAATTTGACCGAGCCGCATTGCGGCACCGATCTCGGCTTGCTGCGCACCAAAGCGATCCCGCAGGCGGACGGCACATATCGCATCACCGGCCAGAAGATTTTCATCTCAGCCGGCGAGCACGATCTGGCGCCGAACATCATTCACCTCGTCATCGCGCGCATCGAAGGCGCGCCGGCCGGCACTAAAGGCATTTCACTCTTCATCGTGCCGAAATTCATTCTCGACAAGGATGGCAATCCCGGCAAACGCAACGGCGTTGTCTGCGGCGCCATCGAAGAGAAGATGGGCATTCACGGCAACTCGACCTGCGTGCTGAATTACGATGACGCTGTCGGTTATCTGGTCGGCCAAGAGAACAAAGGCCTCGCGGCCATGTTCACGATGATGAACGTGGCGCGGCTTGGCGTTGGTTTGCAGGGCCTCAGCCAGAGCGAAGTCGCGTATCAGAACGCTGTCGCTTACGCCAAAGATCGCCTGCAGATGCGCTCGATCACCGGCGCGAAAAACCCGAACGGCCCCGCCGATCCGATCATCGTCCACCCTGACGTGCGCCGCATGCTCATGGACGCAAAGGCGTTCAACGAAGGCGCGCGGGCGTTTGCCTTCTGGACCGCGATCCACGGCGATCTGCTGCACACCTCGCCCGACGAGAAGGTGCGCGAGAAGGCCGATGATTACATGGCGCTGATGACGCCGGTGATCAAAAGCTATCTGACCGACAAGGGCTACGCCAACGCCACCAATTGCCAGCAAATCTTCGGCGGCCACGGCTACATCGAAGAACACGGCATGAGCCAGTTCGTCCGTGATGCCCGCATCACGCAGATTTACGAAGGCACCAACGGCATCCAGGCGCTCGATCTCGTCGGCCGCAAACTCGGCGCCAATGGCGGTCGCGCCATCTTCGCGTTCTTCAATGAAATGGACGACTTCATCCACAATCACGAAGACGATGCGGAGCTAAAAGAGTTTGTCGATGCGCTGAAGGACGTCAAAGCCCAGCTGCAAGACGGCACGATGTGGTTGATGCAGAACGGCATGACCAATTTCGACAATGCCGGCGCCGCCAGCCACGATTTCCTCAACCTCTTCGGCATCACCGCGCTCACCTACATGTGGACGCTGCAAGCCAAAGCGGCGTTCGCCGCGAAGAAGGATGGCGGCGCTGCCGATCCGTACTTCGACACCAAGCTCGCCACCGGCCGCTATTTCCTCGCCCGCACGCTGCCCGACGCCGCCGCGCATTTAGCGAAGGTGAAAACCGGCGCCGGCCCCGTGATGGCGCTCGCGGCGGAGCAATTCTGATGGCCACGTACACCTCCACCCTCACCTGGGTTCGCGGCGATGACTCATTCGCCGATGGCAAATATTCGCGCGCGCATGAGATCAGCTTCGATGGCGGCGTCACCATGCCGGCCTCGTCCTCTCCGCATGTCGTGAAGCTGCCGCTCTCACGCGAAGACGCTGTCGATCCGGAAGAGATGTTGGTGGCGTCGCTGTCGTCCTGCCACATGCTGTTCTTTCTCGATTTCGCGCGCCGCGGCGGCTTCGTCGTCGATGCTTATGTCGATCAGGCCGAAGGCGTGATGGGCAAGGACGAGCGCGGCCGTATCGCCATGACGCAAGTGAAGCTCAATCCGCAGATCGCGTGGGCGGGCGAAAAGCAACCGGCGCCGGAAGAAATCCGCGAGCTACATCACAAAGCCCACGAAGCTTGCTTCATCGCCAACTCGTTCCGCGGCGACGTCGCCATTGCGGATGGTGAGGCGCACTAGTTTTACCGCGCTTTGCTCAGCCCGAGCGAAGCGGTCAGCGGAGTAGGCGCTTAGCGCCAGGGACGACTCCGGTCCCATGTGAGGGTGAAGCGGCGCTGCCGCTGGACGTTGGAGTACGAACATGGCTGAAGCCTATATTTATGACGCGGTGCGTACGCCGCGCGGCAAAGGCAAAGCGAACGGCTCGCTGCACGAGCAGACGTCGCTGCAATTGGCGACGCAAGTGCTGCAGGCCATCCGCGATCGCAACAACCTCGACACCTCGAAGGTTGATGATGTCGTCATGGGCGTGCTCTCGCCGATCGGCGAGCAAGGCGGCAACCTTCCGCGTATCGCTGCGCTGAACGCCGGCTACGCTGAAACTGTTTCGGGCGTGCAGGTCGAGCGCTTCTGTGCGTCGGGTCTGGAAGCTTGCAACATCGCCGCGGCGAAAGTGAAATCAGGGGAGGCTGCGCTTGCGATCGGCGCCGGCACCGAGAGCATGAGCCGCGTGCCGATGGGCTCGACCGGCGGTTCATGGGCGACCGATCCGTCGATCGCGATGAAGACTTACTTCACGCCGCAGGGCGTTTCCGCTGATGCGATCGCCACCAAATATGGTTTCTCGCGCACCGATCTCGACCAGTTCGCGGTGCAATCGCAACAGCGCGCGGCGCAAGCGTGGAAGGAAGGCCGTTTCAAGAAATCGATCATTCCAGTGAAGGATCAACTCGGCGTTACGCTGCTTGACCGCGACGAGTTCATGCGCCCTGAGACCACGCTCCAATCACTCGGCGCGCTGGAGCCCAGCTTCAAGATGCAGGGCGAAGTGATGCCCGGCTTCGACGACGTGATTAAGCAGCGCTACCCGGAGCTTGAGAAGATCGATCACGTCCACCACGCCGGCAATTCGTCGGGCATCGTTGACGGCGCCGCTGGCGTGTTGATCGGTTCGAAGGAAATGGGCGATGCGCTCGGCTTGAAGCCGCGCGCGCGTATCGTTGGCGGTGCGTCGATTGGCTCGGAGCCGTCGATTATGCTGACAGGTCCGGAGCACGTCACGCACAAGCTGATGAAGCGACTCGGCCTCTCCAAGCAGGACATCGACCTTTGGGAGCTCAACGAAGCTTTCGCCTCGGTCGTGTTGCGCTGGGTGCAGGCGCTTGATCTCGACATGGACAAGGTCAACGTCAATGGCGGCGCCATCGCGATGGGCCACCCCATCGGCGCCACCGGCGCGATGATCCTCGGCACCATGGTCGATGAACTCGAACGCGCCGACAAAGAACGCGCTCTCATCACGCTCTGCATCGGTGCCGGCATGGGCACCGCAACCGTGATCGAACGCGTCAACTAAGAAACGGGAACGCGGGCGGTGGCGAACCCGCCGCCCGCGTCCACTAGTGGGAATAGGTAGAGGGTAGGTCCGATGGAAAACTTCAAGATCGACGTCGACAGCGACGGCATCGCGCTCATCACGTTCGACGTGCCGGGCCGCTCCATGAACACGATCACCGGCTCGGTGATGCGTGATCTCGTAACCTTGGTCGAGACCATCAAGTCCGACGACAAAATCAAGGGCGCCGTCATCACCTCCGGCAAGACCACCGGCTTCTGCGCAGGCGCCGATCTCGGCGAACTCAATCAGCGCGGCGCAGCTAAAGAAGAAGCGCCGAAGAGCGAAGAAGAAAAGCTGAAGAAGCAATTCGACCAAAGCTTCACGCTCAACCGCTCGCTGCGCGCCATCGAAACCTGCGGCAAACCTGTCGCCGTGGCACTCGAAGGTCTCGCGCTTGGTGGTGGTCTCGAAATCGCGCTCGCCTGCCACTACCGGGTCGCCGCCGACAATCCGAAAGCAAAGTTCGGCCTGCCTGAATCAAAAGTCGGCCTGTTGCCGGGCGCCGGCGGCACGCAGCGTCTGCCGCGCCTGATCGGCGTGCAGAACGCCGCCATGATGATCCTGCAAGGAGCGGATAAATCTCCGCAAGAAGCTAAGGGTCTCGGCTTCATCAATGAAGTCGTTGAAGCTGGAAAAACTGTTGAAGCCGCGAAAGCGTGGGTGAAGACGACGTTGCCATGGGATTACGCTAAGGGCCCAAACCCGAAGGCGATCGCGCCGTGGGACGTCAAAGGCTACAAAGTGAAGGACGGCCCGTTCACGCCAGCCGGCGCGATGGCCGCTGTAGGCGGCAACGCCATGGTCTCCAAGCAGACCAATCTCAACTATCCGGCTCAGCGCAACATTCTCTCGTGCATCTATGAAGGCATGCAGGTGCCGATCGACGCCGCGTTGCGCATCGAGAGCCGCTACTTCATCAAGACCGCCAACACACCGCAAGCAAAGGGCATGATCCGGACCTTGTTCGTGAACATGCAAGCCCTCGGCAAAGGCGGAAACCGCCCCGAAGGCATCCCGACCTACGACATCAAGAAGGTCGCTGTCATCGGCGCCGGCCTGATGGGCGCCGGCATCGCCTACGTGCAAGCCAAGGCCGGCATTGAAACCGTGCTGCTCGATGTCAGCCAAGAGAGCGCCGAGAAGGGCAAAGCCTATTCCAAGCGCATCGTCGATAAGGACATCTCGCGCGGCAAGATCACCAAGGAGAAGGGCGATGCGCTGCTCGCTTTGATCACGCCTTCGACCGATTATTCTCTTATCAAGGGCGCTGACCTCGTTGTCGAAGCCGTGTTCGAAAACGTGCAGCTCAAAGCCGACGTGACCAAGAAGGCCGAGGAATTCCTCGGCGAGAACGCCGTGTTCGGCTCTAACACCTCGACGCTGCCGATCACCGGCCTCGCCGAAGCCTCATCGCGTCCGAAGAACTTCATCGGCATCCACTTCTTCTCGCCGGTCGAGCGCATGGGCTTGGTTGAGCTCATCCTCGGCAAGGAAACGACGCCGGAAACGCAAGCCAAGGCGATCGATTACGTCATCAAGATCCGCAAGACGCCGATCACGGTGAACGACTTCCGCGGCTTCTACACGTCGCGCTGCTTTGGCACTTATCCGGCCGAAGGCGTCGAGATGCTCATGGAAGGCATCGCGCCGGCGATCATCGAAAACGTCGGCCGCCAGTGCGGCATGCCGATGGGCCCACTCGAAGTCTCCGACTCCGTCGGCCTCGATACGGCGCTGAAGATCGGCAAGACCAACGCCGAACTCAATCAGCAGGATTACAAAAAGGACCCGCGCGCCGCGATGCTTTCATGGCTCGTGGAAGACAAGGGCCGAGTCGGCCGCAAGGGCGGCAAGGGCTATTACGAGTACGGCGAAGACGGCAAGCCGTCGCGCATCTGGCCGGGCCTGGCCGAGCGCATCGAAGTGAAAACCAAAGAGTGCCCGCCGGAGCTGAAAGCAGAGCTGACCAAGCGCTTCCTCTTCCGCCAATGCATCGAAGTCGCGCGTTGCTTCGAAGAGGGCGTCATCACCGATCCGCGCGACGCCGACGTCGGCTCGATCCTCGCTTGGGGCTTTGCGCCCTATAGCGGCGGCTGCATCAGCTACATCGACTTGTTCTGGGGCACGAAGAAGTTCGTCGAAGAAGCCGATCGTCTCGCCGATACGTACGGCGATCGCTTCCGCCCCAACAAACTCCTCCGCGACATGGCCGCCAAAGGCGAGACCTTCTACGAGCGCTTCGGCGCGAAAGAGAAGAAGGCGGCTTAAAGATCGAAAGGGCCGCTTTCGAGCGGCCCTTTGTTCTACATCACCGCGCTGAAGCCGCCGTCGACCGGCACGGTCACGCCGGTGATGAATGCCGCGGCGTCCGAGCAGAGAAACAAAACCGTACCTGCCATTTCCGCCGGTTTGGCCCAGCGCTTTAGCGGCGTATGCGCAACGATCTTCGCGTCGAACTCCGGATTGCTTTGCGCTGGCGCTGTCATGTTGGTTTCAACCCAGCCCGGGGCAATGGCGTTGACGCGCACGCCGTCGCTTGCCCACGCTTCGGCCAGTGTTTTGGTCATTTGCAGCACGCCGGCTTTGCTGGCGCCGTAGCCGGGAATGAGCGACATGCCGAAATAGCTCGTCATCGAGGCGATGTTGATCACGCTGCCGCGGCTCGCTTTAAGTTGCGGCAACACCGCGTTGGCCATGCGGAAGGAGCCCGTCAGGTTCACCGCCACCGTTTCTTCGAACACGTCCGGGTCGTATTCCTCGAAGCGCGCCTGGCCGGCGCAATTCACCAGTACATCAAGCTTTGGCAGGGCCGCCGCCAGCGCCGCGATCCCCGCCGCGTCGCGCATATTGAGCGCGCGATAGGCGAGGCCGGTAAAGTCTGACTCGTAGACGCCATCGGCGCGCGTGCCGGTGATGGTCACGCCCGCGCCCGCGTCACGAAATGCCGTGGCAATCGCATGACCGATGCCGTTGCTGCCGCCAGTGACGAGCACGCTCGCGCCCGAAAAATCAAACCGTGCACTCTTCGCCATGACCGCATTCCCCGCTATGTGGCGAGCATGGTGGCGCCGACTTACCGGGTTGTCACTCACGATGGGGCTGCTACGCCGCTTTGTTTTCTACGATCGCGGAGAGACGTAATGGACCAACTGACGCTGACGAATCCCGTGTTCGTCACATATGCCATCGCCGCCGCGATCATGGTTTTGAAAGTCATGCTTCAGGGCTGGATCACTGTCGCGCGCATGATGGCGAACGATGCGGGCTTGGCCAGTCCCGAGGACCTGAAACCTGGGCCGGCCAATCGCAATCCACGGCCTGAGCAATTAGCGCCGAACGACGATGTCGATCGCTCGCGCCGCATTCATCGCAACGATCTTGAGAACATCCCAGCTTTCCTCGCGATCGGTCTGGTCTTCGTTGCCATTGCGCCGCCCCTCGCAGCCGCGCAATGGCTGATGTACGGTTTCGTGGTAGCGCGGTTGCTGCACACGTTCGCCTATTCAACCGCGCAGCGGCACGAAGTGCGCGCGATATTCTACACCGTGGGCTCCCTCATCGTCATCGCCATGGCAGTGTGGGTGCTGGCGGCGGCGATCCCGCTGCTCTGAGGCGCCTTCCTTTGGGGGAGGGCTTGGCGAAACGGGGTTCGCCATTACGATACGCCAATGGCAACTCTCCAAGACACACTGAAATTCCGCTCCGGCGCCACGCTTAAGAACCGCTTTGTTCTGTCGCCCCTCACCAATATCCAAAGCCACCCCGACGGCGTGCTGAGTGATGAAGAGTTTCGCTGGCTCACCATGCGCGCCGAAGGCGGGTTTGGTCTGACCATGACGTGCGCCGCCTCGGTGCAGGAATCAGGCGTGGGCTTTCCGGGCCAACTCGGTTTTCACGACGAAAAGCACTTACCCGGCCTCACGCGTCTTGCGGCCAAGATCAAGGAATACGGCAGCCACGCCGCGGCGCAACTGCACCATGGCGGTTTGCGCGCGGTGAAGGGGCCCAAGGCGCCCTCGGCCGATGAAAAGCTCAAAGCCGAAGCAATGACGCTGGATGAAGTACGCGAGAGCCGCGATTGCTTCATCAGCGCCGCCCGCCGCGCCGAGCGCGCCGGCTTTGACGGCGTCGAACTTCATGGCGCCCACGGCTATCTGATCTGTTCATTTCTCAGCCCTGAGTTGAACCGGCGCGAAGATGCGTACGGCGGCTCGCCCGCCGACCGGGCGCGCTTCCTGCTCGAGATCATCGATGGCGTCCGCGCTGCAACGCATCCCGGCTTCTCTTTGGGCGTGCGGCTTTCGCCGGAGCGTTGGGGCATTCAAACGCTTGAGATCCGTGATTTGGCTCAGCAACTCATGCGTGAAGCCAAGATCGACTACATCGACATGTCGCTTTGGGACGTCACCAAAGAGCCCAATGACGAAGCGTTGAAGGGCCGCACGCTCGCATCCTACTTCACCGAACTTGAGCGGGGCGATGTTCGACTCGGCGCCGCGGGCAAAATAATGTCTGCGCAAGATGCGCGTGACACTCTGGCCGCCGGCTTTGATTTCCCACTGCTTGGCCGCGCTGCGATCCTGCATCACGACTACCCCAAGCGCGTCACCGCAGATCCGAACTTCGTTCCGATCGCGACGCCGGTCAGCGAGCAATACCTCCGCGACGAGGGTTTGAGCACCCCGTTCATTGCGTACATGCGCTCGTGGGCGGGCTTCGTCCAAGACGCCGCCTGACGCGAAGGGGTGCGCGGCACGCCTGCAAAAACCTGGCACTCCGCCAGCGCCGGCGCTGGTTTCGCCGCGAGCCGCGCGATAGGGAACGCGAGCGGCGCTACGGTCGTTAGGCTAAATCGGCGGCTGGGAACTCCATGAGCGGCACACGGATATCTACGGTGCTACCTTCAGGTGGCGGCGAGATGGGGGAGCGTATCCGCGCTTTCGATTGGGCCGCTCATCCGCTAGGGCCGCCCGAAAATTGGCCGCCGACCCTGCTCGTTGCTCTGCGGCTCTGCCTCAACTCTACGTTCCCGACGGCGATCTACTGGGGCCGTGAACTGCATCTGCTCTACAACGACGCGTGGGCGCATATTCCCGCGGAGCGCCATCCTGGGGCGCTGGGCCGGCGCGGCGCCGATGTATGGACGGACATCTGGTCTGTCGTCGGGGCGCAATTCGATGACGTGCTCGAAAAGGGTATCGGCCACGCAAGTTACGATCAGATGCTGCCAATGGAGCGGGGCGGGCGCGTCGCTGAAACATACTGGACCTATAGCTTAAGCCCGATTGTTGACGACGCTGGCGCCGTTGTGGGCGTCTTCAATCAGGGCAATGAAACCACAGGCGCGATCGTCGCCGCGCGCATGCGTGAGGCGGAAACGGAGCGCTTGCGCGAGCTCTTCGCTCAGGCCCCGGGCGCCGTATGCGTGCTGCGTGGCCCCCAACACGAATTCTACATCGCCAAAAGCCTGGTTGGTCTGCGTGTGGCTGAGGCCCTGCCTGAAGTTGTCGACCAGGGCTTCGTGACACTGCTCGACCGCGTCTATGAGACTGGCGAACCTTTCATTGGCGATAGCGTGCCGATTGAGTTGGTGCGCAACGGCGAACGTCAAACCCGAATTCTGGATTTCATCTACCAGCCGACACGCGATCTGGAAGGGCGTATCGATGGCATCTTCACGCTTGCGCTGGACGTCACCGAGCGTCGTCAAGCCGAAGTCGCACTCCAAGCCCTGAACGCCACGCTTGAACAACGCGTCGTACAGGAAGTCGGCGAGCGCATGCACGCCGAGGAGCAACTGCGCCAAGCGCAAAAGGTGGACGCGATCGGCCAGCTCACCGGCGGCATCGCCCACGACTTTAACAACATGCTCGCCGTCGTGATTGGTGCGCTTAATCTGCTGCAGCGGCGTTTGGCGAAAGGCGATACCGACGTCACCCGCTATATCGACGCCGCTACCGATGGCGCCAATCGCGCCTCGGCGCTGACTCAGCGTTTGCTCGCCTTTTCCCGGCAACAACCGCTCGATCCATCGTCGATTGACGCGAATAGACTCGTCACTGCGATGACTGAATTGCTTGGCCGCACTCTGGGTGAGCACATCAAGATCGAGACTGTGCTGGCGGCTGGTCTTTGGCGCACGTTTGCCGACCAGGTTCAGCTTGAGAGCGCCATCATCAATCTTGCTGTCAACGCTCGCGATGCGATGCCCGAAGGCGGCAAGCTCACGTTGGAGACGGCTAACACTGCGATCGACGCAACATACGGCGCCAGCCACGGCGTGCCTCCGGGCCAATACGTGTTGATCTGCGTGAGCGACACCGGCATCGGCATGACGCCGGATGTGATGTCGCGTGCGTTCGATCCCTTCTTCACCACGAAGGACGTCGGCAAAGGCACCGGCTTGGGGCTGAGCCAAGTGTTCGGGTACGTCCGCCAGTCCGGCGGGCACGTGAAGCTGTATTCCGAGCCCGGCCACGGCACGACGGTGAAAATTTATCTGCCGCGCTTCTACGGCGCAGAAGAAGTCTCGGTCGTCGAAAGCCGCTCTATCATTCGCGATGGGTCAACTTCGGAAACGATATTCGTGGTTGAAGACGATCCGCGGGTGCGCGCGTTCTCAAGTGAGGCGCTGCGGGAGCTTGGCTATTCCGTACTCACCGCCGCGAACGGCGCGGAGGCCCTGCATCAGCTTCAGTCTGGCGCCAAGGTCGATCTTCTGTTCACCGACATGGTGATGCCGGAAATGAACGGTCGCCAACTCGCTGAGGCGGCGATGGCTCTGCTGCCCGGTTTGAAGGTCCTCTTCACCACTGGCTACGCGCCAAACGCGGCCCTTCACAGCGGCGTCCTTGATCCCAACACAAGCCATCTGCCCAAGCCGTTCACGCTCGATCAACTCGCCGAAAAAGTCCGGGCCGCACTCGATAACGAATGAAAAACGGCTCCCCCGGTGGCGAGGGAGCCGTTAGCAGCACCGGAAGGCGGTCGTCGGGGGGGAAGGTTTTCCGGCGCTTGAAGACGGTCGCACTTCCGGGATGCTGCGTCGGTCCGTCATCGTACTAAATACTCACATGCGGCGCGCTTGTAGGCGCGTAACGCAGTGTACGTTTACGTACAGACGTCGCAGTGCTTCGCGCGTAATCCAGATAACGGAGCCGGGGGGCTCTCATTACTACCCTTAGTGCGGAACGGCCTTCTCTAAATGAGAGGGCCGTTTTGCTGCGGCGGTGCTAAATGTGCGATATCGCACAGAGCGCGGCATTTTTTATTGTGTTTGCGCGCCTTTAAATGGCCCCCTGAGCCATGTTCGTGCATTGTACCTGTATCGGCCTTCCCCTCATGGCGCAGGGCTGACTGAGAGATGCTCGTGCTCCCGCCCGCGGAGCTTTATGTTGCCTCATCCCACACACGCGACTGTACGAAACCGGATTTTGTCGGCGCTGCCGGCCGAAGAGTTCAAGCGCGTTGCGGATAAGCTTCACCGTGTCGAACTGGCTTTAGGTGAATCGCTGCACCGGGCCGGCGAGCCGATCGAGCAAGTCTACTTTGTAGATAGCGGCTTCATTTCCGCGCTCACAATGCTTTCGGAGGGGCAGCCGCTTGAGATTGGCCTTATAGGCTCGGAGGGCGCAGCAGGTGTTTCGGTCGTCCTCGGGGCGACGAACTCCTACAGCGAGACGATGTGCCAAACGGGGGGCGGCGCTTACCGCATCGCAACGCCGGCGCTTCTGGAGATTGTCGCGCATGCGCCGCATCTGCGCGATCTCCTGCTGCGCTACACACACGTCTTTCACGTCCAAGTCGCGCAAACAGCTGCTTGCAACGCGCACCACGAACTCAGCCAGCGGCTCGCGCGCTGGCTGCTCGCCGCGCATGATCGCAGCGGCGTGCCGGAATTGTCTCTGACGCAAGACTTGATCGCCGTGATGCTGGGCGTTCGGCGCTCTACAGTCAGTATCGCCGCCGGGGCGCTGCAAAAAGCGGGCATCATCCGCTATCAACATGGCCGGATCACAATTCTCGACCGTGTCGGTCTCGAGAACGCGGCTTGCGAATGTTATGAAGCGGTGGCGAGCGAGTATCGAGCGCTGTTCGGTGAACACCCTTTCGAACCTGCTTCAGCGGCCGCACCACTCGCCTAATCCGCGATTAGCAGCCGCACTTCGTGGAAGAGTCGGTTAACGCACCGACTCTCGCGTGAAAACAGCGCTTTGTTCCCATCGGCACGGGAGTTGTTGGCTGTGAACCAAAATTGTCTGGAGATGGAGGAGCCCCTCCCTGGCGCGACACGCGTGCAAGCGTTGGAGTCCGAGAACTCGCGGCTTCGCCAGCTCTGCGCGGATGCCAAAGACCTCGTTACCCGCCAAGAAGTTCTGCTGCGGGAAGGGGATCACCGCATCAAGAACAGCCTTCAAATCGTCGCGAGCCTTTTGAGCATGCAGGAGCGCCGCGAAACCAATGCGGCGGCCCGCGGCGCGCTGCACGCTGCGGCCGCCCGCATTCAAGCCGTCGCCCGCATACATGATGCGCTTCAACTCAACGGCAGCGCCGATACGATAAATCTCGGGACGCTTTTGGAATCGATGTGCATCTCTCTTCACGAAATGGCGGGCGACCCTCGCCGTGTGCGAATCTTGGTGCATGCCGAGCCGATCAACGCCCCGATCGCGGTCGTGCAGCCTTTGGTGCTTGCCGTGAACGAACTTGTATTGAACGCGCTCCGGCACGCCTTCCCAGCAGGCCGCATCGGGACCATTTCCGTTTCGCTCTCAAGAGAGGGGGGAGAATTGCGGGCGGTGGTCGTGGATGACGGCATCGGTCTGCCTGCGGGACACGCCCGATCTGGCGGCTTTGGCACAAAGCTGGTGGAGATGATGACTGCGAAGATCGGCGGCGAGCTGAGGATTGAGAGTACGGGCGGCGCGCGCTTTGTGCTCTCCGTGCCCTTCATCGCGGGCGTTTAGGCTCGCAAAGCAGCTATGTGCAGGGCAGCCGCCCAACCGGCGTTATTGACTTTTCAAGCATTTCCCTAGATATCCCGGTTCAGCGACCGTTCCTGGCCTACCAGCCACGCGAACGCGGTCCCCCGGAACGCCACCATCGACGTTCGGCTTTGAGCGCAAATTTAGCAGCTCGCCGCCTTTCTTCGCCGTCGCATCGTTCCTGTTCTGATGAGCCGCCATGCGGATTGCGTGCGGCTGAAAGTACATTCGTGACCACATTTCAAGATCTCGGCGTGTCTGCGCCGATCCTCAAGGCGCTTGAAGCCGAGGGCTACACCACACCAACTCCGATCCAAATGCAGGCGCTGCCGATCGTGCAGAAGGGCAAGGACCTGATCGGTCTTGCCCAAACCGGCACCGGCAAAACGGCGGCGTTCGCGCTGCCGATCCTCGATCGCTTGCACAAAGACCGTAAGCATGCGGGCGAGAAATCGTGCCGCACGCTGGTGCTGGCGCCGACGCGCGAACTTGCAGCACAGATCGCTGAAAGCTTCCGCGCCTATGGCAAGTTTCTAGGGCTCTCGACCGCTGTCGTTTACGGCGGCGCCTCGATGCACAAGCAAAAGCAAGCCATGTTCCGCGGCGTCGATATCCTCGTCGCCACACCTGGTCGCCTGCTTGACCACGTCAGCCAGCGCTCGATCCGTCTCGACAAGGTCGAAATCCTCGTCCTCGACGAAGCCGATCACATGCTCGACATGGGCTTCATCCACGACCTGCGCAAAATCGCGACCATCCTGCCGCGTGCGCGTCAGACGCTCTTCTTCTCGGCCACCATGCCGAAGGCGATCGAAGAGCTCGCCGCGCAATTCTTGGACAATCCTGAGAAGGTCGCCGTGACCCCGGTCAGCTCGACCGCCGAGCGCGTTCAGCAAGCCGTGATCCACGTCGATCAATCGAAGAAGCAGGACCTCCTGCACGCGCTTTTGTCCGATAAATCGGTCAAGCGCGCGCTGGTCTTTGCCCGCACCAAGCACGGCGCTGACCGCGTCGCCAAGAAACTGGAAAGCGCCGAGTTCAGCTCTGACGCTATCCACGGCAACAAGAGCCAAGGCCAGCGCATGCGCGCGCTGGAAGACTTCAAGAAGGGCAAGACGCGCATTCTCGTCGCCACCGAAGTCGCCGCGCGCGGCATCGACGTTGACGATATTTCGCACGTCATCAATTTCGACCTCCCGAACGTGCCTGAGCAATATGTCCACCGCATCGGCCGCACCGCGCGCGCCGGCGCCGGCGGCATCGCGATTTCCTTCTGCGCACCGGACGAGCGTGCGTATCTCAAGGACATCGAAAAGCTGACCAAGCAGGCCGTGCCTGTGATGGAAACGGATATGTCGCTGCGCACGCCGCGTGCCGACGAACGCGCCGTCCGCCCGAAGGGCCCCGCCGGCCGTTCGGGTTCGGTCCATCCAGCCCGCAAGCATGCGCCGAAGAAGCATCACGCTTCTGAAGCGCATGGCGCCGCGCACGCCAAGCAAGGTCACGCGCCCAGCCGCGCGCGCGATGATGGCGATCGCCGCGATCGCAAGGGCAATTCGGTGTGGTCCAACAACGGCCCGGCGCCGAAGTACCGCAAGCAAACGCGTCGGCCGGCGGCGAAAGTCTAAGCCGCTTCTCGGTTCGAATTTAGTTGTCTCAAGTAGGGCGCGCGGCTTAAACCGCGCGCCCTATGCGTAAGGACATGTCCAAAGTTATCGTCGAGCGGCCGCGCACGGGCCGATCCGCCGCCGGCAAGCGGCCGGGACGCACGCGCGTGGTTACGGATGACGATGGCGAGCCGGTTCGCGCAGTGAAGCCAGCGCGCGAGCCGAAGGGGCGTGCGCAAAAGACCAAGCAGCTCAACGAAACGCTCAATCCGCTGAAGCGCTATCTCACTTCAAACGTCGGACGGCCGTGGAATAAGGTCTATGCCGAGATCAGCGAGCACTTGAAGCCGACGTCCACCGTGCAGCAGCACGTGCGAGATCATCTGGAAGATTTCGTCGCGATCAAGACGCGGATGAAGGCCGGTGCGGTCGTGATGACGCCGCGCTATGGCGGCGAGCGCCCGGTCGCGGATTCGAACGCGCTCTATTACGTGCATCCGCGCACAGGCATCCTACGTCACAACGAAAACCGCACCAATTGGAGCCAGAGATTCAGCAAGGCCAAAGAGAAGGCGGAAGCTGAGCTCGCGGCGCGTATGCGCGTTATCGATGCGAGGACGCAAGTTCATCTCTTCGATGACGCATGGTGGGAAGTGAAGCTCGCAAAGACCAAACGCCACCCGCACAAAGCGGCCAGCGGAATGACCTATTACTCGGAAGAGCCGTACGTCGACGTTGTGCGCTCAGCCAAGTTGTCACGGCTTCCGCTGGAGAAGCTGTACGGCCGGGATGACGTCTACGCCTGCGACAAACGCCCGCTCTCCAAAGCCGAGATGAAGCGCCTCAAGCTGCGCTGAGCTCAAACCAAAAACGGCCTCCCCGAGGGGGAGGCCGTTGGTTTGGTGCGAGCGCTGGTAGTGGGGGCCGTGAGCGCGCTCGGTTGCGGTGAGAACGGCGGCGCACGGTTTTGGTTCCGCGTTAGAATGACTGGCCGCAGCCGGTGAATGCGCGACCGTCCAGCGTCAGTTGAACTGTTGGCTCGCCAGAGGGGCAGCGGCTGAAATTGCGCACTTCAATGATAAGTCTGCGCCCACCATCCGTAGTCTCGTATATCATCCCATTCCATGCCGGGTAACGCGGCTCGGGCTTGGGAAACACTATGGGCTCGTCTGCGCCGGTAAGGGTTAGACGAATGCGTTCGGTGCGAAAGATATCGAGCACGAAGCCTTCGCCGGTGGCGCGGAATTCAATCCCTTCGGCCCGTGCGGCGACAGTGGTGTCAACGCCAGCCCGTTGCGGCAGTTGAGGCGGCGGCAGCTCTTCGCGCGGCCCAGTCGAGCAGGCGGTAAGCGCGATTAGCGCAGTGACGATCAAGACACGCATGCGGCAAGATTGCGCGCCGACGCGCTAAGCGCAACGGTACTCAGACGCTGCGGCCACAGCCATTCAGCGTCCGCCCGTCAATCACCACCTCAACCGTGCTCGGATAAGCTTCACCGCTCATCGCGTCTTGGCATGGGAAGCGGCGGACAGTGACGGCCAGCGTCCGCCCATCTGTGGCGCTCTCGTATCGGGTTGAGCCTTCTTGCGGATAAGTCGGCGCCGGCAGCGGAAAGTCCGCAGTGCTTTCGCCATAGTCCCAAGTCAGCCGAATGCGGTCTTGAGTGTAAACATCGACGATCCAGCCCGGCTCTTGGCCAACGCCGCGAAAATCCACGCCCGCAGCCCGCGCCGCGTCCCAATTCGGCATCCGGGCCAGCGCCTCCTCAACGGTGAGCGAAGGTTGTTCGACCGTCGCCGCTTCTGGCGGCGTCTCGGTTGTGGGCGCTTGCTGCGAGCACGCAGCCAGCGCGAAAACCAGAACTAGCGCGCGCATCTTAGTCTCCTGTTGCAAAAACGCCGCCGCGCTTTGGGCGCGACGGCGTTCTTTAGTCAGCCACGTCGTGCGTTAGCCCTGGAAGGCGCTGACGTACACTTCGACGCGGCGGTTAGCGGCTGCTTCGCACGGCTGGTAGCGGATTTGGCTCTCGCCATAACCGCGCGCCGCGATGCGTTGACGGATCACGCCGCCTTGCATCAGCACTGACGACACGTTCATCGCGCGACGCTCAGAGAGATCCTGATTGTACGCATCCGCGCCCGTGCAATCAGCGTGGCCGTACACGTCGATCGTGGTTTGGTCGTACTCTTGCAGGATGTTGCCCACGTCGCGCAGCGTCGGCACGAACTGGCTCTTCACCGCATCGCGGTTCAGATCGAACGTGAGGTCAGCCGGGAAGTTGAGCAGAATCTGCGATTGGTTCACGCGCGTGACGCCAACGCCGCTGCCGGCAAGACGCTCACGCAAGTTCTGATAGGTGCGGTCCATGTAATTGCCGATCGCCGCGCCCGCGAGCGCGCCGACGCCGGCACCGATCATGGCGTTGCGCCGGTCGTCGCCACCAGCCAGAGTGCCAGCGCCTGCGCCGACGATCGCGCCGATAATCGCGCCGGTGCCGGTGTTGTTGCGCGTACGCTCACCGGTTACGGGGTCCACGTTGGTACAGCCAACCATAATCAATGCGGCCGCGGCCATCGCAGCAAATTTGCGGATCATAAAATCCCTCCAATAACAACTAAGGCGAGCCCGGGAGGCTCGTTCCGACGCGGAACTTCACGCCGCCGACCTGAGCGGACGATGAACGTTCTCTAATCGGGCGACCCCGATACGGTATATCGGTTGAGACGCCCAAACTGTTCCATAAGAACTTGATTTACAGGCGAGGCGAAGCCCTCAAGCCCCACTCCTGTGTCTCCCGACACGCGGTAGGTCATCTCTATTTTCGCCCCCGACGCGAGCGGCGCAACCGTAAAGGTCAATACGCCATTCGCCGCGAGCTCCTGCAGAGGCCCCAATGCGCCGGCGATCCGCAACGTGCGCACGCCCTCATGCTCCATCACTAGAACGACGCGGCCATGTTCGACGGATTGCCCGTCCCAGCGCTCACACCAGCACCCGCCCGCGCGCGGCTCAAACGAGAGATTGCGGGCGTCGCCTGAGTAGGCATGGCTGCCGTTCCACCAGCGATTTAAACGCGTGACCGCTCGCCAAGCGTCTTCGGGGGAGGCGTCTACCTCGCTTTCGGCATGGATCACGAACCCGCCGGGCGACGAAGATTGGACCTCGGCGTTGGCAGGCTGCACAAGCAGCAACGCGGTCAGGGCGGTGGCGATCACTAGGCGCATTGTTTCTCCCCGGTCGTATCGGCTCTACAGAGCGCGCGTTTGAACGTTCGTTCAAGAGGCGGCATTAACCAAAGTTCAGCTCAGCGCCGGCACAATGACGTCCTGATGAACGCCGCCGCGATCCTGACCGCTGCGCAAGTCAGCGCCGACCAAGCCAGGACACTGGCCGTGGTTGCGCGGGCGCGGATCGCCAATGGCGTGCTACGCTTCGGCGCCTGCGTGATCGTCGCGGTGGTCGCGGCATCGGTCGTTGGCAACGCCGCGCCGCTTTATTGGATCGCCGGATTGTTGCCGGTGCTGCTGATCGAGCGCGCGATTTTCAAGCGCCTGCTGAAGGAGGCGGACGCCGGGCGCACGCCTAAGCACAAGGTGTGGCTGATCGCATGGATTGCTGCGCAGAGCATCTACGGCAATTTGCTCGCGGTGATGCTCTGGTTCTCTGCGTACCTGCCGGGCGAAACGCTCGCGGTGATGTATATCCTTGGCGGCCTCGCCAACGCGGCGGCGACGTTGCGCGCCTCACCAGCGCTCTCGATCGCTGGAGCAGGGCCCACCGTAGCGTTCATGCTCGGCCTGCCGCTTGCGGACTACATGCTAAACGGCACGAACGCGCTCGATCTCATGCCATTGGTGGCCGGACTGCTTGTGCTCGGCTTCGGCATGAACCTGTGGCGCAGTTTGCTCGCATCGGACACCGCACAGGCGCAAGCCGAGGCGGCCGTGCTGCGCGAGCGCCAGTCGGCCGCCGCGGCCGCAGCCGCCAAAACCGACATGATTCAGCGCATGAATGACGAGTTGCGCACGCCCATGACGGCTCTCGTTGGCGCCGCCGAGCATTTGCGCCGCGCCGCCGCCTCACCGCAAGCGCGCGCACATATCGCCACCATCGTGCAAGCGGGCGAAGTTCTGAAAATGGTGCTCGACGATCTTTCGGATCTCGATCGCCTGGAGAACGGGGCGCTGCCGATTGAGGCGAAACCAACCGAACCGCGCGAGCTTGTTCGCGGCGTTGTCGCCGCCTTCCGCCCGGCTGCGCAGGATAAGCACCTTGAGCTCTTCCTCGATATCGGCGCTGACGTGCCGGCCCAGGTCGAGATCGATCCGCTGCGTGTACGCCAAATCCTCTTCAACTTGCTGGCCAACGCCGTGCGCTACACCACACATGGCGGCGTGCGCGTCGGCTTGCACGTGCATCCCTCAACGACAGAAGGCCGCGCACGTCTGGCGTTCGTTGTCGCCGACACCGGCGCAGGCATGTCGCGTTCGCAGATCGCGTTGATCTTCGGCCGCACGCGGCTGAGCGCTGAGGGCAAGGGGCCAGGGCTCGGGCTCGCCATCTCGCTGCGCCTTGCGAGCCTTATGGGCGGCCAACTAAGCGCCAAGAGCGAGTTGGGCGAGGGCTCGGTGTTTTCATTCGTGATCGAAGCGCCCGTGCGCTCGGCCGCTCAGACCCCAGACAAAGCAGCCTGATCTTCAGAGCCTGGCGCTTGACGCCAGCCCCGACGCATATTCTGCTATTGAGAATGATTAGCAACAATGAGTCGCTCCATGTTCTCGATCGCGGGCCTGCTGAGAGCGTCGAGTTAGGGGCGATGGCGATCGTCATCATGCTGGGTGCAGGGCCCTTGGCGTCGTTGATGGCGGCGGACCGTCTCAGTTTGGGCTCGGCTTGCGCATCCTCCTATGCAGCGCCGAATCCGAACCCCTCTCCCGCCGACGCTTCGGCCGCGTCGTCGGGAGAAGGGGCGCTTCAGCGCGACAAGAAGGCGCCGAGCTTGAGCGCGAGCAAGTTTGCGTCGCGCGTTTCGCACTCCCAAACGACAAGCGCGGTCCAACCGGCCGATCGCAGCGCTTTCAGCGAAGCAGAGTCGCGTGCGCGGTTGCGCTCGATCTTCGTGCGCCAGTAGGCGGCGTTGTCCTTCGGCTGACGCGCGCCGCGTTTGCAATCGTGGCCGTGCCAGAAGCAACCGTGCACGAATACGGCTTTGCCCATCGCGCCGAACACCAAATCGGGTTTGCCCGGCAGGCCCGCGCCGTTCAGCCGATAGCGCCGCCCGTAGCCGAGCCCACGCACTGCGGCGCGCACCGCAAGCTCCGGCGCAGTGTCGCGGGATTTCACCGCGCGCATGATGGCGGAGCGTTTGGCTGTGTCGAAAACGTCGGCGCGCATGCTTAGGCGATTTTGCGCGCGGCTGCGGCCCCCGCAAGCGGCGCCAGCAGGTGATGCGAGAGCCAGCGCACCACCGGCACGCATACGGCATCTCCAACGAGATGCAGCGCCTGCGTCTGATTGGCTGGCAGCGGATAATGTTCGGGCACGCCCATCAGCCGCGCCGCTTCGCGCGGTGAGAGCAAGCGCGATCGTGTGTTTTGGCCTTCAACAAAAAGCAAAAACTGGCGGCTCGATCCGCCTGTGGGTGTGCGCAAGCAGCCTGCAATCCCGTCAAACCGCGCTTCGGCGCGTTGCACGCGCGCACCATGTTCAATGCGGATGCGGCGAAACACAGCGCCAACCGCACGCGCGCCGCTTTCGCGCAGACTCTCCACACGCGCACTTTGCAGAGGGCTCATCTGCGCGAGCAGGCGCGCGGTTTGCTCTTCGCTCTGCCAGGCGACATTCGCATCGTCATCGAGCAGGTCCGCCAGTGACGTGTTGCGCTTCGGCGGCATCGGCAGGCGCCACCACACGAAGTGTTTGCGCAGCGCATCCGGCAAGCGCGCCACCACGGCGCGCAACGCCGGTGAGTGAAAGGGCTCCACCGGGCCAGAAGCCGTGAACTGCGGCGGCGCTTGGCGCGATGCGACGATGAACAATCGCTGCCGCGATTGCGGCGTGAACAACGCGGCGTCGATTTCGAGCGCGCCGGCGCGGTACCCGAGGTCGTCCAGCGCGTGGATCAAAGCGGTGAAGTCTGCGCCGCCATGCGAGCTCAAAAGGCCAGTGACGTTTTCCAGCGCCAACACATCTGGCGCCCGCCCTTCGTGCGTCAGCTTTTCGATGAGCCGGTGGAAGCCCCAGAACGCGCCGGAGCGCGGCGCCGCCAAGCCGCGGCGGGCGCCGGCGAGGGAGAGGTCTTGGCAAGGAAACGAGGCCCAGGCCAAAGCGGCTTGGCCGGGTAAGTCGGCGGCGTTCAGTTTCCAGATGTCGCCTTGGCGCATGTCATCGTCCGGGAAGGCGGCGCGGTAGGCCGCTGCCTTGGTCGGCTCGATGTCATTGGCGAAGACGCAGGCGAAGTCGGGCGCTAGGCCCAGCCGGGCCAGCCCGCCGCCAGCGAAAAACTCATAGAGTGGGGCGCCGGAATCACGCTGCATGGGTCTATACTACACGCTTAGCGACGCGCCGGCCTGCCGGCTTCGCGTCGAACGGGGGGAAGCCATGCGGACCTTGATCCGCGGCGTGTGTCTCGGCTCAGCGCTCGTTTTGAGCGGATGGGCCGTTTCGGGCTGCCAACGTCAGAGTGAAGCGCCAAGCGAGGCGCCTGCCAATCCCAGTGACGCGGAGCGAGAAGCCGCGATCGCAGCCGAACAGCTTGCGGCGCTTGGCGGCCCCGCCAACGCGCAGCAGCGCGCGCTGTACGAAGGTGAGTTTCAGGCGTCTGGAAGCAACGCCGCGTTCAGCGCCGACGAAGGCGCGTGGGAGCTGCGGCTGCTCAATGACTACGCGCAGTTTTCGCGCCCCGGCTTGGGCGACGATGGCGGCATTCCAAGTGAGCGCGACTATCGTGAGAACGGCATGCGCGTCGTCGCTGGCGCCGTGACCATCACCATCTTGAATCAACCGTGCACCGCAAGCGGCGTTGAGCTTCCGTACGTTGCGCATGTCATCTTCGAAGGCGTCGCCTATCAGGGCTGCGCGCGGCGCGGCGTCAACGAAAGCGGCGATGGCGGCGGCTGGGCTTCGGTGCTGCCTGATTTGATCCCTGCGATTGACGCCTGCTTAGCGCGCGCCGGCGCGCGCGCCCGCGTCACCTTCGCCACCGCGCTCGATGAGGGCGAAACCAGCGTGCGTCTGCGCGAAGCCAATGGCGGCCGCCGCGAGTGCATCACAGCCGGCGGCCAAGTCACGTTGTACGAGACGTTGTCTGATCTCGATCGGCGGAGCGGCGAAGGCTATCCTGAATTCGCACGCGGCGCGCGCCCGGCGGCCCAAACCTGCCGCGCGATCGAACCGGCGGTCTCGCGCAGCGGCGAGCAATTGGGCTGGCTCATCCGCCCTTCGTGCTGATTTCGTCGCAAAACGCTTGCTGATGTGTCTCTGCGCGCGCCTGCTCGACGCCAGGGGAGATAGTCATGCTGCTTGGCCCGCGTCCGCAATCTGACCGCCTAGAGACTTCACTGACGCTGCTGCGCATTGGGCTTGCGGTGCTGATCTTTATCCACGGCGCACACCGCGCGGCGCATTGGGATCCAAATGTTACGGGCTTTGGGGAGTGGCTGAGTTCACTCGGTTTTCCGATGGGCTTTTACTGGGCCGCTGCGGTCACGGTGTACGAACTTGTTGCGCCTCTATTTTTGATCGCGCGGCGTTTCGTGACGCTCGCGTGCCTCGGGCACATCGTGATCATCGCGCTAGGTGCGGTGCTGGTCCATTACCCTTCAGGCTGGTTCGTCGTCGGCGCTGGGCGCAACGGGATGGAATATTCTGTGCTGCTTTTGATAGGGCTGATCGCCGTTGCGTGGGCGCACGCACCCAAACGCGCTAGCTGAAGCCCGCGAGTAGGCTTTGGCCCCACTCGATCAAATTGTTGATCACCGCGATGCCAACGCGCGTGCCGAGATAAACCGACGCGACGGACGCAGCCGCGGCCGGAATAGTGATCAGCATCAGGATGCCGTCGCGTTGCAGCAGCGCGAGCGCCGTCATCGCCACTGTCATGCCTGGCGGCCAGTTGGCGAACGGGATCGGCAAAATCAAAATCAACGCCATCAGCAAGGTTTGCAGGCCGACGCCGATAGTCAGCGGAAACCGCGTCAGAACTGAAAGCCGCGGCTTGATCAGATATTCCAGCCGCTTCAGCGTTGGTGTCGCCATTTGCAGCGTACGCCGAAGGGCAGTGGCGTCGACTTCCCACTCGCGCACACGTTTGGGCAACACTAGCCGGCGTGACCCAAACACCATTTGCAGCGCCGGCGCCAGCATCAGAACACCGAAGATCGTCGAGATGCCCGGC
Organism: Alphaproteobacteria bacterium Ga0077535; assembly: GCA_001464425.1. Taxonomy (GTDB): domain Bacteria; phylum Pseudomonadota; class Alphaproteobacteria; order Caulobacterales; family Aquidulcibacteraceae; genus Vitreimonas. The sequence continues at coordinate 62,113 of LNEK01000025.1, forward strand.
ACGTTGGGGATGCACATCGGCAGCGCCAGAACCAGCAGCAAGACGCCATGCGCGCGCGAATCGAGCTGATCGATCAAAGCCCCGACGCTGACCTTCTCGCCGGGAAACTGCTCAACGAGATCGTCGAGAAGTTCTGAGGCTGACCGCCCGGCTTCGGGTGGTGACGCTGGGGAGGGGATCACGGGGTTCAACATCGGGCCCGAAGGCGTGTGTCACATGGGGCGCCGGCGAGATTTTGACCAGTGTGTAGCGACGTTCAGACGTCATCAACCATACGAGCGTAGCGAATGTGCCATGGCACGTGCGGCCATTGCCTTATTCGGCCTTGTTCTCGCAGGGTGCGCCGCCGCCAAGGCGGGGCCTCCGGCTGAGCTCAACAGCCTGTGGAGCGCCGGCCCAGCTGCGTGCGCCGCTGGCGTCGGCGTGCGCTTTCGCAGCGATGCTATTGAGGCTGTGTACGACGACGAAGTCGAAACACTGTTCGAGCGTCCACGCTATCATCTGGAGCACGTCGGCGAAGCGTTCCGGGTGCGGATTGTCTATGATCTTCCGCGTGCCATTGGCGGGCCGGCGGCGACCGGCGCGCATGGCGTCCTCGTGTTGGCGCGGCAGCCTAACGACGGCATCGCGCCAATCGCGCACGCGCTGCTCGATGGCAGAACCGGCGCTGCGCGGGTGCGCATAGCTGATGACCCGGCGGTTGCGTTGTTGACGCTGGAGCCTTGCGGCGCCCATCCGTGGCGCGAACAGCTGCGCGGGCGACGCTTCTCTTAAACGAAACGGGCCGCCGGCATGCCGACGGCCCGTCCGATTATTCGAAAAGCTGTCGAACTTTAGTTCGAAGCTTGCTGGCTCTCGGTTTCGCCGTTGCAGCGGGCGATCTCAGCGGCGCTGAGTTCGGCGCCTTCCGGGCCGTACGAAATTACGCGGGCGCCGGTGGCGCGCACGAATTGGCGGCACGAACGGACGCTGGCGGCGTGGTTCGGGCGGGCAAGGCAGGTGTCGCCTTCGCAGGTCCAAACGGTGTTTTGGGCGATGACTTGGCGCTCGGCGGCGGCGCCTTCGATTTTCACGGAGAAGGTGTCGCGGGTTTGGGCGTGGGCCGTGCCGGCAAAGCTGGTGGCTACGAAAGCTGCGATCACGATTGAACGGAGAACGGACATTGAAAACTCCTGGGCTCAAGGTCGCGCTGCTTGGGGAGGAGCGCAGTCCGCACAATGCATAGGGGCCTGATGGCTGACAAGAGAAAATTGAAGGAAACGAAAAATATTCACCGCTGACTGATTACCCAGCGGCAAGGTAGGGTTCGGGCGGGCGGGTGCAGCGGGTGGATGGGCGCTATCGCGGCGTGACGGTTTCGCCCGGGGCGCGCGCCGATTAGGGTGCCCGCAAGAGTAGGGAGAACTTCATGAGCCGCCGCGCTGTTATCGTTTCTTATGCCCGCACCGGGCTCGCCAAGTCCGGGCGGGGCGGCTTCAACATTACGCACGGCGCTGCGCTGGCGGGGCACTCGATCCTGCACGCCGCCAAGCGCGCGGGGCTTGAGCCAGATGCGGCTGAGGACGTGATCCTGGGCTGTGGCTCGCCCGAAGCGTCGACTGGCCACAATGTGGCGCGGCTTGCTTCCGTCTGGGCCGGGCTCGACTTCAAAGTCGCGGCCACGACCATCAACCGCTTCTGCTCGTCGGGTCTGCAATCGACTGCGCAGGTCGCGCACTACATCATGCAGGAAGGCGCGAAGGTCGGCATCGCTGGCGGCGTCGAGACGATCTCGGGGACGCGGCTGGCGAATACTAAGCCGGTGTTTGAAGAGCGGCTGCTGAAAGATCATCCCGAGATGTGGATGCCGATGATTGAAACGGCCGACATCGTCGCCAAGCGCTACAATGTCAGCCGCGAGTACCAAGATGAGTATTCGCTGCGCTCGCAACAACGCATCGCCGCTGCGCAGGCCGCCGGTCTTTTCAAAGATGAGATCGTGCCGATGCAGACGAAGATGAAGGTCGTCGACAAAAACACGAAGGAAGAAAGCATCGTCGACACCGTAGTGGACCGCGACGATTGCAATCGACCGGACACCACGCTGGAAGGCTTGGCCAAGCTCGAGCCGGTGCGCGGCCCGGGCAATTTCGTGACTGCTGGCAATGCGAGCCAATTGTCTGATGGTTCGGCGGCTCTCGTGCTGATGGACGAGAAAGAAGCGGAGCGCCGCGGGCTTGAGCCGCTCGGTTTGTTCAAGGGCTTCGCCGTCGCAGGCTGCAATCCGGATGAAATGGGCATCGGCCCAGTGTTTGCGGTGCCGCGTTTGCTTGAGCGCCAAGGCCTCAAAGTTGATGACATCGATCTTTGGGAGCTCAATGAAGCGTTCGCGTCGCAGTGTCTCTACAGCCGCGACAAGCTCGGCATCGATCCGGAAAAGTACAACGTCAATGGCGGCTCGATCGCGATTGGCCACCCGTTCGGCATGACCGGTACGCGCCTTGTTGGGCATGTGCTGATGGAAGGGCGGCGGCGGAAGGCTAAGCATGCTGTGGTGACTATGTGCATTGGCGGCGGCATGGGGGCTGCCGGGTTGTTCGAGGTGTTCTCTTGATGCGTTTGGCGGCTGTTGTGTTGGCGTTGGCGTTGGCCGCGTGTGGGCAGGCGCCGAACGCGGGCGGTGAAAGTCAGAGTGCGGACGCTACGAGTGCGGCGGCGCCGGCGGGGCCGAACAAATTGATCGGTCCGCAAGGTGCGGGCGGCGTGACCACGGCGTTGCCTATGGACATCGCTGCGATCCGTGCGGCGGCGCAGCACTTCGTTGTCGCCGAAGTGGCCGATCAGGTTGAAGGCGACCCCTTCACCGCCATCACGCTCTCGGCCGGCAATGAGGAAGTCTTCCGCATTAGTCCGACAGCGGATCGCACGAAGGTGCATTCGATCGTGACGCGTTCGTCGCAAGCGCGTGGGCCGGCGGGCGAGGTGATCGGCCAAGCGCGCTTTGCGACGGCGCCGGTGGATCAAGTGGCGTTCTGCCTCACTGAGTACGATGAGGGCGCGCCGGGCTTTGCGTGTTCCACGGCGCAAGATGGGCAGTTCTGGCGGGTCTATCGTCTGCCGGAAGGCGCTGCGGCCGCCGCTTCGTTCGAGCAGATCGAGCCGGATCTGCTGCACGATGCGCTGTTGGTTGAGATGCGCTGGATCGCGCCGCGGGCCTAGCTCCTGATTTTATGAACGCTGGAGGCGATGGCGACGATCGCGTCGCCCGTGCGCGCTTCGGCAGCGACGAACACTAACGTCCGCGTTTTGCGCGTAACGCTGGCGCTGACTTCGGCGCGATCCTCGTCGCGCATGAACTCCATCGTTACGGAGACCAGCGGCGCGTTTGCGCCGACGCTCTCGTTGGCGCACGCCTTCAGCGCTGCCAGCATTTGCGCGGAGAGATCGGCGTCGCTCATTTTTTGCGCTTGATCGATTGCATGATGCGCTCGTGGGCGACATCGAGCGTCGCCCAGTCGCCGACGCTCGCGCTCTTGCCAGGCTCAAGATCTTTGTAGTGCTGGAAGAAGTGTTTGATTTGCTGAACCAGCAGCGGCGGCAGGTCCTCGTGGGTTTTCACGTCCTTGTAGAACGGGTTCAGCGCATCGACCGGCACGGCGAGGATTTTTTCGTCGACGCCTTTTTCATCGTCCATCAACAGGACGCCGACGGGGCGTGAGCGGATCACGCAGCCGGGCACGACCGGCATCGGCGTGACCACGAGAATATCGATCGGATCGCCGTCATCGCCGAGCGTGTTGGGGATGAAGCCGTAATTCGACGGATAGAGCATCGAGGTGTGCAGGAAGCGATCGACGAAGAGCGCGCCGGATTTTTGATCGAGCTCATACTTCACCGGCAGCCCGCCCTGCGGGATTTCGATGAAGGCGTTGACCTCGTGCGGCGGGTTTGGGCCGGGGGAGATGAAGCGGATATCCATGATGACAGCCCTTAGCCGTGCGGGAGGAAATAGAGGTCATATCCTTCGGACGCGAACGCTTGAAGTGCGTCAAGGTCGCGAAGGTAGTCATCTGCATACTCGAACGGCGAAAGCAGTGCCCTAAGGGCTGCAAAGTCGATGTTCTGCGGATGGATCTTGTGTTGATTGAAGTCCCAAGGATTGGAGATACCGAGCATCTGCGCGAACTCGGTTCCAGTGCGAGTCCCTTCTAGGATTCCAAACAACTCCCGAACCACAGGCACGCCATCTTGTGTGTTCGAGTAGTGTCCGCCTGGGTATTCGTAGTGCGAAACGAGCGCACGCCTGAACGGGCCGATGGCGAGCACTGCAACACAAAGGGCCATGGCTCACATCTCTTTTCGCACCGGCGCCAGATCTGGAAACACTGCATCGCGCTTTTGCGCTTTCGCGGCGAAGGCTTCCATCATGTGGGGCGGGGAGAACATGCCGGCTTGCCAGGTGGCGATGTAGTCGAGGCCATCGGCGATGGAATGATCGCGGGCGTGGTTGATCATGCGCTTGGAGCCGGCGACGGCGACCGGCGCTTTTGATGCGATCTCGCGCGCGAGGTCCATGACGTGTGCGAGCATGTCCGCTTGCGTTGCGAAGACATCGTTCACCAAGCCAATCTCCTTGGCCTTCTGCGCAGGCAAGCGGCGGCCGGCATATGCAAGTTCGCGCACCCAGCCTTCGGGGATGAGTTTGCACAGGCGCGGGAAGGTGCCGACATCGGCAGTCATGCCGATATTGATTTCGGCGATTTGGAAGAAGGCGTCTTCGGTGGCGTAGCGGATATCGCAGGCGCTGGTCATGTCGACGCCGGCGCCGATGCAGCCGCCTTGGATCGCGGCGATGACGGGGATGCGCGCGTTGTCTAGGCAATTGAAGCTGCCTTGGAGCTTTAGCACGAATTGGCGGAAGGCTTCGGCGCGCGTGTACTGATCGCCGCCGGATGCGCTGACGCCGTCGCCATCGGTGAACACGGAAATGTCCATGCCGGCGGTGAAATGCTTGCCGGTTGAGGAGATGACGATGACGCGGGCTTTCGCGTTATCGTTGATGTCGTTCACGATCACCGGCAGCTCGTTCCAGAATGGGCGCGGCATGGCGTTGAACGCGTGCGGGCGGTTCAGCACGATGTGGGCGATGTTGTTTTCGATGGTGACGGCGAAACAGGATTCAGTCATGGCGGCGGCTCCTCGCCGACTTGGCTAGCACGCGCGCGAAGAGGCGTCATGCGCTGGCGCGCTGACGTTGCGTAGCGTCTGTCCGCCTTCGCCGAGGCTTCGGCGGACGCTTAGCGGCGCGAAGCGGGAGAGCGGGGCGCGCGATCCGCGCTGAGTAGTCTCTGTTCGGTATGCGATTCATCTCTGAACCGCATTGCGCGCTTCGCGCGCCCCGTTGTCCGATCGTTTTTCCCGGCTTGGGCCCGAGGAGTTGTAAGATGCTGACGATGGCCAGCTCGCCTCCTTTACGATGGGCGCGGGTGTTATGTGCGTTCCGGTAGTCTGGACCGCTCCCGCTTTCGCCACGGACCCGCCATCGGCGGATTCGCAACGCAGGGCTTAGCTCCATGCCCTTTTCGCCGGTGCCGCGGGCAAGGT
>LNEK01000026.1 GCA_001464425.1 Alphaproteobacteria bacterium Ga0077535
CCATCGGCGGATTCGCAACGCAGGGCTTAGCTCCATGCCCTTTTCGCCGGTGCCGCGGGCAAGGTGTCCGTCACCTTGGACTTTGCGGTTTCACTCCCTGCAAACAGAATCCCGCCGACCGTGTCACGCACCTTTCGAGTTTCGGACGTCTCTGAAAGCTCCCGTGTGCGGACGAAGCAAGTGTAGCCGCGGTTTGAACTCGGTCGGATTGGTGCGCTCGACTTTCTTAGGTTGGAACGCGCGGCTCCGCCGCGCATCGGCGCTAAAGCTGGACTAGCTGCTCAAACGCGGCGCAGAGCGCCGCGCTCCAACTTGGAAGCGTCAAGGCTTGGTGTTGGATAGGCGACCCTCGCTCCTCCAATCACGCTTTCCGCCCGAAGCGGCTTCGCCGCTTGTCCGAGAAGCGTCTTTTTTGCGCGTTGACCTACGCCCAACGATATGCCAAGTTAACTTGGCAATATGACAAGTAAACTGGGTGCCCGATTTGAGGCGCAAGTTTCGGGAGGCTCAAAATGACATCGCGCCGCCAAGCTCCGCTGCCCGTCCGGGTGTTGCTCCTGGCGCTCATGATCGCGCCGCCGCTCGCCGTGCTCGTCTCTCTTCCCTGGCTGAGTGAGCAAGCGGATGGCTTGGTCTTCTTGCTGACTGGCATAGCGGCGACGGTGACCGTCGTTGCGAGTGTTCTGCTCTCCATTCTTCACGACAGGCGCTTGGATGAATTCGAGCGCGGCAACGCGCGCTTCGCTACGCAATGGGGCGGTGTAGCAGGCACGGCTTTGGTGGCGGTGCTGCTCGCTTTGCCGCCGGTTCGCGATGCCATTGTTGCGTCCGTCGCGAGCGTGGTTGGGGCGGCGGACGTTGACCAGCAGGCTGTATTGTTGGCTTTCACTTTGGGCTTTGCCGCCGTCGCTATTGCGCAAACTGTATCCACGATGGCGCTCGCCATAGGCTGGGCGTCTTGGAAACTGCGTGCGCCGCGCGATCTCGCATGAAAAACAAGATCCGGGTGTTGCGCGCCGAGCGCCGCTGGAGTCAGGCGGACTTGGCTGAGCGCGTGGGCGTGTCGCGCAATTCGATCAACTCGATCGAGAATGGCCATTTCGATCCATCGCTGACGCTGGCGTTTGCGATCGCCGATGTGTTCGAGAGCAAAATCGAAGATATTTTCGAGCGCGAGCCGCTAAAGCGCGAGTCCTGACTAAGCGAACACAACGCCCGTCAGCACTGCAGCATAGTGTACGCCGGCGGCGGCCATGACGAAGCTGTGCCAGATGGCGCGGCGGAAGGGGAGTTTTTCCCAGACGTAGAACGGCACGCCGATCGTGTAGAGGAGGCCGCCGATGGCGAGAAGGATGATGCCGGCGAGGGGCACGCCTTCGATCATCGGGCCCATCGCAGCGACCACGAGCCACCCCATCAGCACGTAGAACGCGATCCAGATTTTCTTGCCGATGCCGGGCAGGAAGAGTTTGCCGGCGGCGCCGATGAGCGCGAGCGCCCAAATGATCGTCGTCATCGAGACCGCCCAGGCGCCGTCGAAGCGGATGGTGGTGAAGGGCGTGTAGGTGCCGGCGATCATCAGGAAGATGGCGGCGTGATCGAAGCGGCGCAGCAGCGATTTGCGCTGGTGGTTCTCGGCCAGATTATAGGCCATCGAGCAGCCGATCATGGTCATGACGCAGATGGCGTAGACCGAGATCGCGGCGGCCATTGGCAAGCCGCCCTGCCAGATCGCTAGGCCGAGCGCCGTGCCGACCGCGAAGGTGAAGAGCACGAGCGCGACGCCATGCACCCAGCCGTCCACCAGCTTTTCGAGGCGGGTGGGGTAGTGCCCTTGGGGCAGGAGGTCGGAGAGCGTCATTTCGGCTGGAGCATGGCGTGTTTGGAAGCGCTTGTCAGGTGGCGGCGGCTGACACTTTGCGACGGAGTGTTTCTGCGATCCAAGGGGCATTGCGCAGGGGCTCACTCCCTGGCCCCGGCTCAAGGTCGGCGTCCGGGGAGCGTGTTGCGGGAATGGTGAGGTAGTATTTGAGCATGAAGAATCACTTCGATCGGCGTGTGTTCCTCTTGGCCTTGCTCGCGGCGACGCCGGCGTTTGCGCAGCAGAATATTTTGGGGATGTCGCAGGCCGATGCGGCGCGCGGTATTCGCGAGGCTTTGGGGCTGGCGGCGCGCAACGCGACGACGCGGCTGGGCGCACGGGACGGCTTTTGGGGCGCGACCCGGGTGCGCATTCCGCTTCCCGGCGTGCTTGGCCAAACCCAGCGGACGCTCTCACGCATGGGCATGTCGCGACCGCTCGATGATTTGCAGCAAAGTCTCAACCGCGCTGCGGAGACGACGATGCCGGAAGCGGCGCGGCTGTTCACCGATGCCGTGCGCACGGTGACCATCGCGGATGCGGTGCAGATCGTGCGCGGCGGCGATAGCTCGGCCACGACATATCTGCGCGGGCGCACGGAGACGCGGCTCACCACGTTGCTGCGCCCGCCGATGACGCAGGCGCTGACGAGTTCCGGCGCGTTTACGCTGATGCGGACGGCGCTGCGCGAAGTGGGCCTCGCGAGCATGACCAGCGATCTGCGGACCGAGGTCATTAACTTTTCGACCGCCAAGGCGCTCGATGGCTGCTTTCTCTATATCGCGGATGAAGAACGCGCGATCCGTCGCGATCCAGTGCGCCGCACGAGCGATATCTTGCGCCGCGTGTTCGGCGCCTGAGGGGAATAGCGCGATGGTGCGCTAGGGCGTGAGGCGAAGTCGGGTTGCGTTCTGGCGCGACTGCCTTACTGCGTTGCGCCCGTGACTGACGCTCAAAATTCTTTTCGCCGTGTGACGTTCGATGTGCCTGGCGGGCGCATGCATGGCGTTGCGTTCGGGGCCGAGACGCGGAACCCGGACATCGTGTTCTTGCACGCCACCGGCTTTAACGCGCTGACGTACCGGACGCTGCTCGCGCCGTTGGGGGAGAAATTTCATGTGCTGGCGCTGGACGCGCGCGGGCATGGGCGGACAGAATTGCCGGCGAAGCTTTGGGGCTACACGTCGTGGACGCGGCATCGCGATGATCTGATCTCGGTGCTTGAGAATTTCACCGCGCCGGTCACGCTGGCGGGGCACTCGATGGGCGCCACGGTGAGTTTGCTTACGGCTGGCGCGCGCACGGATTTGGTGTGCGGCTTGGCGTTGCTGGAGCCGGTTATTTTGCCGGCGGCGGCGTATGCGGCGTCACAGATGCCGTTCGGGCCGGCGTTGCAGCGGATGTCGATGCCGCTGGCGGTTGGCGCGGCGAAGCGGCGGAACGCGTTTGCGTCGAAGGAAGAGGCGGTGGCGGCGTTCACAGCGCGCGGTGTGTTCAAGGCGTTCCCGGCTGAAGTGATCGCGGATTACGTTGAAGATGGTTTGACCGAGGATGGCGGAGGCGGCTTCAAGCTTGCGTGTGCGCCGACGTTTGAAGCAGCGACGTATTGCGCGCAGCGGCACGATCCGTGGGGCGCGTTGCGGCGTGTCACCGATCCGCTGGTGTTGTTGCGGGCGGAGCGCCAGTCCACCATTAGCGAAGCGGCGATGCATCGGATGGCGGCGATCAAGGCTGATGCGCGGTTAGCCACGGTTGAAGGCGCAGGCCACATGCTGCCGATGGAGCGGCCGGACCGGGCGCGCACGGCGATCGAAACGGCGCTGCTGCTTGGCCGCTCGGGCCGCAAATATCATGAGCCCGACGCTTAAACCGCCATCGGCACGATGAGCTTTTGTACGCGGGCGCGGGCTTCGGGGCTGGGCGAAAGCGCTTTGCGTGTCGCGGTGTCGAAGGTGAGCGCGACGGCTTCCATGCTGGCCCAGCCTTTGCCGGTCTCGGGATCGACCAGCCAGTGCACGAGGCGCAGCGTCTTTTCGCCGACTTCAACAATGCCGGAATGGACTTCGATCAGATCGCCGGCGCGCGGGAAGCGGCGAAAGACGATACGCGCTTCAACCACTGCGCCCGCGGGGGCGGCCCCGGTTTCGCTGGCGGCGGCGTGGCGCCATTGCGAGAGCAGGTTCGGCACGGAGTCGGAGATGCGGCCGACGAAGTGCTCACCGCGCAGGCGGCCGAACGCGTCGCACTGATCCGGTGTCACTAGCGCGCCGCCGATGCGGGTTGCGCCACGTTCGATGGCGCCGGCGCGCGATATTTCTGTAGGCGCTTGCGCGAGGTCGATCGAGCGCGGCTTTGCGTGCGTGGGGAGCGAAACGTGCAGACGCTTGGCCGCTGCTCGGCTGCGCTCCGACCAGGGGAAGGCGCGGAAGCCGCGGGTTTCTACGTGCGCGATTTTGACGGTGAAGCACGATGATGGCGCGCCGTCGCCGTGGCGCATGTCGAGGCAGAGCGTGGCGTCGTCTTCGCCGACTTTGGCGACGCCGCCGTGCATGCTGAGCGAAGCGGCAGGACGCGCTTCTTTCAGGAAACGGATATGGGCTTCGCGCAGCACCAACGTCGAGCCAGCGGGCTCGGTCATGGCGCGCGGAATCTCCATCGCGGCGGCCATGTGTGCGAGGCCGACCATGGCGCGTTCCAGATGGAAGCGCACATTCAAGTGGCCGCCATCGTCGCATTCCCAGGTGTTGACGCTGCCCTGGTAAAGCGGCGCGGGCAGGGGCGCAGGATGCGTGGTCATGCGGGCTGGCAGAGCGAGCAGACGCCGCTGGCTTCGATCATGGTGCGGTTGATGGTGAAACCGTCCTTCTTTGCTGCTTCACTGAGGTCGACGAGCGCGTGGCCAGCGTCGAACTCCTCGGCGCAGCCGCACTTTTCGCAGATGAGAAAGATCGTCGAACGCGCGCAGGCGCCGACGCCGCAGGCGACGAATGCGTTCAAGCTTTCGATGCGGTGCGCGAGGCCCATGCGCACGAGAAAATCGAGCGCGCGATAAATCGTCGGCGGCTTTGCGGTTTTCTCGCCGTCGAGCAGTGGCAGGAGATCATACGCTTTCGCGGGCCCATGTTGTTCGAGCAGCAATTCGAGCACGCGCTTGCGCAGCGGCGTAAGGCTCTCGCCCGCCGCGCTGCAGCGTTGCTCGGCTTCGGAAATTTGCGCGGCGGCATCGTGCGCGGCGTGGGTGTGCGGCATGGGCATTATGATCGCAGGCTCCGCGTTCGCGCGAAAGGTAGGGATGCTGCGGCGGGAATTTGAGTTCGTGCGCGCAACAGAACTTTACAAGAACATCCGAGTCGCGTATCAAAACAGAACATACAGCGAACTTGGTTTTTGTCTGACGGGGGCGTCCGATGTCCGAAGCAATTTTCCGTGGAATTTCAGGTCGTTTGCACCGCTTCAGCGTGCATCGTCCGCATGAGCAGTTCGCCGTAGCGCCTGCCGTGTATTGCTTTGCGCGCCCCGGCCCTGCTGGTCGTGGCTGGACGCCGTTGTTTCTCTCCCGAACCGGAAATTTGGCCAAGCGCTTGGAGAGCCACGAGCAATGGCCGGAAGCGCAGCTCCTTGGCGCGACGCACATCCTGATCCACCAGCACGACGAACGCGATGCGCGCGAGTACGTCGAAGCCGATCTGGCGCAGGCGCTGAAGCCGGCCATGAACGGGCCGTTCTTTGAGGCGGAGTTGGAAGAAGAAGTCGCGGAGACCGGCGTGCGGTTGATCTGGGCTGCGTGAGGTGCGGGGCGATCTGACACCGGACGGGCGTTGCGACGCGGTTCAAGTCAGATCGCGCCGTCGCCGGGGCGCGTCGATTGCGCCAGCAAATGACGCCAGCGGAGAAGGTGCTCTGGGCTGAGTTGCGGCGGTTGAAGCTGCCAAATTCGCATTTTCGTCGGCAAACGCCGGTTGGACCTTTCATCGCTGACTTCGCGTGTTTGAAAGCGAAGCTGATCATCGAGCTTGAAGGTGGCGTGCATGATGCGCCGGACGTGGCCGCGGATGATGCGGAGCGTCGCGCTTGGCTTGAGGGACGCGGATTACGCGTGCTTCGGATATCTAATGTGGATGTACCGAGGGATGTGCGCGCGGTTGCGCGTTACGTCGGCGCTTTAGCGAGCGCGCGTCTCTCTACTTAATAGCCCTCCCCCTTGCGGGGAGGGCGCCGGCGTAGCCGGCGGGTGGGGCATCAGCGGCTTTGCTTGGAAGCTTGGCGCTCGTACCCCCACCCCCGGCCCCTCCCCGCAAGGGGGAGGGGAGTCTCTCAGCACTAGCGCCGCCCCCCGCCTTCGCCGCCGCCCGGGGCGCGTTGCGATGGCAGCGCGGCGGCGGTTTCGGCGGCGCGGGCGAGTTGGATGAATTCGGCGCGCCAGCCGAATTCGTCGCGTCCACGTGCCGATTGCGCGAGGGTGATTACGTCGTCGAAGCCGTAGCCTTGGCGCAGATACGTGTCGCCGCGGAGTAGCTGGCCGTAGCCCGCCACGGCAGCGGCCCAACGTGTCGATTCCGGTGCGCGCGCAATATCGCTCACCGCATCGGCATTGGTGATCGGGCGCTCGATCAGGCGTGAGTTTTCTTCGCCCGGCAGTTTGTAGCGAATGCGCAGGAAGGCGAGTTCGCTGGCCGTGCTCGAAGGCGGAGCGCGATCTTGATAGCGCAGCGGCTCGGTGAAAGTCGGCCCGCCGACAGGGGTGATCTCGTAGATCGCCGTCACCGAATGGCCTGAGCCGATCTCGCCTGCATCGACCGCGTCGTTGTTGAAGTCTTCGCGGCGGAGCATGCGGGTCTCATAACCGATCAAGCGATATTCGGCGACGCGGGCCGGATTGAACTCGACCTGGATTTTCACGTCCTGCGCGATGGTGAACATGTTGGACGCCATCTCGTCGCGCAGCACGCGGCGGGCTTCGTTCAGCGTATCGATGTAGGTGGCGACGCCGTTGCCGTTTTGCGCGAGGCGCTGCATCAGCGCGTCGTTGTAATTGCCGCCGCCGAAGCCGAACACCGAAAGGTAGATGCCGGTTTCGCGTTTGCGCGAGATGAAGTCCTGCAATTGCTGTGGATCGGCGATGCCGACGTTGAAATCGCCGTCCGTGCCGATGATGACGCGGTTGACCGAGTTGCGGTTGAAGTTCTGCTCGGCCAACGCATAGGCTTGGCGCAAGCCTTCTGCGCCTGCGGTCGAGCCGCCGGGACGCAGTGAATCGAGCGCGGCGAGAATGCGTGCGCGCTCGTTGCCGGGTGTCGGTTCAAGCACTGTGCCCGCAGCGCCCGCGTAGACAACGATCGCGACGCGGTCGCGGGCGTTGAGCTGATCGATCAGCATGCGGAAGCTTTGTTGCAAGAGCGGCAGCTTGTTCGGTGCGTTCATCGAGCCGGAGACGTCGAGCAGCAGAACGAGGTTCAGCGGCGGGCGTTCGCGCGGCACGATATTGTAGCCTTGCAGGCCGATATGGACGAGTTGGCGCCCTTCAGCCCAAGGCGAGGGCGCGACGGTGACGTTGGTGGAGAAGGGCTGGCTGCGGTCGCGCGGCAGCGGATAGTCGTAGCGGAAGTAGTTGATCAGCTCTTCGGTGCGCACGGCGTCTGACGGCGGCAAGCGGCCTTCGCTCAAGAAGCGGCGCACGTTGGAATAAGAGGCGGTGTCGACGTCGATGGAGAAGGTCGAAACTGGATCTTCGGCGACGACGTGGATTGGGTTGGTGTCGGTGTCTTCGTACTGATCGCGATCGATATCACCCGGCATTGGCTGCGGCGCCGGTCGAACGAGCCCGCCCATTGCCTGCCGCGCGCTCATTTCCGCTTGTGGCGCCATCATGACTGGCGGGGGCGGTGACGGCGGCGGGACACGAGGCGGACTGCTGTCGGTCCGCCCGCTGGCGGTGACAATGATCTGATCGTCGTTCGCGGTTTGTGATGATTGCGCGCACGAAGCGAGCATGAGTGCGCATAGCATGAAGCTAATGCGCCGAGTGTTTCTCAGCATGGAATGGTCCCTCCCGACCCGTCCGGACTACGGTGTGCGTTGACGAGGTAAGCGAGCGCGCCGAACGGGGCCAGTTTGAGGCACGCGCGGGGCCATTTGCGCGCACGAGCGCGTGAATCACGCTGATGTGTTATTCGCGCCGCTCAATCGCGCCGGCCGGTGCGTCGTTGCTCCGGGATCCATTCGCGCACCAAACCCTCAAGCACGCTCAGCGGCACTTCGCCGTGTAGCAACACGGTGTCGTGAAAGCCGCGGAGATCGAAGTCGGGGCCGAGTTCGTTGCGGGCGAGTTCACGCAGGCGTGAGATTTCGCGGCGGCCGAGCTCGTAGCTGCAAGCCTGGCCGGGCCAGACGATGTAGCGATCGACCTCGGTGGCGATGACGCCCGGCGCATCACCGGTGGTTTGCAACAGGTAGTCGATGGCCTGTTGGCGCGACCAATCCTTGGCGTGGAGGCCAGTGTCGACGACGAGGCGTGCGGCGCGCCAGAGCTGCCATCGCAGATAGCCGATGCGGCCTACAGGATCGCTGTCGTAGAAACCGAGTTCGTCCGCCAGCTCTTCAGCGTAGAGGCCCCAGCCTTCGCTGTAGGCGTTGAAGCTGATCAGGCGCGTCAGCAGCGGCGCGTCGGTTATCTCTTGCGCGAGCGCGATCTGGAAGTGATGGCCCGGCACGGCTTCGTGGAAATCTTGCGTCGGCAGATCGATGCGGGTCATTTCGCCGAGATTGCGCAGGTTGATGTAATAGACGCCCGGCTGGGCGCCATCGAGCGACGGCGGTGAGTAGTACGCGCCTGGTGCGCCGGCTTCGGCGAACACCGGCACACGGCGCACTTCCATAGGGGAGCGCGGCAAGCGGCCGAACCATTGCGGTGCGCGTTCCATGACGCGGCTGACGCGCGTTTGCACGTCGGCTATCAGCTGGGCGCGGCCTTCGTCGCTGTCTTCGTAGGCGTAGCGCGGGTCGGCGGTCATTTGCGTGAGGCGTGCGCCGACGGGGCCCTGGGTTTGGCCGACACGGCGGAGCGCGATGTCGAGCTGCTGGGTGAGGGCGGCGACGCGCTGCAGGCCAATGGTGTGGATTTCGTCCGGCGTCAGGTTGGTCGTAGTCTCAACGCGGAGCGCTGCGGCGTAGAACTCGCCGCCGCGGGGCAGACGCGAGACGCTCGGCGCATCGCTGGCGTTAGCGCGATCGGCGCGGACGAACGCGAGTTGGCGCGCGTGCGCGGGCAGCACGTTGTCGCGCATGATGAGTTCGGCGCGGGCGAGTAAAGCAAGGTGGCGGCGCTCCAGCTCCGGGCGCTGCGCTTCTGGCGCGGCGGCGGTGAGGGCGTCGAGCTTGCGGCGAAAGCTGGTGATGTAAGGCTGCGCCATTGCCGGCTGCTGCAGCACGCCTTGAAGCATCTGCGCGACCGTATCCATGATGAAGCCCGGCGGGCGCACGCCGTCTTGCGCTTCGGCGCGGGCGCGTTCGGTCTCTTGATCGATCGCGTCGGCGACAGCGCGTAAGCGCGAGAGATACGCTTCAGCGTCGGCGCGGTTCGCGACCGGATGGCGTTCGTCGAGGAAGGACGGCAGCGTGATGAAGGCGCTGTCGAGCTGGTTCAGCACGTAGGGCTGAATGCCGCCGAGGGCGGAGAAGTTGCCGAAGTCGAAGGCGGCGGCCTCGGCGGTGTTGGTGAATTGCGCTTCGAGGATTTCGTAGGTGAGGCGGTCCTCGTCGCGGATGCTTGCGGTGTCGAGGGCGCGCAATTCGGTGAAGCGGCGTAGGGCGGCGCTGCGGCGGGCTTCGAAGGCGCGCGAGGAACGATCATCGAGGCGGGCATTATAGGCGCCGCCAGCGTCGGCCTCGGAGACGCCGGCCTGAGCGGCGAGTTCTGGGCTGTCGGCCAGCAATTCGCGCGCCCAATCGTTGAGCCGTCCGTCGAATGCGGTGAGGGGCGCCGCTTGACGGGGGCCGCACGCGGCGAGCCCGGTCAGGATCAGTGCAAGCGCCCAATGCATCGGTTTCATACGCACCTCGTCTGCAAAACGCCGATTCCGGCGCGCTGGAGGACATACCATGCTGCGTTGAGGGGGAAAGCGGGCCGGGGGCAGCGCTGGCCTGTTGCGGAAAGTCCGCATTCGTGGTTGGACAGCGCCTCAATTTAGGGAACAGCGGAGATCCCCATGACGACCGCCGGCGGCGGCCAGCAGACGCTGGGCAAAATCCTCTTTTATCGTCAGCTCGAGCCTCTCTCGATTGAGAAGCATCGGTCGCTGGGGGTAAGCCAAGTCTCCAATCCCTTCTCATTCCTGGCCGACACGCACCTAGTGCCGTTGACTGTGGACGAGTTCGGTCTTGCGGCGGTTTGCTATCCGATCATCTTCGACACGCAGTCGAAAACACCGCTCGCGGTGATGGGCCTGCGTCCTGGGATGAACGTATTCCTCGGTGCTGACGGCTCGCTCGACCCGGAAGTGTATCTGCCTGCGTTCGCGCGCCGCTATCCGTTTCTGCCGATCATGGCGGGCGATACCGGCCAGCAACAGGCGGCGCCGCAGGGGCAAGAAGGCGATAAGGTTCTCGTTTGCATCGATCGCGCTGCGAAGATGCTTTCGTCGACGCCGGAACTGCCGTTCTTCGAAGGCGATAAGCCGTCGCGTTACACGCAGGAAGCGATCCAGTTCTGCCGCGAGTTCGATATGCTCGGCCGCCGCACGCAGGAATTCGTGAAGCTGATCGACGATAATGGCCTGTTTGAGCTCACACCGCTCTCGCTGCCGCGCGCCAATTCGGACGGCAAGCCAGCCGAGCCGCAAAAGATCGGCGAGTATCTGCGTATCTCCGAGCAGAAGCTGAACGCGCTGCCGAAGGACAAGTATCTCGATCTGCGTGACAAGGGCGTCACCGCCGTGATGCATGCGCACCTGCTCTCGCTCGGCCTGTGGCCGAAGATTTTGAGCCGTGCGGCCCGCATCCAGGCTTCGACCCCGCTCAGCAACTAAGTTCGGGTCTCATCCGTAAGAAGAAGCGCCTTCTCCGGTTCCGGGGGAGGCGCTTTTTCTTTGCCGCATTGGCGCGGGTTGGCTTCAGGGGCTATGTCACGGGCGATGATGCGTTTTTTCCCGATGATCGCTCTGGCTCTCGGTTTGCTTGCCAGCCCTGCCGCCGCGCAGCCGGTGCGCACCGATAATGTCGAAGCTGAATTGCACAGCGCCCGCGCCGCAGTGGCGCCGGGCGAGACGTTCACGATCGTGCTGCGCCAGACCATCCGTGAGCACTGGCACACCTATTGGCGCAATCCCGGCGATAGCGGCGAAGCGACGGAGCTGACTTGGACGTCGCCGCAAGGCGCGCGTGTTGGCGAGATCCAGTGGCCGGCGCCGGAAGCGATCCCGTTCGCGATGCTGGTGAACTACGGCTATTCGGGCGAAGTTCTGTTTCCGATCGAGGTGACGGCGCCGGCGAATGCGCGGCCCGGCGAGACGCTGACGTTTACGGCTGATGCGTATTGGCTCGTCTGTTCGGATGTTTGCATTCCGGAAGAAGCGCAGTTGCTGTTCACCGTGCCGGTGGCGGCGCAAGGCGCGGACAATCCGGATTGGTCGGCGCGCATTGGTGAAGCGGTCGCGGCGTTGCCGCGCGAGCGCCCCGGTACGTTCGCCACGATCAGCACTGATGGCACGCTCTCGGCGGCGTTGCCGCAATTGGGCGAAGTGCGCAATCCGCGCTTCTTTCCGTTTAGCCGCGATGTGATGCGCAATGCAGAGCCGCAGCGGCCGCGCGTGGGCGAAAGCGGCCTCAGCTTTACGCTAACACCGGGCGTCGCCGAAAATCTGGGGCAAGCGCCGCTTGAGGGCGTCGTCGTTTACGAGGTGCGCGAAGGCGGCGACTGGGCGCGGCGTGGTGTGGAGATCACCGCGCAACCAGGTGAGCCGATGGCCGGCGTCAGCGATCGCGCGGCGACGATCTCTCCTGATTATGCGTTGGCTGAGCTTGAGGGCGCTGCGAGCGGAAGCGCCGCTGCGCCGAGCGAGCCGCTCACACCGGTTGCGCTTATCACCGCGCTGGTGCTGGCGTTCATTGGCGGGCTCATTCTCAATGTCATGCCGTGCGTACTGCCGGTGCTTTCGATCAAAGCGCTTTCGTTTGCAGGCGGCGTGCATGCGGGCGAGGCACGCCGGCACGGGCTGCTCTATTTTGCTGGCGTGATGGCGACGTTCCTGGCGCTGGCCAGCTTGCTGATCATCTTGCGCGAAGCGGGTGCGGCGGTGGGCTGGGGCTTCCAGTTGCAGGAGCCGTGGGTGACAAGCGCTTTGGCGCTGCTCTTCTTCCTCGTCGGCCTCAATTTGCTTGGCGTGTTCGAGATTGGCGGCTCGCTCCAAAACACGGGCGGTGCGCTGACCGCACGCGGCGGCGATGCCGGTGCGTTCTTCACCGGCGCGCTTGCGGTCATCGCGGCAACGCCGTGCACGGCGCCGTTCATGGCCGGCGCGATTGGCGCGGCGCTGACGCAGCCCGCGGCGGTGACGCTCACGATCTTTGCGGCGCTCGCGTTTGGCTTTGCGTTGCCATTGACGCTGTTGCATTTCGCGCCGGGGCTGCAAAAGCTCATTCCGAAGCCGGGGCCGTGGATGGAGCGGGTGCGCAATGTGCTCGCCTTCCCGATGTTTGCAGCTGCTGTGTGGCTGGTTTGGGTGCTGGCGGCGCAAGCGGGCGCCGATGGCGTCGCGGCGCTGCTTGGCTTGATGGCGGCGATTGCGTTTGCGCTGTTCGTGGCGCGTTGGGGCCGCGCCTGGATGATTGCGGGCGCCGTCGCCATCGCGCTGACGGCGGCGTTCACGTGGCGGCCGCTGCTTGGCGCGCAAGTGGAGGCTGAGCTGATCTCGGAGCCGTGGAGCGTCGCGCGCGTCGAAGAACTGCGCGGCGAAGGGCGCGGCGTGTTCGTGAACTTCACCGCGGCGTGGTGCGTCACATGCAAGGTCAACGAAGCCGCAGCACTGTCGCAGCCGTCAGTTGCGCAGGCGTTTGCGCAGGCGAATGTCGCGTATCTTGTGGGCGACTGGACCAACCGTGATGAAGAAATTGCAACGGCGCTAGGCCAGCATGGACGCGCCGGGGTGCCGCTCTACATTTTCTATCCGCCCGAAGGTGAGCCGATTGTGCTGCCGCAGGGCGTGCTGCTCAGCCAAGATTTGGTAGTCGAGACGATAACGGGAGACGCATCATGAGTGAGAAGACTTCACGCCGTACGTTGTTGTTGGCCGGCGCCGGCGTTGCGCTTGCAGGCGCTATTGGCGGCGGCTTGCTGCTTTCGAGCGGCAATGCCGAGGCGACAGTCGCGACGGGCGCGCAGGCGCCGGCATTCTCCGTGCGCGACGCTGCGGGCGCGACCCGCACGCTGGCGGAATTCCGCGGCCGCTTGGTCGTGCTCGAATGGACCAATCATGGCTGCCCGTACGTGCGCAAACACTATGACAGCCGCAACATGCAGACGTTGCAGCAGGAGGCGATCGCTTCGGGCGCGGTGTGGCTGCAGGTGATTTCATCGGCGCCGGGCGAGCAGGGGCACCTCGATGGCGCCGGCGTGCGGGCGCGGTTGCAAAGCGACAACGCTGCGCCGACGGCGACATTGCTCGATCCGAACGGCACGATGGGTCGCACTTATGGCGCGCTGACCACGCCGCACATGTACATCATCAGCCCGCAAGGCGCGGTGTTGTACCAAGGCGCGATCGATGATCGGCCATCGGCGCGTCCAGCCTCGCTTGAGGGCGCGAACAATTACGTGCGCGCGGCTTTGGCGGACATCGCGGCGGGACGTGCTGTGCAGACGGCGCAGACAACACCGTATGGCTGCAACGTGAAGTACGCGACGTAGTCCCGGGAGCGCGGGCCTTCGGGCCCGCCTTCTTAATTCCGCAGCGCGACGCTTTGCGATTGCGCTTCGGCTTGCGCCATGTCGGCGGCGGCGCTGGCGGCCATTGGGGCGATCAGCACGGCGTCGTCGAGCAACACACGAAGATTGGTGAACGCGGTCGCGCGTTCGCTGGCTGTGTCGGCGGCTTGCAGCTCTTCAGCGCGTTCGCGGGCGTCTTCGGCGATGCCGTGGAAGATGCAGGGCAGGTCTTGCTCGACGCCGGCTTCACGCAAAGCGGCGGAGAGCCGTTCCGCGTCGCCGGAGAAGTCCTCGATGCCGGCGATCAAGGCCGGGGTCACTTCGGTGATGGCGGAGAGCGCGCGGGCTTCAGTCTCGACTTCGGCGGCGAGCGCCGGGAGCTGGGTCAGATTCGCGCTAAGCATAAAAGCGATACAGGTGAGCATGGGCGGGCGCCTTCTCCGGACAGGTGAGAAAGCCGTGAGCAAAAGCGGCGCCGCGCCCGGCCTCGCCTCGGGTCATGGTTTACGCTAGAGCCGGCGCATCAAAGCAGGAGCGGGCGGATGGGCGTGGTCACGCTGGACTTGGCGGGCAGTCTCACCATTGCCGATATTGAGGCGGTGGCGCTGGGCCGGGCCAAGGTGGCGCTCGCGGCGGATGCGCGCGCGCATGTGGCCGCGATGCGCGAGCAGGCTGAGCGCGATCTGAGCGCCGCGCTGGCCGCTGATAAGGATAAGCGGGTTTATGGGCTCAACACGGGCTTTGGCTCAAACTTCAAGGATTATGTCAGCCCGGACGATCTGAAGCAGCTGCAGGAGAATTTGATCCTGTCGCATTGCGTCGGGATGGGGCCGGCGGCGCCGGTTTCGGTGGTGCGTGCGACGATGCTGATGCGCGCGGCCTCGCTGGCGCGCGGGCATTCGATCGTACGGCCGGTGGTGATCGAGACGTTGATCGACATGCTTAACAATGGCGTGACGCCAGCTGTGCCGCGCTACGGGACGGTGTCGGCGAGCGGCGATCTTGCGCCGCTTTCGCACATCGCAGCGGTGGTGATCGGCAAGGGCCGGGTGCTTGATGCGGATGGCAAGGAGGTCGCGACGGCGGGCTATCTGGCCAAGCACAAAGGCGCGTTCACGCCGATCTCGCTTGAGATGAAAGAGGGCCTCGCGCTCAACAATGGCTGCCAATATTCCAATGCGTGGGGCGCGCTAGCTGCGGCGATGATGCGGCGGCTGATCGAGGCAGCGGCGCTTAATGCAGCGATCGGCGTGCAAGTGATGCGCGGGTCGGGCCGGCCGTTTCGGGCTGATCTGCATTGGTTGCGGCCGCATCCGGGCGCGCAGGAAGTTGCGGGCTGGGTGTTCGATTTGCTTGAGGGCTACCAGTTCCGTGATCTCGGGACGGATGCGAAGTATGATTACGACCAGAAGATCCAGGATCCGTACAATCTGCGCTGCGCCGCGCAGATTTTGGGGCCGTGCCTGGATTTGATCGAGCGCGCGGAGCATACGCTCACCATCGAAGCGCGCAGTGTCACCGATAATCCGATCGATCTGAACGATGGCGCCGAAGGCTACGATCTTGATCTGATTACGTCAGGCGGGCATTTCCACGGCATGTCGCTCGCGGTTGATACGTATGGGCTCTTGCAAGCCGCGGGCATCATGGCGCGGGTTTCCAACATGCGTTGCGTGCGCATCGTCGATGCGGCGCGCAATAAAGGCCTCGGGCCGCAAGTGCGCGGCGCGAAAGCGAACAGCACTGAGTCCGGCTTGATGTTGATGGAGTACACCACGGCGGGGCTCTGCAATCACATTTGGGGCTTGGCTTCGCCCTCGCACCTCATGTCGATCTCGACCGATAGCGGGCAAGAGGATCATGTCAGCATGGCCGCGAACGTGGCGATGCGGGCCTATGAGGCGGCGGAGCGGCTGGCGGAATTGTTCGCCATCGAGCTTGCTTTCGCGGCGCAGGCCGAGCGCGTGCGTCAGCGCGAAATGGGCGAGCCGCAGGCGCTACCGCCGGCTGCGCTTGGCAAGCGCACGCAGGCTGCTTTAGAAGCTGTGGATGCGGCGTTTCCGCCGGTCGAGAGCGACCGGGAATTGTCGTGGGACATGATGCAATTGGCTGAGAAAGTGCTCTCCGGCGAGATCGTCAAAGCGACCGGCTACGGCTTCGGGCGACATTGAGGCGCGTCCACACGCCTTCAAACCAAGCGCTTCGTCCATACGTACCGTTGAAAGTATCGCCATGAGCAATTCTGAATCCAAACTCGTCGCCGCTGAGAAACCGCGCGGCTTTGTCGATAAACTAGGCGCCGATGCTGGCGCTGAAGAGCGCATCGTTACGGCTGTCGGCAAAGTGTACGAGAAGTGGGGCTTTGATCGGCTGGAGACGCCGGCCATCGAGTTCACCGGCGCGCTCGGTAAATTCCTACCGGACACGGATCGCCCTAACGAAGGCGTGTTCTCGTTTCAGGACGATGAGCGCTGGCTGTCGCTGCGCTATGATCTGACGGCGCCGCTGGCGCGCTTTGCGGCTGAAAATCGCGACAGCCTGCCGAAGCCGTTCCGCCGTTGGCAGACGGGTTCGGTGTGGCGCAACGAAAAACCGGGGCCAGGGCGCTTCCGTCAGTTCGTGCAATGCGATGCGGATACAGTGGGCTCGGACAATCCCGCCGCTGATGCTGAGATCATCGCTATGGCGGGCGAGGCGCTTGAAGCGATCGGCGTCGCGCGCGACGGCTACCTCTTCAAGATCAATTCGCGTCGCATTCTGAATGGCGTGCTGCTCGGTATTGGGCTTGAGCCCGAAAGCAAGGCGCGGCTCACTGTGATGCGCGCGATCGATAAGCTTGACCGCGTTGGCGTCGAGGGTGTTGCGGCATTGCTTGGCAAAGGCCGCAAGGACGAGAGCGGCGACTTCACCAAAGGCGCTGAGCTCGATCCGGCAAATGTTCAGAAGGTGATCGACTTCGTGACGCTGCCGACGGAGTCGCGGTCGGCGGTGCTTGAGGGGCTGGGCCGCCTCGTCGGCGACAATGATGAAGGCCGCGCTGGTCTTGCTGAACTTGCGGGCATCGACGCGGTGCTGAGTGCGCTCGGCATCGATGATCGCCGCGCGCGCATCGATCCTTCTGTCGTGCGCGGGCTCGAATATTATACGGGCGCTGTCTATGAGGCCGAACTTACGGCGACGGTGGTCGATGACGGGCGCTTGGTGCGCTTTGGATCTGTCGGCGGCGGTGGGCGCTACGATGATCTCATTGCGCGCTTCACCGGTGAGCGCATGCCGGCGACCGGGTTCTCGATCGGCGTCAGCCGTTTGATTGCGGCGCAGCAGGCGCTCGGGATCGGCGGAGAATCGGCGCTCGCGCCCCTGGTGATCGTGCTGGCGATGGATCGCGACCGGATGGGGGATTATTTCGCGATCGCAAACGAATTGCGCCAGGGCGGCGTTCGCGCGGAGGTCTATCTCGGCAGCGCCGGGATGAAGGCGCAAATGAAGTATGCGGATAAGCGCCAAGCCCGCATCGCCCTTATTCAGGGTGGCGACGAGTTGGCTAAAGGCGTGGTTACGCTGAAAGATTTGAAGCTTGGGGCGGCGATAGCATCCAAGCTCGGCGAGGACCGGGAGGCCTACGCCAAGGCCCGTGAGCAGGTGCAGCAGGAAGCGCCACGCGCCCAGGTTGTCGCCGCTGTGCAGCAAATGCTCGCCCGCTGATCGCGAACGCTTGACCCCACACAAAGTGGGCGTAATTTCGCCGCGATCGCCGGTCGCGGGCGGTCGCGTTTCGGGGAGGAGACGCCCTTATAAAAGCGACGTGAAGCGGCCGCGCCCGGGAGGGGTGCGGCCGCTTCTGTTTTAGGGCTTTGGCGTGCGCGGGGCGTCGATGTCTTCGATGACGCCGCGCGCTTCGGCAGTGTCTTCATCACGCCCGAGTTGGTCTCTCGTCGGCAGGACGCCGCGGCAGAAGTAGGCCAGCACAGAAAGCCCCGCGAGTGCGGAGATCAGCGATCCGCCGAGGACTCCGAACCGCACCGGCGTCGCGAGATCGCCGACGCCGAATGCGAGATTGCCGATGAACAAGCTCATGGTGAAGCCGATGCCGGCGAGCATCGCCATGCCGACCATCTGGCCGAAGTTCGCAGGCGCGCGTTGCTTGAGCACAGCGCAAGCGATGTAAGAGCAGAGCACGATGCCGATCGGTTTGCCGAACACGAGGCCAGCGGCAATGCCAAGTGCAATCGGGTGTAGCAGTGTGTCGAGACCAGCCCCGTGCAGGATGACGCCCGCATTCGCCAAAGCGAAGATCGGCATGATGGCAAACTGCACCCAGGGTTTGAGTGCGTGCTCTGCCGTAATGAGTGGTGAGCCGCCGCCTTTCTGGCGCATCGGGATCGCTGTCGCTGTCAGCACGCCGGCGATGGTGGCGTGTACGCCGGACACCAGCATGAATCCCCATAGCACCAGGCCCATGATCCAAAATGGCAACAGCGATTTGATGCCGGCGCGGTTCATCAGCAGCATGGCGATGTAGGTGACGGCCGCGCCGCCGAGCGCCCAGCCGGTGAGATGGGAAGAGTAGAAGAGGGCGATGACGAGGATGGCGCCGAGATCGTCGATGATGGCGAGGGCCAAAAGGAACAGCCTGAGGCCGGGCGGTACGCGCGGGCCGAGCAGGGAAATGACGCCGAGTGCGAAGGCGATATCGGTGGCAGCCGGGATGGCCCAGCCGCGCAGGAACGCAGGCTCTTGCGCGTTGAAGGCCACATAGATCAGCGCCGGGGCCACCATGCCGCCTACGGCCCCAGCCATCGGCAGCGCGGCTTCGCGTGGGTTCTTGAACGGCCCCTCGACGGTCTCGCGCTTTAGTTCAAGCCCGACATAGAGGAAGAAAATCACCATCAACCCGTCATTGATGACGAGGTGGAGGTTTAGCGCGTGGGCGCCTTCGCCGAAGCCCACGGTTCCGAATGGCGATTCAAGCCAGTGGTGAAGCGCTTCGCCGAACGGCGCGTTGAACAGCAGGAACGAGAGAATCGTTGCCGCGAGCAGCACATAGCCTGGCGCTGTGTCTCGTTCCCACCAATGCTTCGCTGCGCCAGTCGCCATTACACTCGCTCCATGTTGGTGAGGCGCGCAACGTAGCGGCGCCTTGGTTGGCGGGGCAAGCAATACCGGCCTAGCGCGCGGGTTCGTCGCGCCTGTGGATCGCGGGTTCCGCGATCTACGCTAAAGCGTTGGCGCCGTTGCGGCATACGCAACACTTTGATGTCAGCGACACATAAACTTCAGCCGCACGTCGCATCACTTTTAAGATGCGTTGTTAGCAGCCGCACCACGAGGGGGGGGCGGAAGAGGCCGTCCCCAAACTCGAGGGGTGTCTCAAAATGTTGTCCAAGAAATTCTTGTCGGGCGCTGCGCTGACGGCGCTCACATTCTCGATGGGTGGAGCGGCGTACGCGCAGTCCACGGGTTCACAGGTTGCGGAAGACGAAGTGATCATCGTCACCGGGGAGCGTGTGAACATCGAAGGCGCGATTGTCGCAGAAACTGCGCCGCGCGCCCGCGCTACGATCACTGAGGATTATATCGAGACGCAGGGCTCAGGTCAGACGATCTTGAATTCGATCAACCTGATCCCGGGTGTAAACTTCACCAATTCCGACGCTTACGGCTCCTCTGGCGGCGCGATCACAATGCGCGGCTTCGACGGCGCCCGCATCTCGCTGACCTTCGATGGCATCCCACTGAATGATACCGGAAACTACGCGATCTATTCCAATCAGCAGGTTGACCCGGAACTGATCCAGCGCGCCAACGTCAATCTCGGCACGACGGATGTCGACAGCCCGACGGCGGCGGCGACTGGCGGTACGGTGAACTACATCACACGCATCCCAACGGAAGACGCTGGGGTGATGGTCTCGTATGCGCGCGGCACAGAAAACTTTGGCCGGATCTTCGGCATGGTGGAGACTGGCGGCATTGGACCGTTTGGCACACGCGCGTTTCTCTCCGGCTCGTTCACGGAGTACGATCAATTTCTCGGGCCGGGTGAGCTTCAAAAAACGCAGTACAATGGCGGCCTCTATCAGGCGCTGGGCGACAACGGCGACTTCATGCGACTCTCGTTTCACTACAACGAGAACCGCAACAACTTCTACAGCCGGTACCGCCTCACCCAGTTTCAGTCAGGTGTCCTGCCGGTCAACTACACGGACGGATGTTCGCCGGGGGAGCAGAGCCCTGGTGTCGGCGTCAACGATGGTCAGATAATCGGGGGCTTTAGCGTCGATGGCTGCTCCGGCCCTAACTTCACCGGCTATTTCAATCACTCGATCAACCCTTCGAACACCGGCAACATCCGCGGGGCGTCTCGCTTTACGCTCTCGGATTCACTGACGTTCACGTTTGACCCGTCTTTTCAGTATGTCCGCGCCAATGGCGGCGGCACGTCGGTGATCTCTGAAACATCGCGGCTGCTGGTCGAGGATAGCCTTGTCACCGGCGTGGATCTCAACCGCGACGGCGATACGCTCGACAGCGTTCGTTTGTATGCACCAAGCAATACCAACACTTATCGCTACGGTGCGATTGGTTCGCTGATCTGGGACGTCAACAATGATCACCGTCTTCGCTTCGGCTATACTTGGGATCGCGGTCGCCACCGCCAAACCGGCGAGTTTGGCTATCTGACTGCCAATGGCGATCCGGAAGACGTGTTCGGCGGCGACCTTGGCACGCCCGTGTTCAATGGCGACGGCGAAATTTTCCAGAAGCGGGACCGGGTGTCGATCGCTACGCTCAATCAGATCAGTGCTGAGTGGCGCGGCGACTTCATGGACGATGCGCTGACGGTTGTATTCGGTCTGCGTGCGCCAATGTTTGAGCGTGAGCTCGACCAGCGTTGCTACTCGCAAAAGGGCAACTCTTCGTCCACGCAGTACTGCACGACTCAAACGCCGGACACGCCCGGTGGCGGTGATCCGAACCTGAGCGCGCTGAACGGCGGCTTTGTGTGGTTCGACAACAATGGCAACGGCACGATCCAGACGGCCGGTTCAGGCGCCGAAGTCTACGCTCCGCCCTTCCGCGGCACTGTTGAATACGATGACGTCCTTCCGAATCTTGGAATCTCGTTCCGGCCAGCGGACGGGCATCAGGTGTTTTTCAGCTATGCCGAAGGCCTCTCGGCGCCGCGCACGGACGACCTCTACAGCGGCATCACTGTCAACGAGTTGGGTAATGTTCAGCCTGAGACAACGAGTGCTTACGACCTTGGCTATCGCTATCAGGGTGCGAACACACTGGTGTCGGCGACTGTTTGGTACAACCAGTTCGACAACCGTATTGAGCGTTCGCAAGACCCGGATGACCCGACGCTGTTCTACTCGCGAAATGTCGGTGCCGTGGACTTGTGGGGCGCTGAAGTCGCCGCTGGCTGGGAGGTCAGCGACGTATTCTTCCTCTACGGCGCGGCGGCGTGGACTGACAGCGAACTTGCCAATGGCGGGACGCGCGTTGTCGACACGCCCGATTGGACCTTCACGGCGCGCGGCGAGTATGAACTTGGCGCGCTGACGTTTGGCGCTCAGGCCCGTCATGTCGGCGAGCGTTACGCTAACGACGCCAACACCGAGATCGCACCGGACTACATGACCGTCGACCTGGACGTCCGTTACGATCTTGGCGAGTTCGTTGGTAGCGAGAGCACGTACATTCAGCTCAATGTCATCAATTTGTTCGATGAAGAATACGTCGCACAGATGTCTTCTGGCACCGGCACTGGCGCCGCGCTCTACAATATCGGCGCGCCGCAAACTGTCCTGGTGACGGTGCGCACCGAATTCTAAACCTCCCCCCGAGGCGCCTTAGTGAGGAGCGGCTCTTCATGAGCCGCTCCTTTTTTTCTTGGGGCGGCAGTGCTGCGGCTTGCAGCGACTGCTCGCTAGCGGGCCTCGCCTGCGAGTATCAGGCGTCATGCGATTGTCGCGTTCAAGTGTAAGACAGCCTAAAATTCGAGGGCATTGACATGAAACTTGTTTGGCTGCGGGGATTAGCACTCAGCGCGTGCGTGCTGCTCGCGGCTTGCGCGCATCGCGAAGAAGGGGCCGTAGAGCTTGCTCCGCCGATCACTATCTTGGTGTCGATCGACGGATTTCGGCCCGACTATTTGAATCGTGGTGAAACGCCGACGCTATCGCGCTTGGCCGAGACCGGCGTGTTGGCGGAGGTCCGCCCGAGCTTTCCCTCTTTGACGTTTCCCAATCATTATAGTCTCGTCACCGGACTCCGCCCGGATCGCCACGGCGTCGTAAACAATCGGATGGAAGAGCCGCTCCGGCCTGGGGTTGTGTTCACGTTGTCCGATCGCGTCGTGGGCGCTGATCCGATTTGGTGGGAGGGCGGCACACCGATTTGGATCACGGCTGAACGTCAGGGCGTGCGCAGCGCCACCATGTTCTGGCCGGGTTCAGATTATGAATTGCAGGGGACGCGGCCGTATCGCTGGCGCGCGTTCGATCAATCGCTGCCGGACTTCGCGCGCGTCGATGTGTTGCTGGCGTGGCTCGATGAGCCAGAGCCTGCTTCGTTTTACACGCTCTATTTCGACATCGTGGACACGGCCGGGCATCGCAACGGGCCGGACGCGCCGGAGACCACGAGCGCAGCGGCGCAGGTGGACGCTGCCCTTGCGCGTTTGCTCGCGGGTCTCGCGACGCGCGGGCTCGAGGAGCGCGTGAATTTCGTGATCGTCGCTGATCACGGCATGGCGGAAGTGGCAGACGACCGGTTCATTGAACTCGATGCTGTGGTCAGCGCAGAGATGGCGCGCGTGGTGTGGGATGGGCCGCTGGCAGGCGTCGAGCCGTTGGCGGGGCGCGAAGCCGAGGTGGAGCAGGCGCTGCTTGGCGTGCATCCGCATGGCGAGTGCTGGCGCAAGAGCGAGATGCCGGCGCGCTTCCACTTCGGCACACACCGGCGCATTCCGGCGATTGTGTGCTTGGCGGAAATCGGCTGGCGCTATCGTAGTGCGCAGATGCGCGCGTATCCGGGGCAAACGCGAGGCGCACACGGCTACGATCCAGCGGCGCCCGAGATGGCGGCGCTGTTCATTGCGCATGGGCCCGCGTTTGAGGAGGGCGTGCGGCTGGACACGTTCGACAATGTCTCGATCTATCCGCTCATCGCGCACCTCATCGGCGTCGAGCCCGAGGAGAACGATGGCGTGCTGAGTGACACTGCGCGGGCGTTGGTTTCGCCGCCGTGAGGCGCGGCTAAGCGACCGGTGCGCTGGCGTTCAGCGCCACGCCGAGCGGTCCTTGCATGGCGCGATCTAGCAGTGCTGAGATGGCGCGGTTGAGCGGCGTGCTGGACCAAAGCGCGTGACGTAGACGATTGTAGCGATCTTTGGCGTCGGCGCGGTCGCCGCTCGCGGCGAGAACGCCGATCAACGCGATCTCGCGCACTTGCATCAGCCAGGCTGAGTGAAAGCCGGCACCTTTGGTGCGCGCGAGGGCATCGTCGGCGGCGGCGAAGTCGCCGTCCTCGACGTTCCGCCATGCGTGCAGATATTGCGTTGCGCCGAGCTGCTGCTTGTCGGGCTTAATCGCGAGGGCCCGCGCGCGCTCGAAGTCGTGGCGCGTCAGCGCTTGCAGGAAGGCGACGAGACGCGCGCCTTCGCTCGGCGTGGCGCTGGCGAAGTCGACGTCGATTTCGCGGGCGACGTGCGCGTCCCATTCCTCCGGCTGGAAGCCGAATTCGATGAGGCCGAGCGCGTAGCGGAAGTAGACTTGTCGCGGATCGGGCTGCAGGCGCATCGCATCGAGGATTTGAACAATGTCGTTGCCGACGCCGCGCCGATCGCGCGTGGGCCAGAGCGTTAGTACTGCGCACGTTACGGAGGAGATTCCAAACACGTAGATGACGGCTGCTAGGAGCCCCTCCCAACCGCGATCCTCTACCCACGGCGCGGCAATCCAAAATGCGAGCGCGGCGCCGACGATGCTCGCGATCGGCCCGCCCGCGGTGACGATGATCTTGCGCAGCTTGGTTGCTTGCTCGGGTCTGCGCGGCGCGGGCAGCACGAAGCCGCCGGCGTCGCCGCCGAGCGATGGGCGCGTCTCGATGATGAGGCGCGGGGAGAAGCGCACCGAGACGGGGCCGACGCAGATGATCCAGACGCGCCAGCCGCAAAGCCGCGCAGCGACGGCGTGGCCTAGTTCGTGGAGCAGGGTGGCGGGCGCGAGTCCGAGCAACGGCAGCGTGAAGAGGAGCAAGAGGCCGGCGGCGCCGTTCAGGACATCGGAGTTGCGGCTGGCTGCGAGCAGCGCGACGAGCGCGAAGATGTTGAGCACGGTGACGACCAGCCACACGGCAAAATGGTTGGCCTTTGTGAGCCAAGCCTGCGCGCGTTTTTGAATCCCCCGCATCCGCGCAGTTTGGCGCGGGATTGCGGAGACGAAAAGAGCTGGGCCCGCAACACATGGAGGCGCGCCATTGAAATTGGTTGCACGCGAGTGCAATGAGATATACAACAAATTCACTGCGTCTAAGTGCAGTGAATTTTCAGGCGGGGAGGCCGCATATGACCGCAGACAACGCAGCCACAGAAGAAAGCCATTATGTGCTCGGCGAAACGCTTCGGCCGATGCTGACCCACGCGATGGGATCGGCGATCGAGATCTTCGACACTACCGGCATTCCGGGCGGCGGACCGCCGCCCCACAAGCATGCGTGGGAAGAGATTTACGTCGTGCTATCTGGCGAAATGGACGTGATCGTCGATGGCAAGACGACGCGCATCGGGCCGGGCGGTTTTGCGCATGTGCCGGCGAACACCCCGCACGGCTACACCACGATCGATCACACGCACTTCCTGACGATCGTCAGCAAGGGCAACGCGGCGAAGTTCTTCCGCGAAGTCGCGAAGGTTCAGATGAACCCGCCGGATATTCCGGGTGTGATCCGTGTCGGCGAAGAGCACGGGATCACGTTTCTCACGTGACCAAAGCGCGCTCATACGTCAGCCCTAAGCGCGAAGCGCAGGCGCAAGCGACACGCACGGCGATCCTGGAGGCGTTTGCAGAGCAGCTTTCCGAGCCTGGGCGAGATCATCTCTCGCCCAGCGAGGCGGCTGAGCGGGCGGGCGTATCGCTGCGCACGGTGCACTTTCATTTTCCGAACGAAGAGAGCCAGGTGCTAGCTCTGGGCGCCTGGTACGATTCACTTGTGGCGCTCGACACGGTTGAGCTCGCGACCGGGCCGGATGATCTGCCGCGTTATTATCGTGAGATACATCGGCGAGGTTTGAAGCATCCGATCACGCGAGTGTTGGCGTCCGGTAGGGGCGTTTGGGCCGAGATGCGGCGCACGCGCCGCGCTGCGCGGATTGAAGCGATACGGCGTGCTGTAAAAGCGATTGGCGCCCCGCCGCGCGCGACTGCGGATGCGACGGCGATGTTGCTCAGCTTATCGGGCGCGGACGCGTCGTGGCCGCTGGTGGATCACGGCTTGCCGGCGGAGCGTGTGCCGGACGTGATCGCGAACACGGTGGGGTTGATCCTGGCGCAGCTGCGGGCGCAGGCGCGGAAGGCGCGATAGCCAGCTTATCTTGCGCCGGACGCGTCGTCATTGGAGCATGTTGGCCGACCGGGGGAGATTCATGAAGCCTGTGAGAGCGTTGGTAGGTGCGTTGGCGGCCATCGCCTTGAGTGGCCAGCCTGCGCGGGCGCAGGATATCGGCGTGTTCGATACGGCGACACAGATCGCTGAACAGGCTGTCTCGATTTGCGCCGCCGTGGTGTTCGACGGCCAGTCATTCGAGTCGCAATTGGATGGCAACGAACATTGGTATTCGGTCGATCCGCGAGGCACGGGATCGAACCTCGCGACACATGCTTGGCAGTCGACGACGGTAAACACCACGCATGTGATGCGCTTGCCGAATGGCGGGTGTTCGTTCGGTATCGACCGCGGCGATAGTGAGGTTCTTCGCGCGCACATTCAGGACGTGCTCGCTTCACGCGCGCCGTTTGAGCTGATTTCGCAACAGCCTGCGCGCAGCGGCCGCGCGACCATGTATGCGTATTGTGTGGCGGAGGATCATCCGCGGGTGATGTCGATCGTGGCGGCTGAGCGCGGCAGTCGTCCAAATTTTGTGCTGAACATGTTCAGAGCTTCTGACGTCGCGCCGAGTTTTTGCAGGCGGAGCTAGGGCAAACAAAAACGGCGGAGCTTGCGCTCCGCCGTTGATGCTTTGTCGTTAGGTGGCTGGATTAGAAATCCATGCCGCCCATGCCGCCCATGCCGCCGCCGCCCATGCCGCCGCCGCCGTGGCCCGAATCTTTCTTCGGGGCTTCGGCGATCGAGGCTTCGGTGGTGATGATCAGGCCGGCGACCGAGGCTGCGTCTTGCAGCGCCGTGCGCACGACCTTCACCGGATCGATGATGCCGGCTTTGACCATGTCGACATATTCTTCGGTCTGGGCGTTGAAGCCGTAATTGTCGTCCTTGTTCTCGCGCAGTTTGCCGACAACGATCGAGCCTTCAACACCGGCGTTTTCCACGATCTGACGGATCGGGGCTTCCAGCGCCTTCTTGATGATGCCGATGCCGACGTTCTGGTCTTCGTTGTCGCCCTTGATGTTGAGCTTGAACGCAGCGCGCAGGAGCGCTGTGCCGCCGCCGGGGACGATGCCTTCTTCCACCGCAGCGCGGGTGGCGTTCAGGGCGTCATCAACGCGGTCCTTGCGTTCCTTAACTTCGACTTCCGTCGCGCCGCCGACCTTGATCACCGCAACACCGCCGGCGAGCTTCGCCAGACGTTCTTGCAGCTTTTCCTTGTCGTAGTCGGACGTGGTGTCTTCGATTTGCTTGCGGATTTGGCCCACGCGCGCTTCGATGTCCTTCTTGGCGCCGGCGCCGTCGACGACCGTCGTGTCGTCCTTCTTCACGACGACCTTCTTGGCCTTGCCGAGCATGTCGATGGTGACGTTCTCAAGCTTGATGCCGAGGTCTTCGCTGATGACTTGGCCGCCCGTGAGGATGGCGAGGTCTTCCAGCATGGCCTTGCGGCGATCGCCGAAGCCCGGGGCCTTCACGGCAGCGACCTTGAGGCCACCGCGCAACTTGTTGACGACGAGGGTGGCGAGCGCTTCGCCTTCGACGTCTTCAGCAATGATCAGCAGCGGACGTTGCGATTGCACGACGGCTTCGAGAACCGGGAGCATCGGCTGGAGCGACGAGAGCTTCTTTTCGAAGAGCAGGATCAATGGATCTTCGAGGGTTGCTTCCATCTTGTCGGCGTTGGTGATGAAGTACGGCGAGAGATAGCCGCGGTCGAACTGCATGCCTTCGACGACTTCAAGTTCGGTTTCCAGCGACTTGGCTTCTTCAACCGTGATGACGCCTTCGTTGCCGACCTTGCCCATCGCGTCGGCCAGGAACTTGCCGATGTCGGTGTCGCCGTTGGCGGAGATGGTGCCGACTTGGGCGATCTCTTCCGAGCCGGTGACCTTCTTCGAACGCTTCTTCAGGTCTTCGACGATGGCGAGAACCGCCTTGTCGATGCCGCGGCGCAGATCCATCGGATTGCGGCCCGAAGCGACGGCCTTCATGCCTTCGCGAACGATGGCTTGAGCGAGAACCGTGGCGGTGGTGGTGCCGTCGCCGGCTTCGTCGTTGGTCTTGGACGCAACTTCACGAATGAGTTGGGCGCCCATGTTCTGGAACTTGTCTTCCAGTTCGATTTCCTTGGCGACGGTGACGCCGTCCTTGGTGGTGCGCGGAGCGCCGAAGGACTTTTCGATCACGACGTTGCGGCCCTTGGGGCCGAGCGTGACTTTTACCGCGTTGGCGAGAATGTCGACGCCTTGGAGCATGCGCTCACGGGCATCGGCGCCGAATTGCACGACTTTAGCAGCCATGGTGTGTGTACCTCTTCAATTGAAATTGTGATGCGAAGCGGAGCTGGCTGTTAGGCCGCGTCCTTCTTCTTCGCCTTCTTCTCTTCGATGATGCCGAGGACGTCCGACTCCTTCATGATCAGGAGCTCTTCGCCGTCGACCTTCACTTCCGTGCCCGACCATTTGCCGAACAGGATGCGGTCGCCGACTTTCACGTCGAGTTCGATGCGCTCGCCATCTTCATCGCGGGTGCCCGGACCGACGGCGACGACTTCGCCCTCTTGCGGCTTTTCCTGAGCCGTTTCCGGAATGATGATCCCGCCACGGGTCTTTTCTTCTTCCTTCACGCGCTTCACGAGCACGCGGTCGTGCAGAGGACGAAAGCTCGCCACTGGGTTACTCCCTTGCTTCAAAATGCCTTTTTAGCGGAACCGGCGTTTGGCACTCAGCCGCACCAGTTGCTAACGGGCGGGATTTAGGGGGCTTGGCCGCTACCGTCAACCACGCGCAGCCGCCGGCTAACCTGCTTTTTTGATTGCCACCGCAGAGAACTTTGAATATCAAAGTATATCGCGGAGGTGAGCATGAGCCAGGTTGAGCGGACATCCGAGGCGGGCGCCGAGCGGCGCATGGGTTGGGTGATTTTCGGCTGCTGCATGCTGCTGGTGGTCGCCGTTTTTGTGTTCACGCCAGGGGCGTGGAGCGTGGCGCTGCCGGAGACGCTGAAGTTCGACCTTGCCCCGCTCATGGCCGAGAGCGCGCTGGTCCAATTTCATCTGCTGACGGTCGCCATCGCGCTCGTGCTTGGTCCGGTGCAATTTCTGTTGCCGAAGGGGCGGGCGCTGCACCGGACGTTCGGTTGGATCTGGGCGGCGGCGATGCTGTCGACCGCGGTCGCCACGTTTTTCATCCGCGATATGCGCGACGGCCAGTTCAGTCCGATCCACATCTTCTCGGTGATGTCGCTGATCGGCGTGCCCATGGCTCTGTGGCTGGCGCGAGTGAAAGTCATGTCCCACGCGCAAGCGATGATCGGGCTCTATATCGGCCTCGTTATTGCCGGCGTCACTGCGGTCGCGCCGGGGCGTGTCATCTGGAACATGTTCTTCGGCTGAGCGCCATTCGCCGCATCACGTGACATAGCTCAGACACACTCTGCCGGTTTATCGTGGCGCGACGTGTGAGGGAGTTGCGGGATGAGAGCTGGTGCGGTTGCGGTCGCGGTAATCGTCGCGGGCATGGCGCTGATAGGTCCTGCGCAGGCGCAGCAGGCCGTCGGAGGGCCGTTCTTTTTGAGCCCGATGGGCGAGCCCTTCCGCGGCGACCACGTTACGCCGCCCATTCGCACTTGGTTCAACGCCGCCGATCAAGATGGCGATGGACGCATCAGCCGGGCAGAGTTCGTCGCCCAGCCGCTGAACTTCTTTCTAACGACGTTCGACGCAAATCGCGACGGTACAGTCACCTCTTTGGAATCGAGCGCTATCTGGCGCGAGCAGGCGCCGGAGCTTGCTGCAGCGCGGCCACCGCCAGCGCGGGCGCGTTCGCCGAGGCAGCCCAGCAGCGGCACGCCCGATCCGCGCGCACCTCGCGCCTCGCGCAATTCGGTTGAGCCCGATCCGCCCGCCATGATGGCGCACTTTGCGCTGTTCGATATCGTTGAGCCGGTGATGTCTTGCGACACCGATCTCAGCCGGCGCGTCACTCAAGCGGAGTATGAGGCTTGCGCGCTGCGGCGGTTCGCTTTGTTGGATACTGACGCAGACGGCTATTTCGCACTCGAGGATTCGCCGCGCGCGATGGCGTTGCTCGAGATCGGCACGCCGGCCCGCGATTAGGCGGGAGCCTTATGGCCGGTGGCGCGTTCTGCTGCGATGAACCGTCCCACCAATCCCGAACCCGATTCACCTGAGCCGCCGCCGCAACCACCGACAGAGGTGCCCGAGCCGCCCGTCAGCGATCCGCCGCCACCGCCAGGTCCGCCTCCGCCGATCGTGGCGATGCCGATGCGCCGGGTCGTGTTGCACTGAACAAAAAAGAGCCGCCTCGCATAAACGAGGCGGCTCAATTTTTTGGCTCTGCTCGGCGCGTCAGTAATACATCATCGCGTCGAGGATCAGGCCGGTCGACACGACGATCAGCAGCACGTCGCGATCGACCATCACATACCGGCAGCCATAGGGAGCAGGCGGCAGGCGATAGTAGAGGTCGTACGGGATCGGCTCCCAATAGATGTTGTACGGCAGGATGTAGCCAACTTCCCAGCCGCGATACGGGCGCCGCCAGCCATCGTAGTTCCACCAATAGTAGTTATGGCCCCAGTAGCTGCCGATGATGATCGAGTAGCCGCGGTCGAAGTAATAGCCGTGCCGCACGTGATTCCAGTGTGAGTAGCGCGGCCGATCCCAATCGCGGTGCGAGTTGCGGTGGCGGCGCCAGCGATCTTCGTCGCGTCGTCCGTCACGGCCCCAATCGCCGCGTGTGAAATCACGGCCACCGCGATCGATGACGTTGCGGCCACGATCGAGTAAGCCGCTGTTGCGGTCACGGCCATTCCAATTGCCACGGCCATCGCCGCCACGGCCGTCACCGCCGCGACCATCGCCGTTCCAGGCGCCATCACGGCCGCGACCATCGCCGTCACGTCCGCGTCCGTCGCGACCGCCTGCGCCATCGCGCCCACGGCCATCGCCGTTCCAGTTGCCGCGGCCATCGCCGCCACGGCCGTCGCCGCCGCGATCGCGTCCTACGACGTTGCCCCGGCCTTCGCCTTGGCCGTTACCGTTCCAGTTGCCGCGACCATCGCCACCGCGACCATCGACATTTCCGCGGCCGTCGCCGCCGCGATCGCGGCCTACGACATTGCCACGACCTTCGCCTTGGCCGTTGCCATTCCAATTGCCGCGGCCGTCTCCGCCTCGGCCGCCATTGGTGTTGGCGTCGCCGCGTCCACGACCACGTCCATCAACGGCCTCGCCGCGACCGCGTTCGGCGCCGCCGAGCAATCCTGAACTTGGGGCTGTTTCGCGTGGGCGCGGCGCTTCGGCTTGAACCGGGCGTTGCGGCTGCACGACTTGCGGGTCTGGCCTGCGGTCTCGATTTCCTTGATCGCCGCGCTGGCCGCGATCGCCGCGGTTTTCACCACGATCGCCGCCGCGATTGCGTTGGCCGTCATCACCACCACGACCGCCGCGGTCGCCACGTTCGTGTCGGCCTCCGCGATCGTCATTGCGCTGGGCGTAGGCTGGCGTCGCCACCCACGCTGTCGCGCTCAAAGCGGCGACCGCCGCAATGAGAGCTTTTTTCATCTTGAGGCTCCCTGTGCGCCTTACGGCGCACCCTCGCCCTGTAACCTTGTTGAACGGCGGCTGAACCGTACCTGAATGAACGCTGAGCGGCGATCTAAGCCAGCTTCATGCCGTTCAGCAGGAACTTTACGGCCCGCTGCACGTGCGCTTTCAGTTCGGCGTCGGAGACCGAATATGCCGCCTCGCTGATGGCCTGGAAGTGGTGGTGGCTGCGCAGCAATTCGATGAAGTAGGAGAGGCACTCGCGGGCGTCGCTATCGCTCAGTCCGGCGTGAACGAGCTGCGCGTGGAGTTCATCTTGAACTTGGCTCATGCCGCCGGACGTAAAATAGCGCCGCATCTCGGCAGGCAGTTTCGGACCTTCGCTCACCATGATCCGGTAAAAGGCGAGGCTGTCCTTCTGCAGCAGCCGGCGCAGGAAGTGTTCGCCTACAGTCTGCAACGCTTGTTCGAGCGGCAAATGGTCAACACGTTCCGGGCGCATCTCGCGTGCGAAGCGGTCGTGCTGATCCTGCATGAAGGCGAAGAACAGGCCTTCCTTGTTGCCGAACTGGGAGTAGAGGGTTGCGAGTGATCCGCCGGCCAAACGCACAACGTCGTTCACGCTGGCGGCTTCGTAGCCCTGGTCGAGAAAGACTTGCCGCGCGGCCTGCAGGAACGCCTGCCGCCGCGCGACGCCGCGATCTACTGGTCGCGCGTCGGTTTTATCTTCGGTGGGCGGGGCGCTTGCTGTCATGTTGCTTCGTTGGGGACGATACCGCCCAGCAAATCTGTCGTGCAAGCACTGCTTGAGCCGATCGTAGCCCCGATTACATAAGATGCTAGCGCCAGATTGCGCAAAGAACCTGCAAAATTATGCCTAAAGACGTGGGATTGCGGGTCTTGCCGGCCCGCGAAGCCGCAGGGCGAAAGTGTCATGCGACGCTTAGGCGCTCACGGCGCTTGCGCGCTTTTGCTTGTGATTACTATTTTCATCATCAACTGGTTTGTGAGCGGGCGTTTTTGCGAAGCGACGCACAACGCGTACGTTCGCGGTATCGCGGCGCGTGGAATTGCTTAGCGCACTAGGCGCAGAGCGCTTCTTTGATGGCGTCCAGCATGTCGGGCGCGAGCGGGGCGGTCTTGGAGCCGTACGCGCCGATGAGTTCGCCGTCTTTCCCGATTAGGTATTTGTGGAAATTCCAGCGCGGCAGCGCGCTCTCGCCAAGCTCTTCTGCGACCCATTGGTAGAACGGGTGACGGCGTGCTGGTGAGCTGATCTCGACCTTGTCCGTCATTGGGAAGGTCACGTGATAGGAGGTGTCGCAGAACTCGCGAATCTCGCGGGCTTCGCCTGGCTCCTGATGACCGAAATCGTTGCAAGGCACGCCAACGATCACAAGACCCTTGCTGACTTTTGCTTCGTACAGTGACTCGAGGTCACGGTATTGCGAGGTGAAGCCGCACGCGCTCGCCACGTTGACGACGAGGATCGCCTTGCCGGCAAACTCCTCGAGCTTAATCTCGCCGGGCTCGTCGAGCTTAGCGAAGCTGAAATCGTGCGCGTTGGTCATGGTTGTGTTGTTCTTACGGGAAGGCGGGGCATTTAGACCTCTGGAGCGCCCTCGGCAATGCATGTGGCGTTCCGCGAACCGGGGTGATACAGGCCAACACGTGACTGTGACCCACCGTTCCCCCATAGCCAGCCTCCGAATTTGAGGCCCGGCCCACGTTGAGCCCGAAAAGTCGGTGCTCCGCGGGACCGGGACGGCTACATCACATTCGCTTCACTGGAGAATTGACCTCATGGCCGACGCGCCGGCTGGTCGCGATTATCGCGAGACTGTCTTTTTGCCCGACTTGCCGGGCGATCCATTTCCGCTGCGCGCGGGGCTGCCGAAGAAGGAGCCCGAGCGTGTGAAGTATTGGGCCGAGATCGGGCTCTATCATCTGCTGCGCAAAGAAGCGGCGGCGCGGCCGAAGGTCGTGTTTCACGATGGCCCGCCTTACGCCAACGGCGCGATCCATATCGGGCACGCGGAAAACAAAATCCTGAAAGACTTCGTGGTGCGCACGAAGCAGATGGCCGGCTTCGATTGCGATTACGTGCCGGGCTGGGACTGCCACGGCCTGCCGATCGAGTGGAAGGTCGAAGAAGATTTTCGCAAAGCCGGGCGTAAGAAGTCTGAGGTGCCGGCGGTTGAGTTTCGCCGCGCGTGCCGCGAGTACGCGGACAAATGGATCCCGCTGCAACGAGATGAGTTTCGGCGCTTAGGCATCGAAGGCGATTGGGACAATTACTACACGACAATGAGCTTCGACGCCGAAGCTGCAATCGCGCGTGAGTTTCTGCGCGTGGTGCGGACAGGGCTTGTCTATCGCGGTTCGAAGCCGGTGATGTGGAGCCCGGTGGAGCGGACTTCGCTGGCGGAAGCGGAGGTGGAGTATCAGGAGAAAACGAGCCCGACGATCTGGGTGAAGTTCGAGATCAATGGCTACGACATCACGCAAAACCTTGGCGGTGGCGTCAATGTAGTGATCTGGACCACGACTCCTTGGACGATCCCCGGCAACCGGGCGATCGCTTACAATCCCTCGATCAAGTACGGCCTCTACCAGGTAGAAGAGATCGAAAAAGACCTCCCGTTTGAACCATGGGTTCGTGCAGGCGAGAAGTTTGTGCTCGCAGATGCTCGCGCAGCAGACACTTTTGCTGCCGCGAAGGCGTCTCGCTACACGCGCCTTCAGGATATTGATCCATCCAAGATCGATTCATGCCGTCACCCGTTCGATGAATGGCAGAAAACGCCAGACAAGGGCGGTGAGTACGCGTTCGGCGTCCCGCTGCTCGCAGGCGATCATGTCACTGACGATGCTGGTACGGGCTTCGTTCATACCGCGCCGGGGCATGGCGCTGACGACTTCATCATCTGGACCAAGCACTTCGGCCAAGAAGGGATCCCGTTCACCGTAGACGAAGAGGGTCGCTTCACGAAGGAAGCGCCGGGTTTTGAGGGGCTGGAAATCATTCAGCTCGAAGGCAAAGGTCTCGGCAAGGATGGGCCAGCGAACAAGGCAGTGATCGATGCGCTCATCGAAGAGCATGCGCTGCTCGCGCGCGGTCAGCTCAAGCACTCCTACCCGCACTCGTGGCGCTCCAAAGCGCCGCTAATCTTCCGCAACACGCCGCAATGGTTCATCGCGCTCGATAAGTCGTACCGCGATGGCAAGACGCTGCGCCAGGTAGCGCTCGATGAAATCGATCGCGTCGATTGGGGGCAGAAGCGGACCGGCGAGACGAAGGATTACAACCGCATCCGCGGCATGATCGAGGATCGGCCCGATTGGCTGGTGTCGCGTCAGCGCGCCTGGGGCGTGCCGCTGCCGATCTTTGTTAGCAAAAGCGACGGCTCGATCCTGCAGGACGACGAAGTCGATGCGCGCATCTTTGCGGCGATGAAAGCAGGCGGCGCTGACGTTTGGTGGGCGACGCCGGCGCAGGATTTCTTGGGCGCGAAGTACAAAGCTGAGGACTACGAGAAGGTCGAGGACATTCTGGATGTCTGGTTCGACTCAGGCTCCACGCACGCCTTCGTCATCGGCAATCCCGAGGCGCCGACGCGGCCTTCGTTCGTGAACCCGGTTTCGACCATCTATCTCGAAGGCTCGGACCAGCATCGCGGCTGGTTTCATTCGTCGTTGCTGGAAAGCTGCGCGACGCGCGGCAAGGCGCCGTACGATGAAGTGATCACCCACGGCTTCACGATGGACGAGAAGGGCATGAAGATGTCCAAGTCCATCGG
Source organism: Alphaproteobacteria bacterium Ga0077535 (assembly GCA_001464425.1). GTDB lineage: Bacteria > Pseudomonadota > Alphaproteobacteria > Caulobacterales > Aquidulcibacteraceae > Vitreimonas. The sequence continues at coordinate 34,764 of LNEK01000026.1, forward strand.
CAACACCATCGAGCCGCAGAAGATCGCCGAGCAGAACGGCATCGAAATCTTACGTCTGCTGATCGCGTCGGCCGAGTACGGCGACGATCTCAGGCTCGGCAAGATCATGATCGATCAATCGGGCGAGATGTACCGCAAGCTGCGCAATACGCTGCGGTTTTGTCTCGGCGCCTTACGCGGGTTCGAGGATGGCGAACGTGTGCCGCTCGATCGCGACCTGCCGTTGATGGAACGCTGGCTGCTCCATCGCTTGCACGAAGTCGATCGCGATGTCCGCCGGGGCTACGACACCTATCAATGGCGCGTTGCGCTTTCGGCGATCGTCGAGTTCTGCAACGTCGATCTCTCGGCCTTCTACGTCGATGTTCGCAAGGACGCGCTTTATTGCGACGCGCCAAGCTCATTCCGTCGCCGCGCGTGCCGCTCGGTGTTGGATGAGACGTTCTCGCGTCTCACAGCGTGGCTTGCGCCGATCATGCCGTTCACGGCTGAAGAAGCGTGGCTGACGCGCTTTCCGGAAAGCGTTTCCGTACACTTGCGCACATTCCCGGAAACGCCAGTGGCGTGGGAAGATGATTTCGCGGGTGAGGAGATGGCGAAGCTCCGCGAAGCGCGCGCTGTCGTTACGGGCGCGCTGGAAGTGGCGCGGCGCGAGAAAGTGATTGGCGCTGCGCTTGAAGCCTGCCCGCGTGTGTTCGTTGCGGACGACGCGCTGCGTGCTTCGCTGCAGGCGATCGACTTTGCAGAACTTTGCATCACCAGCGGCATCGTCATCGAAGCGGGCGAGGGGCCGGCCGATGCGTTCCGCTTGCCGGAGATGTCTGGTGTTGCGGTCGTGATCGAAAAAACGCCGGGCGTGAAGTGCGCGCGGTCGTGGAAGTATTTCGACCCCGCCACCGCCGACCCGCGCTACCCAGACATCACCCCGCGCGATGCTGAAGCGGTCGCGGCGTGGGATGCGGCGCGGGGCTAGTTTGCGACTAAATTCGCAAAGCACGCGCCGGGTCTGTCCAGGCCGTGCCGCGCGAGGCACATCGCGTCCTCGTTAGCGTCGTGCGCCACCGAAGCGCATTGCCTGAACTGTAGCTGCTCCAGCGCCAAGCATTGCTGCAAGTGCGGATCGTCGAGTATCGCCGCTACGCGCGCGTCTCCGCTCTCGGTGGCGCCGACGATGAAGAGTGCTGCGAGCGTCAACATTCGGTCCGTGCCGCCTGCATGGCGTTCGCGCAACGCGCGGTGCGGGGAGCGCGGTGAATTTCGCTGTGCGAGCGCATCCCAGAAACGGCGTCCGCCAAATGCGTCGGCATCGCTGAGTGGCGCGGCGCCTAAAGCGGCAATGTGCAACCGCGCCTCACTCGACACGCGCTCGGGGCGCATCACGCGTAGCCGCTCTGTGCGCGCGCCGCCGCGATCGGTCATGCCGGCCCAACCGCGCGCATCGAGCGCATCGCCCAGAGCATCATAACGCGCTGCGGCGAGCGTGAAGCGTGCGCTGTCGGCGTCGGCGGCGTTGAGGATGATCTGCACCGCTTCGCTCGCGCCAGGCGGACGCCGCCGTGCGTAGGTCACGTCGCTGCGCAATTGGCGCAGCACGGGCGCGCGCCCGGCAGCGGTCACCCGGCTGCGCACGCCTCGCACAAAGGCCGGCGATTGCGCTGCAGAAAGGGCGCCGTACGCGACCCAACCGCGCGCGACGCGCGCCGGTTCGTGCCGCGCCGCCAGTTCAAGCGCGCTATCGAGCGCGGCTTCACTGGTGATGTCGGCGTCGAGCAGGGCCGAAATGTCACTTTGGTAGAGCGCGTAGGCGTCGAGCGCCCGGTGCAGGGGATCGGTCTGCGCCCAGGCTGGCGTGGTGGCGGCGATCAGGAAGCTCAGTGCGGCAGCGATGAAGCGCATGCTGCGAGCTTGGACCAAGGGGGCGGGGAAACGAAGTGGCCGCCTTGCCCGCGTCTGCGGGCCCGTCCATAACCCGCGCCCATGTTGCGCTTCGGCTTGTCCCTCTCGGCCATCGTTCTGGTGGCGGATCAGATCACCAAATGGATCGTGCTCGGGCCGGGGCGGTTCAGCCCGCCCGGGTGCCTGGAAGCCAATTATGGCTGCCGCTTCGTCGAGCTGACGCCGTTCTTCGACAGCTTTGGCCTACTGCGCGCCGATCAGGATGTCGCGCGTTGGGGGCTGGTTACGCTTTCCTTCGTGATTTCAGGCGTCTTCGTCTGGTGGCTGCGCACCGCGGAGCGCAAGATCACCGCGATCGCGCTGGGCCTCGTGATCGGCGGCGCTCTCGGCAACGTCATCGACCGCATTCGCTTTGGCGCGGTGGCTGACTTTTTGGATTTCAACGGCCTCTGGTTCCCGTGGGTGTTCAACGTGGCCGATGCGGCCATCACGGTCGGCGCCCTGGTTTTGGCCTACGACATGATCTTCGTGGCCGAGACCGAACCCGGGAAGGGCACCACCTGGAGCCAAGCGAAAACCTGGTGGCGGGGCGTCCGCAGCGGCTCGCAAGGGCCGGGCAACTGAAATTGAGGGGCAGATTCGCCCCAGAACGGTCAAACTGCGGGGCGATGCCCCATCGCTGCAGTCCGGCTTGGCTTGCGCCACAAGGGCAAGTCCAAACCACTAGCACTTTTGGCGGTCATCGCCGCAGCGACCGCGGCCACAGGCTGCGCCAGCGTGCAGCGCGCCATTGGCGCCACGAAGTCGTCGCCGGATGAATTCCGGGTTGTCTCGCAAGCGCCGCTGACGCTGCCGCCGGATTACAACTTACGTCCGCCGCGTCCGGGTGAGCCGCGTCCGCAAGAATTGCAGCCGACTGATGAAGCGCGTGTGGCGCTGTTCGGTGAAACCATCGGCCAGACCGCGAGCACCGGTGAGCGCACGCTCGTCGCCGCCGCTGGCGCTGAAACGGCCGACGCCGATATTCGCGACACGATTGATTACGAAGCGCAAGGCGTCGTTCGCCGCAACGAAGGCTTCGTTGATCGCGTGCTCTCGTTTGGCGGCTCTGGCGCCCCGCGCGCCGCGCCGCTCAACGCTGAAGATGAAGCGCGCCGTCTGGAAGATGACGAATCTATCCGTCGCGCCACGGGTGGCGGCCAAGTCGTGATCGAGCGCGATCGCGGCGGCTTCAAGCTCCCGGGCACTTAAGCTTGGGCGCTCAACTCAACCCCTTTCGCAGAAGGGAAGGGGCAGGGATGAAGCTCAGCCGCTCTGAAAATGCGATAACGCGTCGGCGCCAAAGCGCCGGCGCGTTGTTAATGTTTGCGCTGTGCTTCTTGTCGCTGGGCGGCGCTGAAGCGCGCGAACTGCCGCGACCGGAAACTTTCACGTTGCGCAATGGGCTCGAAGTCGTGGTGATCACCGATCGCCGGGCGCCGGTGGTGACGCACATGCTTTGGTACCGGGTGGGCGCTGCGGATGAACCACGCGGCTCTTCCGGCGTGGCGCACTTCTTCGAACACCTGATGTTCAAAGGCACACGCAACATCGCGCCGGGTGAATTCTCACGCACCGTCGCCCGCAATGGCGGCGACGACAACGCGTTCACCTCGCAAGATTACACCGCTTATTACGAACGCATCGCCCGCGACCGGCTTGAACTCGTTATGGGCATGGAAGCGGATCGCATGCGCAATTTGCGCTTCTCCGATGAGACGTTCGCCTCCGAGCGGGATGTGATCGCCGAAGAACGCCGCCAGCGTATCGACAACAGCCCCGGCGCGGTGCTGGGTGAGCGCATGCGCGCGATGCTGTGGCCGCATCACCCGTACGGCACGCCGGTGATTGGTTGGCTGCACGAGATCAACGCGCTCGACCGCGAGACCGCATTGGAATTTTATCGGACTTGGTATGCGCCAAATAACGCGATCCTGGTCGTTGCCGGCGATATCGATGCAGCCGAACTGCGTCCCTTGGCGGAGCGTCATTACGGGCGGCTGCGGCCGACGCGTGATCTGCCGGAGCGTGCGTGGGTGAGCGATCCGCCAAACGTGGGACCGATGCGCGTCAGCCATCGCGATGAGAAGGTGCGCCAGCCCTCGCTCTCGCGCATTTATCGCGCCATCAGCTACGGCACCGACGAAGGGCGCCAAGCGCATGCGCTCGATGTCGCGATTGAGATTCTCGGCGGCTCGGAAACGAGCCGGCTTTATCGGGCGCTGGTCGAAGACCAACGCATCGCCGTGAGCGCCGGCGCTGGCGCCAATACGGGCGGCCTCGGCGGCGGCAGCGTCTCGATTTATGCGACACCGGCCGAAGGCGTGACGTTGGAGCGGCTCGAAGCGGCGGTCGACGAAGTGATTGCGACCTATCTGCGCGATGGGCCGACGGAAGCCGAACTCACGCGCGCAAAATCTTCGCTTTCGGCCGCATCCGTTTATTCACGTGACAGCCAAGAGACGCTCGCCAACATTTACGGCGCCTCGCTGGCGCAGGGCGAAAGCATCGATGATGTCGTCAACTGGCCGCGCGATATCGAGGCTGTCACTCGCGACGAAGCGCTGACGATGGCGCGGCAGACCTTGGTGATCGATGCTTCCGTCACCGGCTGGTTATTGCCGGAGGAGGACCAATGAGAGCGCTCCTCGCCATTGCCTTAGCTTTCAGTGCTGTCGCCGCACCGGCGCACGCGCAACGCAATCAAGCTGAGAGCGCTGCGTCGCGCCACGCCATTCCGGTCCGCGAGATCACCTCGCCCGGTGGTGTGAGCGCGTGGCTCGTGTCCGATTCCACAGTGCCTATGATCGTCATGCGCGCGTATTGGCGCGGCGGCTCCGCCATCGAACCTGCGAATATGATTGGCGTCACTGGCGTGATGACCGACATGCTGACGGAAGGCTCAGGCGCTCTCGACGCCAACGCATTCAAAGAGCGGCTGCAAGAGCTCAATATGTCGGTCAGCTTCGCGGCGGGTTGGGACGGCGTCGCCATGAGCATGACGACGCTGAGTGAAAATCGTGACGCCGCCATTGAGATGGCGCGCATGGCTCTGCACGAGCCGCGTTTCGATGCGGAGCCGCTGGGGCGGATCAAGCGTCAAATGCTGGTGGGCCTGCGCACGCGCGAAACCAACCCGAGCTACATCGCCAATCTCGCGCTCGACCAGGCGCTCTACCCCGATCACCCGTATGCACGCCGCACTTCGCGCGAAGGCGTCGAAGCGATCAGCCGCGCTGCGTTGCAGGAGCGGCGCGCTGCGCTGTTCAATCGCGCCACGCTGCAAGTGACGCTTGTCGGTGATATCGACGAGGCGCAGGCGGGCGTGTTGCTCGATACGATTTTTGGGCCGTTGCCGCAGGGTGCGGCGCAGCCCGCGCCGCCAGAGGCGCAGCTTTCCGCGCCAACGCCGCTGATCGTGCGCCAGTTGCCACAGCCGCAGAGTCTCGTGTTGTTTGCTGGGCCCGGCATTCAGGACGAAGATCCGGATTGGATTCCGCTTGCGGTGGCGAACTACATCCTTGGCGGCGGCGGTTTCTCGTCGCGACTGATGGCCGAAGTGCGCGAGGCGCGCGGGCTCGTCTACGGCATCGGCATGGGCCCATCGGTGCGGGACTATTCAGCCGTGATCCGTGGTTCGGCGCAGACGGAAAACGGAGATGTGCGTGAAGCCATCGAAGTCACGCGCGCAGAGATGGCGCGCCTCTACACAGAGGGCGCGACGCAAGCCGAAGTGAATGACGCCATCACCTATCTTACCGGCTCGTTCGCGCTCGATCTCGATAGCAACGTCAAGATCGCGGGCGTAGTCCACAATTACCAAGCGTCCGGCCGCGATGCGGACTACGTGAACCGCCGCAACGATTTGATCCGGGCGGTGACGCGCGAAGACGTGAACCGGGTGATACGCCGCCTGTTCAATCCGGAGAGCTTCACCTTCGTGGTGGTCGGGCAGCCGGAGGGGCTGGAATAGCTCGTGGCCAAGCGCCGTCTCATCGTCGGCTGCGCGTTTATGCTTCTCGCTAATGCCGTCGGTGTAGCCGTGTCGGCATTTTTTGCTCTGCGAGCCGGAATGATCTTTCCGACCAGCTGCGCGGCCAACGTGAGGTTCGAGGACTGCGCAGCAATCCATGCCGGCCAGGCCGTGCCTGTCTACCTGGTGTTCTGGGTGATTGTGCTCGGCAATATTGGAGCGCTCTGGCGTCACATGACGGCGCGTCAGTAGTGACGTACACTAGTGTATGGTGCTAATTCTCGCTTCGAGGAAACGCGCCATGACACAAGATTTGGAAGTCTTCCGCGCCGAGACGCGGGCTTGGCTGGAAGCGAACTGCCCGCCTTCGATGCGCACGCCGATGACCGGCGAAGACGACGCCGTCTGGGGCGGTCGGAATTACGAGTTCAAGAATCCGGAGGCGAAGCTCTGGCTTGAGCGCATGGGGGCCAAGGGTTGGACGGCGCCGACATGGCCGGCCGAATACGGCGGCGGTGGCTTGAGCGCGGATGAAAACCGCGTGCTGCAGAGTGAGCTGAAGAAGATCGGCGCGCGGCCGCCGTTGTTTTCCTTCGGGCTCTGGATGCTGGGGCCGGTGCTGCTCGAGTACGCGAACGAAGAGCAGAAGAAAGAGCATCTGCCGAAGATCGTGCGTGGTGAAATTCGCTGGTGCCAGGGATACTCGGAGCCAGGCGCTGGTTCTGACCTCGCAGGCTTACAAACCAAGTGCGAAGACAAGGGCGATCACTGGTTGATCAATGGCCAGAAAGTTTGGACTTCGTACGCCAACTATGCCGATTGGTGCTTCTGCTTGGTGCGCACCGATACCAGCGTGAAGCACGAGGGCATTTCGTTCGTGCTGATCGATATGACGACGCCGGGCGTGGAAACGCGGCCGATCAAATTGATCTCAGGGTCGTCACCGTTCTGCGAAACCTTCTTCACCGATGTGAAGATTCCGAAGGGCAATATGGTGGGGCGCCTCAATGGCGGCTGGGAAATTGCCAAGCGGTTGCTGCAATACGAGCGCACCAATATTTCGGGTTTCGGCTCAAACACGCGCGTTGATGTTGTCGATCTAGCGAAGAAGCATGTCGGTTTGGAAGATGGCGCGCTGGAAGATCGCGATCTGCGTGCGCGGATTGCGGCGCATAAGATGACGGAGCGGGCTTATGCGCTCTCGGTGCAGCGCGCGCAGGAGGAGGCGAAGGCGGGTGGCAATGTCAGCCACATGGCCTCGATGTTTAAAGTCGCGGGCGCGACGCTGAACATCGATCGCTGCGAGCTGATGGTGGAGGCGGCGGGCAATCGCGCGCTCGGCTGGTCGGGCGAGGGCTTTACCCCGGACGATCTCGCCACCACGCGTGGCTGGCTGCGCTCGAAAGGCAATTCGATCGAAGGCGGCACCACCGAAATCAATCTCAACGTCGTCGCTAAGCGCGTGCTTGGATTGCGAGACACACAATGACGTTCACCTTGAATGACGATGCGCGCATGCTGAAAGATTCAGCGCGCGATTTTTTCCGCGAACAGGCGCCGGTGACGCGTTTGCGCAAGCAGCGCGACGCGAAGCAGAACGGGCGCGATCCGGAATTGTGGGCGGAGATATCGGCGCTGGGCTTTGCCGGCGTGATCATTCCGGAAGAATATGGTGGCGCCGGCCTCGGCTACGTCGCGCTTGGCGCGGTGCTGGAAGAGGCGGGGCGGACTTTGGTTGCATCGCCGCTGCATTCGTCGGCGCTTGCGGGCGCGAGCGCGCTGCTGCTCGCTGGCACGGACGCGCAGAAGGCTGAGTGGCTGCCGAAGATTGCTTCGGGCGAAGTGATCGCGACGATCGCTATCGATGAAGGCGCGCACCATGCGCCCGCGAAGTCGAAGATCAAGTTCGAAGGCGGCAAGCTCAGTGGCGAGAAGAAATACGTCGCGGACGGCCACATCGCTGATCTCTTCATCGTTGCGGCGGCGGATGCGCTTTTTCTGGTGAAGGCGGATACGGCAGGCGTCACGCGCCGCGAACTCGTCACCGCCGATAGCCGCGGCGCAGCGGATATCAGCTTTGCCGGCGTGGCGGCGGAGAAGATGAACGGCGGCGCTGATATCGTTGATGCGATCCTCGATCGCGCCCGCATCGGCCTGGCCGCCGAAATGGTCGGCGCTGCGAGCGAGGCGTTCGAGATCACCAGCGAATATCTCAAGACGCGCAAGCAATTCGGCCAAGTGATCGGCGGTTTCCAGGCGCTGCAGCATCGGGCCGCGAAACTGTTCACCGATCTCGAACTCACCCGCTCATGCGTGTTGGCGGCGCTCGATGCGTTGGATCGTAACGCAAACAATGTCGCTGAGTATGCGAGTCTCGCGAAGGCGCGTGCGTCTGAGACGGTGCATCTGGCGACCAACGAGATGGTTCAGCTGCACGGCGGCATCGGCATGACCGACGTTCATGATGCAGGGCTTTACCTGAAGCGCGCGCGCGTGACTGAGGCGCTCTATGGCGGCGCGAGTTTCCATCGCGATCGGTACGCGAGCTTGCTCGGGTTCTAAGCCGGCACAGGTTGCGCGACGTCCGCGTCGAACTCGGCTTTCCATTCGGCGACCAAAGCACGGTTGTCTTCGTCCCACGGATGGAAGCCGGGGCGGAACCAGGCGAAGTATGTCTTGGCGTTGCGGCTGAAGAGGCCAGGCGTGCGCCACGCATATTTTTTCACGGCTTTCAGTGCATCGTCATAGGAATAGCCGTCGGCCTCCAAGAGGCGCGCCGCGTAGTGCGTGATGTTCTTGGTGAAGAAGAAGGTGATCAGCGCCATCGCAAGCGTGCGGCGGAAGTAGCGTTGTAGCGGCGACCAGTGCTGCGTCACGCGCAGGAACACGTCATACGCCACAGCTTTGTGCTCGGTTTCTTCCATGGCGTGCCAGCGCCACATGCGCTCGATTGCGGGATCGGTATTTTCGAAGAGATCGCGATGACGCGCGTGCGCATCGGCCATCATCGCGGTGAAGTGTTCGAGCGCGATGGTGGAGATCAGCATCCGCATGGGTCCGCGTGAGCGCGCAAATGTGATCCGCTCTTTGATCGCGGCTTCGACTTCGGCGACTGGATATTTTTCGCGATCGATCAGCTGGTTTAGCGAGTGGTGCTCGCGCGAGTGGATCGCTTCCTGCGCGATGAAGCCGCGCACGTCCTGCGCCAGCTTGCCATCGACCTTGTCGCGATAGTGCCGGACGGCGTCCATGAACATGCGCTCGCCATCGGGAAAGGTGAGCGAGAGCGCGTTGAACACCGCAGTGCCGACCGGATCGCCGCCGAGCCAATGAGTGGTTTTTGCCGGGTCGACTTTGAAGTGGATGTCGCGCGGCGGGATGTTGACGTCGGCGGGCGTGGTTTTGGCGGTCATTGCAACACCTCGGGGAGGAAGGTTCGGCTAGACTTGCGTTCTGTCTCCAATTTGGCTCTACTGACAAAAATGTCAATAAAGAAAATCAGTAAGGTTCGGGTGCGCCGTGCGCCAGAGGCGGCGCGCGATAACATATTGGCGGCGGCCGAAAATTTGCTCGTTGAGCGGGGCCCGCTGGCGCTGAAGCTGGCCGATGTCGCGACCGCGTCCGGCGTCGCCAACGCCAGCGTCATCCACCATTTCGGCTCCATCGACGGTCTGCACGCGGCCCTGATGGAGCGGATGGTGGCGCAGCTGATCGCCGACGTGCTGGCGATCGCCGATCAGGGCGGCGAACGCGAAGATCAACAGGAAGCGGTGTTTCACGCGTTGTTCGACGTGTTCGAAAAGCGCGGCGCATCGCGGCTTGCGGCGTGGCTCGAACTCACGGGCGAGTGGCGGCGGATGACGCACATTCGCGATGCGGTGCGCGATGTGGTGATGAAGCGCGCTTCGTTCGGTGATGTGACGCCGCAGCAGGCGGAAGATTTGGTGCTGATCAGCGTTGCGATGGCGATGGGTGTTGGTCTCTTCGGCCACTCGCTCGCCGAGCTGATGGGCAAACCGGAGGACCGCACCCGCGCGCTGGCGACGGAAGTTCTGCGCATCTTTCATGCTGCGCGGCGCGCGCAGTGATGATCGTTCCGTGATGTGTTCGGGATGACGGAGTGCGAGATTGCTCTCGCACGCCGATTTCAGCCCTTAACGCACACGACCTGGCGCAATGTATGCACCACGTCGATCAAGTCCGCCTGCGCGGCGATGACGGCGTCGATGTCCTTGTAGGCCATCGGCGTTTCATCGATCACGCCAGCGTCCTTGCGGCATTCCACGCCTTCGGTGGCGGCGCGGTGATCGGCCAGCGTGAAGCGGCGCTTCGCTTCCGTACGCGACATCGCGCGGCCTGCGCCGTGCGAGCAGGTGCAGAACGAATCTGGGTTGCCCTTGCCGCGCACGATGAACGACGATGCGCCCATCGAGCCCGGAATGATCCCGAGTTCGCCTTCTCCCGCCCGCACCGCACCCTTACGGGTCACGAATACGTCGGCGCCGAAGTGATGCTCGCGCGCCACGTAATTGTGGTGGCAGTTGACCGCGTGCTTCTCGAGCTTGAATTTCGGCAGGTTGTCGCGAAGCGCACGCAAGGTGCGCTCCATCATCACCTCGCGGTTGGTGCGCGCGTAGTCTTGCGCCCATCCCACCGCCGCCACGTAGTCGTCGAACAGCTCTTCGCCTTCCATGAAGAAGGCGAGGTCCTTGTCCGGCACGTGGTAGCCGAGCTCACGGCGCAGGAGTTCTTCCTTCGCACGCTCGATGAAGTACTTGCCGATCGCGTTGCCGGAGCCGCGCGAGCCAGAGTGCAGCATCACCCACACGCGGTCCTCTTCATCGAGGCAGACCTCGATGAAGTGGTTGCCGCCGCCGAGCGTCGCCAATTGCGCGCTTTGCGTCTTGGCCGACGCCTTCGGGTGCTTGTCGATGATCACGCGGTAGCGGTCATCGAGGCCGGAGTCGCGGTAAGACGTCTCCACCAAAGAAGGCGTGTCGCGGTGGTTGCCGTTCGGACCGTTGCCGTGCGGTACGTTGCGCTCGATCGCGCCGCGCAAGCGTGCGAGCGAATCCGGCAGATCGTTTGCCGTCAGCGACGTGCGCACAGCCATCATCCCGCACCCAATGTCCACGCCCACGGCCGCCGGAATGATGGCGCCCTTGGTCGGGATCACCGAGCCCACGGTTGCGCCAATGCCGAAGTGAACGTCCGGCATCACCGCGATGTGGCTGTGAATGAACGGCAGCGACGCTACGTTGCGCAGTTGGTTTTGCGCTTCGTGCTCCACCGGCACGCCGCTGATCCACGCCTTGATCGGCGCACGCGCGCCAAGAATTTCTTCGTAACCGGACATGGCCGGTTCTCCTTCTCTAGTCAGTGTTGCGAGGCGTTCGCCGCCGTTTGAGGCTGGCGAATGCGTTGCGATTCATGTCCTGCATGTCTTTCAGCGCCTCTGCTGCGAGCGGGGCGCTTTGCACCGCTTCGACAAGCCAAGGGCCGCCGTCATCCAGCGTTGTGAGTTCGACCTGCGCGCCGAGCTTCGCGCCGCGTGCCTCTATCCACGCGACGGTGCGTTCAGATCCGCGCCGGAATCTGCATTGGTAGAATTGCACGCTTCTTCTCCTCGTTTTCCGAAGTTCAAAGCGGCCCGGAGCGCATACGAAAAACCCCTCCAGGCCGCGCCTTGGAGGGGTTTTCATGCTCCGATGTCCGTAGACGTCAGTAAGCCGAACTCCTCCGCGCGCGCATCTCCATCCGCTCGCCGCGATATGCGACGAACATCTGGTTCTGGGCGATTGGGTTCAACTTTTTCACAACACGTCTCCGAAGGACGGCGCGTGTAACACATGATTTGCGCGGATGCACGCAGAAATTATCGCAGCGCCGTGCACTGTTGCGCTGCGCACACATCACATGTCGCGCGCGATATCCTCGTTGCCGTCGGCCACGCTGACGTCCAGGCCTTGCTCCACCAACGCATCCCATGCGGCTTCGGCAGTGTCTGCGAAGCGGAAGAGGGTGAGGTCGGCGGCGTCGATGACGCCGTGTTTCACCAAGCCATCGAAGTTTATGATCTCGCGCCAATAGCCTTCGTCGAACAGTACGATTGGCATGGCCGTGAGCTTGCGCGTTTGCCGGAGCGTTAGAATTTCAAAGAGTTCGTCCATGGTGCCGAAGCCGCCGGGAAAAACCACGAGCGCTTTCGTGCGCATGGCGAGGTGCATTTTGCGCATGGCGAAGTAGTGGAAGTTGAACGTTAGCTCCGGCGTTGTGTAGGCGTTCGGCTCTTGCTCGAACGGCAGTGTGATGTTGAAGCCGATCGCTGGCGCGCCGATGTCGCGGGCGCCGCGGCAGGCGGCTTCCATTGCGCCGGGCCCGCCGCCGGTGGCGATGACATGGTAGTGGTCGCCGCCTTCGGCACAGAGCGCGCCTCCTCTTTGGGAGGCGAGGCGCCCGAACTTGCGCGCCTCTCTGTACCAATACGCCTGCTTGTCGGGCCCATCCTCACGGAAGCGGGCGGAGCCGAACACAACGATGGTTGATTGGATGCGCGCGCGGCGCAGTAATAGTTCCGCCTTCGAATACTCGAGCATAAACCGTACGCCGCGCATGGCATCGCTCATCAGGAAGTCCTGATCGAGCACGGCGAGCTGAAATGAGGGGCTGGCCATCTGCTCTGCGTTGGCGGGCGGGGGAGGCGTGTCTTTCGTCATGCTGCTATGGTCGTCGCTTGAGCCCCGAATCGCAATGACCATCCGCCGACTCCCCCCTGAAGCCGTCAACCGCATCGCCGCGGGCGAGGTGATCGAGCGCCCGGCTGCGGCAGTGAAAGAGTTGGTGGAGAACGCGCTCGACGCGGGCGCCAAGCGCATCGTCGTGCGTATAGAGCGCGGCGGATTGGGCCTCATTTCGATCGAGGACGATGGCTCGGGCATATCGCGCGAAGAATTGCCGCTGGCGGTGGAACGGCACGCGACGTCGAAGCTCACTGCCGGCATTGGCGGTGATGTCGATCTGCTCAATATCCACACGATGGGTTTTCGCGGCGAAGCGTTGCCTTCGATCGGCGCCGTGGCGCGGCTTTCGATCCTGTCGCGTGCGCGTGGCGCTGATGATGCCTGGACGCTCGAGGTTGAAGGCGGCGCGTTGCATCCGCCGCGGCCGGCGGCATGGGCGGCGCTGAGCGCGCACGGCACCCGCGTTGATGTGCGAGATCTTTTCTTTGCAACGCCGGCGCGGCTCAAGTTCATGAAGTCCGAGCGCGCCGAGATGATGGCTGTCTCCGAAGTCGTGAAGCGCCTTGCGATGGCGCGGCCGGACGTTGCTTTCTCGCTTGAGCACGATGGCCGCGTGACGTTCCGCTATGGCGCCGAAGCTGATCCGGAAAACGAAGGCCGCCGCACGCGCCTGGCTGCGATTCTCGGCGCGGACTTTGCGCCGAACTGCATTGCGCTAGACCAAGTCCGCGCCGATGTGCGGCTCTCTGGCTTTGCCGGCTTGCCGACGTTTCATCGCGGCACGCGCGAGCATCAGCATTTGTTCGTCAACGGCCGGCCCGTGAAAGATAAGCTGATCGTTGGCGCTGTGCGTGCGGCGTATCAGGATTTGCTCGCGCGTGATCGCCATCCGGTGGCGGCGCTCTTTCTCGATCTGCCGCCGGGCGATGTTGATGTGAACGTGCATCCGGCCAAGACAGAAGTGCGCTTCCGCGATGCGACGTTAGTGCGTGGGCTCATCGTGGGCGCGCTCTCCCACGCGCTTGCCGGCGCCGGCCATCGCGCATCCACGACAACGTCCGCCACCATCTTTAGCGCTGCGCGCCCGCATTACACGCCGCAGCCCATGCTGCGTGTGTGGGGCACGGCGGAAGAGGCGCTCGCGCCAGGCGATTTCGTCATGCCGAGCGGCCGGGTCGAGACGCAGCCTAGCTTTGCTGAAGCGATTGCGCCGGCGGACCTGGAAAGCGCGATCGCACTGGCTACCGCGCACGATCCGGAAGATGCGCGCTTCTTTCCGCTCGGCGCTGCGCGTGCGCAGATCCACGAGACATACATCGTGGCGCAAACTGAAGACGGCATAGTCATCGTCGATCAACACGCCGCGCATGAGCGGCTGGTGTACGAGCGCATGAAACAAATGCTGGCGAGCGGCGGTGTGCGGCGGCAGGCTTTGCTCATTCCGGAGGTCGTTGAGCTTGATCCTGCCGAAGCGGAAGCGCTCACCGCACGCGCCGAAGAATTGGCGCAGCTTGGCCTCGTCATAGAGCCGTTTGGCGCTGGCGCTATACTTGTGCGCGAAACGCCCGCCCTTCTTGGCCACATCGATGCGGCCGGACTGCTCAAAGACTTGGTCGATGACGTCGCCGAGCTGGGCGAGGCACATGCGTTGAAAGAGCGGCTGGAAGAAGTGTGTTCGTCCATGGCCTGCCGCGGTTCGGTGCGCGCGGGCAGGCGGCTGACGGGTGATGAGATGAATGCGTTGCTCCGGCAAATGGAAGCCACGCCGTTTTCGGGCCAGTGCAATCACGGCCGCCCCACCTACGTCGAGTTGAAGTTGGCCGATATCGAAAAGCTATTCGGCCGCCGTTAAGGGCCCGAAACGCGGCTTACAGCGCCTATTTGGCGGGTTTTTCCCTTGCTATCGGCATGGCTCGGCAGAAGATGCGCCCCGCGAGAGGAATCGAGGGGACTAGCATGACATCACTCGGACGAATTATGGCCGCCGCGGCGGCGCTGACGCTTTTGGCCGGGCCGGCCGTGGCGCAGCAACTCAACAGCGGCGCTACTGGGCGTCACGGGCAGGTGTCGTTGCGCGCGGGCTTTGAGCCTGATCCGCATCACGCCACGGTCACGGCAGGCGGCGTCTATGACGCATCGCAGGTCAGCACGGATTGCACCGGCTACATCGATACACGCGCCACGTTCACGCTGCGCTATCGCGCTGGCGAACTGCCGCTCTACATCGCTTCGGAATCCGATGCTGACACAACGCTCGTCGTGCGCGCGCCAGATGGCTCGTGGCATTGCGATGACGACAGCGCCGGCAATCTCAATCCGGTGGTGAGCTGGGAAACGCCGCGTAGCGGACGCTACCAAATCTGGGTCGGCCGTTATGGCGTCCAGACTGAAACCGCTGCCGCGAACTTGCACATCTCTGAAGTCGGCGGCCCAGAAAATTCCGGGACAGCCGCAGGCGCGCCAGATTTCTCGCTCGATCCGGCTTATGGCGTGATCGAACTCGCGGCCGGCTTTATGCCTGATCCGCACCGCGTCGAAATCGCTGCAGGCGGCGGCTACGATGCCTCCGGCATTCCAGGCTGCGTGGGTTGGATCGCATCTGCGCCTGATTATCGCGTGAACTGGACTGCAGGCGGCCAACTGCCGCTGACCTTCCACGTCACGGCGGACACCGACACGACGCTCGTCATCAACGATGCGGAAGGCAATTGGGTCTGCAACGATGATGCGCAAGGCCTCAACCCGGCGATCTCGTTCGAGAACGCGCCAAGCGGCCAATACGACGTGTGGGTCGGCACCTACATGCAGGGCGACCTGCAGCCGTCAGTGCTGAATGTCACCGAGGTCTACACCCCGGACGGCAACTACGAAGAATAAGCGATCACAAGATCGATGACCGAAAGCAAGGCCGCGTTCCGAAAGGAGCGCGGCCTTTGCCTTTACCAGCTTCCGGTGTTTTGCATCGACGCCCACGGTTCTTGCTGCGCCAAGCGGTCACCTTCCTGCAAGAGCTCGATAGAAATGCCATCCGGTGAGCGCACGAACGCCATGTGGCCATCGCGCGGCGGGCGGTTGATGGTGATGCCGCCGTCCATCAGCTTCTGGCACGTCGCGTAGATATCCTTCACGCGATAGGCGAGATGGCCGAAATTGCGACCGCCGCCATATTCGTGCTCATCCCAGTTGTAGGTGAGCTCCACCATCGGCGCTTTGCGTTGTCGAGCCAACTCCACGTCATCCGGTGCAGCAAGAAACACCAGCGTGAAGCGGCCGCCCTCGTTGTCGACGCGCGACATCTCCACGAGGCCGAGCTTGGTGCAGAAGAAATCCAACGCGGCGTCGAGATCGCCGACCCGGATCATGGTGTGTAGATATCGCATGGATGCTCCTACCAGTTCGCGCTGATCTGGGCGCCGTTGAAGATTTCAGCAAGCCGCCGCTGCGTGCCTTTGGTGACGCCGTCCGGCAGCGCGTTCAAAGCGAAGAACGCTCGCTCGGCAATTTCGTTGTCGATCCTTGGCGGGCACGCGCGCCACGTCTCGAACAGATAGAGCGCGATGTGGTCGTTCGGGAAGTTCGCATGGTTGGCGTAGAAGCCAGCTAGTTTCGGTGCGCCAACAGCCTCGACGCCTGCTTCCTCCGCCATCTCTCGCATCACCGCTTCGATGGCCGTTTCCCCGCTCTCGACGCCGCCGCCTGGCAGGTGCCAGCCTTTCGCATAGGTGTGACGCACCAGCATCACGCGCCCCGCTTCGTCGCAAGCAATGCCGCGCACGCCCAAGGTCGCGCCGCGCCGCAGGCGCCACCAGATGCGGAAGATCGGCGTGATCAGCGGCTCTAATCGGATGCGCCAGTTGCTCATGAAGTGCAGGTTTGCCTTGCAGGATTGAAGAATGCAGCTGAATTTTGCCGCCAAAGGCTTGATCTTGTTGCTCGCGCGATCGTGAGCCGCGACACCTGCGCACGCCGCTAGCTGCGCATCAAGCTTGCGTTGGAGGAAGCGAATTGTCATCCGCGCCGCCAATGAAACCATTTTCCATGCCGCCGCCAAAACTGGCGGGCGGCCCTTATGTCATGGGTGTCCTCAATGTGACGCCGGATTCCTTCTCCGATGGCGGCGCCTGGGAAGGCGCAGCCGCGCCCCACGCGCTGGCGATGCTGCAGGCCGGCGCGGACATCATCGATATTGGCGGCGAGTCCACGCGCCCGGGCGCGGCGCCGGTTGACGCATCGGAAGAGGCGGCGCGCGTTGTTCCGGTGATCGCGGCTTTGCGGGTTTCGACCGATGCGCCGATCTCGATCGATACGATGAAGCCGCAAGTGGCGATGGCGGCGATGTCCGCCGGCGCTTCCATCTGGAACGATGTCGCAGCATTGCAAGCGCCCGGCGCGCTCGAAACCGCAGCTGCGCTGCAGCGCCCGGTGATCTTGATGCACATGCAGGGCGAGCCGCGCACGATGCAGGCTAACCCACACTATGAAGATGTGGTCGCCGAGGTGATCGCGTTCCTGCGGGAGCGTGCTGAAGTGGCGCGCGCCAAGGGCGTGAGCGACATTTGGGTCGATCCGGGTATCGGCTTCGGCAAAACGCTCGCGCACAATCTTGCGCTGCTGAACGCCACGCAGCGCATCGCCGATGAAACCGGCGCGCCGGTTCTGATCGGCGCATCGCGCAAACGCTTCCTCGCCGTTATCGACGAGCGCGCTAAGGACGCCAGCAAAGATCGGCTTGGCGGCTCCATCGCGGCTGCTTTGATCGCCGCGCAAAAAGGCGCCGGCATGGTGCGCGTGCATGATGTGGCGGAGACCGTGCAAGCGCTGAAGGTGTGGCGCGCGCTCGGCTAAACCCGGCGTAGGAATCGCGCCGGTACGCTTTCGGTCAGCCACACGCCATTGCTGGTGACGAAGAAGGCGTGCTGCTCCAAGAGCATTCCTGCTGTGTCGATTTCCAGGATGACCGGCATGCCGCGGCGGATGCCGACTTTGCGTGCGGTCTCCACGTCAGCAGATAGATGCACATGGTGTCGTCGCATTTTCTGTAGGCCCTCGCGCATGATCGCGTTGAGGAAGCGCTCTACGGTGCCGTGATAGAGCGTCAATGGCGGGGCGGTCGGTGCAAGTGCGAGGTCCACCGAAATGGAGTGGCCTTGCCGTGCGCGTATCCGCTCAAGGTCGGGCGAGAGCTCAAAACGCTGTTTGTCGCTTTGCTCTACCATCTCAAGCAAAGCCTCGATGTCTCCAGGCAGACCGGTGCGGACGAGCGCCGCGAGAACGCTATTCACGTCTGTCCAGCCCTGAGCGTCGAGTTTGAGCCCTGCGACATCCGGTTGGTGGCGCAACCAGAGTGAAAGCGTCTTGGAAAAACGAACGTGGTCGGCCATGTCAGCGTCATGGCACAACAGCAGTCCAAACCCAAAGGCCGCGTTCTCATCGTCGCCGGTTCTGATTCCGGCGGCGGCGCTGGTATTCAGGCTGACATCAAAACCGTCACCGCGCTCGGCGGCTACGCGATGACGGCTGTCACCGCGATCACCGTGCAAAACACGTTGGGTGTCACCGGCGTGCACGAGGTGCCGCTTGATATCGTCACCAGTCAGATCGAAGCGGTGATGAGCGACCTCGGCGCCGATACGTGGAAGCTTGGCATGCTCGGCTCGGCGGCGCATGTGCGCGCGGTCATGGAAGCTTGGTACGCATTTGGCGATGGTTTGCCGGTGGTGCTCGATCCGGTGATGATCGCCAAGGGCGGCGCTTCATTGTTGGCCGAAGACGCGATTGAGATCATCCGCAACGAACTCATGCCAATTGCTGCGATGGTTACGCCGAATGCGCCGGAAGCGGAGGCGCTCACTGGCATCGAAGTTCGCGATCTTGATGGCCAGATGAGCGCGGCGGAAATCCTGGTGGAGCAACTCGGCGCCTGGTCGGCGCTGGTGAAAGGCGGGCACCTTCGCGGCGATACCGTTCGCGATGTGTTGCTGACACGCGAAGGCTATCGTGTGTTCGAGAGCCCGCGCATCGAAACACGCGCCACGCACGGCACCGGCTGCACGCTCGCGTCCGCCATCGCCGCCTACATGGCTCAGGGCTTTGAACTCGAGCCTTCGGTCGAAAAGGCGCGCGCCTATGTAATGGAGGCGATCCGACAGGCGCCCGGCCTCGGCCAGGGCCACGGGCCGCTGGGGCACAATTGGCCGCTGAAAGGCAAATCCGGGGCGTGAGCTTCCCCGCCAAGGGGAGGAGAGTCGCGCTGGAGGCGTGCCGCAGCCATATGGAAAGACGATGAAAATCTGGATCGTCCATGCCTTCACGGACCGGGTGTTCACCGGCAATCCGGCCGGCGTCGTGCCGCTGGAGCGCTGGCTGCCGGACCCTGTGCTGCAGGCGATCGCCACCGAAAATAAGCTGAGCGAGACCGCCTTCGTGGTGCCGACGGGGCTCAAGGGCAATTACCAGCTGCGTTGGTTCACGCCGGCGACGGAAGTGCCGATCTGCGGCCACGCCACTTTGGCGGCGGGCGCGATGGTGCTGAGCGAGATTGATCCGAGCCTCGAAGTGGTTGTGTTCGATACGCACGCGGGCGCGCTGATCGTGCGCTCGACACCGGAAGGCTACACGCTAGACCTGCCGCGCAAGCAGCGCACGCCGTGGACGCCGGATGATAGCGTAAGCGAAGCGCTGGGCGGCGTGGAACTCGTCGATGCCTTCATCGGCGAATACGCCAACGTCGTGCTCGAAAGCGAAGCTGTGCTGCGCGAGATGAAGCCGGATATCGCCGCGATCAACCGCGTCATCCGTGGCCCGCGCCAAGGTATGTTGGTGGTGAGTGCGCCGGCCGATGAAGGCCAGCCCTACGATTTCGTGCAGCGCTTCTTTGCGCCGAGCGCCGGCGTCGATGAAGACCCGGTGACGGGCTCGGCATTTGCTGACGCCGCGCCGTATTGGTGCGACCGTTTCGATCTCGAAAGCGTCGTCGGCTTCCAGGCCTCCAAGCGCGGCGGCTACATGCGCGCGATCCAGACGCTTTCCAGCGTGCGCTTGCTCGGCCAAGTCGCGGTGTTCTTGCGCGGCGAGCTCGATAGCTCTCTTGCCCGCATGCACAACCGCATCGACGCGCACCCCGAAGCGCCGCAACGCAAAAAGCGCCGCGCCCGCAAAGCCAAGCAGCTGCCGGCGATCTTCGAAGACCCCATGTTGCCGGGCTTAGAGGCGGAAGCGACTACAATCGCTGAGCCATCACCGCTGCCTGAGATGGCGGCCCCGCCGCCGCCAACCTCGCATCCCGCGCCGCCAGAAGAACCACCGCTCCCACGCATTGTGGTGACCGGCGAAGGCTAACCCGCGCTCAGCCATGTAGCGAGCGTCACCGCTAAGCCGAAAGCGAACAGCGGCCCGAAAATGATCATCGTGCGGCCTGCGATCCACGCCGGCAGATAGATATCGAAGTTGGCCGCGCGATCGTTGGTGTAGCGCGCCGCCACGGCTTGGAGCGGGCAACGCCACGCGTTCAACGCCAGTACTGCGACCTCGACTGAAACGATGGCGATCAGGGCCAGCGCGATGTCCAGCCGGCCGGCCCATGCCGCGAACGGGATTGCGACGACGCAGGACGCCAGCACCACCCAGATCAGTGTGTGAGCGGCTTTGATCACGCGGAGTCGCATCTGCGGGGTCACTAGAGCGGTTCTCCGATCACTTGCCTCCATAACCTTGCGCCTCGTCTGGCCCAGCGGCGACCCGCTGAATCGCCGCATTGTCAAAGCTGGCGAACGGGAGCAGGTGGTAAGTGGGCCACCCGCTCCCAACGGCGGGCGCTCATCTGTGAGGATGGGAGACAAGTTGATGACAAGTACCGCCAAGCCGGAAGTGCGTCCGGCCGATCCCCGATTTTCTTCGGGACCCACTAAAAAACGTCCGGGCTGGAGTACGGATGCGCTGAAAGGCGCGGCCCTCGGCCGTTCGCACCGCGCTAAACCCGGCAAAGCTAAGCTGAAAGAAGCGATCGACCGTACGCGCGCCATTCTCGGCGTGCCGGAGACGCACAAGATCGCGATCGTTCCGGCTTCGGATACAGGCGCCGTCGAGATGGCGATGTGGTCGATGCTCGGCGCCCGTTCGGTCGATATATTCGCGTGGGAAAGCTTCGGCGAAGAATGGGTGACCGACGCTAAGCAGCTGAAGCTCGACGCTAAGATTTACACCGCCCCGTACGGCCAGCTGCCGGATCTCAGCGCCGTGCGCAAAGAGGCGGATGTCATCTTCACGCAAAACGGCACCACGTCGGGCGTAAAAATCCGCGGCTTCGATTGGATCGCCGCCGACCGCGAAGGCATCACCATCAACGACGCGACGAGCGCCGTCTTCGCGCAGCCGATCGATTGGGCCAAGTGCGATGTGACCACGTTCTCCTGGCAAAAAGTGCTGGGCGGCGAAGGCGCGCATGGCATGCTGATCCTCGGCCCGCGCGCAATTGAGCGGCTTGAAAGCTACACGCCGGATCGGCCGTTGCCGAAGATTTTCCGCCTGACCAAGAAGGGCAAGGTCGATCTCGAAATCTTCGAAGGCTCGACCATCAACACGCCGTCTCTGCTGGCGACGGAAGATTACATCGACGCGCTGAAATGGGCTGAGAGCATTGGCGGCTTGGAAGCGCTGCACGCGCGCGCCAACGCCAACACGAAGGTGCTCGCGGATTGGGTCGCCCGGACGGACTGGGTGGATTTCCTCGCCGACGATGTGGCGGCGCGTTCAAATACTAGCGTGTGTTTGAAGGTGGTGGACGCGCGTGTCACCGGCCTGAGCGCTGACGGCCAGGCGGAGTTTGCCAAGAAGTTGGCGGCGTTGCTTGAAAAAGAGGGCGCCGCGCTGGACGCCGCTTCGTACCGCTCAGCGCCGCCGGGCTTGCGCATCTGGTGCGGCGGCACGATTGAAGCGGCGGATGTGGAAGCGCTCACACCGTGGCTCGATTGGGCGTTCGCGACGCTCGCCGCTGAACTCGCGGGGTAGCGCTATGGCGACGCAAGGAAGCGTCGCCTGGCCGCCGATCGTCGTCCGCTCCGGTGCGGCGACGCTCACCATCCGCCAGGCTGCGCAAAAAGACGTGCCGATACTGGAGCTCTGGGATACCGACCCGGAGGTGATCGCCTGCGTCACCGATGACCCATCGTCTGCGCAAGCCTTCGTCGATGCGGTATGGAGCGAAGAGATCGACGCGTGTTCGGATGTGTCTTGCTATTACATCGCTGAACTCGATGGCCGCCCGATCGGCGCCATGCAGGTGATCGATCCGCATCTCGAACCGACGCACTATTGGGAAGAGATCGAACCCAATCTGCGCGCTATCGACATCTGGATCGGCGACGACCGCGACCGTAACGCTGGCCATGGCCGCGTGATGATGGAGGCGGTGATTGATAGTTGCTTTGCCGATCCCGCAGTCACCGCCATCGTCATCGATCCGCTCAACTCAAACACCGAAGCGCATCGCTTCTACCGCCGCCTCGGTTTCAAAGTCGTCGGCCGCCGCATGTTCGGCGACGACGATTGCCTCGTTCACAAATTGGAACGCGCCGATTGGCGCCAAGGAAACTGACCATGCCTAAAGTTTTGATCAGCGACGAACTCAGCGAAGCCGCCGTCAACATTTTTAAGAGCCGCGGCATTGAAGTGGATTTCCAGCCGCAGCTTGGCCCGGATGCGGCGAAGCTCCGCGAAATCATCGGTAATTATGATGGTCTCGCCATCCGATCGGCCACCAAGGTGAAGCCGGACATCATCGCCGCCGCGACGAACCTCAAAGTGATCGGCCGCGCCGGCATTGGCGTCGATAACGTCGATATCCCGTCCGCCACTGCGCGCGGCATCGTCGTCATGAACACGCCGTTCGGCAATTCAATCACGACGGCGGAGCACGCCATTGCGCTGATGTTCGCAGCTGCGCGCCAGATCGCGGCGGCGGATGTCTCCACGCAAGCGGGCAAGTGGGAGAAGAACCGCTTCATGGGCGTTGAGCTCTACGCCAAGACGCTCGGCCTCATCGGCTGCGGCAATATTGGCTCGATTGTCGCTGACCGTGCGCTTGGCCTGAAGATGAAGGTGATCGCCTACGATCCGTTCCTCTCGCCGGAGCGCGCTGTCCAGATCGGTGTCGAGAAGGTTGAGCTTGAAGACTTGCTGCCGCGCGCTGACGTGATTTCGTTGCATGTGCCGATGACGGACAAGACCAAGAACATCCTCTCGCGCGAAAATCTGGCTAAGACCAAGAAGGGTGTGGTCATCGTCAACGCTGCGCGCGGCGGCTTGGTCGACGAGCAAGCGCTGCGCGAAGCGCTCGAAAGCGGCCAGGTTTCGGCGGCTGGCTTCGACGTCTTCACTATCGAGCCGGCGAAAGAGAATGTCCTCTTCGGCGCGCCGAACTTTATCGCGACGCCGCACCTCGGCGCGTCCACCAACGAAGCGCAGGAGAACGTTGCGCTGCAGGTGGCCGAGCAAATGGCCGACTATCTGCTCACTGGCGCTGTCACCAATGCGCTCAACATGCCATCGATCACGGCCGAAGAAGCGCCGCGCTTGAAGCCTTTCGCTGCACTTGCGGAAAAGCTTGGCGCTTTCGCGGGCCAGATCGTCGACGAAGGTCTGGAAGCGGTTGAGATCGAGTACGAGGGCGATGTCACCAAGCTCAACATGAAGCCGCTAACGGCTTCTGCACTCGCCGGTTTGCTGCGTCCGTTGCTGCAAGATGTGAACGTCGTCTCGGCGCCGGCGTTGCTCAAAGAGCGCGGCGTGCCGCTGACCGAAAGTACGCGCGACCTGTCTCCAACCTACGACAGCCTCATCCGTATCAAGGTGAAAACTGGCGGCGGCTGGCGCACGCTTGCGGGTGCGGTGATCGCGGGGCAACCACGTATCGTGGAAGTCAAAGGAATGGCGCTCGAAGCGCCGTTTCACGCCTTCACGCTCTACATCAACAATTCCGATAAGCCCGGTTTCATCGGCGCGCTGGGTTCGCTTCTGGGGGACGCGCAGATCAACATCGCCACGTTCCATCTCGGACGAGAAGGCGCGGGAGCGGAAGCAATTGCGCTCGTGGGCGTCGATCAGGCGCCGCCGGAAGCAGTGATGGCGAAGCTCTCGGCGCTGCCGCAGGTGCGCTACGCCAAGCTGTTGCAGTTCTAGTGAGAGTTGCCGCGAAACCCTCGCTGTCCTAGAGCTAGGCAGGGAGGGTGCGATGCGGTTTCTTGTTTATCTTGCGGTGTTTTTTGCGGTGCTCACCGCGCCTGCGCGCGCGGATGATCCGCCCGTCGTGACCTCTAACCCGGCGGTGTACGCCCAGACTTTCGCTGACTCGATGGCGCTCGCTGGCGTGCGGCCAATCCGTGAGACGTTTGAAGCGCTTCTCGGTGGGCCAGTGCCGCAGGAATCGGAGGCAGGGCTCGCCACGTATGAGCGGGCCATAACGGAATTGCCGGCGCGCGTCTCACGCGTGATCGAAGACGTTTCGCTTGGCGGCGGCACGGTGCAGATGACTTATCTCTACCACTATTTCGGCGACAACACGTGGATCTTCACCCGCCTCGAGTTTGTGTCGATCGGCGATGGCCGTTGGTCGCTGAACCGACTCGCCTTCGCTGACCGTTGGGCCAATGTGGTGGTCGCCACAACGCCGGGGTTTCAGTCCAGTCAGGTACCGGCCACGCCTCCGGCGCGCAGCCGACGCTAGGATTTTCAGCGCGGTCCGGAACCCCCGGCGGGGGTTGGCGTTTTCGCCTCGGCGGCGCGTGCGGGTGCGCGCGGCCATGAGGGGACGTGCAATGAATCTGAAGCTCTTCTGCTCAACGCTGTTGGTGACGGCGGCGAGTTTGCTCGCGCCATCGGCTGCGCACGCTGAGATCGAAGAAGTCCGCATCGGTGCAGTCGGCAACATCCGGTCCGATCAAGGCGACATCGTCGAGGGCAAGCAGGAAGGCCCGAACATCGAGCTTGAGATTGTGTCCAGCTCACCCGACTTTCTGAACCTCATCGGGTCGCCACGGCCCTATGTGATGGGTTCGTTCGCTACCGATAATGGCGGCGTTTCGTTTGGCGGCGTGGGCGTTTTGTGGCGCTGGGAGTTCGCCGATGGCTGGGCGTTCGAACCGGGGTTCGGCTACATCGTCCATGACGGCGAAATCGATAACCCGTTCGCGCCGCTGTCGCCCGAAGGCGTCGCGTTTGAGCGCGAGCATCAGCTCCTTGGCTCGCGTGATTTGTTCCGTAGCTCGTTCGCCCTAGAGCGGGAGTTCGGCCCGTACCACGCGCTCCAGCTTTACTGGCAGCACATGAGCCACGGCCAAATCCTGGACGAAGGCCGGAATCAGGGGCTTGATTATGTGGGCCTGCGCTATCTCTACCGTTTCGACGCCGATCCGGCAGACTAAGCCGCTTTCAACCCCACTCGCGCCGGGCTAGCGTGCGCCACCATTTCGGGGGAGGAATCGATGCGCGGTACGGCAGCGGGTTTGGCGGCTTTTGGCGCGGCGATGGTGTGCGCGCCCGTGGCCAATGCGGGCATCGATGAAATCCATGTCGGCGTGATGCAGCACAATATCTGCGTCACCAATTGCAAGAACGCCGACAAGGAAGACGGCCCCAACATCGAGATGCAGCTCTCGTTCGACTCGCCGTCATTCTTGAGCTGGGCGGGCTCGCCGCAGCCTTATGTGATGGCGTCGGTGAACACCGCTGGCGACACAAGCTTCGCAGGCTTTGGCCTCGAGTGGCGCTGGGACTTCGCCGAGAATTGGGCGATCGAACCCGGCATCGGCTATGTGGTCCACGACGGCGAAATTGAAAATCCGTTCCCAAACGGCTCGCCTGAAGCGGCCGCCTTCGCAGCTGAGAACGTGCAATACGGTTCAGAAGATCTCTTCCGCACGTCGATCGGCCTGACGCGTGATTTCGAAGGTCCGTGGGAAGGGCAAGTCTTCTACGAACACTTGAGTCACGGCCAAATCCTCGGCTCCGGGCGTAACCAGGGCGTCGATCAGATCGGCATCCGCTTCGGGTATCAATTCGGCGAGTGAGCGCTCAGCGCTGGCGTTCGCAACTGTAAAAGCCGACCGTTAGGCGATCGCCGTTGAGCGTTATGCGCCCTTGCGTCGTCGCGCCAAGATTGGCGCGCGCGCCGGCTGCGACTTGCTGATATTCCGGATCGCCTTCAGGAACGACGACTCCGTTACGAATGAAGCGATCGAGCCGGCCCTCGGTTTTGGTGTCGGTCAGAACGTCGCCGTTCAGGCGCCAAAAGCCGCCGCCGCCGCCTTCGATCATGTTGCCGGGGCTAAACGTGATCTGCTGGTTGCTGATATAGCTGCCGTCCGGCCGGTAGTCGAAATGCGAAACGAACGCCATGCCGCGGTTTTGACCGGTGCAGGCCCAGCGACCGACCAATTGCCCATTATCGTTATCCGCCTCAGGCGCGCCAACGGCGCCGACCATCATCGCCGCACTGGCCACCGCCAGGGCCTGAAACATCGATCTCATTGTGCGCATGTCAGCTTCGTCCTCCCAACTGCGACGATAGCGCCGCGAACGCCGTCTTTCCAGCGCCGCCGGTTGCCGAGTCAGGCGATTTGGGCCATGTCACGGCTGGTTTTTCGACGGGAGCAGGTGTGTCCGCAGTAGTCGTAGTCGGCGCTCAATGGGGCGATGAAGGCAAAGGCAAGATTGTCGATTGGCTGTGCAACCGCGCCGACGTCGTGGTGCGCTTCCAAGGCGGTCACAATGCCGGCCACACGCTTGTTGTCGGCGACACGACATACAAACTGGCGCTGCTGCCGTCCGGCGTGGTGCAGGGCAAGCTCTCGATCATCGGTAACGGCGTCGTCGTCGATCCGTGGGCGCTCGCGAGCGAAATTGAGAAGATCGAAAAGCAGGGCGTGAAGATCAGCCCGGACAAGCTCGTGCTCTCCGATCAAGCCTGCCTCATCCTGCCGTTTCACCGCGATCTTGATGCGGCGCGCGAAGCGCAAGCTGGCGCCGCGTCGATCGGCACGACGAAGCGCGGCATTGGTCCTGCGTACGAAGATAAGGTTGGCCGCCGTGCGCTGCGTGTCGCCGACCTCGCAGATCCCGAAGCCGTCGCTTGGAAGATCGAGCGGTTGACGGCGCACCACAACGCGCTCCGCAGCGGCCTAGGCCTGCCGGAAATCGATGTGCCGGCGCTGAAGCAAGAGATCGCTGAGATCGCGCCGAAGGTTTTGCCGTATGCGCAGCCAGCGTGGCGGGTGCTCAACGCTGCGTTCGAGGATTCAAAGCGCGTGTTGTTCGAAGGCGCGCAAGGCGTGCTGCTCGACGTCGATCACGGCACGTATCCGTTCGTTACATCGTCGAACGTGGTGGCCGGGCAGGCGGCAGCCGGCTCCGGCGTCGGCCCGCGCGCGATCACGTACGTGCTCGGCCTAGTGAAGGCCTACACTACGCGCGTCGGCGGCGGTCCGTTTCCGACTGAGCTCAACGACAAATACGGCAAGATGCTGGGCGAGATCGGCCACGAGGTCGGCACTAATACCGGCCGCGCGCGCCGTTGCGGCTGGTTCGACGCGGTGCTCGTGCGCCAATCGATCATGCTCTCCGGCGCCGACGGCATCGCGCTAACCAAGCTCGACGTGCTCGACACGTTCGATGAGATCAAGATTTGCACCGGCTACAAGCTCGGCGGCAAAACGCTGGATTACCTGCCGGCGGGCGTGAAAGATCAGGCCGCTTGCGAACCGATCTATGAAACCATGGAAGGCTGGAAAGAGCCTACCCGCGGCGTCCGCACCTCGCGCGATCTGCCGGCCAAGGCGATCAAATATGTCCGCCGGATCGAGGAGCTAATCGGGTGCCCGGCGGCGTTGGTCTCAACCAGCCCCGAGCGCGACGATGTTATCCTGATGCGCGATCCGTTTAAGGCGTAAGCTAGGGCGCGTTCGGCAGGCGAGCTTGGTTGACACTGTTGCCGGCTGCCTATTGCCTATTGCCCCGGAGTTCCAAATGTCCGCCGACGACGAAAACCATCCGCAGGGCCCGCATCGCTTCAGCGTCGAGGATGCGCGCGCCAGGGCGCAGGAAGCGTATCGCAAGTCCGAGTTCATTTTCTCGCGCGCCTACGGGCTGCTGCGTGAGCCCAACAAGGAATGGCAGCAGATCAAGTCTGAGACGACAACGATCCCGAACATTCTGTTGGGCTATGTCGCGCCGCTTGCTGCTATTCCGCCCGTATGCGGCCTTATCGGCGCGATGGTATTCGAGCCGACGCGTCTGCGCGCGATCCACACTGAGATCACCAGTGTCGTGGTCACTTGGATCGTCACCATCGCCCTAGTATTTTTGCTTGGCCTCCTGGTGAACACCCTTGCCGACCAGTTTGACGGCGATCGTGACGAACTCTCGGCGCAAAAGATCGCGGCGTATTCGCTGACGCCGTCGTTCCTCTCGGGACTGTTCTCGCTGTGGCCGCCGCTTTGGTGGCTGTCGCTGTTTGCTTTGGGCGCGATGGTCTACATTATGTATCGCGGCCTGCCGATCCTGATGAAGGCGCCGCAGGAGCGCGCGCTCCACTACGCCGGCACTGTCACGGTCGCCGCGATGGTGGCGGGGATCGTGCTGTTCGGCCTCGCGAGCTGCGTGACTTGAGCGCGATTTGAGTTGGCGCACACGCGCCAACGTCCTTAGCATTGGCGGACCTGTCATCGCCGGGGGTGCGCCATGACCATTGATCCTGCCAATCTGGACACCCAGTCGTTGGCGTCGCGCGTGAAATCCATTCTGCTGAAACCGCGCGAGGCGTGGGAGGCGTTGGCACGCGAGCCAATCGAGGTCGATGAGCTTTATATGCGCTACGCGGTCCCGCTGGCTGCGTTCTCGGCGCTTTGCCTAACCATCGGCCTCGTGTTTTTCCCGTGGGGCGCGGGCGGATCTTATATTCATTTGAACGCGGTGCAGGCGCTCATCAGCGGCGCCGTCCAGTTCATTTCGCTGCTTGCCATGATCTATATCATGGCTCGCGTCATCGATGGCTTTGCCCCGATGTTCGGCGCCGAGAGAAACCGTGCGCAGGCTCACAAGCTGGCCGTGTTCTCCTTCACCGCCGCGCTTTTGAGCGGTGTGTTTTCGCTGCACCCCTGGTTCGGCGTCTTTGGCATACTTGGCCTCTACACTCTGGTGCTTCTCTATCTCGGCCTGCCCCGCTTGACGGGCGTGGCTGAGGACAAACGTGGCCAATTCTTCGCCGCCATCATCGGTGTCACCATCGCTGGCGTGCTTGTCCTTTCGCTGGCGCTTGGGGCGGCGCGTGGCGCACTCGTCGGCATTACCAGCGCAATCATGCCGCCATTCGGCCAAGCGGCGCGGGCGCCCGAAGCTCAAACTGAACTGGCTGTGCCCGGCGGCTCGATCGATTTACGTGAGTTGGAGAAGCAAGCGCGCAGCTATGGCGGCGCGCGCCAAGACGTGAGTTCCGCGCGCTTGGCGGAGTTTCTGCCGCAGACGCTGCCCTCAGGTTTCACCCGCACCGAGGTATCCAGCACCAGCGCGCCCGGCGTTGCGCAAGCTGTTGCGCAATATCGAAGCGGTGAAGCGCGAATGACCGTCACCATCGCGCGTGTCGCTGGCGCGAACGGCGTCACCGCGCTCGCTGAGGTCGCCAACGTGCAGCAGAACCGCCGTGATTCCGACGGTTTCTCCAGCGTCCAGACCATCAATGGGCGTCTCTATAGCGAACAGGTCAGTGTGAGCGCCGGCACTGCGAGCCACGCGGTGGTCAGCCGTGGCATTGCGCTGACGGCGGAGGGCTCAGGTGTGACGCCGGATCAGCTCCGCGCCGCTGTCGAGACGATAGACATGCAGCGCCTAGAAAACGAATTCGCGAACT
This sequence comes from Alphaproteobacteria bacterium Ga0077535, assembly GCA_001464425.1. Taxonomy (GTDB): domain Bacteria; phylum Pseudomonadota; class Alphaproteobacteria; order Caulobacterales; family Aquidulcibacteraceae; genus Vitreimonas. The sequence goes on from LNEK01000026.1 coordinate 64,306, forward strand.
AGTCACGCGCGTCCGCTCACACGTCAAACAACGCGAAAGGACGTTCTCCCGAACGTGCCAGCACCGGGCGCGCGACGTTAAATACCGGAACGCCTTTCGGTGTTTCACCCTTGTGAACGCCGCGATGGGCATGCCCATGCACGACGGCGCGAACATTGTCGAAGCGGTCGATCGTTTCCGCCAGGCGCGAATTTCCTAGGAACGGAAATATCTCCAACGGCTCGCCCTCAAGCGTGCCGATGATCGGCGCGTAGTGCAGCACAGCCACGCTGCGGTCTGTGCGCAGCATGCGAAGGCTAGTTTCAAGCTTCATTGTTTCATCAATACAAGCTTGCACGAACGTCTTCACGGATGGTTCGCCGAACGAGGAGAGCATGCCGCGGCCGAAACCACCCATAGCGCCCATGCATCCGCCGAAGCCTACGTCCATCACCTCCACTGCTTCGCCGCCGTCCAGGATGCGCGCGCCAGCTTGGGTCAGAATTTCCTTCACGTCATCGACGCAACCGGACTCGTAATCATGGTTGCCAAGCACCGCGATGACCGGGACCGAACACGCGTGCAGATCCTCGGCCAGGACCTGCGCCTCACTCGGTTTGCCGTAATTGGTGAGATCACCGCACAAGAGGAGGACGTCCGCTTCAGCGCTCACCTGCGCGAAGATTTCCCGGTACGCGCGTGCGGAAGTTTCCGTGACGTGCAGATCGCCGATTGCAGCGACCCGGACTTTGCCGGGCTCAGGTGACGGCGTCATGGCGTTCATCAAGCCCTTTGCCGGCGAGGTCAGCGTAGCCCCATTCGCCGATGTCGATGATGTAATCGCGGGCGCTGAAAATCCGGCCGCGGCAGACTTTCACCTTTGAGGGCGGCATATCGAGGTGTTGGCGCATGCGGTCCATCAGCTCGTCCATCACCCAGCGTGGAATGCGATCTCGTTCGCTGGGATAGATGTATCGAAAGTTGACCAGGTGCGTCAGCAACACTTCCCAATGCACTTCCATGTAGCGCATCAGCCTCGGCCAATCGATCGCCTCGTGCTGCTTCAAGATTACGTGGGCAACGTCCGCGCCGTCGTAACGGTAGCGATCTTGAACGAAGATTTTCGACCAGATGAGCTCTGTGGGCTTAATGATCTGAACCTTGGTGCCGTAAACTTCGATATACGGCGCGTCTTCGAACCATTCATCAGTGATCGCGATTTCGGCTGCCCGGCAGCTATAAATCACGTCGAAGAAATAGCGGTCACGGTGCACCTTGGCGAGCCAGCGTTCGTCTTCGACAGAGATGTCATAACCCTCGTCGCGAAAGAACGAGAGGATGCGTGGATAGTCGCTCGCCTTGCAGAAAATATCCAAGTCCTTGGTCGGCCGCACGAGGCCGGTATAGGCCGTCACGGCATAGGTGCCACACAGGAGGAAGGGGATGTCGCTCTTGGCGAGCAGGCGGAGGCCCTCGACGTAAAAGTCCTCGGCTTCGGGCGGCGGCTGAAAGATTTGTTCGGAAAAGCTGGTCATCGAGGTGGAGAACCAGCGAAGCGCCGCTCGTGTTCCTTAGCCTGCATTCGCGACGTACGGGCGTCCAGAGAGCAGGGCCGAGCAGTTCGCATCTTCGGCAAGGCCTGCATCGACGAAGGGCAGTACGACGGCTAGCGGCGCGACGATCGTGCCGAGCAATGCAGCCAAGCCGCCTTCTTGCACAAGCTCGCCAGCATCGACGCCGACGCTGGGCGATCGCAACTTGCCGCGTAGCGTGATCGGCGCGCCGACGCGCACCAGCCTCGCTTCTTTTGGTTCGCCCTCAAGGCGCAGGTCCATCGTCTCGTCGCCAAGGTTGATCGATCCGCTGCCTTGGATCAGCATCGTCTCGGTGTCGAACACGATGGTCCGCGCGCGGGCGACGCCGCCGCGGACGTCAAAACTCGCGACACCGCAGCGCACGTCAATCTTGCTTCGATCATTCGTAAGCAGCAGCCCAAGCCCGCGCGTGACGTTGATGCCAGTCAGCTCTGCGAACGCCTCGCGCACTTCGCCTCGCGGCGTCACCAAGGTGACATTGCCATTCGCGTTAGATGCCGCTCCGCGCACCGATGCGCCGCGGCCGCTAAGCTGCAAGCGTCCCAGAAGCGACCCCGTCAACGGCGGCTCGCCGCCGAGCGCGATAATGCTCTCGAGCCGCGCATTGGTGAGGCGTAGATCGACATCAACTTGTGGTGTCGCTTCTCGCGCGTTGATCGCCACCGCGCCCCCGATACGGCCCTGACGAAGATCGAGCGTAAGGGGATCGAGCTGGAGTAAGCCACGATCAAGCGCGATATCGAGTGACAACCCGCGCAGCGGAAAGCGCTCGCTGCGGACACGGGCGGCGCGATAGCTGACGCGCGCATCCATATTGCGCACACGGCTGATATTGAGCCGGGCGTTCGGCAGAATGCGTCCTTGTGCGGCCAGGTTCGCCGCCATAGCGCGCTGTTCTTCGGAGGCGGTCTCATCGCCGCCCGTACTGGGTGGGCCGCCAAGCACAGTCATCAGGTCATCGAAATCGAGACGGCTTGAAACGAAATCGCCATCGAGAAAAAGCCGCCCGTTGCGCCGTGTCGCCGTGAAGGCGCCGCGTAGATCGCTATCTCCGATGGTGCCGGCGAGATTGGGCATGCCGTAAGTCTGGCCGCGCCGCTCAACACGGCCGCGCAGCGCGTAGGGCGGTGTGTTCGGTAGTGCGAGGCCGATCAGATAATAGAGCTGCGCCAAGTCCGGGCCGGACGCCACGACGTCAGCCTGGAACGCGCTGAAATCGAACGGCCGGGTAATCGAGCCGTCTGCCTGGATGCGTGTGCCGCCCGCGCGCACGTCGGCGACAAAGGCGTAAGGCCGGTTGCGCTGCACGTTCAGGAGCGGCGCGCCGGTCAGTTCAAGGGTGAACGGCCGATCGTTGATGCTGCCTTCGCCGTCTAACGCGAATTGGCCCGGGTCGCGCGCATCGGCGCTTTCACGCGTGCTGAATGTGGCGTCCAGCGCCATGCCGCGCTTTTCGTCAACGAGTTCGATGCGGCCGTCATGCAGTGAAAATTCCCGGATCGCCGGCAAGTTGATGGGCTTGCCGCGTCCCGCTCGCGGATTTGGCGCCCAGTTGGAGTCGCCTTCAGCGCTTCGGAAGAGACGGATGTCAGCGCCGTTCAGATCGAGTTGCACGATGTCGAAGCGGCCGATGAACAGAGGGAAGAGCCGCACCGATATGTCGGCCTGTTGGATGCGGGCAAAATGGCCGCGTTCAGCGAAGCGCGTAGGGTTGCCGATACGCAGATCGCTGACCCGGATGTCCGGGGTGAAGGACCACGGGTCGACGTCGAGGTCGCCGGCGATCACGACTTCGCGGCCGCTCGCCGCTGACGCCATGCGCGAAATCGGGCCGCGCATTGCATTCCAATCGGCGAAGGTGACGAACAGCACCAAAGCTGTCGCGAGCACGCCGAACACGGCGCCGGCGCCAATCCCAACGCGCTTCCACGGCCAGACGCGTACGCGCGCCCATGTCCAGCGCGCACCGGACGCGCCGCGTTGCGCTTGGATATCGCCCCACGCGCGTAAACGGGCCCAGCGGGCCCGGACGGTTTCGGTAAATTGCGACTTGGCCATGCTTTTGCAGGCAGCCAACGTTGCCCGACAGCATCGCGTTCCGTGCTTATGGCCGCGCCGCATAGCGTTAATGTGCGGAAACGTTTATGGATTTAGCGCGCCGTTGGGGCGCGCGCGCTGGCATTTATCCTCATGGTGCTGCTGACATTCCTGCCGGAAATCGCGGCTTTCCTGCTGTTCATCGGCATGGGCACGCAGGTCCCTCAGATCGGCGCCGCGATCATCTTGGCCGAGTTCGCGCTGATCGGCCTGTTGTTCGTTTTTAAGACAACTGCCTTCATCGATGTGCTGACGCGCTGGTGGTGGCTGCTGCTGATGCCGTTCATCGCCATGCTGTCCGGCCTGTGGTCGGACGTGCCGATGGTGTCATTCCGGTATGGCGCCCAGTTCCTGTTCACCTGTTTTGTCGGCGTCCTGCTCGCCCGTTTGCTCACGCCAAAGCGCTTCATCTGCACGCTGGCGGTGGCGCTTTTTGTGTTTTGCATAATCTGTATCGCCTGGGGCCGGCAGGGCACGTCCACCGAAGGCATGGTGTTGATCGGGCTCACGGGTTCGAAGAACCAGATGGGCTATGCGGGGCAGGTGTTGCTGCTGGCGGCGTCGGCCGTGCTGATGCTGAAAAACATCGGGCCGATCCTGCGCATCATCGCGTTGCTGTCGCTTCCGCTGGCGACCTATATCGTCGCGGGCACTAATTCCGCCACGGCAGTGCTGATGGCTTTCGGCGGCTCTGCTGTGCTGCTGGGGCTTTGGTGGGCGGAGCGTTTGCCGCCTGGAGGCCGGCTCGGCACGCTGATCGCCGGTGCTTTGATCTTTGCGCCGCTCATGCTGCTTCTGCCGGAAGCGATCGCGTTCACTAACCACTTCCTATTCGACACGCTTGGCAAGGATCCGACCTTGACCGGCCGCACCATTCTCTGGGAGCGGGCCGACGCGCTGATCGATCGCAAACCAATCCTTGGCTACGGATTTCAGGCCATCTGGATGGGCGACTCCGCCGACACGATCGGTTTGAAACGCCTGGCGGACATTGAGGATGGGCGCCAATTCCACTTCCACCATCAGTTCCGCATTCTAGCGGTGGACCTAGGCTTCGTCGGCCTCATGCCCTTCGTTCTGGCGATCCTAGCGGCAGGCTATGGCCACATCCGGCAAGTGCTATTGCGCCCAACGGTGGCGACATCGTTCTTCTTTGTATTGTTCGCGCTGATGGTAGTGCGTGCGTTCACGGACCAAATCATCAGCCCGTTCAACATGCACACGCTCTTCTTCTTCGCCTGCAGCGTTTATGCGTTTTGGAGGCCGGAGCAGGTGGGAGCTGAGGCGGCCGCGCCGGCGCAATCGCACCGTCGCGGCCGCGCCAGGCCGGCCTATTAAGCCTCAGCGTCGGCCAGCAAGCCGCGCGCGGCGGCTTGCTTCTTCATCGCCTTCTGCAGTTTCTCGAACGCGCGCACCTCGATCTGGCGCACCCGCTCGCGGCTGACGCCGTATTCCTTGGAGAGATCCTCCAAGGTCGCCGGATCATCCTTCAAGCGGCGTTCGCTGATGATGTGACGCTCGCGATCGTTGAGTTCGCTCATCGCTTCTTGCAGCAGCGTCATCCGCTCGCTGAACTCTTCAGTATCGGCAAGACGCGTTTCTTGCGTGCCCTCGGCTTGATCGTCAGCGAGCCAATCCATCCACTCGCTGTCGCCTTCGCCGCCGGCGCCGCCGATCGGCGCGTTGAGCGAGGCATCGCCGCCGCCGCTCATGCGCCGGTTCATCGAGATGACTTCGTCTTCAGTGACCGCGAGCTTCTTGGCGATCGAGGCGACGTGCTCGGGCCGGAGATCGCCTTCCTCAAGTGCCGCCATCTCGCCCTTCATCCGGCGAAGGTTGAAAAAGAGCTTTTTCTGCGCGGCTGTGGTGCCCATTTTCACGAGCGACCACGAGCGTAGGATGTATTCCTGGATCGAGGCGCGGATCCACCACATGGCGTAAGTCGCCAAGCGGAAGCCCTTGTCCGGATCGAATTTCTTGACGGCCTGCATCAGGCCAACATTGCCTTCGGAGATCACTTCCCCGATCGGCAGGCCATAGCCGCGGTATCCCATGGCGATCTTTGCCACGAGCCGCAGGTGCGACGTCACGAGCTTATGCGCGCTCTCGGTGTCCCCGTGTTCCTGCCAGCGTTTCGCCAGCATGAATTCGTCTTCCTTGGTGAGCATAGGAAATTTGCGGATCTCGGAGAGATACCGTTGCAGTCCTTGCTCTGGGGACAGGGCGAGCGTCAGCGCAGTGGAAGCCATAGTGTAGAACCCCTCCTTGGCGGGTCGTTTTCCTTGTCCCTCTAGGTACGGCTGAGGGGCGCTCCAGGATGCGCGACCGCGAGGCTTAATATAGGGAGCCGTTCAAGCCCCCGCCGCGACCGTCTTATGACGATTCCGCGATTTGGAACATAAATAGAACACACTGATTCGGCAAGTGAAATGAAATCAAAGTCTAGTCCTCAAATGCGGAACGTTTGAGGATGAGGCCTAGATTTAGCGGTTTTGACCCAGTCCGCGGCCGGTATTCGAGCGCTGAAATGTTTCGGCTACGGCCCAAGCGCACAGCACCGCGGTCATTCCCGCCAGCCCCCAGCGAACCATGACATCGAATAGGCTGAGATAGGCGGGCTCGGCATTGCCGAGAAACTGCAGCCACACGCCATAAACCTGGCCGTGGCCAGAGTCGGGCGACCGCGGCAGCGTGTAAAACATGCGCGCTTCGTTGAGCGTGAAGACCAAAAGCGCCGTCACCGAGGCGAGCAAACGCTCTGGTTTTGAAAACACGTCCGACAACATTCTACTACCCCGTCACCGCGTCCTCGCTTTATCCGTTTTGGGCGAGTCTTGGGAGTGGTGAATCTGCTGTTCCTCGCGTCGGAACTCATGCCTCCGCCAACTCGTCTGTTTCGTCGGCCGCGCTGCGCCAACGTGGCTGGCGATCACGGAAGGCCCAGTGGATTGTGACTTCTCCGACTTCAGGGACCGCGCTTAGCCGCCAAGTGTCCGCCCACGTTGCGCTGCGGCCTCTACCAAAGCCGATTACATTCGCGTTGTAGAGGCTAGAGATGCACGCATCGAGTGCGGTGTGGTCAGCCTCGATGCCAGCATCTATCAAAAACAGCTTAAAGTCGTCGCGGGATAGGGTTCTTTTCGGCGCACGGCTAAGGCTTCGAAGCAATCTTCGCGCGAAGGTAGGCTCGTACTGAAAGGCAAGGGTTGGCAGCGCCTCGGAGAGCATGTCCTCCCGCTGTAGAGCGATCTTGTCGATTACAGATTCGGAAGAGATCAGCATGTCTGGCTCGAATGCCGCTGCGTGCTGTGACGCGTAACGCACGAAATTCAACAGTTCGCGGGGGCGTCCAAAGCAATAGTGCATCATATATAAAAGCTGATCGTCCTGTCCTTCCGCTTGCGCTTGAAACAGATCGGAAATGCCTTTGGGCTGAGCGTGACGAAGCTTGATTTGCTCAGATACCAACCGATGTTGAACGATGTCTCGAAGCTTTTCACGCGTCCATTGGAGCTTGAGGATTGTTCGCTGCACTTTCGCATCAGGTCATCTTCGGTAACCTGTAAATAGTCGGGCCGAAGCAACAGCACGAATGCTGGCCCTTTTTGTCTTTGGTGAAGCCGGTAGACGGCGTGGATCAGCGCCTTGAGTTCCAGGGACTTTTCTGGGTTCGTTATCCGGAACTGTGCAGCTTCATCGACTGAATCGAAGAAGAAGACTTCCGGCACCTTCTTGCTAATCAACAGCTTCAGAACATCTTCAATACGGTCCTTGAGAATAACGGGTGCAATCTTCGGGGCGGCTTGGCCGGTCTCGGGCATCGCGGCCTCGATCCCGTCCTTCGAGATCTTCGATCGCGATAGAAAGAACATTATTTTGTCGAGCCACGAGGGCTCTGTAAGGATGCGCGTGCGGGCTTCAGCTGACAGTTGTTTTGCTTCGGGAAGCTCGCCCTTTTCCAGTTTCTTTATTGCGCGGCGGAGGATCGCTCCCTCAAACGCCAGGACCATCGTGTTGAAGTCTAGCTCTCCAGACAGGCGCTGGAGTATGAAGCGGTACTCGTCATAGAGATCAGCAAAGCTATCGACTCGGAATTTCTTGGGGAGCCGCTCGCAGAGTGCTTTTGCTAGGCCAGTTTTTCCCGTGCCCTTTTTCCCGAGCACGAAGGCATACCGCCGACCGCGAAGCTGCTTGATCGTCGCGTCCGAGACGATGATTTTGTTTCCGACATCGATGTCTCGATCAGCATCGATCGTCCAGTCGCGGATTGCGAGGTGAAGTTCTTCTCGCTGCTCCAACGTGATCGTCATCCGCCCACTCCCTGGACGGATATTAACTCACATTAACCAAATCGCAATCCACGGTCGCTAAAGTGAACGTAGCGCGTCTACCAAAAATTGCATGTCCGCTGGCAGCTCGCTGGTGAAACGCATTTCGTCGCGGGTGATGGGATGGACGAAGCCCAGCACCGCCGCATGGAGCGCCTGGCGCGGAAAAGCCGCGACAGCCGCTGCGGCTTCTTCCGCGCGCGGACCTTCGGCTTTGAACGCGCGTTGCTTGCCGTACATCGGATCGCCGACCAGTGGGCAACCCAGATGCGTGAGATGCGCGCGGATCTGGTGCGTCCGGCCTGTGTGCAAACGGCACTCGAGCAACGCCGCGGCGGGGCGGCCCGCCGATGCGCCGGCTTGCTGGCCGTAGCTCTCGATCGTCCAATACTGCGTTATCGCGATCTTGCCAGCTTCGGTGTCCGGATCGCGCGCCACCACGTATTTGCGGCGGTCTTCGCTTGAACGCACGAGTCTGTTTTCGATTGTTGCGGTTCGCTCTTTCGGCGCGCCGCGCGTCACCGCGTAATAGACGCGGTCGATATCGTGTTTTGCGAACAGCTTCGCCAATCCCTGATGCGCCGCATCGTGTTTGGCGACGACGACCAGGCCTGTCGTGTCCTTATCGATGCGATGCACGATCCCTGGCCGCGCGACGCCGCCAATGCCGGAGAGGCTGTCACCGCAATGCGCGAGCAGGGCGTTTACCAGCGTGCCGCGCATCGACCCGGGCGCCGGATGCATCGCCATGCCCATCGCTTTGTCGACGACGACCAGGTGCGCATCCTCGAACACGATGTTCAGGGGCAGCACTTCCGGCTGCGGCGCGGCCGGCTCTGGCGGCGGCAGCACTAAGGCATAGGTCGCCCCCGCGCGCGGCTTATCCTTCGCGTGCGTGACGGGCGCGCCATCGATGCTAAGTTTGCCGGCGCCGATCAATCCCTGAACGCGCGAGCGCGAAAGGTCCGGCCAAAGCTGCGCCAACCAAACGTCCACGCGCTCGCCCGCGCCCTCCGGCGCAACCGCCCGGCGAACCTCGCCACCGTCCGGCGCTTCGATGTCTTCTTCGTCGTTGGTCATGCGCTCAACTTCCCTTCCCCTTGAGGGGAGGGCCACGGGTGGGGTGAAACTCAGTGCCTGCGCTTACGCAATTGCGTGTTGAAACGCGAGCTTTCATGCATCGGCGCTGCACCCCACTCCTTGCCCCTCCCCTCGAGGGGAGGAGGCGTGTAAGCAGAGGCCATGAAGCGCGTACTCATCACCTTGGCCGGCGTTGCAGCGGCGGCGGCAATCTACGTCGTCGCCTTCCTTTATGTGAACCATCAGGTCTCCGCGCGCGCCGAAGACTTGCATCGCGCCACTTCGCCCGATCTTGCTGAAGCCGGCGACACGCTCGACATCCTGATTTGGAATATCGGCTATGGCGGCCTCGGCGCCGGCAGCGATTTCTTCGCCGATGGCGGCGAGAGCACTTTCCCGCCCAGCCGCCGCGCCGTGCGCGACAACGTCGCCGGCATTGAGAGCTTCCTCATCAGTCAGCAGGACGCCGATGTCGTGCTCATTCAGGAACTCGCGCGCGGCGGGCCGGTGAATTATTGGATCGATGCGCGCGCGCGCGTGGAGCATGCTTTGCGTGATCGCGACTCTTTGGTGTTCGCCGATTTTCGCACGCGGCTCCTGCCTTGGCCTCTGCGCATGGATCACGGGCAGGGCATCTATTCGCAAGTCCGCATCGGAAGCGCCGATGTGGTCGCGCTGCCGGCGGAGGACGGCGGCCTCCTCGGCGTGCGCCGCCGTTATGCGTCGCCGCTCGTGCATCTCGCGGGAGATCAGAACTGGACCATAGCCAGCGTCCACCTCGCCGCCTTTGACGATGACGCGGCCGTGCGCACGCGTCAGCTCCGCGAACTCATGGCCTGGGCCGTGAGCGAGTATGAAAGCGGCCGCCGCGTTGTCATCGGCGGCGATTGGAATTTGCAACTGGTTGAGACCGATTTCCCGCACACGACGGATGAGCGCTTCTTGTTCTGGCTGTTCCCGTTTCCGCAGGACGCATTGCCCGAGGGCTGGCGCATCGCCGCGGACGCCGAGATCCCAAGTGTTCGCACCAATCACCAGGCCTATGTGCCGGGCGAAAATTACGTCACTACAATCGACGGGTTCATCGTATCCCCGAATGTGGATATCGTCGATGTCCACGGCTTCGATCTGGGCTTCGCCCACGCCGATCACCAGCCGGTCCGCCTGCGCGCCCAAGCGCGGTAACGGGCGCTTCTCCGCCCCCTTGCAGCCGCGCGGCGCTTAGGGTCTTCTCCGCGCAGTGGAGGGACGCATGAGTAAGCGGAAATGGACGCGCCGCGGCGTAGTGATCGCCGGCGCCAGCGGCGCGGCGGCAGCTTGTGCGCAAAGCGTCGAAACCCCGCCTTATGAGGGCGCAGTCGCCTTCAATCACGGCGTCGCTTCCGGCGATCCCAAGCAGGATCGCGTCGTCATTTGGACGCGCGTCTCGCCCGAGCAAAGCGGTGACGTGCCGGTGCGCTGGATCGTGGCGCGCAACCGCGAGCTTACCGACATCGTCAAGACCGGCGTCATCGCCGCCAACTCCGCGCGCGATTACACTGTGAAGGTTGATGTCACCGGCCTGCGCCCCGGCGCGCCATACTTTTACGGCTTCCGCGCCGGCGCCTCCGAAAGCACGATCGGCAAAACCCGCACGCTGCCGCGCGGTAGCGCCGAAGTCGCGCGCATCGCGGTCGTATCCTGTTCGTCCTTTTCGCACGGTTTCTTCAACGCATACGAATCGCTGGCGGAGCGCGACGATATCGATCTCGTCGTTCACCTAGGCGATTACATCTACGAGTACGGCATCAACGGTTATGGCGGCGATGTCGCCCTGCAACTCGGCCGCGTGCCGGCGCCCGAAGTGGAGTGTCTGGGGCTTTCCGATTATCGCGCCCGCCATGCGCAATACAAAACCGAGGCCGAACTGCAAGCCGCGCACGCCATGGCGCCGTGGGTGGTGGTCTGGGACGATCACGAGGTCGCCAACGACACCTTCGCCACTGGTGCGCAAAATCACAATGAAGGAGAGGGCCAATTCGCCGCGCGCAAACAGGCGGCGCTGCAGGCGTATTATGAGTGGATGCCAATCCGCGATCCCGAAACTGGCCGCGCCTTCGAGGCCATCAATCGCAGCTTCGACTATGGCGATCTGTTCAGCCTGATCATGCTGGAAACGCGTCTTTTGGCGCGCACGCAACCGCTCGATTACGCGCGCGAGATGCCGATCCGCCAGCAACGCTGGAGTTTCACTAGCCCGACCGCTGCGGTCGCTCTCCGTGACCATGAGGCCGATACACCCGGAATGCAGCGTTTGCCGGCTATCTTCGAGGAAGTGGGCCAAGAGATGCGCCCCGTCCTCGATTGGCGCCGCGCCGGCCCGATGCTGCAAACGTTGCAAGCCGGGCAGTCGTTACCTGCCGGCTTTTTCGTCGCGCCCGATGCCGACGCGATCGCGGCTCTGCTCGCGGCGCCAGAGCGCCAGCTCACCGGCGCGGTGCAGGAGCAATGGCTGTCGGAAGAACTCGCGCGCTCCAAGCAAGCTGGCGCGACGTGGCAAGTGATCGGCAATCAAATCTTGATGGCGCCGGTGCTGGCGCCAGACCTATCGCGCACGCCGCCGCAACTCGCGGCCGCGCTCGAGCGCTTGTTGCCTGGCGTCACCGAACTCCTGAAGCTGTCGCGCTTTCCGTTCCCGCTCAACACCGATGCTTGGGACGGCTATCCCGCCGCGCGCGCGCGGGTGTTGGCGAGTCTGCGCGCCAATGCTGGCAACGCACTTGTCCTCACGGGCGATACGCACACCGCGTGGGCCAACGAGATCGAGGATGGTGAAGGCCGCATCGCGGTCGAGTTCGGTACGACGTCGGTCACATCGCCTAGCCAGTCCGATCCGTTCGCGCCGGCCGGCATCGACTTCGATGCAGGCGTCCGCGCCCGCAACCCGCACGTGAAATACGCCGATGGCACGAAGCGCGGCTATCTGGTTCTGACCTTGTCGCGCGAGCAGGCGCTGGCGGAATTCTTCGGCGTGTCCAACATCCTGTCGAAGGAATACGAAACCGCGCGCACCGCCGCCTTCACTGTCGCCGCCGATACCGGCCCAGGCGTTGGCGCGATTACAGCGGCAGAATAATCACGCCGCCTTGCGCTCATCTTCGCGCTTCGGCGCTTCAATCGCGTCCGTCTCGATCGCGCGCATCAGCATTGTGTGCACGAACAGGTTCGCGGCGTTGAGATCGCGCCCGGAATGTTGCGCGAATGACCGCAAGGTTTCGGCGAGGGAGAGAAATTGCTCAGCGTTCATGCTGTGCTATCTGGGCTGAATCGGCGACAGCTTCGTGACTCGCGCGTGACTCAAATGTGGCGCGCACGTTAACTTTTTGCGCCGCCCAGCCTGTTGACATCGCCACGCCGCGCCAAACCAAAGCTCAGCAGCTGTTCTGACGGCCTTCCGCTTAGCCATTCTTCCGCCAGCTCGCCAAACACCGGCGCATATTTGAATCCGTGTCCGGAGCACGCGGAGAACAACAACACGCGTTCGTTCGCTGCGCTTGGCGCAATCAAGAAGTGCTCATCAGGCGTCACCGTGTAGAGGCAGCGCTGCATCCGCACCGGCTCGGCATGGTGCTTCGGTAAGAGTAACGCCGCTTGCTCCGAGAGCAGGGCCGCATCCCGTTCATCGGGTTCGCGCACAGCGTCCGGCTCAGTCGCGCCGCCAATGGCGTGGAGACCGATTTTGTAATAGCCGCGCGGCGCCGGCATGCCGAACGTGCCTTCTTCGTTGTCGATGCAAATTACCGGCAGCATCCGTGGCTGATCGGTTTCGAACCAGCCGACAACGCGCCGCTTCACGCTAAGCCGCCCCGCAAACTCCGGCAGCATCCGCCCGGCCCACGCGCCCGCCGCGACGATCACCGCATCGAAGGTCATCGTCGTGTCATCGATTTTTAGCGTAAGCCCCTCGATCGGCGCGGAAATGCGTTTGCCGTGCGCCAGACGCGCGCCCCATTTCACAGCTTGCCGAAGCAAAAACGCGCGCGTCGCGTCAGCGGCGATCACGCCGCAGTCTTCTTGCCGAAACACGTCCCATTCGTACGGCATCGCGATGTAGCCGCGCGTCAGCGGATGGATCGCATCGCCGCGCAGCAAGGCGGCGGGCTTGCGGCTCAAACGCTGGCACGCTTCCACGAACGGCGAGCCGCGCGGCCCGGCCATCAGCCCGCTCGTCCATTCGATCAGCGGCCGCCCGGCCAAGCCTTCCCAGGTGCGCCACGCCTCAACGGCGCGCCGCGCCAGCTGCACATAGACTTCGCCTTCGCCGGGCGTCGCTCGCATGATCCGTGTGTCGCCGTGCGAAGAGCCGTTCTCGTGCATCGGCTCAAACTGCTCGAAGCCGAACACGTCGTGGCCCGCGAGCGCCAAGCGCGCTGCGATGCTCAGTCCGGCAATGCCGAGGCCAACGACGGCGACTTTCATCCCCAAAACCTACAAGCGCCCGCGCTCCGCGCCAATGTGCATAAGCCGTGCAGAGGCTCGGCATTGTTCGAGGAATCCCATGTTCGCGCGGTGTCGCGCGCAAAAGCCTGCGCTAGCCTCGTGGCATGAGTCTGAAAGACGCGATCAAGGGCAGGGTGGAGGCGCTGGACGCCTGGGCGCGGCCGTGGGCCGAGCGCTCGCAATGGCGCGCCTGGGCGTACGAGTTCCTGCTCTTCGGGTTGAAGCAAGCCTGGGCCTGCCTGTTCGGCGGCTTGATGCTGGTGCTGCTCGTCGGCACGCATTTGCTTTGGCCCGATGACGCGCCGCTGGCGCGCTATGATTTTCTGGTGATCGCTTCGGTGGCGATCCAAGCGGCGCTGCTGATGACGAAGCTCGAACGCTGGGACGAAGCTTTGGTCATCCTCATCTTCCACGTTGTCGGCACGGTCATGGAGATTTTCAAAACTGCGCATGGCTCCTGGATCTACCCGGAAGAGAGCTTGCTCCGTATCGCTGGCGTGCCGCTTTTCTCCGGCTTCATGTACGCGTGCGTCGGCTCCTACATCGCCCGCGCCATGCGCCTCTTCGAGATCAAGTTTCAGAACTATCCGCCGCTTTGGACGACATGGGCGCTGGCGCTGCTCGCCTACATCAACTTTTTCACGCACCACTACACCATCGATATCCGCCTCGGCCTGTTCGCGTTTTCAGCGCTGATCTTCGGCCGCGCTTGGTTCGTGTTCACGCCTGACCGACGCCCGCGCCGCATGCCGATGCTGGTTGGGTTGCTTTTGGTCGCGCTTTTCATCTGGATCGCCGAAAACGCCGGCACCTTCGCCGCCGCCTGGGTTTATCCTAGCCAGCGGGACGGCTGGCATATCGTGCCGATCGACAAGATGGGCGCTTGGTATTTGCTGATGCTACTGAGCTTTGTGCTGGTGACGCTGGTGCATAAGCCCGAGCTAAGTCCGCAATTGCCAGCCCGCGGCGGCATCGCTAGCGTTTCCCCTGTACCGCGCTGATAGGCGATGGGGAGAAGAATGCGTCAGTTAGCTCTCGCAGCCCTATTGGCCGTGTGTGCCGCGCCTGCTGCGGCGCAAGACCTGCGTGTTCTGACGCACGCTGAGCTCGCGCAAGCGTTTGAGGGTCGACACGGCTGTCGCGGCCCAACGTCGGAAGGCGAATGCGAATCCGTAATGACGTTGCTGCAATCTGATCAGGCGGTGTTGCGTGTGCGCGAATTGGGCGTCACGCGCATCGCCGAGTTTGGCGAGGAACCTATTTCAGAGTTTGTGCGCAGCCTCGGTTTTTACTCGGCGCATGCCGATCTTTTCACCGCGCTCGAAGCTCAGCGCGCGGCCGGCGGCTACGTGTTCCTAAAGCAGATCGAAGTCGCCTCCGGCGCGTACGATGCTGAAGTCGGCGCCTATTGTTCGCGCACGGAGGCAGCTCAAAGTTTGGCTGATGTTGAATTCTATTTTTCGTCGTCACCCGCACCCAACATCGAAGGGGACACGCCGCTTTCTCCGGAAGACTCGGCGCGACTGCGTGCGTTTTTCGTTGCGCTCGCCAGCGATGCTGAGTTCCGCTCCGCGCTCCCGCCGGACGAGGGATTAGGGCTTATGCTCGATGTCATCACCGGCGGCGCGCGCTATTGCGTGCAGTATGTCGGTGTTGCGACAGACGCAGGTGTTGAGGTACGCGGCAGTTTAGCGACGGCCGATGGCGTGCCTATCGTGTCGCTGAACCAGCCCATCCGCATGGCGCCGCTCAGTGAGGAGCTGCGCCTAGTTGCGGACTAACCTCAGCCGTACCCTGCCAGCTTCAAAAACCGATTCCGCAACTCCGCGTCATCCTTAAACGCGCCGGTGAATTGCGTCGTCACCGTCGTCACGTCCTTGTGGTGAACGCCGCGTGTGCTCATGCATTGATGCTCAGCGTCGATCAGCACGGCGACGCCGCGCGGCTTGAGCGTAGCATCGATCGACTGTGCGATCTGCGAGGTCATCGTCTCTTGCGTCTGCAGACGCTTGGCAAAAATCTCGACCACACGCGCGATCTTGGAAATGCCGACCACCGCGTCCGTTGGCAGATAAGCGACATAGGCCTTGCCGAGGAACGGCGCGATGTGGTGCTCGCAATGGCTCTCCACGTCGATCTTCTTCAGCATGACCATGTCGTCATAGCCGCTGACATCCTCGAACACGCGGTTGAGTTCGTCAGCCGGGTTCTCGTCATAGCCGCGGAACCACTCGCGATACGCATCAACGACGCGCTTCGGGGTGTCCTTCAGCCCCTCGCGTTCCGGATCGTCACCGGCCCAGGCGATCAGCGTCTTGACCGCTTCCATCGCCGCATCGCGCGAAGGCCGCTTTTGCGCAGCCTCTTCAGGCGTGCGCCATTTCAGTATCTCACTCATCGAAAGCAGGGTCCTTGGACTGAGGGACGGGGGTCGAGCCGGGAGGGTTCGAGAGGCATATACGCGCCAGCACGACACCCGGACTTAACGCCCGCCCGAAAAACTCACCTCAGGCGATGGGACCCATAATTGGCCCCGGAAACGATATGGAGTGTACCACGGCTTGCCGCTAGAACCCACCCCACATGAAAATCCAGCTGACCAATACCCTTACGCGACGAAAAGAGGCGTTCGCTCCCACCGATACAAAACGGGTCACGATGTATGTGTGCGGGCCGACCGTTTACAACGTCGCCCACATCGGCAACGCCCGCCCGCCGGTCGTGTTCGACGTGCTGTTCCGCCTGCTGCGCCACACCTATGGCGAGAAAGCCGTGCTCTACGCGCGCAACTACACCGACATCGACGACAAGATCATCAACGCCTCGATCGAGCGCGGCGTGCCAATCGCGGATGTCACCCGCGCGGTGGAAGAGCAGTACGAAGCCGACATGGGCGCGCTCAACGTGTTGACGCCGACCTTGCGGCCGCGCGCGACTGAGAACGTGCCGGCAATGATCGCGGTGATCGAAAAGCTGATCGAGAAGGGCGCGGCCTACGTCGTACCCAGCGGCGTCTATTTCTCCGTCGCGGCGGACGAAGATTACGGCAAGCTCTCCGGCCGCAGCCAAGATGATCTCAAAGCCGGCGCCCGTGTCGATGGCGAGGACGATAAGCGAAGCTCCTCGGATTTCGCGCTTTGGAAAACCACCAAGCCCGGCGAGCCGTCATGGGAGGCGCCGTTCGGCGCCGGCCGCCCCGGCTGGCACATCGAGTGCTCGGCCATGATCGAGGAAGAGCTGGGCTCGCCGATCGACATTCACGGCGGGGGCATCGATCTCATCTTCCCGCACCACGAAAACGAAATCGCGCAAAGCGAGTCCGCGCACGGCCATCCCCTGGCGCGTGTCTGGATGCACAATGGCTTCCTGACGATGGACAAAGAGAAGATGTCCAAATCCATCGGCAACATCATCACGCCGCGCGAATTGCTGGAGCAGGGCTGGCAAGGCGAAACCATCCGCTACGCGCTGCTCAGCGCCCACTACAAAGCGCCGCTCGATTGGAATGATGAGCTGCTGGAGCAGGCGCAGAAGAGCTTGGACCGGATGTACGGCGCCGTGCTGCGATTGAAAGATGCGCCCGCCGCTGAAGCCGAACCTCCAGCCGCGTTCGTTGCTGCGTTGGCCGACGATCTTAATACGCCCGCCGCGATCGCCGAACTCTCTGCTCTCGTCACCAGCGCAAACAATTCCAAGAAGCCGGCCGAACAAGCGCAAGCGAAAGCCGATCTGCTCGCCGCGGGCGCGCTCGTAGGCCTGCTGCAAAGCGATCCTGAGCACTGGTTCCGCGCCAGCTTCGGTGAGCAGGCGGCCGAGATCGACGCGCTCGTCGCCGAACGCGTCGCCGCCCGCGCCGCCAAAAACTACGCCGAGTCCGATCGCCTCCGCGATGCGCTGGCCGAACGCGGCGTCGAAGTCATGGACAGCGCCAGCGGCAGCACCTGGCGGCGGAAGGGCTAGTGACGGCGGACGGAACACGCCGACACACCCTGACACAACCATGTTCGCACTATGAGCCGCACCCCCACAGCGAGTTCAGCCTTAAGAGTTCATGGTCCGCGTTCGAAACGAAGGGTCTCCGTCCCCCGGGTGATCGCTTTCGTTGAGGAGCATTCCATGAAACGCATAAAAATCGCGGCTGTTGCTGCCTTGATGCTTGTCGGCCCGCTGGCCGCGACCGCATCGGCGCAGACCGCTGGTCAACATCGCGGCGACCGCAATGACGACCGCCGTGGTGATCGCAATGATGATCGCCGCGGAGACCGCAACGACAATCGCGGCGACCGCTACGATCGCAACGATGATCGCCGTGATGACCGCCGTGACCACCGCCGCCAACGTTGGGATAACCAACGCCACAACGGCTACAGCTACAACGGCCGTTGGAACTACGGCCCGCCGCCTGCTGCCTACGAAGGCCGCAACGGGTACGAAGCCGGCTATCGCGGCTGGCGCCGCGGCGACCGTTTGCCGTCCTACTATCAGACGCGTTATCGCACGGTCGATTATCGTCGCGAGCACCTTCGCGCACCGCCGCGCGGCTATCGCTACGTTGAAGACGATCGCGGCCAAATGCTGCTCGTCGGCATCGCAACCGGCGTTATCCTGAGCGTCCTTCTCAGCCAATAAACGCTAGAAATTGAGAGACCGCCTCGGAGCAATCCGGGGCGGTTTTTCGTTGCCCACACAGTAACGAACACGCTGGCCATTTTGCGCTTGCGTTCAGAGCGTCCTGGCTCACGATGCGTATCGAGGGATACAGAGTGGAGGGACGCCATGCGCTTGTTCGCTATCGCCGTCGTTTCGTTTCTCGCCTGCAGCGCGCCGGCCTTCGCCGCTTGTGATTTATCCCCGACGATCGGCGCTCGCGCCGAGGCGCGCGCTGGCCAGGACATTATGATCACGCTCGCCGTCGAAAATCGCGGCGACACAAATTGCCCTGGAACCATCGAAGCGCCGCCGGCCGCGAGTTACATGGTCGATATCTTCCTTTCGACCGATCGTAACGCGCCTGCGAGTTGGGCGATCTACAACGCAACGTGGCGCGAAGACGTGCTGCTGCGCGGCGGGCGCGTCTCGCGCACAAACAGTATCGGCCCCGGCGCTAGCGTGCGTTACGGCGCCCCAAGCTACGAGATTGGCCCAATGACGTTACCCACGGGCGTTCCGCCAGGCGACTATTTCCTCTGCGCCGGCGTCGATCAGGGCAGTCGCGTCGCTGAATCGAACGAGCGAAACAATGTCGCCTGCAACCCGATCCGCATTCTCCCGACGCTCCGCATCGATCCGCGCCGTGGGCCGCGACTTCCGGGGCAATAGCTTGGGATCGCCTTCACTTCGCCAAACCTTGGCGCATCAATGCGTCGAGGGCAGGAGACATGGCATGCATCGTCGCGCTTTGTTGTGGTCCGCCGCCGCCGCCGCCGCCGCTGGGCTTAGCGCTTGCGCTGCTCCGCCAGGCGCGGCTGAACCTCCGCCCAGTCCGCAACCCACGCCAGCACCAGTGATGCCGCCCTTGCCTGATGGTTTCGAACTCGCGCTTTACCGCGCACTTGCCGCCGACCGCGGCAACCAATTCGTCTCGCCCTACAGCATCCTCTCGGCCTTCGCGCTGCTCTATCCCGGCGCGCGGGGCCCAACCGCGGCTGAGATGGCGTCCACCTTCGGCTTCGACGTCGATGTCGCCGCGCAAGTTCAGCAAACCCGCGCCCGCCGCGATGCGCTGGCCGCGCAAATGAGCGGCAGCGATTTCACCACCGCTAACGCCGCCTGGGTCGAGCGCACGATGGCGCTGCGCGACGACTACGCGCGCACCATCCGCGATCAGCTCGGCGCCACCATCGAAAGCGTGCCCTTCATCGCCAACCAGAGCCAAGCTTTGCGCACGATCAACGCGTGGGCCGCACGCGAGACTCGTGACCGGATCCCAGAAATCCTAACGCAACAGGATCCCTCGCGCCGCCTCGTGCTCACCAACGCTGTCTATTTCAAAGGCACGTGGCAGAACCAATTCTCCGCCAACGCTACGCGCGACGGCGATTTCTTCGCCGAGAACGGCGCAACCCAACGCGCGCGCCTCATGCGCCAGGTCGCTCACGCGCCATACTACGAAGGTGAGGACTTCCAGGCCGCTGAGTTCGCATATGACGGAGGCGCCTTCGCGCTCTCGGTGTTCCTCCCGCGCGCCCGCGACGGCCTCGCGGCCTTCGAGCGTCGTCTGATGGGCAACGCGCTTGATCGTTGGCTCAGCGACCTCGACCGCGCTGAACGCACGCGCCTCGACATCACGCTGCCGAAGGTCGAGATGCGCACCGATTACGAGCTCTCGCCGCACTTGCAGGCGCTGGGCCTGCGTCTCGCGTTCAGCAACAGCGCCGATTTCACCGGCGTCACCGACGCCGACCGCCTCGCTATCAGCGCCGTCATCCACAAAACGTTCCTCGCCATCGATGAGGAGGGCACCGAGGCCGCTGCCGTCACCGCGATCGACATGCGCACGACGTCCGCCATGCCGCGGCCGGAGCCCGACCCGATCGTCTTCCGCGCCGATCACCCGTTCTTCATCGTGCTCCGTCACAAGCCGACGAATACGAGCCTCTTCATGGGCCGTGTTGCGGAAGTGTAGGCTTGGTTTCGAGAGCGCTGACGGAAGTGGCCATGACCAAGCACCGCATCTACACAACCAGCTTCGCCAGCGTCTATCCGCACTACGTCGCTAAGGCCGAGAAGAAGGGGCGTACGAAAGCCGAGGTGGATGAAATCATCCGCTGGTTGACCGGCTACACGCAAAGAGCGCTCGACGCGCACATCAAGAAGAAAACCACGTTCGAGGATTTCTTCGCCGCCGCCTCCAAGATCAACCCATCGCGCACGCTGATCACCGGCGTCGTCTGCGGCGTGCGCGTAGAGGAGGTTGAAGAGCCGCTGATGCGCGAAATCCGCTATCTCGATAAGCTCATCGACGAACTCGCCAAGGGCAAGGCAATGGAGAAAATCCTTCGCGCTTGAGGGCGCGAAATGGCCGATACATTCGCGTCGGCTGAGTTCGTTTTCGCTAGTCCACGCTACGCATCAGCGCTACGCCAACACGGCGTGGAGGGTGTGATGGCGGGTGTTGCGGCACGTACGGCGCTGAGCGCGCTTGGGCTTTCTCTAGCGTTACTGTCTTCTGGTTGTGCCTTGTGGGAGCGGCCATCGCTTGCAAGCTTGCCGGTGACGACCAGCGCACCTGCGCCTGTCGTAGCCGCCGAGGTCGCGCCGCCGCCGGCGCCACTGCCCAGGCTCGCGCCACTGCCTGCGCTCAGCAATGAGCCGGAGGATTTTGCCTGCGGCGACGGCTCGCAGCTGCGCGTGAGCTACCCCGAAGGCCGCGACACGATCGCCGTGAGCCTCAACGGCGCCACGCCGATCGCCATGCGCCGCGCCGACGAAGGCGGGCTCACCGCCTACCGCGCCTCAAATCTCGTGCTGCGCCGCTCCGGCGTGCGCGTTGCGTTGGTCAGCGATTCCGCTTCCGTCACCGTGCAAAGCGGCGACACTCTTGGCCTCATCGCGCAGCGCATCTATGGCGATCGCATGCGCGCCTTCGAAATCGCGCGCATGAACAATATCCAAAACCCGGACCTCATCCTGCCGGGCCAAGTGCTGAGCCTCGCGCCCATGGAACGCCGCTGCCGGCGTTCACACGTTCAAGAGGCGTCCTACACGCCGTCGCGCCCGCTCAATCGTCGCGCCTTCAGCCCGCCCAGCGCGCGTCAACCCGATCAGCAGAACATCCGCGCGACGGCTACGGATCCATCGCGCTGACTTAGAACGCTACCGCGAACGCAGCGTCTGCATGTAGGCCCACACATCGTCACCGTCCTCTGGTGCGACGATGAGGTGCGGCATGCTCGGGTGTTCGCTGGCAAGCCACACGTTGACTGCGCGACCACTCATACCCGGCGTGTCGGCGACGGTCTGAAAGCTCGGCGCCAGCGGATTGGGTGACCAGGCGTCGCCAGCGGCAATGGCGTGGCACGTGGCGCAATTTCGCTGCGCGAAGGCAAAGCCGCGAATGGCGTCGCCGCTTTCGATGGCTTCGAGCGGCGCTGGCGTTTGCGCGCAACTGCTGAGCGCGAGCGCAAATAGCGCAGCGGCGGCAAGGCGCATTTCCGAACCTCCCAAAGTGAGACGCTGCGCCCGGATAGAGCGGGCGCATTGATCCTGCTCAAGCGAACCCCGTGGCCGTGTGGCCCCTTGTGCAGCCTCGCCCTCGCGCGCGATGATTGCGGCCGACTCACAATGACATCTCCTGAAGACTCGAAGCCCGCGCGCGCTGGCTTGTTCGGCGACTGGCGCCTCTTCGTGCCCAAGTCGGTGACGGTGCTTGCGCAGGAGGGCTATTCGTTCGCCAAGCTGCGCGCCGACGCGCTTGCGGGCCTGACGGTCTCGATCGTCGCTGTACCGCTCGCCATGGCGATCGCCATCGCCTCGGGTGTGACGCCGGCGCAGGGGCTCATCACCGCCGTTGTTGCGGGCTTTCTGATTTCGGCGCTGGGCGGCTCGCGCTTCCAGATTGGCGGTCCAACCGGCGCCTTCATCGTCGTCGTCTACGGCGTCGTGCATCAATACGGCTATGATGGCTTGGCGCTGGCGACGATGATGGCCGGCGCGATTTTGATCGTTGCCGGCCTGATGCGTGTCGGCGCCTGGATCAAATACATCCCCGAACCGGTGGTCACAGGTTTCACCGCCGGCATCGCGGTCATCATTTTTTCCAGCCAGATTCGCGACTTGTTCGGCCTCGACATGGCCGAGGCGCCTGCCGACTTCATCGAAAAAATGGCTGCGTTCTGGGCGGTGCGCGACACTGTTTCCCTGCCGACGATCGCGATCGCCCTTGGCGCGCTTGGGGCCATCCTTTTGGTGACGCGTTTTGCGCCACGCTTGCCTGGCATGCTCATCGCCGTCGCAGGCGCCACTCTCGCGGTCTCGTTGTTCAATTTGCCGGTGGAGACGATCGGCTCGCGCTTTGGAGAGAGCGCCGCTACCGTGCTGCTGGAGCTTCGCTTCCCGCAAGTCACCTTCGAGCGCCTCCAGCAATTGCTGCCATCGGCGCTGACCATTGCTTTCCTCGCCGGTGTTGAGAGCTTGCTCTCCGCCATGGTGGCTGATGGAATGACCGGCCGCCGTCATCGCTCTAATTGCGAAATCGTGGCGCAGGGCGTGGCCAATATCGCGGCGCCGTTGTTCGGCGGCATTTCCGCCACCGGCGCTATCGCCCGCACCGCGACGAATATCCGCGCTGGCGCGCAGACACCTTTAGCTGGGATATTTCACGCGCTGTTTGTGCTGGTGTTTATGTTGGCGCTTGGCCCTTTGATTGCTCAGATCCCGCTCGCAAGTCTCGCGGCGGTGCTTGCCGTCGTCGCCTGGAACATGAGTGAGCGTGAGCGCTTCCGCCAATTGTTGCTCGGTCCCGCCGGTGACCGGGTGGTGCTGGTCGCGACGTTCCTGCTTACAGTTCTGGTCGATCTCACGGTCGCAATCGAAGTCGGCGTTGTGCTCGGCGCAATCGTCTTCATGCATCGCATGGCGGAATCGACGGCTATCGAACACGGCGTTTCGCTGATTGAGCGCGATCAGGATGATTTCAGCCGCCCCAATCGGGAGAATTACGAAGCGCGGGCGGAATTGCCACGAAATGTCGAGATGTTCGAATTGCATGGGCCGCTCTTCTTCGGGGCTGCCAGCCGCTTGAATGATGCACTCGACGCTGCGTTCCCGCCGCCGCGCGCCTTTGTGCTGCGCTTTCGTGATGTGCCGCTGGCCGATGCCTCCGGCGCCAGCGCGCTCGAACGCTTCATCAAACGCTGCGCCGGTCATGGCGTGGAGATTGTGTTCTGCGAAATGCGGCCGAGCGTGCGCGCCACGCTCGCCAAGCTTGGCCTCTTGGAGCATGTCCAAGCGACCGAGACTTACGACGAAGCCGTGACTCTCGCCGCCATCGCCGCCGAGACCGAAGGCGGCCCCAGAGGATGATTGTGGGCGCGCCTTGAACCTGCCTCCTGGGGCCGTTAAGCCCGCCAGGGACAAGGACAAAGCGCATGCGATTTTTGATTTTGACGTTGGCGGCTGGGCTCATGGCGTGCGCGACAGGCGGGGCCGAACCCGGCGCTGATGAAATTGGCGCAACACCGTTCAACGTCGAGCGTGGCACCGCCTTGCCGCCGCCAGCTCCAGCGGGCGGAAGCTCAGCGCCGCCTGAAGGCCGCGCATCCGGCGGCATCGATTTTGGTCAGTGGCGCAGCGCCGATCCAGTTGCCTACGCTGCATCGTTCCAAGCTCAAATCCGCCAGCGCTTCAACGATGGCCGCGACGCCGCGCGCATCCGCGCCGATCTCGAAGCCAACGGCTTTGCGTGCGAAGATTCGCAACGCCTCGATTGTCGCATCGAGATCATGGAGCGTCAGTGCGCGATTGATTGGTATGTCGTTGTCGAGCGCGGGCGCCCGGAACCGGTTGTCGGCTTCGACAAGATGTGCCTCGGCGCCAATTGATGCTGCGGTCGGCTGCTCTCGCGCTGGTGCTGGCTGTCACGGCGTGTTCAACGCCGGTGGGCGGCGTCTCTGCGCCATCTGGCACAGGCCAAATTCCGTCGACACCGCTCGATCTCGGCAATTGGCGCGCGAGTTCTGAGGGCGCAACATTGAACGCGTTTCGGCGCGGCGTGAGTGCGCGCTATGCTCAAGGCGCCGCCATCAACACCGTCACCGCCGATCTGCGACGAAGCCAGTTCAATTGCGGCGCCGCGCCGCCCGCGCTGGCGGACAATCGCGGCGTCCCGCCTGTGCAAGTGTGCCGCCGCATCATCCGTGCTGCAGGTTGCACGCACACTTGGCAGGTACATCTCTTCGATCGGATGGGTGATCGCCGCCTTGCCAGCACGCGCGGTCTTTACGACCGCAGCTGCGGTGATGAAGGCCTACTGGGCGGGCCCGGCTGAATCAGGTGAGGGCGGAATTCCGAGGAATTGCGTGATGCCTTCGGAGTCCAGCAGCAACGTCGGCTCATAGCCAAGATTGATCGCGACGCTGTGCGCGCGCACGCGCATCAGAGCTGCGCGACCCGTCATACCAGCCCGCGGCGTATCGGCGCCGAGCCGGCGTTCGAGCAATGCATCGCTGGTGAAGATCATCGCCGCACGCCCGCCCGGCACATCGCCAAACTGCGGCGGCGAATTGGCCGCGCGCGTCGCGGTGACGAGCAGTACGTTGCTTTCAAGAAACTGACGCCGGAACGCGGGCCGCATCGCCGGGCTGCGAAACGCTTGCACGAACGTTTGCTCTAGCGCGGTCTGCGGCTCGATCGGCTCGAAGTCCGGGACGGTCGCAGGCGGGGTTTCCGTCGTCTGCGCAAACGCAGGGGCCGCAGCGGCGGCGAGGGCGGAAAACAAGACAGTGCGTCGCAGCATGGCTGACCTCGGACGGTTCACAATGGCGGTTGCGTGCCCAAGAAGGAAGGCCACATAAGGGCGGATGGAGGACCTCTACCACCCCCGGATCATGGAACTGGCCGCTGACATCCCGCATGTCGGCCGCCTGGACGCGCCAGATGGCGCTGCCACGAAGGTCAGCCGCGTCTGCGGCTCGGTGGTGACGGTGGAGCTCAAAGTCGAGAACGGCGTGGTCAGTAAAATCGCCGTGCATCCGAAAGCGTGTGCGCTTGGCCAAGCCGCGACCGGCGTGTTGGCGATGCATGCCGTGGGCGCGACGCCGGCCGAAATTCGCGCTGCGCGTGATGGTTTGAGCGCCATGCTGCGCGAGGGCGCCGCGCCACCCACAGGGCGCTTCTGGGAGCTGCGGCACCTTGAAGGCGTACGCGAATATCCGCCGCGCCACGCCTCAACCATGTTGGCGTTTGACGCTGCTGTTGAGGCCCTGAATCAGGCGCAGGCGAAAGCCAGCGCGAAATAGACTATTCAAATCCGTGTGGTGCGGTTTAACTGCGGACATGCGTACAGTTATCTTTGTCGGCCTATTGCTGGCTATGCCCGCCGCGGCCCTCGCGCAAACACGCGAGCCGTTTTCTGTCGAAGCTCTGGTTGCGAACGCTACGGCTTACGTAGAGGCGCGATATACGCAGAGTGAATTGCCGTCGGCGCTAATCGCTGATCTCACCGCCGCCGGCTTTCAATGTCAGCGCAGCGGGTCCGGCAGTGATTGCACGCTTTCACGCGAAGCTGGCGTGGCGTGTTTTGATGTGACGAACGTCAGCATTGGCGCGGAGGGCGTTGCAGCAGATCGAAATCGGCTGTGCATGGGCGCGGAAGAATGACCCCGCCGCGCGGGGGGGCCCAAAGAAGCTAGCGTCGGCTTTCGCGCCGACGCCGCCTGCGCTGCACTGGACGCCGCCAAAGCAGCGTCCAGGCAACGCGCTTAGTTACGCTGGCCGGCGACGGATGAAGTTGAGCAGCGCGAGCAACAAGATCGCGCCAAGCGCCGAAATCACCAAGCTGCCCCAGAATCCGGCAAAGCTGATGCCGAGCATCCCGGCGATCAACGCGCCCAAGAAGGCGCCGACGACGCCAACGATGAGGTTGGTGAGCAGGCCGTGCTTACGGCCCATGACTTGTTCGGCGATCCAGCCGGCGAAAATGCCGATAATGATCGCGCCGAGGATCGAGACTTCATTCATAACCTAAGCTCCGCTGAGAGATGCGGGCCAACAGTTGAAAATGCCAAGTCGTTCCCAAGCGGGGCGTGCTATCTGCTTCCGGATAAGCGCGAGCGCACCTCTCAAGCACGCCGACGCGAAAGCCCTGCGCAAGGTCGCTTTGGCTTACCCCGCTACAGTCGAGGATTTTCCCTGGGGCCATTCCGCCTTCAAGGCCGCCGGCAGAAGGGCGTTTATGTTCTTGAGCGCCACGGACGATGGCGGCTTTACCTGCTCGATGAAGCTGCCGTTCCGCAGTGAGGAGGCGCTCAAGATCAAAGGCGCCGAACCGACCGGCTACGGGCTCGGCAAATCCGGCTGGGTCACGTTCACGTTCGCCGCGAAATCAAAGCCGCCGTTGGACAAGCTCAGCGATTATCTGGATGAATCCTGGCGCGCTGTGGCGCCTAAGAAGCTGTCAGCAACTTTTGCGCCGCCTGGACGGAGCTAATCGTCGAAAATCGGGCGCCGGCGCTTCCGGCGGTGTCACTTCAGTCCTATGGTCCCCGCACAACAGGGGACCCGACCATGCTCAAAGCGCTTATTCTCATCGTCATCGTGGCCGTCGCCGCATACTTCACCAACCCGGCAGAAAGCGCATACAGCGATCCTGCGCGCGAAGTCCTGAGTGAAGCCGCGAGCGCTGATCTTGAGCAAGTCGATCTCGGTGGCGCTTTGGGCAACGCGGTCGCGACGCTCGGCGACGGCGAGTATCAAAGCTTCTACGTCGCCGGCAAATATTCGCTCCCGAACGCGGCTGACGCGCGCGTTGAGTGCTGGGGCGCGTTCACGCTCGTCCAGTGCAACCGGACGGCAGCGTCTTAAGCTGAAGCGATAGCAGGCGCCGCTTCGTCCGTCTTGGACGAAGCGCGCGCTTTCGCCGCCGCTTCAAGTCGGCGCTCTTCGCTGCGCGCGGCGGCTGCCTCAACCAGCGCTCTGAACAAGCGCCGGAACGGCGCGCGGTAAATCAGAAATTCCGGATGGAATTGCACGCCCAGCCAAAAGCGCGGCGCCGGGTCTTCGATCGCCTGGATGACGCCATTGGCTTCGCGCGCGCTGACCGTGAGGCCAACGCCGAGCCGATCAATCGCTTGGCTGTGGATCGCGTTGACCACCATCTCTTTTGAACACTTCGTCAGCTGCGCCAGCTTTGACTTGTAGCGCACGCGCACCGGGAAACGGTGGAAGAAGCGTTCGATAATGTGGTTGGGGCGCTTGGTTTCGAACTCGGAGAGGTCCGCGTGCAACGTGCCGCCTGCGAGCACGTTGAGCATCTGCGCGCCGCGGCACACGCCGAGCACCGGTAGGTCCAAGCGCCGCGCCGCCAGCGCCCAAGATGCTTCCATGTCGCCCCGCGCCAGATCGTAACGATAGCCAGGCTTCGGCTCGCCCTGGTAGCGCTTTGGGAAAACATCGGCGCCGCCGCCTAAGATGAGCCCGTCAATCGTGCGCGGATCGCGCGGCGCGCGCGCCGTCACTTTGATCGGATCGCCGCCCGCCAACCACACCGCCAGTTTCATCGCCAAGAACGCCAACGTATCGCCGCGCTCCGGCTTGGTGATGCCGATCACTGGTCGTGTGCGCGGCGGTGGCGGCTCGGCCGGGGCGCGCGCCGTATCGTCGGCTTCGTACGTCACTTCTGCTGGCAGCTTGCCGTGCCGCACCAGTGACGACAGCACAAAAAGCGCGCCCAGGCCCACCATCGGATCGTTTGCCGAAGAAAGCTCGCTCGGCGCGTCTTTCAAATCGCGCACTTCCTCGCGCAATTGCTTCACGGCGCCAGCAACGGCGAGCGTGTTGCCAAGCGCCTTGCCAGCATCGTCCAGCGCCGCCAGCAATTGCCCGGTCTTCATCCGCCGGTTCGCATTGCGCCATGCGCGCCGCGCTGCGTTGAAGTGCGGATCGGACGCCGCCACGTCTTCTATCGCCGCCAGCAACCACGCGCCCGTCGTCTTCGTTGTCGAGCCGACTTCTGCTTCAGGCTCTTCCTCGAGCGGCAGCCCAATCGTCTGCGCATAGAGCAGCCACGGAAAATCGACGCCGGATTCGATAGAGTGAAAAATGCCCGCCCAGAAGCGCGCGTTCACTTCGATCAGCTTCGGCGCGTCCGTGGCCTCGCCGCTCCAGCGGAAATCGATCTCGGCGACGCCGTTCCAATTCGTCGCCGCGACCAGTTTTTCCGTCTCAGCGCGGAAGGGGGCGGCGTCCACCGTCTCGCGCACCGCGCCGGCGCCAGCCTCGCGCGGAAACGTCGTCACGTTGCGGTACGCCATGATGGCGGTGACTTTGCCGGCGTTCGCCAGCACAGCGACGCAATAATCCTCGCCCTCGATGCACTCCTGCACCAAAGGCGGCTCGTCAAAGCCAAGCGCCTCGGCTTGTTCGACAATTTCAGCTGGTGTCTTGGCGCAGGTGACGCCGCGCCCGCCAGCGCCATCGACGGGCTTTACGATGCGAGGATAAATCAGCTTTGGCGCGCGCTCGCGCAATTCGTCCAGCGTCTCCGGCCGCCACGTCTCCGGAACGTCCAGGCCAAATTCTTCGGCAAGCTCTGCCAGCTTGTGCTTCGGCGTCACCCGCTCGATGCTCTTGATGTTCGGCGCCGCGAGCTTGATCGCCGGCTCAAACCGCTTTCGATTGCGGGTGATCAGGTCAATCTCGCGAAACACGGGCATCAGCACATAGGGGCGCCCATCGCGCGGCGCGTACTCGAGCACGGCAGCTTCCAGGTCCGTCAGAAACTGCTCCGGCGCCGAGTCCCAGGGCGCGACCGTGAAGGTTTCCCGCACGTGCTTCGAGAACGAGAGCACCGTGAGGTTGACGTCATCGCAGCCGATAACCTCTACGCCCCGCTCGGCCAGCGAGCGGGCGATCACCAAAGCCATCAGGCTCCGGCCATAGGTAAGGATGACACGCCCCGGCTTACTCATGCGCTGCCAGAAATACCCGAGTCGGTATTTTGTTCCCGTATCGGAAACCACAGGGGGTCGCAAAACCCAGCAAGTTTTGCTATCTCAGCGCCATGCGGCTTCTGACGACGACTACGACTACCTATTAAAGCCGGCGGCGCGGGATCGGGCGCGCCGCAGCGGCAGCGTTTGCGCCCCGGTCAGATCAACCCAATCGTCAAAGTCATCATGTCGCCGAGCCTGCCAGCCCGGGGCCTTTTGGGCCTCATCCAGCTTTACAAGTGGACGCTCTCGCCCCTGATCGGGCGCGATTGCCGCTACTTGCCGACATGCTCGTCCTACGCCGCCGACGCTATTCGCGCGCACGGCGCCTGGGCGGGCAGTTGGATGGCGGGCGCGCGCCTTTGCCGTTGCCACCCCTGGGGCGGCGCCGGCTGGGACCCCGTGCCCGCGACGGCTAGCGCGCCTTGGTACGCGCCCTGGCGCTATGGCGATTGGAAACGCGGCTATCGCGCGCCGCCCGAACACAGCGAATCCGATAAGAGCAATCCATGAGCATCTCTCTCAAATTCCCCGATGGCGCCGAGCGTTCGTACGATGACGGCGTGACGCCGCTTGGCGTCGCAGAAGGCATTTCCAAGTCCCTGGCCAAAAAGGTCGTCGCGGCCAAGATCGACGGCGCCTGGTGGGACCTGACGCGCCCGCTCGAAGGCGGCGGCAAGTTCGAACTTGTCATGCGCGATAGCGCCGATGGTCTTGAAGTGCTTCGCCACGACGCGGCGCACGTGCTTGCGCAAGCGGTGCAAGAGCTCTTCCCCGGCACGCAAGTCACGTTCGGCCCGGTGACGGACGATGGCTTTTATTACGACTTCGCCCGCGACGAACCGTTCTCGACGGACGATTTCGAGAAGATCGAAAAGCGCATGCGCGAAATCGTCGACGCCGATCTGCCGATCATCCGTAAAGTCTGGGAGAAAGAAGCCGCCATCGCGCACTTCAAGTCGATCGGCGAAATCTACAAAGCCGAGACGATCGACGAAGTGATCAAGCCGGGCGACGCGATCACGGTCTATTCGCACGGCGATAAATGGGGCGATCTCTGCCGCGGCCCGCATTTGCCCTCAACGGGCAAGCTCGGCAAAGCCTTCAAGCTGATGAAGCTTGCCGGCGCCTATTGGCGCGGCGATCAGAAGAACCAGCAGCTGCAGCGCATCTACGGCACGGCTTGGGCCGACGAAAAGCAGCTCGAAGAGCATCTGCATCGCCTCGAAGAAGCCGAGAAGCGCGATCACCGCAAACTCGGCCGCCAGATGGATCTCTTCCACATGCAGGAAGAGGGGCGCGGCATGGTGTTCTGGCATGAGAAGGGCCTGACGCTGTGGCGCACGATCGAGGCCTACATGCGCCGTCGCTTGGATGCGGCCGGCTATGTCGAAGTGCGCACGCCGCAAGTGCTTGATCGCGTATTCTGGGAAAAGTCCGGACACTGGGACAAGTATCGCCCGAATATGTTTGTCTGCGAGACGGTGGAGGGCGAAACGCTTTCGCTGAAGCCGATGAACTGCCCGGGTCACGTGCAAATCTTCAAATTCGGCCAGAAGAGCTACCGCGATCTGCCGCTGCGCATGGCCGAGTTTGGCGCCTGCCATCGCTACGAACCTTCAGGGTCGTTGCACGGCCTCATGCGCGTGCGGGCGTTCACGCAGGACGATGCCCACATCTTCTGCCGCGAAGATCAGATCGAAGAAGAGACGACGCGCTTCATCCAACTCGCCAAATCCATCCACGCCGATTTCGGCATGGTGAGCGACAAGATCGCGCTCGCCACGCGCCCGGAAATGCGCGTCGGTTCCGACGAGTTCTGGGATAAGGCCGAAGCGCAAATGCTGAACGCCGCGCGCGCGGCGGGCGTCGAGCCGGTGATCGCGGAAGGCGACGGCGCTTTCTATGCGCCGAAGCTCGACTTCTCGGTGAAGGACGCCATCGGCCGCGAATGGACGATCGGCACGATCCAGCTCGACTATCAGCTGCCGGATCGTCTCGACGCGGAATATGTCGGCGAAGACGGCGCCAAGCACCGCCCGGTAATGCTCCACCGCGCGATCCTCGGCTCGCTCGAACGCTTCATCGGCATTCTGATCGAAAACGTCGCCGGCACATTCCCGCTCTGGCTTTCGCCGGTGCAGGTCGTCGTCGCTACGATCACGTCAGATGCGAACGGCTACGCCGAAGACGTCGCCGCCGCGATGCGCAAAGCCGGGCTCCGCGTCGAGACGGATCTGCGCAACGAGAAGGTCGGCTACAAAATCCGCGAACACTCGTTGCAGAAGACGCCTGTGATCGCTGTCGTCGGCAAGAAGGAAGCGGAGAATCGCTCGGTCGCCATCCGCCGACTCGGCGGCGAGGCGCAGACGCTTCTCAGTCTCGACGAAGCAATCGCTTCGCTTGTCGAAGAGGCCAAGGCGCCGGACCTGAAGCGGGGCTGAAATTGTGACGGGCCGCCGGATTTGCCGCCGGCGGCCCGCTTTCAGCTAAAACCGACGTAAGGCTGCCACTTCCGTCCCCAGCCCGCCACATGGCGCACTAGACGCCGCCACATCCTCGCGACACACTACCTAGAGTCGAGATGGGCTCCCGGGGGCGGAGACAGCGTGGACAAGTTCCCTACACACGCGCAGTCGGCGGCGACGACGACAGAATTGCGTGTGAGCGCCGTTGTGGTGGTCGCCAAAGTACGCGGCACAAGCCCTGCGCGAACGCGGCTCGATCTCTGCTTGCGCAGTATTTTGGCTGATCCTTGGATCGATGAACTCATTGTCGTTGATGTCGGAAACGATGTCAGCGTCTCGTCGATGCTACGCGCTTTTCAGGCTGATCGGCGCGACGTGAAATTGATTTCGGCGCCGGCTGAGCTGAGCGCCGCCGCTGCCGCCAACCGCGCCGCCGAAAGCGCGCGCGGAAGATTGCTCTTGTTTTTAGACGCCGATGTCGTGCTTCAGCGCGGCGCGGTGGTGCGCCTCGCGACGGCTGGCGGCAGTGCGCGCACGCCATGCATCGTCGGTGGACGTTTGATTGACATAGAAGGAAGGGATCGTTCAGCCGCACGCGCGGGCGCACTCAATGCATTTTCGGCGATCGCGGTCGCCATGGACCTCCCAGCTTCCAAGCGCCGCAAGCGCCGAAGTGGAGGCACAGCAACACAGGTCGCGGCCGTATCGGGCTCCTTTATGTTGATGCCGCGCGGTGATTTTCTTGCGCTCAGCGGATTTGACGAAGCATTCGCCACCGACGCCGCCGATCTCGATTTATGCAGACGCACCTCTGCGGCAGGCGGCAGCGTCCTCTTTCAGCCTTCAGCTTCCGGCGTACAGTTTCAGCGCGACCCGCGCGGGCGAAGATTGGCGCAAGGCTTGGCTCTATTCGCGAGTAAGAGCGCCAAGACGCCGCTTGAGAAAGCTTTTGCCGCCATTGCGCGCCCCGCGCTCATCGTTTTGCTCGGCCTCAAAGATCTTGTTATCGGCCGTCCGCCGCTTCGTTGAGCGCCGGCGCTTCGGTTACTTGCCCCACAAACAACGCCACGCGTTCGCCGCGTCCTAGCGCAAAGCCGCGCACGGGCGGCTCAGCTGGCGCGAAGGCGAGCCCGCGCACCGCCAGATCGCTCGCCATGGTTTGCAGCAAACGTCCTTCCACGATCATTGCATCGCCTGCCTCCGCCATCTCCGCCGCCTGCGTCGGCTCGGCCACGCGGATCGAAGTGCGGGTGAGGAAAACGAGGCTAGTCTCATTGTAGCCGACCACCCAGAGCGGGCGGGTATCGCGCGGCGTCAGGCGCGCCCGCGTCAACGCCGCTACCGCTTCACTGCTCACAAAAAGCGATCGCGCCTCAGGCAAAAGCCGCTCGCGCAAGCTGAAAGAAAGCGCGAGTGCACACAACACCATTGCCGCCGCGCGCGCAGCTGGGCGCCGCAACATGATCAGCGCCACTGTGCCTGCGCCAACGACGCCGATGCCAATCAAAGCGGTTGAAACGGCGCGCCGGAAATCGGCCGCGAAATCGCCTGGCATAAAGGTGGCGCTCGCCGCCATCAGCGCGACAATGCTGATGCCGCACACCGCAAACATCACGACGCCGGCCGGATGCGCCGTGCGCCAGCGCCGTCCCAAAATTGCGTTCAAGCCAGCGCCGCACAAAAGCGCAATGGCAGGATAAGCAGGCAGCGCGTAATGCGGCAGCTTCGTCGGGGCCAATTCGAAGAAAATCAGGATCGGCACAGCCCACGCGATCAAAAACCTGATCGGCGCTTGTCCGTCATCGTTCCTCGGCGCGCGCACAGCGTCCAACACGATCCGCGCCGCCGCCGGCAGCGCATACGTCGCCGGGAAAATAAGAAACGGCAGCAGGAACGTGTGAAAGCCGGGCAGCGCGAAATGGCTTTCTTGACCGCTCAGCAGCTTGGGGACGATGTCCTGTGCGAACATATCCGCAAAGAAGCGTCCATTGGTTTCGATCGAAACCAGCACCGCCCATGGCGCAACGATCGCCACCGCCAACAGCGGCCCAGGCCACCACGCCAGCGGCTTCATCCACGCAAAGCGCCGCTCCCATCCTGCGATAGCCAGCAGCGTCAGCGCCACAACGAGCGGCGTCACCGGCCCCTTGATCATCACGCCGAGCGCAAGCGCCGCCCAGAACACAAGTGCGAGCACACGCGGCCCCGGCCGGCCGGCCGGCGCCCGCAATCGCGCCAAAGCCGCCATCGCCAAAGTCGTAAACCCGAGCAGCAGCGCATCGGTCTTTGCGGTCATGCCTTCGAAACCGACGAGCACGCCCGCCGCAAACAGCCCCGCGCCATAAAGCGCTGCCCGTGACCCGATTAGCGCTGTGCCGCCCCACAGCACCGCTAGCGCCGCCAGGACAACCCCCAGCGCCGAGGGCAGGCGGTACGGCCAGATCGCATTCGTCCGCCCTGTCAGCGGCTCAAACAATTGCACCGATGCGGCCTGCGCCCAGTGAACGCCAATTGGCTTCAGCCTCCGCTCCTCGTCCTGCAGCCGGATGAGGACGTATTCGCCACTCTCCACCATTTGCCGGCTGGCCTGGGCGAAGCGCGCTTCATCCGCGTCCATCACCGGCACCCGCCCAGCCCCAAACAGGCCCGACATCAGCGCGATCAACGCAATCAGCGCGTAGCCGCGCCAGCCGCTGGCGAATTGCTCGAAGAGGGAGGGTTGGGACTGCGCCACAGGCGGGTGATAGCTCTTTCGGCGGTCAGGAGGCAGGTTTATGCAGGACTTGCGCCCTCGCGTCGGCTGGGCTGAACCGCTAAGAGAGCCGCCGCGAGCGGAAGAAGGCGCCCATTTTGGCCGAGAGCATCGAATTCAGCGTTGTCGTGCCTTTGCACAACGAGGCCGGCAATGCCGGCGCTCTGGCCCGTGAGATCGCCGCGGTACTCGATGGCCGCTCCTACGAGATGATTTTCGTCGACGATTGCAGCCGCGACGACACCCGCGCCGAACTCGCCGCTCTGAAACCTGAATTGCCGGCCCTGCGCCTGCTCGGGCACCGCAAGAATGCCGGCCAAAGCCGCGCCGTGCGCACCGGCGTGATCGCCGCCCGCGCGCCGATCGTGGGCACGTTGGATGGTGATGGTCAGAACGATCCGGCGGACCTGCCGCGCCTGCTGGCCAAGCTCACCAGGCCCGACGCTCCTACAGAACTCGGCATGGTCGCAGGCGCGCGCACCAAGCGTCAGGACAATTGGAGCAAGCGCACTGCGTCCCGCATCGCCAACAATATCCGCAAGGCGGCGTTGAAAGACGGCGCCAATGATAGCGGCTCGGGCATCAAGGTCTTCAAACGCGAAGCTTTTTTGCGATTACCGTATTTCGACCATATGCACCGTTTCATGGCCGCACTGATGTTGCGGGAAGGCTATGCAGTCGAGTTTTTGGAAGTTAATCATCGACAGAGGGGCGCCGGGCGCTCGAACTATACGAATCTCGGCAGACTAGCCGCGAACATGACGGACCTATGGGGCGTTATGTGGCTACGAAGCCGGGCCCGGCTTCCAGGGGGAGCGGACGAGCTATGAGCAGAAATCCGTTAGGCGCAGCAGGTGTGGCCGCTGCTGGTAGAAACCGCAGGCCAATTAACGAGGGGAGTCCCATGGGGGCCATTTTCAACGTCTTTCCGCTGATCCTGATCCCGGTGCTGACGTACAATATCTGGGCGTTCGGGGCGACGGCGTCAGCCGGCGACAACATCGACGTGCGCACGCATCTGTTGTCACCCTGGCTGCAAGTGCCGATGGCGTCAGGCGTGCCGTGGGTGCTCACGTTCGGCGATGTGATGGTGCTTTTGGCGCTGATCCTGCTGTTCGTCGAACTCTTGAAGTCGACGTCGACGGGTTCGGCCGCGATCTTCAATCACGCGCTTTCGATGCTGGTTTTCATCATCTGCTTGGTGGAATTCCTGCTCCACCCGGCGTTCGCAACCAGCGTCTTCTTCATCATCATGATCATGGCGCTGCTCGACGTCCTCGCTGGCGTCGTCGTCACCATCATCTCTGCCCGCCGCGACGTTGAGTTCGCCGGCCAATAAGGCAGTAAGCGAAAACGGCATTATAGGGCAGTAGGGGTACCCCTGCTGCCCTTGTCGTGCGCGCTAACCCGCCGTCAGAGGCACCACATGCCCACAGCTAGAGCGATTGAGAAGTCGAGCCAGCGGCCGAATCGGGGAAGGATGACCAGGTTCATGGTCCAGCGCCTTCTGCACGAATGGCGCCGATCGCTTGGCGGGTGACCGAATGTCCCTGTTTTTTGACGCTGTCTGGTTCGACGCGAAGCTTGCTGCGCGTAAGCTGGATCGCACTGCGTTGGCCGTCGCCGTCGGCATCGAGCCCACCGAGTTGCATCGCATCTTCACGCATGAGCGCGAACCGACGGCGGAAGAGCTTGCGGTATTCGCCAACGTACTCGGATCTGATCTTGTCGAAGTGACTTTGAAGAGCGGCGTCGCCCCGCGCGCGACACCCGAGGACGCCGATTCCGGCGACCGCATCAGCGATATCGAAGCCCGCCTGGACGCCATCGATACTTGGCTTGCAGAATTCGAAGCCGCGAAGAAAACGGCCTAAGCCTCGACGTTCACCACAACGCCCGCGCGCAGCTTTTGCGTCAGCGCGTACGCCCCAGTGCAGGTCTCTTCCTGGGCAGCAATCTGGTTCACCAAAGTGGCAGCGAATAGCGTGTCCAGCTTGGCCCGCACTGTCCGGCGATTTTGCGCGCGCCGGTCCTGGCGGCGGCTTTCGCCGACATCGACGAACTCCGCGTCGATTACCTCAGGCTTGAGACCATCTGCGCTCATGTGCCTTGCCACTGCATTCGACGTGCCAAACGCGAATTAACCGCTATCGTCTCCCCCGGAGGAAACGATGCAGAACTACGCCGAACACGACGGCCTTGGCCTAGCCGAGCTGGTGCGCAAACGCGAAGTCACTCCGGCCGAATTGCTTGACGCAGCGGTAGAACGCATCGAGCGGCACAATGGCTCCCTGAATGCCGTCGTTTACAAAGCTTATGACGAAGCGCGCGCGGTTGCTTCTGGCCCGCTGCCTGACGGCCCGTTCAAAGGTGTGCCATTTCTGATCAAGGATCTCGGCGTCAGAGTTAAGAACTGGCCGCGCACATCCGCGAGCCGGTTTGCCCGCATAGACGCCGACGCCGACGATTCAATTCTCACCCAGCGCTACCGCGCCGCAGGTGTTGTGCTCGCCGGCAAAACCAACACGCCCGAGTTCGGTATTCCGGGCGTTACGACGTCGGCCCTGCTCGGCCCATGTCGCAATCCCTGGAATACGGATCACATTTCCGGCGGCTCCTCCGGCGGTGCGGCGTCGGCTGTCGCTGCCGGCATGGTCCCGCTCGCGCACGCCAGCGATGGCCTGGGCTCGATCCGCATCCCCGCGGCATGCTGTGGCCTCGTCGGCATGAAGACCACGCGCGACCGCAACCCGAATGGTGAACACGATACCGATCGCGTCATTGGCTTTAGCGTCGATCACGTCGTCAGCCGCACCGTGCGCGATAGCGCCGCCATGCTCGACGCCACCGGCGCGCCGCAGCCCGGCAGCCCGTATGCGCATCCGCATCAAGAGCGCCCGTATCTGGAAGAGATCACGCGTTCGCCAGGCAAACTGCGCATCCGCTGGTCCACGGAAACGCCAGCGGGTGATCCGATCGACCCGGATGTGCAGGCCACCATTGAACGCACAGCAGAAACGCTGAAAGCGCTCGGTCATGACGTGTATGAAGAGGGGCTCGGCATCGATTATCGCGCGCTCTACCGCGCCCAAGGCATCGTCTCCGCCTCGAACTTCGCCGCCAACATTTCGCGCTGGGTCGCCATCAAGGGCCGCGAACCGGGCGACGAGATCGAAGGCCTGGCGCGCCGCGCTTACGAAGCTGGCAAAGCGCTTACCGGCGCGCAGGCGCTCTGGGGTCTGCAGGAGTTGCGCCTGCGCACTCGGGAAGTGCTGCAACGCTTCGAAGCGTTCGACGTCTATCTCTGCCCCGTCATGTGTACGCCGCCGCCGCGTGTCGATTTCCTTGATACGCTGATGCAGGATTTGAAGGAGTTCGATCGCCGCCAGCGCATCACGTTCGGCTTCACGCCGCCGTTCAACATGACCGGCCAGCCATCGCTCTCACTGCCGCTCGGCCAATCGCGCGATGACCTCCCCATCGGCATGATGTTCACCGCGAAATACGCAGACGAAGGAACACTCTTCCGCCTCGCCGGTCAGCTCGAAAAAGAAATGCCGTGGAAGGACCGCAAGCCGGTGGTCTGGGACTAGCGCCATGCTGCGCCGCGCAATGACGGGCAACGCAAACCAATCTAAGCTCCGGAACAGCGCCTTCGCTTACGGAGTTGCATCGCCATGGCCAAAAGCACCACCGCCGAAACCGAAAACCGCGCGTCCTCCGCTGGCTTGCCAGCCATCGGCGCAATCACTCTCACGGTGATCTGGGGCGCCTACACGCTGCTGGTTCTGTACGAAATCTTGATGACGCCGCTGCCGGGCTAACGCGTCAGCCCTTGCTGCGCGCCATTGCGTCGAGCTGCTTTTGCATCGCTTCCATCTGCTTGCGCAGAAGGGCGAGCTGCTCGTCCTTGTCGCTGTCATCGATATCGGCCGGCGTTTGGGGCGCTACTGCGCCAGGCATCGCCCCTGGCATTCCGAGCCTGCTGAAACATCGCCATATTCCGCTGGGCTTGTTCTTCGAATGCGGCCAGCGGCGTAGAAGCGCCGAATGTGCGCGAGAATTGCTCGCGCATCTGCTCTTGACCCTTTGAGAAACTGTCCATGCTCATTTCGAGATAGGGCGGCAGGAAGCCCTGCATCTGATCGCCATAGAACCGGATCAGCTTCCGCAGGAACGCGACCGGCAGCATGCTTTGCCCCTTGCTCTCCTGTTCGAAGATGATCTGGGTCAGCACAGAGCGGGTGATGTCATCGCCGGTCTTGGCGTCGAGCACGATGAAGTCCGTGCCTTCGCGCACCATTTCCGAGAGATGGTCGAGCGTCACGTAGCTTGACGCCGCCGTATTGTAGAGCCGCCGGTTGGCGTACTTTTTGATAATGACCGGGTCGACCTGCGCCTGTGCGCCGCCGACATCCTCGGCCTGTTGGCCGTTCGCGTCCGCCACGGGGTTCGTCCTTTTGAATTATGGCGCCCGCGAAGGCGCGAGCTTTCCAATAGAATCCCGCGTCCTTCGCCGCAATGCAAGACAAAGCCTCTGTTTAGGGTCAGTCGATGCGACGGACCGGCTTGGATTTCGCCCGCCGCTTGTGCGATAGGGGTGGGAAGTCTCCCTTTCAGACCAAGGCGTTCGCGCCCCTGGAGCTTCTTCCATGACCGACATCGTCATCGTATCCGCCGCCCGCACCCCCGTTGGCTCCTTCCTCGGCTCGTTTGCTGCACTGCCCGCGCACGAGCTTGGAAAGGCAGCGATCACAGCTGCGCTGCAGCGCGCCAAAGTCGATCCGAAAGAGGTGTCCGAAGTCGTGCTCGGTCAGGTGCTCACCGCCAATCAAGGCATGAACCCGGCCCGCCAAGCCAGCCGCGCCGCCGGCGTGCCCGACGAAGCGCCGGCCTGGTCGCTGAACCAAGTGTGCGGCTCAGGGCTCCGCGCCGTCGTGGTCGGCTACCAGCAGCTGAAAGCAGGGGACGCAAAGATCGTCGTCGCCGGCGGTCAAGAGAATATGAGCATGAGCCCGCACGCGCAGAACATGCGCGGCGGCACCAAGATGGGCCCGGTCGAATTCGCCGACACCATGATCAAGGACGGCCTGACCGACGTCTTCAATCAATATCACATGGGCATCACCGCCGAAAACGTCGCCGAGAAGTGGCAGATTACGCGTCAGCAGCAGGACGAGTTCGCTACGCTCTCGCAGCAGAAGGCGAGCGCCGCGCAGAAGGCCGGCAAGTTCAAAGATGAAATCATCGCTGTCACCGTGAAGGGCCGCAAAGGCGATACGGTCGTTGAGAACGACGAATACATCAAACACGACGCCACGCTCGAAGGCGCAGCTGGCCTGCGCGCCGCGTTCAAAAAAGACGGCACCGTCACCGCCGCCAACGCTTCCGGCCTCAACGATGGCGCAGCCGCGCTCGTGCTGATGACAGCCGACGAAGCCAAGGCGCGTGGCCTGACGCCACTTGCGCGCATTGCCTCATGGGCCTCGCGCGGCGTCGATCCGGCTGTGATGGGCTCGGGCCCGATCCCGGCGTCTAAGGCCGCGCTCGAAAACGCCGGCTGGAAAGTCGGCGATCTCGATCTCGTTGAAGCCAACGAAGCCTTCGCCGCGCAAGCCTGCGCCGTGAACAAAGACATGGGCTGGGACCCGTCGATCGTGAACGTCAATGGCGGCGCCATCGCCATCGGCCATCCGATCGGCGCCTCAGGCGCGCGCGTTCTCACGACGCTCCTCTACGAACTCCAACGCCGCGGTAAGAGCAAAGGCCTAGCCACCCTCTGCATCGGCGGCGGCATGGGCATCGCGTTGTGTGTTGAGCGGTAGGCGCTAAAGCTCGCGCGGCGCCACGGCCCGCAGCGCTTGCTGCATGGACGCCGACGGCAGCTGCTCTGACGCATCGATCAGCTGCGCGTTGGCGTCGCGTAGCTCGACGTGCACATGGTTGGTGATGCCGGGATAACGCGCGCTTAGGTCCTGCGCTGTGCCGATCGCTTCGCCGGCGAGCAGGATGTCGCCCTCGACCACATTTGGCGCAACGTAAAGAATCCGCGCCGTGAGCTTGGTCACCGGATTGGTGATCTCCACGAACCGCAGCCCGCCGACGCCGCCATAGGCATCGCCCAGCCGCGTCACGCGTCCACCAATCGGCGCGCGTACCGGCGCGCCAACTTCGGCGACATAATCGACTCCGTGGTGCCGTCGTTTGCCAGCATCACGCACCGCGCCGAAATCGCCCGAGCCAAACGCATCGATGCCGCGCACGCCGCCGTGTGTCGGGTTTGAAAAATCGACAAGCCCATCGCCGTTGACGTCGATGGTCCACAGCAGGGCGGCCGCGCGCGCTTGCGTTAGCGCCGTGGCTTCGGCCGTCGATTGAGCGGAGGCGAAGGGCGCGTAATCCGCGGTCGCGTCCGCGAGCGAGCGCAACGCGCCGTCAGCGCCGCCTACATTGACGAAAGCCAATGCCAGCACCGCAAGCGAAAGCCGCCTCATCGTGTCAGCGATGAAGCGTTTGACCGCGCGGCCAAATGTAAGCGCCTTGCCGGCGGATTGTGGTCGAAGGCGGAAGGTGCGCGGGCGCGCGATTGAAACGTGCGTCAAGGAGGGAGCGTCTCACATGGAAAGGCTGCAGCGCAGGCGCGGCGTGGAGGCGTCTTAAAGCGATTGCGCGGGGCCATTTTGTGGCGCCAACGGCGCCATTTCCGCGCAGTGCCAAACGCAATAGGCCGATCCGCTAGCTCTATGCGCCGCCGCACGCTAAACCGCCCGCAATGTCCCAAGTCCAGCGCAAGCTCACCACCATCCTCGCCGCCGATGCCGCCGGCTACAGCGGCAGCATGGAATCCGACGAAGTGCGGACCCTGACGGACCTGCGCGCGTCGCGCGCTGTGTTTCAGCAATTCATCACCCGCCACCACGGCCGTATCGCCAACACGGCGGGTGACGGCCTGATCGCCGAGTTCCCTTCCGTCGTCGAAGCCGTGCAATGCGCTATCGAGGTGCAGCGCGAACTCGCGACCGACGCCAACAGCGCGCTTAAGTTCCGCATCGGCGTCCATCTCGGCGATGTCATCGTCGATGGCGATGATCTCTTGGGCGAGGGCGTCAATCTCGCCGCGCGTCTGCAAAGCATGGCCGAGCCCGGCGGCATCCTGATTTCGCAGCAGGTCTACGATCAGGTGCAAAAGAAGCTCTCTGTGGGCTTTGCGTATCTCGGCGAAAAGCATCCGAAGAATTTCGCTGAGAGCATTCCCGTTTACAGCGTCGGCGGCAGTGACGCTGATACTGGCGCGCGCCCGGCGCGCAACGCGGCGCCGAAGAGCGACGGCAAATCACAGTTCATCGCGCGCGCCATGCGCCTCGGTGCAATCTTGGCGGCTCTCGCCGTCCTCGACTGGATGACGGGCGAGGGCTGGTGGGTGCAGTGGCCAGCGATCGGCATGACGCTCTACCTTGCGTCCAAATCCGGGCCGCTGTTTGAGCGCTCGTAAAAGATCAACACGCGGTTGCGTTCACGCGATCTCTAAAGCCCGCAACACCGCGCCTTGATCGAAATAGGGCCGCTCGCAAATGATCTTATCCGTGCCCGGCGCGAACTCGAAGCTCGCCGCAATGCGGATGCGAAAGCTCTTCCCCGTCGGCTCGATCGTGCGGCTGCCAAGCTTTAGCGGACCTAGGTGCGTGCCCGTCAGCCAGAACTCCACCAGCACCGTGTCGCCATCGGCGGCGAGCGCAATGATCTCGTTGCCCTGATCCGGAAACGGCGTCCGCGACGCAGCGAAATAGCCGCGCACCGCCGCCTCGCCATCGAACACCTGGCCGCCGCCGTGCATCTCGTAGCGCGGGTGCTGGAACGTCGCGATGACGCCGTCCCAATCGTGGGTCACCTCGAGCGCCATGTGGTCGCGCACGGTCTTCAGGCGGGCGGCGGTGAGGTCGGTCATGCGGGGCGCTCCTAATTTCCGGACGAGCATAGCATTTTTGGCGGGCGCTGTTGCCTCTCCCATAGAGTCGCGCAATGTGATCCCAGAAGATTTCGCATCAGACGAAAATTCGGGAGGACTAGATGGCGCGCGTAGCATTCGTAACCGGTGGCACCAGAGGGATCGGCAAGGCCATCTCGGCCCGGCTCAAGGCTGATGGTCTCAAAGTTGCGGCCGGCTATTCCGGCAACGAGGAGGCCGCGCAGGCCACTGCCAAAGAACTCGGCATCATGGTCGTCAAAGGCAATGTCGGCTCGTTCGAGGATTGCGTGAATGCTGCCAAGGCCGTCGAAGCCGAGCTCGGCCCGATCGATGTGCTGGTCAACAATGCCGGCATCACCCGCGATGGCTTCTTCCACAAGATGAGCCACGAACAATGGTCCGAAGTCATTCGCGTGAATATGGACTCTTGCTTCAACATGACCCGCCAAGTCATCGAAGGCATGCGCGCGCGCGGTTACGGCCGCATCATCAACATCAGCTCCATCAATGGCCAAAAAGGCCAAGTCGGGCAGGTGAACTATTCAGCCGCGAAAGCTGGCATGATCGGTTTCACCAAAGCTTTGGCGCAAGAAGGCGCGAGCAAGGGCATCACTGTGAACTGCGTCGCGCCCGGCTACATCGATACGGAAATGGTCGCAGCGGTACCGGAAGAGGTGCTGAAGAAAATCATTGCGGGCATTCCTGCTGGTCGCCTCGGCAAAGCGGATGAAATTGCGCACGCGGTGTCGTTCCTGGCGTCGGAACAAGCAGGTTTCATGACGGGCGCAACGCTAACCATGAACGGTGCGCAATACATCGCCACCTGATTTGTAATCGGAACCCCTTGGCGCTCACCCACGTTTCTCCTGCATACCGAAAAGGAGACCTCATGGATAAAGAGCACCTCAAAGGCGCGGCCGATAAAGCTTCGGGCGCCGTCAAAGAAGGCATCGGCAACGTGACGAACGATTCGTCGATGAAAGCCAAAGGCAAGGCCGATCAGGCCAAAGGCGAAGCTCGCGAAGCACTCGGCGACGTCAAAGACGCGCTGAAGGGCAAAGACGGTCGCGACGACCGCGTATAAGCCAGCTTCACGCTAACGAATGAATCGGCCCGCGTGAAAGCGCGGGCCGTTTTCGTTATGGCTTGTGCACGTATTCGAGTTTCAACCCGTCTGGATCAGCGAAGAACACGGCATAATATCCGGCGCCGTAGCGCGGATACTCAGCGGGCGCATCAAGGATCATCGCGCCGATGCTTAAGAGATGCGCGTACATCGCATCCACGTCGGCGCGGTCCGATGCTGTCCACGCGATGTGATGAAGCCCTGGACTGTAGCGATCATGCACGCGAGCCGCATGTTCGCCA
This sequence comes from Alphaproteobacteria bacterium Ga0077535, assembly GCA_001464425.1. GTDB lineage: Bacteria > Pseudomonadota > Alphaproteobacteria > Caulobacterales > Aquidulcibacteraceae > Vitreimonas. The sequence continues at coordinate 108,065 of LNEK01000026.1, forward strand.
CACGCGCTCAGAATGCCAATCGAACAGAACTGATCTCCATCGTGCAGATCGAAATCAAAACCGGTCTCATCTTCCCCGAACGGATTTCCGGCGCTCAGCCGATAGCCCATGAAGCCGAGCACGCTTTCGTAAAACGCGCGCGATGCGCGAGCATCCTTCACCGTGAGATCAATGTGGTGAATGCCGCCGCGCATCAGCGGTTCGCGCCCGGCTTCCACAACAAGTCAGCACGGCCTTCATCGTTCGCGTAACGCGCCGCGACGAACAGCAAATCCGAAAGCCGGTTCGCATACTTCACCGTCTCCGCCGCGACAGTGTCGTCCACATCCCGGAGCGCGACGATGGCGCGCTCGGCCCGGCGTGCAATTGCGCGGGCCAAGTGCAGATGCGCCGCAGCCGGCGTGCCGCCGGGCAGAATGAATGAGGTGAGTGGCGTCAGCTTCTCGTTGAGCTGCTCGACTTCGCGTTCCAGCCGATCGGTTTGGCTCGCCTGAATCCGCAGCGGTTCGAACTTGAGCTCGTCGCTGTGCGGCGTCGCCAGATCGGCGCCGAGGTCGAAGAGGTCGTTCTGAATCCGGTCCAAAATTGGATCGAGCACGGGATCGGCGCTCGTGTGAAGACGCGCCACGCCAATTGCGGAGTTCGCCTCGTCTACCGCACCGTAGGCTTCCACGCGCGCGCTGGCCTTAGACACAGGCTCGCCAGTGGCGAGGCGCGTCGCGCCGCCATCGCCGGCTTTGGTGACGATCTTATCTAAACGGACCATGTCACCCGTATTGCTGCTTAAACCACAGCGCCGCAACCAGGATCAGAACCGCCCCGAACTGCGCCACAACCCGCAGCCGCATCGCCTTGTTCGACCAGGACCGCCCAAAGTCGCCGCCGCGAAACATGGCGTAAATGCCAAAGCACAGCACGCCGAACACCACGAGGAGGGCGATCGGGATCAGATAATCAAACACGTTCATCCTCAGAAACTAGGCGTCCGGCGGCCCTTTCGCCATGCGCCAGATCAACCCTATAACGGAGGGGCATGTGGTCGGGGCCGGCGGACTGCTAGGCTTCCGAAATGACCGAATCGCTTTTGCTTCTCCTGGCCGTCGCCGCCATTGGCGCTGCCGTCTGGTTCGCCTACCGCTCCGCTGGCGTTGAGCCCATCCGCGCCGAGCGTGACCGGCTGCGCACCGAGCTCGATGGCCTGCGCCGCCAGAACCTCGACCTCGCCACCGAACTCGCGGGCGCCAAGGCGCAAAAAAGCGAGCGCTCGGAATCTGAGGAAGCACGCTTCCTGGCGCTCGCCGCCAAGGCGCTCGAAACCTCGCAAGCCAGCTTCATGGCGCTCGCCAGCCAGACGTTCGAGAAGCACCAACAAGCGGCCGCGGGCAGCGTCAAAGAAGTAGTGACGCCCGCACAGGAAGCGCTCGCCAAACTCGCAACCTCCGTCGAAGCGCTCGAGAAAGCCCGCCTGCAGGATAAGTCCGCGATCAACGAGCAAGTGCGCCAGATCGTCGAAGCCGTCGGCAGCACCAACAAGACCACCACACAGCTGCTTTCAGCGCTGCGTGCGTCGCCTAAAATGCGCGGCCGCTGGGGCGAGCAGACCTTGCGCAACGTGCTGGAACTCTCGGGCCTCTCCGCCCATGTCGATTTTGTCGAACAATTCTTGACCACGGACGGCGAGGGCGCGCGCCTGCGCCCCGACGTCGTGATCAATCTCCCCGGCGGCCGCTGTATCGTCGTCGACTCAAAAGTCGCGCTCTCTGGCTATCTAGACGCCGTCGAAGCGACTGACGATGCCACGCGCGAACTGCATCTGAAGAAGCACGCGCAGGAATTGCGCTCGCACGTAAAAAATCTCTCGTCCAAGGCCTACCAAGAACACGTGCCGAAGACGGCGGACTTCGTCGTGTTGTTCGTGCCCGGTGAAAACTTCCTAGCCGCCGCCGCAGAGCGCGATCCGGCAATCTTTGAGGACGCCTTTCAGCAGAAAGTCATCATCACCACGCCGTCGACCTTGATCGCCCTAGCGAAATCCGTCGCTTACGGTTGGCGCCAGGAGCAGAGCGCCAAGAACGCGCAGGAAATCGCCGAGCTCGGCCGCGATCTCTTCCGTCGTATGGCGGTGATGGTCGATCACATGGGCAAGGTCGGCGACTCGATCGGCAAATCGGTGAAGACTTACAACGAGATGATCGGCTCGGTCGAAAGCCGCGTCTTGCCACAAGCGCGCAAGTTCAAGGAATTGGGCGCGGGCGACGCCGGCATCGAGATCGCCTCGCCACCGCAAATCGAAGCCGCGCCGCGCCTGCCGCCGCCGCCAGAGCAACTGGAACTCATGCCCCCGCCGCAAACCAAACGCGGGCGTTGATCGCACTCGCGTGCCGTTCGTCGCGCCGCCGGTGACCGCACGCCACGGCCGCGCTAGCACGAGGGCAGGGAGACGCCTGATGAAACACGTCCTGATCGCCGCTGTCGCCGCCATCGCGCTGGCGGCCTGCAACCAACAAACCGCGCCCGCGCCGGAAGCGCCTCGCGCGGAGGTCACGCCCGACGCCGCCAACATCGTCGCCGCCGTCGCCGATACGCGCCGCCCGCAGGCCGATCGTGACCGTGACGCCATGCGTCGTCCTGCAGAAATGCTCGCCTTCGCGCAGATCGAGCCGGGTGACCGCGTCGGTGAAATTTTCCCGGGCGGCGGCTATTTCACGCGTCTCTTTGCGGTCGCAGTCGGCGACGAAGGTCGCGTCTACGCCACCATCCGCCCCGATGGCGTCGCGGGTGAGTACGAAACGCCGGTCATCGCCGTCGCCGCTGAATATCCAAACGCCGTGATGGCGCGCACGCCTTATGACGCGCTCGCGTATCCCGAGCCGCTCGACGTTATCTTCACGGCGCAAAATTATCACGACATGGCGCTGACCGCGTATGCCCTCGGCGACCGCGCCGCCATGAACCGCACCGCCTTCGCCGCACTGAAGCCCGGCGGCTACTACATCGTTATCGATCACTCTGCCGTCGCCGGCTCACCAATCGAGACGAACGCCGAAACCACCACGCACCGCATTGACGAAGCGACCGTCCGTGCTGAAATCGAAGCGGCTGGCTTTGTTTTCGATGGCGAAAGCGATGTCCTGCGCAATCCTGCCGACACGCGCACCACCAACGTCTTCGATCCCGCCATCCGCGGTCGCACCGATCAGTTCGTGTTGCGGTTCAGACGGCCGGAATAATCGGTTGTCGGGAATCGGTTGTCGGGTCTCGGAAGCGTTCGGGCCTCGATAACCGAACCCCGATAACCGATCCCCGACCTCAATCCTGATCCCGCACCCGCCCGCGCTTCGACTTCACATCGCCGCGCTTAGCTTTGCCCTCTAAGCGGCGCTCTTTCGCAGCGCGCGGTACCTTGGTTTTCTTGCGCGGCTTCGGTCGATGCGAGGCTTGCTCGACCAGCGCCACCAAACGCGCCAGCGCCTCAGAGCGGTTGCGATCCTGCGTGCGATGCTCATCCGCGCGCAGCACGATCTCGCCGGCAAGGTTCAAACGCCGCCCCGCCAGCCGCTCCAGCCGCGCCCGTACATCATCCGGCAGCTCGGTGAAGCCGTTCATCTGAAAGCGCAGCTCGACCGCGGTCGAAACCTTGTTGACGTTCTGGCCGCCCGGCCCAGCCGCGCGGATGAAGCGCTCCTCGAGGTCGCGCTCGTCGATGGCAATGGAGGCGGTGACCGGAATCATCGGGTGTCAGGTATCAGGTGTCGGGTATCAGAAGCTTGAACATGCCGAAAAAAGCTCCGACACCTGATCTCTGACACCTGACACCCGGAGCGCAAAATGCGGAACCTGACCCTCGCCATCGGACTCGCCGTGCTCGCCGCAGCCTGCGCCGGCGGCGCGATCCCCAGCATCATGATGGCCGCGCCCGCTGAGGTCACCGCAACTTCGCCCAACATCCTCGCCGCAATCGCCGATCCGCGCCGACCCGCCGCAGATCGTGAGCGTGACGTGCTCCGCCATCCCGCTGAGATACTCGCCTTCGCGGGCGTCCAGCCCGGCGCGCACATTGCCGACATCGGCCCCGGCGGCGGCTATTATACGCGCCTCTTCTCGGTCGCGGCAGGCGAGGGACGCGTCTACGGCGTCGATCGCGCCGGCACGCCCGAACGGCCGCGCCCGCTCACCGCCGTCGCCGCTGAATATTCCAACATCACGCACCTGACCGACGGCTATCAGAACTGGACGATCTCAGAGCCGCTCGACGCGATCTTCATTTCGCAAATTTATCACGACTTCTATCTGCCCCAACTCGCCATCGACGTGCCGGCGCTGAACCGCAAAATGTTCGACGCGCTGAAGCCCGGCGGCGTTCTCATCATCATCGACCACGCCGCCGCCGACGGCAGTCCGATCGAGGTCACTAATACGCTCCACCGCATCGACCGTGCGCGCGTGATCGCCGATCTCACCGCCGCCGGCTTCGTCCTCGATTCTGAAAGCCAAGTCCTGCGCAACCCCGCCGACGACCGCGCGCTCCGCGTCTTCGAAGGCGACATCCGCGGGCGCACCGACCAGTTCGTGTTGCGCTTTCGCCGGCCGGAGTGAGCTAGATCAGTGCCTGTTCTTCAAGCGCAGCGTATCCATGATCTTTTGCGCGCGCGCCGGATCGATTTTGAGATCAATCGCCAAATTTCGAAGGAATTCTCTTTCCTTCTTTGGGATGCTTAGGTCTGAGCAGATCAGATCGCACGCGTGGGCGAAGATTGCTTCATCGATGCCCCTCTTAGGCGCTGGCCCGAACTCCTTGCCGCTGCGCGCCGCTGAGACGCTCAAGCATGCAAGCTTGACCTGGTCCTTGCGCGGCTTTTCGTCTTTTACCAGGAGATAAATGTCGTCGCAGACGCGGCGACGCTCTTCCGGCTGCATCCCCTTTAGAGTTGTGATCCGCGCCATCAGCGCTTCCATTTCCTCTATCTCGACACTTCGCACCTTGCCGTCGGCGTGAATCGATGCCGCCAATATCGTGATAAACGCGCGCTCAAGCGGCATGACATTGCCGGGTTGGGCCAACACAGGTCCGAGTGCGGCCTCGTAGTCTGCCGGGGTGGCCGCTTCGCCGTTGGACATCACACCCTCCTAATAGCGGTTTTTCGCTGCGATCGCCTGCAAGATGAGTGACGCCCGGTCCGGGGTCACCCTTAGATTTTTGGCGATTGTCTTGATGAAGTTCATCTCAGAGTCGGTGACTTCCAGGTCGGTGTAGATGACGTCGCACGCGTGCGCGAACACCGACTCTGCTAATCCTGGCGCCTCCGGGGTTGTTGGCGGTGAGCCGGCCTGCGCCTGCAAGACGCTTTCGCAAGCGATCTTGACCCGATCCGCCCGCGTTCGCTCATCTCTGACAAGTGGCGTCACTTCTTCCCGGCGCTTCTCTCGGTCATCGACGGGAATGGTCTGCAGAGTACGCACGCGGGAGATCAAAGCGTCCGCTTCTTGTGTTTCGACTTTGCGTTCGCGGTTGTCGGCATAGATCGCGCCCATAAGGATAGTCAGAAACGCGACCTCGCGTGGCAGCGCCGCCCCGTTGTTCTGGCGAAGCACTTCGTCGAGAATGTCATAGTCCGCCGCATTCGGTCTGTCCGCCATACAAAGCCTCTTCAACAAGCGTTCTTCGTACGAATAATGTCGATGTAATCGCGCGCATCCGTGGGCTTCAGCTGCAGCATGATCGCCAGGTCTTTGATGAACTTCGTCTCTGCGTCGGTCAGCATTTGATCCGCGTAGAGGATATCGAGCACGTGCATGAATGCCGACGCGCGCACGGTTTCGTTCGCGTTACAGATGCGGCGCGCGGCCAGTTCGGCGTAGTGATCGATCTCTTTGGATACCAGTCTGGGCTCGATCTTCTCCTGCAACTCGGCGCGCTTAGAGAGTGAAAGCGCGTTGATCTCCTGCAGCTCGCGGCGGTCCACCGATCGATCAATATGCGCCGCGATGAGCAGCAGCGCGTAAAATGCTTTCTTTTTGCTCGCGACGTGCGGGACGCGACCCAAGAACGGAAGCGGGATGCCCCGTTTGAGAACAGGCGTCTTTTCTTCGATGTCGGGGGCGAAGAGTTCTGCGCCGCCTTCAAGGCCCGCGTCACGTTTGCCGCCGATCATGAACGTCCCCCCGGTCCGTTTCCTCGCGTCAAGCGTGTGTGGTAACACGCCCATTACCACATGTTAAGAACTTTGCGCCCCGGCCGCGGCGGGCCATAAGCTTTTCCGATGCTGCTGCTGCAAAATCCCAACGCTTTCACGCGTTCCCCGCTCGACCGTGCCGGTCATCATCGCCGCGACGCGGCTTGGCTCGAAGCCGCGCTTAAGGCCGAAACGACGCTCCTTGTTCCATTCAACGAGCAGCGACCGTTTGTGACAGAGGCGGGCGGCGCCGTTGTTCCCGGTTGGCTTGGCGCGCACGCGCGCGCTGGCATCGCCCGCCACGATGCGCGGCTTTTGTTTCTGGGGCTGAACGACGCCGGCGCCGCGCACTTCGCCATCGATGTCGACGATCCGGCCAAGCTTGAAGGTCTCGGTCGCTTCGACGATCTGCGCGCCCTCGGCCCGCGCCTCTCACACGATGATCTCGCCACGCTCGGCCCCGCCAAAGCGGTGTTCGAGTGGCACGTGAAGAACGGCTATTGCGCCAATTGCGGCGCGCCGACGCTTGTTGTCGAAGCTGGTTGGAAGCGCTCGTGTCCGATGTGTTCGGCCGAGCATTTCCCGCGCGTCGATCCCGTTTGCATCATGGTGCCGACATTCGGCGATAAATGTTTCCTTGCGCGTCAGAAGATGTGGCCGCGCGGCATGCATTCGGCGCTCGCTGGCTTCATCGAACCTGGCGAGGCGATCGAAGAAGCCGTGGCGCGTGAGACCATGGAGGAGGCGGGACTGAAAGTGGTTGAAGTGCGCATGCACTCAACTCAGCCTTGGCCATTTCCGCATTCACTGATGATCGGCGTGCTTTGCGAAGTCGAGCACGACCGCGAAACCATCGACACGTTCGAACTCGAAACCGGCCGCTGGTTCACGCGCGAGGAAGCCAAGCTCCTCATCGCCGCCAAACACCCAGAAGCGTTCGCCCCGCCGCCTTTTGCGATCGCGCACCAATTGCTCAAGACTTGGGCCGAATAGGGCTCAGCACTCCACGCAATCATCCCTCTGTGTGCGCTCGACCTGCAGCGTCGCGTGCTTGATCCCGAAGCGCTGCGCGAGTTCAGCTGACACCGCCGCCAAGAACGCATCGTCGCCGCCCTCCGGCCGCACCAGATGCGCCGTAAGCGCCGGCTTGGTCGCGCCCATCGCCCACACGTGCAGATCGTGCACTGCAGTCACGCCCGCCTGCGCGGCGAGGAACGCACGCACGTCCTCGACCTTGATGTTCGCCGGCGCCGCGTCGAGTGAGAGATCGAGCGACTCTTTCAACAGTCCCCACGTGCCCCACAAGATCAGCAGCACCACCGCGATCGAGATCGCCGGATCGATCCAGTGCAATTGCGTGAACCAGATCGCCGCGCCCGCGACGATCACCGCCGCCGACACGCCCGCGTCCGCCATCATGTGCAGGTAGGCGCCGCGCACGTTCACATCCTCTTTGCGCCCGGCCAGAAACAGCAACGCCGTCGCGCCATTGATCAGCACGCCGACGGCGGCCACTGCCATCACGAAGCCAGCCTCAACCGGCTCCGGCGCCGAGAAGCGCCGCAGCGCCTCCCACAAAATCCCGCCGCATGCGATCACCAACACGAGTGCATTCGCCAGCGCCGCCAGCACCGTGGCTTTTGAAAAGCCGTAGGTGCGCTGCGCACTTGTTTGCCGCGTCGCCAGCCATGCTGCGCCACCCGCGAGCGCCAGTCCCAGAACATCGGACAGATTATGCGCCGCATCCGAAAGCAAAGCCGTCGAGTTCGCGTAAAATCCCGCTGCCGCCTCGATCAGTACGAATCCGAGATTTAGCGCGATTGCGATTGTATAACGTTTGTCGGTGGGGGCGGGGTGGTGGTGGCCATGGTCGTGCGTGTGATCGTGAGCGTGGCCGTGGTGCCCGTGCATCGCGCCGATGTGGGCCCGAATCGTCGCCGCCGCAAGAGTTCGTTGACACCCGCGCCAGCACATATCTCATGCGCTCGTAGGGTACAAAGATGCAGACACGGCGAACACTTCTGGCGATCGGCGCCGCGGGCCTTGCGTCCTCGTGCGCCGCCACGCGCGGGTTCAGCAACGGATTGCAGCGCGATCTCGGCCGCACACCGCCGGCCAGCACGCGCCTCGCGCCGGTGCGTGTTTCCCGCGATCGGCTGATCCGCATCGACGTTGGCTTGCGTCCATTCCGTCCCAGCGGCTTTCGCGTAGAGCGCGAGGCGCTGGGCGACAAAGTTCTGGTGCACAATTACGGACATGGCGGCGGCGGCATTACGCTTTCCTGGGGTACAGCCAAGCTCGCCGTCGATCTCGGTTTCGATCCCGCGCGCCCGGATTGCGCGGTGCTTGGTTGCGGCGCTGTCGGTCTTGCCACTGCGCGTCTCTTACAAGAGCGCGGCGCGCGGGTGCGCGTTTACGCTAAGGATCTGCCGCCCAACACCACCTCGAACGTCGCCGGCGCGCAATGGTGGCCGGCTTCGGTGTACGACAACGACGCGGTCACGCCCGCTTACCTCGAGCAACATTTCCAAGCCGCGCGCTTTGCTTTCCGCCGCTATCAGAGTCTCGTCGGTGACGCCTATGGTGTGAACTGGGAGACGAACTACTCGCTCTCGAACCGGCCGGGCTCCAGCTATCCAGCTGCGGAAGGTGATCCGATGCGTGCGCTGGTCGTCAATCAGCGTGATCTCAATCCGCTCGAACACAATTTCCCGCGCCCCTGCGTGCGCCGCTTCGATACGATGATGATCGAAACGCCGCTCTATCTGCGCCGCATGGAATTGGACGTGCGCCAAGCTGGCGGTGAAATCGTTGTGCGCAGCTTCGATGACATCGCCCAAGTGCGAGCTTTGCCTGAGCACACCATTTTCAATTGCACTGGCCTCGGCGCCGGAAGGCTATTTGGCGATACGGAGATCATGCCGGTGCGCGGGCAACTTGCGATCCTGCTGCCGCAGCCGGAGGTCGATTACAACGTCATCGCGCGCGAAGGCTATATGTTTGGGCGGCGCGACGGCGTCGTGCTGGGCGGCACGTTCGAGAGAGGTGAGTGGTCGCTAGAGCCTGATCCTGCGCAGATCGAGCGTATCCTTACGGGCCACGCGAATATCTTTCGCGCGATGTAGGCGTCTACAACGGCATGAAAATTACGCGGCCACCGCGTTCACTGGCCAACGTGCGGGCCTCGCGGCAATCGCTTTCAGCCGGCTGCTCTGAAACTTCAACGCCTTCGATCCAAGCGCGGCAATAGCCACGCCGGGGCAGAGCTTCACTCGGCACGCCGGTAAAATCGTTGCGGCCATCGTAAGCGGCAGTTTCCACTTCGCCTTCGGCAGTGCCCTTAAGAACAGACCCGCCCCAGCGCTGTGCAACCCAATGCGCGTGTTCGCATTCCATCGCCGCCGGCTGCTTGTCCATCGGCAGCGCTTCATAATGAATCCGGCATTGGCCAAGTTCGAGCGTGTTCATCGGCGCTTCGATAATCGCCATGTCCGGCGCAGCTTCCGCGGACTCACCGCGCAACGTAATCGCGGAGCCGGCGATCATCGCCAGTGCGATCGCTGTTGCAAAACCGGAGGCCGATAGCTTGGTCATGTCTCCCTAACTCGCAGGACCCGTGGGTGTTTCCTGAGCGATAGATGAATCTATGCAGTGATTTGGATGCAGGATGTGACCGTGGTCACGCCGCAAAATCGGTTCAATCACAAGCGCTTGAGCAGAATGCTTGATGACCGTGCCCGCGCGAGATCGGTTGTCGGGGATCGGTTATCGGGGCGCAGCCGAATACGCAGCGCGCGTTGATGAACGCCGCCGTTTCTCGATAACCGAGTCCGATAACCGATCCCCGAAGAAGGGAGACGGGGCGCGTAGGAAGCGCCGAGGTAGTCTCAGTGGTGCGCTGATCATCGCTGACCAACGCTGCGCGTCGCACGCGCCCCGTTGCAATCGTTTTCGATCGGGCCGTCACGGGGAGGTTTTTCACTCTCCTGGACTGTGTCCTCCCGCGGTTCGCGCCTTACGCTGCTATCCCGCGGGCTTCGGTGTGCTCTGTCGCCGTCATTGCTGACGGAATTGCTGCGCGAACTTCGAGGGCGCCCCCTCTATTTTCGCGCCGCCGTTTCCGGGTAGCCGGACGCGTTACGGACAGCACCTTCACGCTCGATCACATCCCTCGCTTCTGAATTGCTCGGCTAGCAACGAGAACTCCCTTGCGAGGGATGCGTGCAGTATCGCTCAGCTTTTTGGGTGTGGGATACGTTTTTGCGCGGTGCTTGATTTTGCTGGGTGAAGTCGTGTTTTGGTGTGGCATAGAAGCGGCTGACCGCTATTGGCTGTGACCTCGCAGATCGCTTCAGCGTCAGCCGCATCGTTCTTTTGGCGTTTAACGTAGGGCTTTACGTAGCTTGGCGGGATGAGGCGCACATCGTGGCCGAGTCGGGTTAACTCTCGACCCCAATAGTGTGAGGTGCCGCACGCTTCGAGCCCCACTAAACACGGCGCCTGCTTTTCAAAAAACGCCAACATCCGAGATCGGGGCAGTCTACGACGCAGCACCACCGCGCCGGACGCATCGATCCCGTGTAGCTGGAAAACCGATTTCGCGATATCCAGCCCGATCGTAACTACGTTGCTCATGGCTCTCCTCCGGCTCAAACCGGAAGCATACGCCGCCGGCGGGTAGGAGAGCCGTCCACGGCATCGGAAGCGGACGTTGCCACCCTCATGCTGTGCTGGCACAGAAACGCGGGGAGTGAGCCTTTGCGTATCCGTTGGACAGTGATCGCGCTGGTGCTCTCGTTGGCGCTCAACGTCGGGCTAGTCGGCTATCAGACCATCGACTCCGCTCACCTCCAATCCGATCAAGCATCAACTTGGCGCTACATCACTGCCGAGCGACTTCAGTTGCAGGCAATGCGCGGCCAATTCTGCGGAAATTCATCCAGCCCAACGCGCCAAGAGCTTCTGGCGTGGGAAAGCGAGTCGAGAGCCGCCGAGCGTCTGGGCGAACCATACGACAAAGATGGATTGCTTTGGCTGCGGGACGTTGGCGTAAAACTAGACGATGGTGACCGCTTGATCGGCGTCTGCCCCTTCATGACGTGGCAAGCTCTGGACAACCCAAGCTCTGACGCGCTCGACAACGCAGGCGCCTCGTGCCCGCTTGAACCACTGTGCTGAGAAAATGTCCGCTCTCGGTGAAAAGCGGACACTGATCACGCGGGCTGCGGCGTAGGTTGTTCTAGCGCGAATAGAGCCAATCAGAGGTGTGTTCGTGCGGCCACTTTGCGGCCGTGCTGGATCAGCAGCAGCGAGATGCCGGCGACCCAGATTACGATCAGCGACATGGTCACGCGTTCGAACAGACCCTTCACGCTTTCCGGCATCACGTAATAGAGCGGTCCGGCGAGCACCCAGAGCGTAATGCCGGCCAGGCTGAAGCGCTTCCAATTGCGATGCACTTCGCCAAAGCCGCCCGCGAGCAACAGCGCAGAGAGCGGGAAGAGGGCCGACATCGCATAGACGAGCCACATGTGGAGCCCAAGGTCGTCCGCCGCGGCAGGATCGTAGCCGTTCCAGACTGCGAGAAAGAAGATCGAGATCGCGCACAGCCCGAGCGCGATGGTCCCCGCGCGAAAATAGCGTCCGCCCAGGCGCCAATGATGTAGCGACCAAGCGATGGCGAGAATGCCCGCGGCGAAGATGCAAAGGCCGGTATCGACGATGAGAGAATGTTTGCCCGCGGCGGTGTGGCTGATCGAATGCGCCATCAGGCTCATCCCATCGCGCAGCCCTACGGTAACCACGTCGCCGACAACGGCGGCGACGCACCCGAACAGCCCCAGATACCCCGCCCAGGTGTAGGCGTGGACTGTGGCTCGGTGTTCTTTTTCTTTGGCCGCAGCGTCGGACATCCGCTGCAAACATTTCGCGCCGCGACGAGTTCCCAAAACAAAAGCGCGGAGACCGAAGTCTCCGCGCTAGTTCGATTCCAACCCAAACCAATCAGCGCGCTATTGGCACGCTAAGCATTCTTCGTAATCGGTGCGCTCGCTCGTCATCAGCGGCTCGTTGACGATATCGGCTTTGTTATCTTCGCCCGCGAAACCGGCGCGCTGCACCGATTTCGAGCGGCAATAATAGAGGCTCTTCACACCGCGCTCCCACGCCATCCAGTGCAGCATGTGGAGGTCCCACTTATCGACATCGCCCGGGATGAAGATGTTGAGCGATTGCGCTTGGCAGATGAGGGGCGTGCGGTCGGCGGCCAGTTCGATGATCCAGCGCTGATCGATTTCGAACGCGGTTTTGAAGATCGCCTTCTCTTCGTCGGTCAGGAATTCGAGATGCTGAACCGAGCCTTCCTTCTTCAGGATCGAACTCCACACAGCTTCGGTGTTCTTGCCTTTTTCTTCGAGCAGTTGCTCGAGATAGGGGTTCTTCACCGAGAACGAGCCCGAGAGGGTTTTGTGCGTGTAGATGTTTGCCGGGATCGGCTCGATGCCGGCGGAAGTGCCGCCGCAAATGATCGAGATCGAAGCCGTCGGTGCGATCGCGAGCTTGTGCGAGAAGCGCGCCATGACGTTGTTCTCGGCGGCATCCGGGCAGGCGCCGCGCTCTTGCGCCAGCTTCACCGAAGCAGCGTCGGCGCCGCGGCGGATGTGACGGAAGATGCGGTTGTTCCAAACCTTGGCCATCGCCGATTCCATCGGCACGCCTTGGCGCTGCAGGAACGAGTGATAGCCCATGAGCCCGAGGCCCACCGAACGCTCGCGCATGGCCGCATAGATGGCGCGTTCCATTTCCGGAGGCGCGCGCTCGATGAAGTCCTGCAAGACGTTATCCAGGAAGCGGAACACGTCTTCGAGGAAATCCGGCTCTTTTTCCCACTCTTGGAAGGTTTCCGCGTTCAGCGAGGAGAGGCAGCAAACGGCGGTGCGTTCGCGGCCGTTATGATCCATGCCGGTGTGCAGCATGATTTCCGAGCACAGGTTCGATTGGCGAACCTTGAGGCCGAGCTTCTTTTGGTGCGCCGGCATCTGCTTGTTCACGGTGTCGGAGAAGATGATGTAGGGCTCGCCGGTTTGCAGGCGCAGCTCCAGGATCTTCTGCCAAAGCTTGCGCGCGTTGACGTGCTTCAGCGCTTCCTGATTCTTTGGCGAGCGCAGCGCGAACGGCAAATCATCGCGCACTGCGATCATGAATTCGTCGGTGATGTTGATGCCGTGGTGAAGGTTCAAGCTTTTGCGGTTGAAGTCGCCGGCTGGTTTGCGGATCTCGAGGAATTCCTCGATCTCGGGATGGTGGATGTCGAGATAAACTGCGGCCGAGCCACGGCGCAGAGAGCCTTGGCTAATCGCGAGCGTGAGCGAATCCATCACGCGCACGAACGGAATGATGCCGCTGGTTTGACCGTTCTGGCCGACCTTTTCGCCGATGGAACGGACGCCGCCCCAATAGGTGCCAATGCCGCCGCCGTTCGACGCGAGCCAGACGTTCTCGTTCCAGGTGTCCATAATACCGTCGAGCGAGTCACCGACAGCATTCAAGAAGCACGAGATCGGCAGGCCGCGCTCGGCGCCGCCGTTCGACAACACCGGAGTCGCCGGCATGAACCAAAGCTTGGAGATGTAATCGTAGATTCGTTGCGCGTGCCCAATGTCATCGGCGAACGCGGTCGCGACGCGCGCGAACATGTCTTGATAGCTTTCGCCGGGGAGCAGGTAGCGATCCTGCAGTGTCGTTTTGCCGAACTCAGTCAGCAACGCGTCGCGGCTCGGGTCCGTAACGACCTTGTCCACGACCTTGAGCGGGCGCAGCGGCTTGGGTTTGCCGCGATGGACCTCGCCCATGCGGTGAACTCCAGCTTTTTCCGCCCGTGCCTGCATCGCGTAGCCCCCGAATTTAGCTCTGTGTTAATCCGACTCGGCCCCAGCCCAAACCACATAACCTGGGGCCGCGCTGTGAACCGCACCGCTATATGTAGTGATGCCACCGGTTAATTCAGGGTCAATGGAGAAGCGTCCGCAGCAGAGATTTTGCTGTTAAGAGCGATGTGGATAAAGGGTGTGCGTTAACCATAATAAACGGGGCTGGAGCGGCTTCATTTCGGCGTTTTGGGCGCCTTTTGGACGCATTTGTTTACGAGTTGGGCGCGCCTCCCGGGCCCGCAAAAAATGTCACGAATGAGCTCTTGGACCCCGATTCGGAGCCGAGTCGGCCCGGTCCGGCGGAGAATCGGGCGCCAGATATAGGGGGAGGCAGCGGCGGGACGCCCCAATTGCTTTCCGGCCCCGGCCGCGCGACCTCCAGCCATGGCTGAGGGCAGGCAAATAGGGGGTGCGGCGGTTGCCGTACTGGTGGGCGCCGCCCTTATCGGCCTTGCCCCGATTGGCATCCGGCTCTCGGAGCTGCCGCCGGTGGCCACCAATCTCTGGCGCTTCCTGTTCGCGCTGCCGATCCTGGCGGTTTGGGCGCTTACGGAGAAACCTGCGTCCGGCCGCGATACCCGGCTCTTGCTGATCGCCGGCGTCTTCTTCGGCCTCGAGCTTTGCCTCTGGGCTGCCGCGCTCACGAAAACCACCGTCGCCAACGCAACCTTGATCACCAACATGACGCCGCTGTTTGCGGCGCTGTTCGGTTGGCTGCTGCTCAAGGAAAATATCGCGCCCGCCATTCTGCTCGGCGGAGCTATTGCATTGAGCGGCGCCGTTTTGCTCGCGCTTGGCCGCGCGCCAGGTCCTGCGAGCGCTGACGAGGCGTGGATCGGCGATCTGATGGCGACGGGCTCGGCGTTCGGATACGCCGCCTATCTTTTGATCGTGCGCTCGATCGGCAAACGCGTCGGCGTTGGCGCAATCATGTTTTGGGCGGCGCTCAGTGCTGCTGCTGTTGCGTTTGTGCTCGCACTCATCCTCGGCGAGCCGCTTCTACCGCACTCGCTGAACGGCTGGCTGATCTTGATCGGGCTGGGCGTCGTCACCCAAGTTGGCGGGCAGGGGTTGATCGCTTACGGCGTTGGCCGTCTGCCGATTTTGGTTTCAACGGTTCTGCTGTGGATGCAGCCGCTCGCGGCGGCCGCGCTCTCATGGCTGATTTTCGGCGAAATTCTTGGCCCGATTGCGCTGTTCGGCGCGGCGCTCATTCTGGCGGGGCTTTTTCTCGTGCAACGCAGCCGTCAGTGATGCGGCGGCCGGAGCCAGCGTTGCATGGGGCAATCAATTTCACCGCCCTCGCAGCCGCCAAGCGCAGTTGCGTAAACGATTTCAGCGCGGCCAATCAGATTTTCGATCGGCGCTGGCCCCATGCCCTCCCAACGGCTGTCGAGTGAGTTGTCGCGATTGTCGCCCATGAAAAAGATATGGCCCGCCGGGACGGTGAAGGGGCCATAATTGTCGAACTGCCCGCGCGGCGTGAGATCAAGGCTTGCGTGCACAAGGCCGCCTGGCAGCGTCTCTTCGTAGCGCCGCGCCCGTTGCCTCTCTCCAGTGTTCGTGCGCCGCTCGATAAACTCAGCTGCACCGGTCTCGGCGCTTTCGCCGTTGACGAAGAGTTCGCCGCTGCGCACTTCAATTACGTCGTCCGGTAAACCGATCGCGCGTTTGATCATCGTGATGCCGGTGACGGGATGGATGAACACGACAACATCGCCCCGGCGTGGCAGGGCGCCGAACATGCGTTCGTTGTGCGCCGGCAATAAACGGCCAGCCTCGAATGGCAATGAATAGCGGCTGTAGCCGTAGGCAAACTTTGAAACCGTCACCCGATCGCCGACTTCGAGGTGCGGGACCATGCTCTCGGACGGGATCTCATATTGAGCAAACGCGACCGTGGTGAAGGCGATGAACGCCACGAAGGCGCCGGCGGCCGTCTTGGCCCATTCGGCGGCCTCGGCACGCCATCCGGACGTCACCTGTTCGCCTTCGCCTTGCGTCATCGAAGCAACTCCTTTGGCGTGAGCGTGTTCAGCGCCTAGTGTGGACGTCAACCCGGGAAGCGTTGGAGGCGCGTTTTGGTGCGAGCAATGACGGCAATCCTCGGGGGGCTGAAGGACGTTATATTCGGCCGCCTGACGCTTCTGGCTATTTTGAACTTCATCCTGGCCGTCACGCTGACCGTGTTGGCCGCTGGCGCGCTCATCAAATACGTGGTGCCGCTCATTCCTGACGGCGGCGGCTGGCTGGCTAACGTCTCGACGGCGGGGGAGTTCGTCGCCAGCGTTGCCGTGGTTGTGTTGGCCATCGCGTTGTCGCCGGCAATTTCGATGTTGGTTGGCGGCTTGTTGTTCGATGTTGCTGCCGAGCGGGTGGAGAAAAAGATTGGCGTGCCGGCGGGGCGTGCAGTGCCGCTCCACCAAGGTCTGCTCAACGGCGCACGCATTGCGTTGCCGGCCTTGATTTTGAACCTGCTGGTGATCCCGCTTTATTTTATTCCGGTGGTGAACGCGATCGTGTTCTACGGCTTGAACGGCTTCCTGATGGGCCGCGAGTATTCAACCGTCACCGCCGCGCGCCACATGAGCTTTCGCGACGCCGTGCAACTACGCAAGCGCAACGGACTGAAGGTGTTTCTGGTCGGGCTCGCGTGCTCGTTCATTCCGTTCTTCGCTCCGCTCGTCGGCGCCAGCGCCATGACCCGGCTGGTGCAATCGCTCCGAACTTAAATCGAACAAAGGAAGGGCTTGCAGGACGAACCCTGTTCGGTTAAGCGTAACCATATGGTTACAAAAGCCGGAGCCCGCACAGAAAGCGCCTTTTCGGCCATCGCCGATCCGACGCGGCGCGCGATCCTCGATCTGGTGCGCAACCGGGAAATGAGCGCCGGCGATATCGCCCGGCGCTTTCCTGTGAGCCGCCCGGCGATCGCCAAGCACGTGCGTGTGTTGCGGCAAGCAGGTTTGTTGCGCGAGCGGCGCGAAGCGACGTCGCGTTATTATCGGCTCGATCCCGCCGCGTTGCAGGCGGTGGATCAATGGCTCGCGCCGTATCGATTGTTCTGGGCGGCGAAACTCGTCGATCTCAAACGTGTGGTGGAAGAAGAGGCGAAAGCCAAATCCAAGAAGGGCGAAACATGAGCGCGCTAAAGCACGAGTTCACGTGGAAGATTCCAGCGCCGCCTGCGCGCGTTTTCGCGGCGCTTACGAACGCCGAAGATTTGCAGGGCTGGTTCGCCGAGCATGCTGAGGTCGAGCCGCGCGTGGGCGGCGCCTATCGTTTCTGGGGTAAGCACACGCTCGGGACGCCGACGGCTTCCGGCGCTGATGGCAAGATCACCCGCTTCGAGGCTGGCCGCGCCGTCGCATACACCTGGCGCATCGAGGATCGCGACAGTGAAGTGTCATTCAGCATCGAAGCCGATCCTGAGAGTGCCGAAGCCAGTATCGTCAAAGGCGAGCATAGTTTCATAGAGGCGCCGGCGATCAACCGCGCCAAGGAAATGATCGACGATCTGTGGCGCTTCAATTGGGGCAATTTCTCCGCGCACCTCGCAGGCGGGAAGGGCAAGCTCCTCGTCGATTACGGCGCCAAGAATCCGGACGTTACGCTCTCGATCTATATCGATGCGCCGCCATCAGCCGTGTTTCGCACTTTGATCGATCCGGAGAAAATCCAGCAATGGTTCGGTGTCGCCGCCGCCGTCGATCCGCGCCTCGGCGGCGCCTGGCATTTGAAGATGGAATTCGAGAAGGACGGACAGAAGGTCACTTCGCCGCCGTGCAAGATTTTGGACTTGGTCGAGAACGAGCGCTTGGCGATCTCTTGGCCTGATTGGCGCGGCGACAAGACCGTGCCGGATCAGCGCGTGCTCTGGATGCTGAAGCCTGAAGGCGCCGGCACGCGTGTTGAATTTGTGCATGACGGATTCGTGCGCGCCGTCGATGTTAGCGATTACCCGTTCGGCTGGGGCTGGTTTCTGTCGCGCATCACGACGGTGGCGGAAGGCAAGTCTTTGGACGCGCCGGCCGGACACGAGCAGTGCTAGGAGCGACCATGCAAGGCATCGACTATCTCAAGGCGTTTGGCGTGGCGCTGGCGCTGATGATCGCGAGCGTCGCCATCGCCTTCGGCGTGATGGCCATTTACGGCCAACTCATCGCCCCGGGGCGCGAGGCGGCGTTTTACCAGGAAGCGGCGCTGAGTATCGCGCCGTGGTCTAGCGTCGTCGCTGGGGCGCTCCTGTTTTTCGGCGCAGCTCTTCTTTTCGGCGTGCGCCGGCCCGGTCGCTCCGCCACAGCATTTGCACTGACGTTCACGGCGATCTATGTCGCGACTGATCTTGCAATCATCGCCGCCGTCGGCGGGCTCGGCCAGCAGATGGCGATGATGGGACTTTCGTTCGCCACGAAGTTTGGCGCGGCGTTTTTGGGCGCCCGGCAGGCGAGCGGCGCGAAGGCGCGTTAGGCGGGGAGGCGGATATGGCGATCGCAAGAATCATTCTGGGAATCGTGATCGGGATCGCGCTGGGTTTGGGCGCCGTGATCGCGGGCGACATGCTCAATCATCAATTGTTTCCGCCGCCGCCGCCGGACCAATGGCGGGAGTACGCGGTCAGCGCACCCTTCTATAAGCTTGTTGGCTTGCCGATCGCGTACACCATCGCGGCATTCGCCGCCGCGTTCGCTGCTGCGAAGATTGCCGCGCGCACGTGGGCGGGGTGGGTTGCGGGCGGCGTGTTGACGGCCGCGACGTTTGCGAACCTGATCATGGTCATTCATCCGCTTTGGATGACGATCGCTTGCGTCGTGTTCGTGCCGGCGGCGGCGTGGTTTGGCGCCAAACTCGCCGCGCCGAAAGCTTAGTCTTTGACCCAGTAGGTGTAAGAATAAGCAGTCTCGAAGCCGTCGGCGGCGTAGAGTGCGACGGCGGCTTCGTTGCTGGCTTCGACTTGCAGATAGGCCGATTGCGCGCCGTTGCCCGCGCCCCAGCCGCAAAGCGCGCGTACGATATCGCGGGCCAAGCCTTGGCGGCGTGCGTTCGGCGCCGTGCGCATCAAGTAAAGGCCGAGTTTGTTGTCGGTGACATCGCCAAAGCCGATGGCGGCAGGCTGATGGTTCAAACGCGCAATCGCAAACGTGCGCGGCGCGGTTGTGCGCATCACGATATCGGCGCGCTCGGCGAAATCTTCGAGACTTGGCGCGGCGAGCCGAAGCGGCGTCCAGAATGAATCGGTGGGTTCATCGTCGAGCGTGACCGGACGATCTGGCGGCTGCGTATGGCCAAGCGTGCGGGTCATCACCAAGGTTGGCATGAATTGCGTGTAGCCGCGCTGTTCTAGAACTTGCTGGAGGTGCGGCGGCTCGATCGCGCCCGGCGAAGCGTTCGGCAGCTTCGATCGATGCGTCCAAGTCGCCCCCGCTCCACGCCAGCGGCCAAGTCGAGTTCACGCGCCACGATCGGCCCGAGGTCGCGAAGGCGCGCCAGCCATCGATGTCTGCGACGTTTTTCGCCGGCCAAGCGCGGATGCAGGCGGTTTCGAAAGCGAGGGCAGTGATCATGGCGTTCTCCGCCGAAAGACGTCTTCGGCGATGGCGGCGAGCATGGGCTTGCCGGCGACAGTGCGAAGCTTCGTGGTGACAACGCCGAACAAGGGCGTGAGGCGCTGCTTCAAGGTTCGCGCGATCTTGCTGCGTTGATCGGCGCTGGGCGGTTCATATACCAGAACCAAACGCGTATCGCGATGCATGATGCGGCGGATATCGCGAAGTTGCGCGCCGTCGTCGGTCCAGAACATGTTGACGTTGATGGCGAACACGCGGTCGAACAGGGCAGGTTCGCGATCGCGCGCATCGAAGGGCCTGTTCCAGAATATTGCTTTTCCGGGAGGTGAGATGGCCTTGCAGCGGGCGAACGCGGCGTCGCAAGCGGCTTTGGATTTTTCGACGCCGAAATAGGAGCCTCTGCCGGTTAGCTGTTCGCAGACGCGCTCGGCCGCAATGCCGCTGCCGCAGCCGATCTCGATGACGCTTGAGTCCGGCGTGAGCTCCAAGAGTTCGAGCGCCCATTTGATCCGCGCCGGCGCGAGCGCCTTTGGCTCAGGCACGCGCCGCGACGAGTTTCACGACATCGGCCATGATGCCCGTGATCTTGAAATCCTTCGGCGTGTAAACGCCGGCGACGCCCATCTGCTTCAGCGCCAGCGCATCGACAGGCGGGATGATGCCGCCGACGACGAGCGGCACGTTCTCCAAGCCTTCAGCCCGCATCAGGCGCACGACTTCTTGCACGAGATCGAGGTGTGAACCCGACAGGATCGACAAGCCAACTGCGTGTGCGTTCTTTTCCTTCGCGGCGGCGACGATTTCGGCGGGCGTCAGGCGGATGCCTTCGTAGATTGCGTCCATGCCGACGGCGCGTGCGCGGGCGGCGATTTGTTCGGCGCCGTTGGAATGGCCGTCGAGGCCGGGTTTGCCAACGAGGAAGGTGAGTTGACGGCCGAGCTTTTCGCTCAACGCTGCTACATCACGCTTCACGGCTTCGGCGTCCTCGACGCCGGTTTCGATGACGAGGGCGACGCCGGTGGGCCCGCGATATTCGCCGTAGACTTTGCGCAAGGCGGCGGCCCATTCGCCAGTTGTCACGCCGGCTTTGGCGGCGGCGATGGAGGCGGGCATGATATTCTTGTCAGCGCGCGCATCTGCTTCGAGGTTTGCGAGCGCGGTTTCGGCGGCGCTCTTATCGCGAGCGCTGCGCCAAGCTTTGAGGCGCGCGATCTGTTCGGCTTCAACCGCGAGATCGACGGTGTGAATGTTCTTCTCGCCAGCTTCGAGCGGCGAGGGCTCGCCTTCGGTGTAGGCGTTGACGCCGATGACTTTCTGTTGGCCGGCTTCGATTTGTTCGACGCGGCGGCGGTTGGACTCGACCAAAGCCGCCTTCATGTGATCGAGCGCCGCAGCTGCGCCGCCGATCGTGTCGATGGTTTTGAGCTCGGCGCGGGCGCCTTCGATGAGTTGCGCGACTTTGGCTTCGATGACTTTGGAGCCGTCGAAGATATCTTCGAACTCGAGCAGGTCGGTCTCATAGGCCAGCACTTGCTGCATGCGCAGCGACCATTGCTGATCCCAGGGGCGCGGCAGGCCGAGCGCTTCGTTCCAGGCGGGCAATTGCACCGCGCGGGCGCGGGCGTCTTTCGAGAGCGTGACCGCGAGCGTCTCCAATAAAATGCGATAGACGTTGTTCTCGGCTTGTTGCTCTGTCAGCCCCAGCGAGTTCACCTGCACGCCATAGCGGAAGCGGCGGGCTTTCTCGTCGTCGACGCCATAACGTTCGCGGCCGATTTCGTCCCAGAGTTTGACGAACGCGCGCATTTTGCAGAGCTCGGTCACGAAGCGCATGCCGGCGTTCACGAAGAACGAAATGCGGCTGAACACCAGCGCGAAGCGCTCCGGCGCCACTTCGCCGCGGGCTTTCACTTCGTCCAGCACAGCGATGGCGGCGGCGAGCGCGAAAGCGAGTTCTTGCTCCGGCGTCGCGCCGGCTTCTTGCAAGTGGTAGGAGCAGACGTTCATCGCGTTCCACTTCGGGATCGCGTCGAGGCTCCAGGCGATAGTGTCGGCGGTGAGCTTCAGGCTTGGCGCCGGCGGGAAGATGTAGGTGCCGCGCGAGAGGTATTCTTTGAGGATATCGTTCTGCGTCGTGCCCGTGAGCTTTTTCGGATCTGCGCCTTGCTCTTCGGCGAGCGCCACATAGAGCGCCAGTAGCCAAGCGGCCGGCGCGTTGATCGTCATCGAGGTGTTCATCTGTTCGAGCGGGATGGCGTCGAACAATGCGCGCATGTCGCCAAGGTGGCCAACGGGGACGCCGACTTTGCCGACTTCGCCGCGGGCGAGAATGTGATCGGAATCGTAGCCGGTCTGCGTCGGCAGATCGAAGGCGACGGAGAGCCCGGTCTGCCCCTTGGCCAAGTTTGCCCGGTAGAGCTTGTTCGACTCAGCCGGCGTCGAGTGGCCCGCATAGGTGCGGAAGATCCAGGGCGGGTCGGGGGCGTGCTGGAAGTGAGTCATGGCCGGGATCGATCATGGGACAGGGTTTGTTGCAGTGCAACAGAGTGAGCCTGCCGCGCGATTGCCCAGGCCGAAGCAATTTCAGCGCACGGGGGAGAAAAGGCGCCCCCGCGATTGCAGCGATTTTTGCCGCTTCCTAGCGTGGGCCCGCTTGGGGGAGTCGCATGCCTTATTCGTTCGAGAATGCGCGCAGCTTGATTGCGCTCGTCGTGATCATCGCGATCTGTTGGCTGCTCTCGGAGCGGAAGGGGCGTTTTCCGGTTTTTCTCGCCATCGGCGCGCTGGCCGCGCAGGCGGGCTTGGTGCTGGCGCTATTTGCCATTCCGAATTCGCAGGCGGTTCTGAACGGCGTCACCGGCGTGGTCGATGCGTTGGCGACGAGCAGTGACCGGGGCGCGCAGTTCGTGTTCGGCCATCTCAGCGGCGGGCAATCGCCGTTTGTGATGGAGCCGACGAGTTCGAGCTTGCCCTTCATCTTCGGCTTTCGCGTGCTGCCGCTCATTCTGGTGATCTCAGCGCTCTCAGCTTTGCTCTGGCATTGGCGCATTCTGAAGTGGATCACGCGCTTCTTTGGCTTTCTGTTCGAGAAGACGATGGGGCTCGGAGGCGCCTCGGCGCTCGCAGTCGCCGCCAACATTTTCATGGGCATGGTGGAGAGCCCGATCGTTATCCGCGGCTATCTCGACAAGCTTTCGCGCTCCGAGCTGTTCTTGATGATGGTCGTGGGGCTCGCCACCGTCGCTGGGTCGACGATGATTGCGTACGCGGTGATCCTGTCGCCGGTGTTGCCCAATGCGGCCGGCCATGTGCTGGCGGCGTCGATCATCTCGGCGCCGGCCGGGATTTTGCTCGCGCGCATTATGATTCCGGAAGCGCCCGACGCGCCGCCACTCAGTTACGAGGTGACGCTGAAGTACGAAAGCTCGATGGATGCGATCACCAAGGGCGTCCAGGACGGCGTCATGGTCGCCGTGAATGTCGCGGCGTTTTTGATCGTTTTTGTCGCCTTTGTTTGGATCATCAACGGCATGCTGGCGCTCGCGCCGCCGCTCAATGGCGAGGTCGTGACGTTGCAGCTTTTGTTTGGTTACGCGTTCGCCCCGGTCGCTTGGCTGATCGGGGTGCCGTGGAACGAAGCGTTCGCCGCTGGAAACATTTTGGGGACGAAGCTCTTCCTGACTGAGTTCATCGCCTTCATCGAACTCGGCGCTATTCCGGCTGAGGATATGAGCGAGCGGACGCGGATGATTTTGACATACGCGATCTGTGGCTTTGCCAATGTCGCTTCGGTCGGGATCATGACGGGCGGCATGACGGTGCTAATGCCGGCGCGTCGGTCGGAGATTTTGGGGCTTGCGTGGAAGGCGTTGTTGCCGGGCTTCATGGCGACGCTGATGACAGCGGCGATCGTGGCGGCATTTCCGGCGGGCATGTTTTAGTGGCGCACGAAGAGCGCCGCCGCGCCGCTGGATGCTTCATCACAGCGGCGCGGCTCGCGTAAAGTCTAGTTCGCGCGTCGGACGAGGCCGATCAGCAGCAGAAGTACGATCGCGCCGATGGTAGCGTATGCGATCGTGGTGATAAGCGGGTTTCCGAGCGAGAAGCTGAGGCCCAGAGTGGGGAGCAGCCAGCCGGCCAAGAACGCGCCGACGATGCCGACAATGATGTTGCCGACCAAGCCCAAGCCGTAGCCCTTAACAACCAGGCCGGCCAAGAAACCGGCGATGGCGCCGACGATTATCCAAATGATTAGGCTTTCAACGGTCATGTGATGTTCCCCTGCGGCCGAGAGGCGGCCGCCACCGGCGCTCAAGCCCAAGTCGGACCCTAGCTCCATAAGCGTGGTAAACGGGTAGGAACTCGCCTTGTTCCCGAAATCGGCGATCGCCGCTCAAAATTGCCGCAACGGCAGAGGCATTGACGCACTGCAGCATGACAGCGCATCGTGCGGGTCCTGAGGGAGTTTATGATGGCCGATGCCCAGAAAGCCGCGCTGAGCAGTGTGAAAGAAATCTACGCCATCGGCGAGATTCCTCCGCAATATCATGTGCCTGAAAAAATGTGGGCATGGGCGATCCGCAAAGAGCGCCACGGCCGCCCGATCAAGGCCATGCAGCTAGAGCAAGTGCCGACGCCGCAGGTTGGCGAAGACGAGGCGCTCGTTCTCGTGATGGCCGCGGGCGTAAATTATAATGGCGTGTGGGCAGCGCTTGGTGAGCCGCTTTCGCCGCTCGACGTTCACAAGCAGCCTTATCACATCGCCGGCTCGGACGCGTCGGGCATCGTTTGGGCCGTGGGCTCGAAGGTGAAGCGCTGGAAGCCGGGCGACGAAGTCGTCATCCACTGCAACCAAGACGACGGCGACGATGAAGAGTGCAATGGCGGCGACCCGATGTTCTCGCCCAGCCAACGCATCTGGGGATACGAGACGACCGACGGCTCGTTCGCGCAATTCTGCAAAGTGCAAGCGCGCCAGATGATGCCCCGGCCGAAGCATCTCACCTGGGAAGAGGCGGCTTGCTACACGCTGACGCTCGCCACCGCTTATCGCATGCTGTTCGGCTGGCGTCCGAACGTGTTGCGGCCGGGCCAGAACGTCTTGGTGTGGGGCGCGTCCGGCGGACTTGGCGTGTTCGCGGTTCAGCTCTGCGCAGTCAGCGGCGCGCATGCGATCGGCGTTGTCTCGGATGACACCAAGAAAGATTACGTGCTCTCGATGGGCGCGAAGGCCGTGCTTAATCGCAAAGACTTCAATTGTTGGGGCCAGCTGCCGAAAGTGAATGGCGAGGGCTTCGCTGAGTACATGAAAGAGAGCCGCAAGTTCGGCAAAGCGATCTGGGAGCACACCGGCGGCAAGGACGTCGACATCGTGTTCGAGCACCCGGGCGAGTCTACGTTCCCCGTCTCGGTGCTTGTCTGCAAACGCGGCGGCATGGTCGTGATCTGCGCCGGCACTACGGGCTACAATCTCACCATGGATGCGCGCTTCCTCTGGATGCGCCAGAAGCGCGTGCAGGGTTCGCACTTCGCGCACCTTTATCATGCGGCGCAGGCCAACCAGTTGGTCATCGATCGCCGCATCGATCCGGCGATGTCGGAAGTGCTGCCCTGGGACAAGATTCCCGATGCGCACGAGAAGATGCTCGATAACCAGCACCAGCCGGGCAACATGGCCGTGCTCGTGAACGCGCAGCGCTCGGGCTTGCGCACGTGGGAAGACGTGCTGGAGAACAGCAAGGCCGGCTAGTACGCATTTTGCGTTGGCTCAATGCGGCGCGTGTC
The DNA here is from genome assembly GCA_001464425.1 of Alphaproteobacteria bacterium Ga0077535. Taxonomy (GTDB): domain Bacteria; phylum Pseudomonadota; class Alphaproteobacteria; order Caulobacterales; family Aquidulcibacteraceae; genus Vitreimonas. Next base: position 133,517 of record LNEK01000026.1, read on the forward strand.
TGTTGGAAGAATCGTGAGGGCGGAGGTGCTCTCATGATGACGCCCGAGCAACGCGCTCAATTCGTCGCTATCCTCGACGCCGCGCCCGACCTCACGATCGCGACGATCCGAGCCGACGGCTATCCGCAAGCGACGACAGTGAGCTTCGTCAACGATGGTGAGAAAATCTATTTCGGCACGTGGTCGAAATCGCAGAAGGCGCAAAACATCGCGCGCTGCGACAAGGTCTCGGTGACGGTGGATCTTCCGTATTCCGACTGGAACGCGATCAAGGGGCTGTCGCTCGGCGGCAAAGCTCGTATCGTTCGTGACGAACAAGAGAGCGCCCGAGTGGGCGCTCTGATGCTGAAGAAGTTTCCGCAGCTAGCTCAGGCGCTGAGCGGCGTCGACAATAGCGAAATGGCGATCATCCGCATTGATGCGGAGATCGTTTCGCTGCTCGATTATGCAAAGGGGTTCGGACACACCGAACTTCAGCGCGTGGCGTAAGCAGGCGAGGCGGCCCGCGAGCGAGCCGCCTCGGAGCGCTTATGGCGTGGTGGTGGTCGTCGTGCTGGTGGACGGCGTCGTCGTCGTGACGCTGACGCCATTTTCGCCGACGGTGACTTGCGTCGCCTGGCCGTTGCGGGTGCCGGTCGCGCTCCAGGTGCCGTCCGGATTCTGCATGAGGCCCGTCACGTTGGTGTAGCCATCGGTTTCGAGGCGCGTGCGTGCATCGCTCTCAGTGATGATCACGGTGGTCGGCGCCGGCGCTGGCGTTACGACTTCCGTCGTTGAGGTGTCCGGCGTCGTGGTCGTCGTCGTGGTCTGGCCGCAGGCGGCGAGCGCGGCGAGAGCCGCGGCAGCGATAATGATACGCATGGATGCGCTCCTTGGTTTGAATGCAGCCAAAACAATGCAGCGATGGGATCGTTCCTCGGGGAGCCATGCGTTCGCGTTGGGGGAACCTGCGCGAGCGGAGTTCCCGGCCGTTGACCTCAGGCGCCGGAAGGCCTCCAATCTGGCTGGGGAGAGATCATGATACGGCTTATTCTTGCGGGCCTTGGCGCGCTGCTGATCGCGGTCGCGGGCTTTGTCGGCTTCCGGACGTTCTCGTTCGTCGCGCCGCCGCCGCCGGCTGCGGTCGAGATTGCTGAAAGTTCAAGCTACGCCGTCGATGCTTCGGCTGCGGCGGTGCGGCTAGGCGAGGCGATCCGGTTTCGGACCGTGTCGCTGGTCAGCGACGGCGAGGATCGGGCGCAGTTCGAACAATTCCACGCTTGGATGCAGCAACGCTATCCGGCGTTTCATGCTGCGGCGCGACGCGAAATCGTCGGCGAGCTTTCTCTGCTCTATACCTGGACAGGCAGCGACGCCGCGCAGCCGCCGATTATTCTCCTCGCGCACCAGGACGTGGTGCCGGTGCCGGACGATACCCGGCAGAACTGGACCGTCGATCCGTTTGGCGGGCTCGTGCGCGACAACGCCGTGTGGGGCCGCGGCGCGATCGATGACAAAGGCTCGCTCATCTCGATCCTCGAAGCAGCGGAGTTTTTGGCGCGGCAGGGCCGCCAGCCGGTGCGCACGATCATCTTTGCGTTTGGCCACGATGAAGAGATCGGCGGCGAGGGCGGCGCGGTCCTGATGGCGCGGCTTTTGGCTGAGCGCGGCGTACGCGCGTGGTTCGTCCTGGATGAAGGCATGGCCGCGCTCGAGCGCCATCCGCTGACAGGCGCGCCTGCGGCGATGATTGGTATTTCTGAGCGCGGCTCCGGCACCATGCGCGTGCGTGCGGTCGGTCAGCCTGGTCACTCGTCGATGCCGCCGCGCGAGACGGCAGTTTCGCTGGCGGCAGAAGCGGTGAACCGCATCCATGACATGCCGATCGAGCGCGGCCTCGAAGGCGGGCCGGCCTTGGGGATGATGCGCGCGCTCGCGCCAGAGCTGACGCTGACAAACCGGATGGCGGTGTCGAACGAGTGGTTGTTCGGGCCGATGCTGCGTCAGCGCATGGCGGGCAACCCGGCCGCGCAAGCGCTTATGGGCACCACGATCGCGCCGACCATGATCAATGGCGGCTCGCGCCCTAACGTGCTGCCCGGCGAAGCAATCGCGATGATCAATTTTCGCATTCACCCGCGAGACCAAAGCGCGGATCTGCTGCGCCGCGCGCGCCAAGCGGTGGCTGATCTCGATGGCGTGACTGTGGATTGGTCAGAGGAGCCGCGCGAGGCGAGCAGCATCTCAAGCACAACCTCATCCTCTTACGCGCTGCTTGCGGCGCTTTCAGGTGACATTCTGCCGGACGCGCCGGTTGCGCCGGGGCTTGTGCTGGCTGGCACGGATTCGCGGCACTATTCGGAGGTGGCGGAGAACGTTTATCGCTATCAGCCGATCATGCTGACGGCGGAAGATCTGGAAATGCCGCACGGGCTCAATGAACGTATTTCGGTCGATAATCTGGACCGAATGATCAGGTTCTATATCGGCCTCATGGAAGCAGGAGCGATGCAATGATGCGTTTGATCGCGGTGGTATGCGCTATGGCGCTGTGCGCGTGTACGCCTGCGCAGGAAGCCAAGGAGGAAACGCCGGTGAGCAATACGCAAGTGCCGGCGCCGACTCCGGGAGAAGTCGCAACTCGCATCACGGCCGAGCAAAACGGCCAGACGGTGAACGTCGCGGTGAACGAGCGCTTCGCGGTCGAACTCGTCGGCGTGCCGACGGCGGGATATATTTGGGCGCCGGTGACGCTGCCGGCTTTCGTGCAACGCGCGGGCGGAGCGGGCGGCAACACGGTCCCCGAGCAAAGCCAGCCTGGCTATACTGGCGGCAACCACTGGGAAGTGTTCATGTTCGTCGCCACCGAAGCAGGATCGGGCGAACTAGTGCTGGAGCAGCGTCGGCCCTGGGAAACCAACGAGCCTGCGAGCAGCACATTCAGAGTGACTATCGTCGCGCAATGATCGTGTGAGATGCTCTTCATCGCGCAGACGCTGCTCTATCTCCTGGCGCTGGCCGGGGTGGTGGCGGGTTCACTGGGGGCGATCTATTTCGCCGGCGGGGCGATGAATAAGGCGCGGCCGCTTGAACTCCGGCGCCGGCGCTGGGTTCTGGCTGTGCTTTGTGCGTGCGGTATTGTCGCGTCCGCGGCGCTAGGCTTTGTCGCCATCCCCGCCTTGCTGTATCTCGCCTCCTGATGAGCGACCTTCTCCGCGACCTTTGGTATTTCGCTGCGACTTCGGCCGAGCTGAAGCGCGGGAAGATGTTCCGGCGCGAAATCCTGGGTGAGCCGGTTGTGCTGGGGCGGGATGATGAGGGCCGCGCGTTCGCTCTGCGCGATATCTGTCCGCACCGCGCGGTGCCGCTGTCGGCCGGGCGTATTGAGTCGACCAATGGCGTCCAGACAGTGGAGTGCCCGTATCACGGCTGGCGCTTTGGCACGCAGGATGGAATCTGCAAGCAGATCCCGTCGCTGGTCGATGGGCAGCCCTACGAAGCCGGCCGCATTCGCGTGCGTAATTTCGCAACGCATGAGGCTAACGGCATCGTGCTGGTGTTCGTCTCCGCCGATGCGCGCTTTGCCGGTGAGCCGCCGCCGCCGCCGGAGTTTGGGCTCAAAGAGCTGAGCGAGCCGAAGTTTGTCATTCACCGCATCTTCGCCGCGACAATGGACAACGCCATCGTCGGGCTGATGGACCCGGCGCACGTGCCCTACGTGCATAATCAATGGTGGTGGCGCCCGCCGAGCACCGGCAAGAAACTCAAAGAAAAACGCTTCGTGCCGCGCGAACGCGGCTGGGCGATCGAGCGGCATCAACCGGCGTCGAACTCGCTTGCGTATAAGTGGCTGTTCGGCGGCCAGGTGACGACCGAGATATCGTTCATGCTGCCGGGCTACCGCTGGGAAGTGGTGGAGACGCCGAAGGCGCGTCTCTTCACGCTGACCTGCCTCACGCCGGAAAACGAAAACTCAACGCGCATCACGCAGATCACGTACTGGCGCGATGCGCCGCTGCTCGATGTGATGAAGCCGATCCTCATTCCGGCGGGACGCGAGTTCTTGGATCAAGACGGCCGCATGGTCGATCTGCAGAATTCCGGACTCGCTTATTCGCCGTCGATGCTTTGGATCGATGACATCGACGTGCAGGCGAAATGGTACCTGAAGCTGAAACGCGAATGGACCAAGAGCCGGGAAGAGGGCCGGGAGTTCGTGAACCCAATTGAGCCCGCGACGCTGAAGTGGATGAGCTAGAAGCTCACTCCGCCGCGGGCACGAGCACAACCGGCACGCTGATTTCGCGTTGGCCGGGGAGGCCGCTGGGCATGTCTTCGGTGAGGATGAGCGTGGCTGGTGTTTCTTGCTCTACCTCGAACTCGAGCTCGGCGACGTAGGGCACTGGCGCTTCGGTCATCCAATTGCGCTGCGCTTCGGCTGGCGCTTCGGCAATGACTTCACCATCTGCGGTGCGCAACTGGGCTGGGAACACCGCTTCAAAGAACCAATCACCCGGCGCGACGCCCGCAACGCGGAGCGGGCTCGTTACGCGCGCGCCCACGCTGGGCGTCTCCACCACGATGGTTACGCCCTCAACGGTTTCGCCAAGCTCGGCGGCAGGCGGCTCGGCCGGCGGAGAGCAGGCGGCGAGCGCGAAAGCGGCGACCAGGGCGGATACACGCAACATGCGAACCTCTTAGCGTGTTCTGGGTGGGCGTGATGGCGGCAAGATGGCGCGGTTTTAGCCTGGGTCACGATAGATGGCTTTGCTTAATTCCGCCTCGCGCCTGTCTTGGATGACGCGGCGCGAGACTTCGTCCGGCACACCGACGCCGCTGAGCAGCGCCTCGCCAAGCTGCAGCGCCGCTTCGATGGAATCGGGGCTGGCGAGAGCCGTGCCCATGGCGTGGAGCCGCCGCGCGTGCTCAGCGTCGCGGGCGCGGGCGTAGATCGGGATATGCGGCCACGCGCGGCGGGCTTCCCGCACGATGCGCTCGACAGCGTCGGCATCATTGATGGTGACCACGAGTGCGGCCGCTTTGGCTGCGCCGAGCCCCGCGAGCGCCTCGCTGCTCGCCGCGTCACCGAAATGGACGCGGTGATTGCGCTTGCGCGCATGGTTGACCAGAGACGCATCGTTCTCGACGGCGACGTAGGCGATCTCTTGCGCGTTCAGGAGATCGGCAAGCGTCTCGCCGACGCGGCCGAAGCCGGCGAGGACGACGTGACCGGATTCTTCCGCATCGATTAGGGGCGCGTCGATCTTGGCGTTGGACATCCGTTTGGCGATCAGGGCGCCCAGCGACGCGAAGAGCGGCGTGATGAAGATCGAAAGCGCCGTCACCAGCAGCATATAGTCGGCGGTCGCTTCTGGTATCGCGCCGCCGCCACGCGCTGCGGCGATAACGACGAAAGCGAACTCACCTGCTTGGCCGAGCAGGAACGCGACTTCGATCGCGCGTGGCCAGGACAATCCAAACGCGCGCGCGAGCGGCGCGATGATCGCAGTCTTGAGCGCCAGAAGGCCGGCAACGCCGATCACAATGCGCAACGGCTCAGCGAGCAGCAGAGCGATATCGATCTGCATGCCGACCGTCACGAAAAACAGGCCGAGCAGCAAATCCTTGAACGGCTCGAGATCGGTTTCAATCTGGTGGCGGAATTCGGTTTCCGCCAGCAATAGGCCGGCTAGGAAAGCGCCGAGCGCCGCTGACAGCCCCGCCGCTTCGGCAGCGGTCGCCATGCCAAGCGCTGCAAGCAGCGCCGCAGCAATGAACACCGCGCGGCTATTGGCGCCGGCGACCCAACGAAAGAGGGGGCGCAGGAGCAGCCGGCCGAGGATCAAAATGGCGCCGATTGCGACCAGAGCGGTGATGAGCGCAACGCCGACTTGGTTTTCGCTGAACGCGCCGCTGCCAGGGCTGAGGGCCGCCACGATGAACAGGATCGGCACCACCATCAGGTCTTGCATGAGCAACACTGAAAAGCTGGCGCGACCGACTGTGGTGGTGATTTGGCTGCGTTCGCGCAGCAATTGCAGCACCAGCGCCGTTGACGAGAGCGCGAACGCGAGTCCCAGAACCGCGGCGACGCTGAAACTGTTGCCGAACGCCAGTGCGATGGCGCCGATCGCGATGCTGGTGATCGCCACTTGTGCGAAGCCCAGGCCGAACACGTAACGCTTCAGCGCCCACAGCCGCTCGAACGAAACTTCGAGCCCGATGATGAACAGCAAGAAGACGATGCCGAGCTCGCCGAGCAGCATCGTCGGTTCGGCGTCGTCCAGTTCGAACGCACCAAGCCACGGCGCTTCGGCCGCAAGACGCCCGAGGACGTGCGGCCCCATCGCGACGCCGATGATGAGAAAGCCCATTACGGTGCTGAGCCGGGCCTTGCGCATCGCGGGGATGACTATGCAGGCGGCGCCCAGAAAGAGCAGCGCCTGGATCAGCACCTCGTTCCCGCCGTCGGCGATGTGCATCGGTCCAATACTCCTGGGGCGCGGCGTCGCAACGTCACAGTGCGCACCCTCTTTCGCAAGTGCGAAAAGCCAGTTTAAGTGGGCTGACTCGCGAGGGATTGCATGAGCGCTCAAGTCTTAACGCAACTGGAAACAGCCGCCGGCGTGGCCGAGCGCTACGCAGAGGCGGTGAAAGCGGCGGTGCGGCCGCTCGTGACTGTTGGCGGCAAGCTTGATCGCGTGGCGCTCGATCGCGAGCAGCATCTGGTGCACGGGCTCGCCTGGGTTGCGACCTACGCCGAAACGCTGCGTCAAGTGCGGGCGTGGGCCGGCGCGCTCAGCGAAAGCGGCGCCTTCGGCGAGACCGAGCAGGCGCTGGCGCTGCTGGTGGCAGCTGAATATTCGGCGCAGCTCGCAGGCGGCGTGCCGATGACGCAGGTGGAGATCATTCGCCCGGCCGATTTTGGCTTGGCGGCGCCGGAAGTGTCGCTCCGCTTCACGCAAGAGCAAAAGCTAAAGCTCGCAGCGCTCCTGCACGATGCGCAGGGGCGCGCGACGTTCGAGAACACCAATCTCGATGCGGACATGGAGATGATCCGCGATCAGTTCCGCAAGTTCGCCGACGATAAGATCATGCCGTTCGCGCACGATTGGCACTGCAAAGACGAACTCATTCCGATGAGCATCGTCGAAGAGATGGGCGCTCTCGGCGTGTTCGGGCTGACGATCCCGGAAGAGTTCGGCGGCTCCGGCCTCGGCAAGACGGCGATGTGCGTCGTCTCTGAGGAATTGTCGCGCGCTTGGATTGGCACAGGCTCGCTCGGCACGCGCAGCGAGATCGCGGCGGAGCTCATCTTGATCGGCGGCACCGATGCGCAGAAGGCCGAATGGCTGCCGAAAATCGCCAGCGCTGAAATTCTGCCGACGGCGGTGTTCACCGAGCCGAACACGGGCTCGGACCTCGGCTCGCTGCGCACGCGCGCAGTGAAAGAGGGTGATGATTACGTCGTCACCGGCAACAAGACGTGGATCACGCATGCGGCGCGCGCCGATGTGATGACGCTCTTGGTGCGCACCGATCCCAACACAAACGGCTTTAACGGCCTTTCGATGCTGCTGGCGCCGAAGCAGCGCGGCGATGACGCCAAGCCGTTTCCTACCCCCGGCATGAGCGGCGGCGAGATCGAGGTGATCGGCTATCGCGGCATGAAGGAATACGAGATTGGCTTCGACGCGTTCAAAGTGCCGGCTGCCAATCTCCTGGGCGGCGTCGAGGGCCAAGGCTTCAAGCAGCTGATGGCGACGTTCGAGAGCGCCCGCATTCAAACCGCAGCGCGCGCCGTTGGGGTGGCGCAGAGCGCGCTTGAACTCGGGCTAAAGTACGCGATCGACCGCAAGCAGTTCGGGCAGGAGATTTTCCATTTCCCGCGTGTCTTGAACAAGCTGGTGATGATCGCGGCCGAACTGATGGCTGTGCGTCAGCTCACATATTTTTCGGCGCGCCGGAAAGATAGCGGCAAACGCTGCGACCTCGAGGCCGGGATGGCGAAGCTCCTCGCTGCACGTGTTGCGTGGGCGGCGGCGGATAACGCACTGCAGATTCACGGCGGCAACGGCTTTGCGGTGGAGTACCCGATCAGCCGCGTGCTGGCCGATGCGCGCATCCTCAACATTTTCGAAGGCGCTGGCGAAATCCAGGCTATGGTGATCGGCAGACGTTTGCTGGAAGAGGGCGCCAATTGATGCGCGCATGGATCGTACTGGGCGCGGCTTTGCTCGCCTCCGCCTGCAATCAGCCCGCGCCGACTTATGCGCCCGAGGTGGAGTTCAACTTCATGCGCGCCTGCGAGGAGCGCAGTGAAGTTCCCGGGCTAGGTCGAGCCGAACGATTTCATAGCGTTGGAGCAATTGCCTGGGCCGGCGCGTGAAGCGCATGCGCTGACGGCGCAAATCAACGGTTACGCCATGGCGTGCCATGCTTCTCTTGCGCCGCCGCCGCCTGCCGTGGAACCGGCGCCCGCGCCTTAACGTTGTGCCACACGTGAAGCTGCGTTTTTCCCGAATGCCTTTGGCCGCGTTGTGCACAGCTGGCGCGCTCGTCGCGGCCGCGTGTGCGTCGACGGCGCCGCAAGCCGAACTTGATGGCACACGCTGGAGCGTCGCCACCTTGGGTGGTCAGACGATTAGCGGCCCGGCGCCAACCATTGAGTTTGAAAACAATCGCATCGTCGGCACCGGCGGCTGCAACCGCTATTTTGGCGAATACGCCGCCGAGAACGGCACGCTGATTGTGCGCGAAGTTGGCTCCACAGAGATGGCGTGCGCGCCCGACATCATGTCCCGCGAGGCAGCGTTTTTTGCGGCATTGGCCGCAACGCGGAGCTACAGCCGTTTAGGCGATACGCTGCTTTTGTCCGACGGCGCGGGCGGCACAATCATGTTGCGCGCCGCTTAAACACGTTTCTCAGGCCAGTCTTAACCGCGTTGCGCGATACTGCTTCCATGGCTCTGGATGGCGCTTAGTGCGCCGCTGATCGCGGCGGTGCTTGCTGGCTGCGGCGAGTCCGCGCCGAACCCTTATCCTGAAAGCGCGCGTGCGCAGTTTGAAGCGTCGTGTCCGCCCGCAAGCGCTGTCTGCGTTTGCACTTGGGATGCGATCACGCGCGCGGTGACCTACGAAGAATACGAGGCCGCGTTGCAGCGCTTCCGCGAGACCGGGCTTATGGAGCCAAAAATCACGCGCGCCAGAACGCAATGTATTGAAAGAAATAGGGAATAGAGAATTACCCGCCCAAATTGCAGAATGCAATTTTAGGTTTGCTAAGCATTAACGTCCGCTCACCATCGGCGCTCTTAGCGGGGTGAGACATGACAGATGCGGTCGATACCGCAGGGCGCGCTGCGCGCCTGCTCAACACGTATGCCGACGCCATTTTGAGCTGGTCAGAGCAGCATCCGATGCTGTCGCTCGCCATCGCCATCACTCTGCTGTGGGCGAGCCATAACAAGATCCTGAAGCCAGCTCTGGCGGCGCCGAAGGCGTTGTTCGAGGCGACGACCGACAAGCTGGCGGAGCAAGCCACGCACGGGCGGCGACGGATTGACGAGAGCACGCGTCAGGACGAGCAGGACTTTCGCCGCGAGCGGGGGCACGGCGTGTTCGTCGGCGCGATGGCGTCGGTGCTGTTCGTTGCGATCGCCGGCCTCGGCTTGTTCTTGAACTACAATCTGGTGGCGCAGCCGTTCCGCAGCATCTTTTCCGGCGTCGAAGATTTCATCCCCGGCATCCCGAACTACGTCATCGCTGCAATTGCCATTCTCGTGCTTGAGTTTGCGGCTGGGGCTGCACTCATGTCAGCGCTCGGCCACTCTAACCTCATCAAGGTGCGCGCCAACGGACAAGCCAAGAGCATCCCCTGGGCGGTGATCGCGGGCGGCTTTCTATTGGTGTTGACCATCGGCGAAGTGTTGCTGGCGTTTGAGCGCGAGCGTTTAATCGAGATCGAGCAGCAGACAACGCAAATCCTCCAGGGCGAGGATGAGTTTGCCCCGCCACCGCTTCCAGCCACAGGCGCGCCAAGCAGCGAAGGCGCGGTGGCCGAAGGCTCGGTGATCACCGAGACGGAAGAATCGCTGCGCGGCTTGCCGACGATCATTCAGGCTATACTCGGCTTCTGTGTGCCCTGGCTGTTGCTGCTCGCGGTGACGCCTGTCGAAGGCTTGCTGCAGGTGTTGCCCATTGTGCTGAAGCGTTTGGCTACATGGCTGCTGTTTGCGGCGGAGCTCTTGCTGAAGTGGCCGCCGATGGTGATCGTGTTCCTGCTGGGCTTGTTGGAGAAGCTGCTGGAACTCATTCAGAAGCCGGCGGAAATTTTCTACGGCGGCATGGGCGCGCTTTCGCAGCGCATCTTTCCCTCAATCTTCGGCGCTCGGAGAGTCTGAGTGACGCCGAACATGGGAAGGCGCGCGCTCGTTCTGGGCGCACTGGGGGCTGCGGCGTGCCGCCGGCAATTGCGCAACTACAATATTTGCGTCTTGCTCGACATATCCGGCTCGTACGCGGAAGAGGCGCGGCGGGCGGTGCCGAGTATCGGCGTCACTATCAACTCGATGCAAAGCAATGACCGGCTGACGGTCGGCGCGATACAGACGTGCAGCTTCTCCAATGACGGCGTGATTGTGGATCGAACTTTCCCGTCTGCGCCCGAAGAGGTGTTTCGCTCGCGCGTGCAGGTGTTCCAGCGCATCCAATCGTTCTTTCGCAATCCGGATATCGCAACCGACTACACCGATATTCGCGGCGGCGTGTTGTTTTCCGCGCAAACCCTGACGGGCGCGGAGGCGCTGCGGCGGGTGCTGATCATCGCCAGCGATTTGGTGGAGACGCCGTCGCCGGGATGCGGAGCGCCATCATCCATCCGCTTGGACGGCATCGACGTCATATTCGCCAGCCTGACGCGCACCGAGGCGGATCGGCGCAGCCCTGACGCTTACGCTGAACGGATCGCGTTTTGGGATGATTGGGCGCACGGTTGCGGCGCCGCCAGCGTGCACACAACGCCGCGTGTGAGCGATGCGGCGAATGTCGTACTCGAATGGCGGCGCAGCGGGACCGCTTAGGTTTTTTTCTTGCCGATGAGGCCGTCCACACTCCATGCGCCGGGGCCTGCTGCGGCGATGTAGAGGAAGATGAAGCAATAGAGGATCGATGCGTCGCCGCCGTTCTGAACGGGGAAGGTCGCCTGCGGGAAATGGAACATCCAATACGCCACAGCCATCATGCCCGAGAGCACGAACGCAACGGGCCGCGTGAAGAGACCAATCAGCAACAGCGCGCCGCCAAACGTTTCGAGGATGCCGCCGACCCACATCAGCGTCATCGGCTCTGGCGGCGTTGCGAACATTTCCGTCGGTGGCCAGCCGAACAATTTGGTCGTGCCGTGCGCGATGAAAAGAAGCGCGCTGACGATGCGCAGAACGCCAAGAAGCTGCGTGGAATAGCGATCGAGAAAGTTCATGTTGGTCCCTCCGCTTCTCAGCAAAGGGCGCTTTGCCGGCGCTGGCTAGTGGTTTCTCACGAGGGGCGGCGGCTTTGGAGCGCGGCGAAGAGGGTGCCGTCGTCCAGAAGGTCGAGTTCGCCGCCGACCGGGACGCCATGAGAGAGGCGGCTGACGGTGAGGCCGAGATGCTGCAGGCGCTCGGCGAGGTAATGGCCTGTGGTCTGGCCGTCGACGGTGGCTGAAAGTGCGAGGATCACTTCGCGGACGCCGGGGCTGCTTGCGCGTTCGATCAACTTAGAGATGCGCAGATCCTCGGGGCGCACGCCGTCGAGTGCAGAGAGTACGCCGCCCAGCACATGGTAGCGGCCCTTGAAGGCGCCCGCGCGTTCGAGCGCCCAAACGTCGCCCACTTCGGCCACGACGCAGATGACGCCATCGTCGCGTTCAGCATTGCTGCACAACGCGCAAGGATCTTGCGTATCGAGCGCGCCGCAATTGGAGCAGGCGCGCACTTTCTCCGCAGCAACGCCAAGCGCCGCGGCGAGGGGGACCATGAGCTGATCTTTTCTTTTGAGAAGCTGCAACGCAGCGCGCCGCGCCGAGCGCGGCCCAAGCCCGGGCACTTTCGCGAGCAGCGAAATCAGCGCCTCAATCTCGGGCGCGGCGATGGCGGATTTGGAGCGCATGGCGTTGGCGGATCAGCGCGGATCGCTCAGAACGGCATCTTGAAGCCGGGAAGGATGCCCATGCCGCCGGAGAGGCCCTTCATTTCTTCGTTCTGCGCGTCTTCGAGTTTTCGGCGGGCGTCGTCGTGCGCGGCTTTGACCAGGTCTTCCAGGATTTCTTGTTCGCCGGCGACCATCAGTGAAGGATCGATGGTGAGCCCGAGCAATGCGTTCTTGCCGGAGATGCGCGCCTTCACCAGGCCGCCGCCGGCCGAGCCTTCGACTTCCATGGCTTCGAGCTTTTTCTGCGCCTCGTTGATCTTGGCCTGCATGGCCTGCGCTTGGCGCATGATCTGCGAGATGTCTTTCATCGGTCGGCTTCCTTTTTGCGCGGCGGCTGTTGCGCCTGCGGCTGCTTTTGCGGGAACGGCGCGACATCGCCGCCGCCATTCTCCTCGATGGGTTGGCGCACGGCCTTAACTTCGGCGTTCGGGAAGTGCTTCAGCGCTTGAGCGATGAAGGGTTGGCGTTTCAGCTCTTCCATGGCGCGCGCTTCTTCGCGCTTGCGCCGCTCAGCGAGGCTTTCGACAGGCGCTGCCGGCGCATCGCTGGCGCGAATGCGCCATTCGATCTCGGTGTGCTCTTCAAGCAGCGCTTTCAGATGGCGCACGAGTTCGCGCGGCTGATCGGGCGCCGCTACGAAGACGATGTCGCCATTGGGCGAGAAGTGCGTGACCTTGAGGCGCTCAAGCGCAAGCTCGAGTTCGATGTTGCGTTCGGCGGCGACGAGGGCGGTGACATCCTCGAAGCTGCGGAGTTTGTGCGTGTGCGTTTCTTGCGCCGGCTCTTGGGGAGGCGGCGGCGCTGGTGCGGCGGTGTTGACCGTCGGACGATCGCTACCTTGCTTGGACGGCGCTTCGCCGGCGGGGGCGCCGGCGGTCCAAGTCGGGCCGTCGCGCAGTAGGCGCGCCGCGTCTTCCGGCGGCGGCAGGCTTTGGGCTGCACACAGGCGCACCAACGCCATTTCCACCGCAGCGATCGGGTCCGGAGCCTTGCCGGCTTCTTCGAGGGCTTTCAGCAGCATCTGCCAGAGGCGCGAGAGCTGCGCTGGTGAAAGCGTTTCGGCGAGGCCGCGGACGCGGCCAACCCAATCGGCGCCGCCAATGATGCGGGCGTCGGCGCCGAGCGCTTGGGCGCGGGCGGCCTCGTGGCCGATGTCGAGCAGGTCACGCAGGATGAGCGTGGGATCAGCGCCGCTATCATACTGGCCGCGCACCTCGGTGATGGCGGTTTTGGCGTCGGCTTTGGCGATGGCTTCGAAGAGATCGAGTACGCGGCCGCGATCGGCGAGGCCGAGCATTTCGCGCACATCGGCGGCGGTGACGTTCGCGCCGGGCTTTTGCACCAAGGCTTGGTCGAGCAGCGACAGCCCATCACGTGCGGAACCTTCAGCGGCGCGCGCAATCAGCGCCACGCCATCGGGATCAGAGGTGCTCCGCCAGCCGCTCACCATCGATGCGCTTCAAATCGAAGCGCTGGCAGCGCGAGAGCACCGTGACCGGCACTTTGCGGATTTCCGTCGTCGCGAAGATGAACTTCACGTGCGGCGGCGGCTCTTCGAGCGTTTTCAGCAGGCCGTTGAACGCGGCCGTCGAGAGCATGTGAACTTCGTCTATGATGTAGATCTTGTTGCGCGCCATCACCGGCGCGTAGCGGACGCTGTCCAGAATTTCGCGGATGTCGCCAATGCCGGTGCGTGAGGCGGCGTCCATCTCGAATACGTCGGGATGGCGGCTCTCCATGATCGCCTGGCAATGCTCGCCCGCCCCTCCGTTTTTTTGGGGGTCGAGTTCGATCTGCGGGGCGTTGATGTCGCCGAGGCGATAATTGAGCGCCCGCGCGAGCAGGCGGGCGGTGGTGGTTTTGCCGACGCCGCGGACGCCGGTCAGCATGTAGGCGTGCGGAATGCGCCCGAGCGCGAACGAATTGGCGATGGTGCGCACCATCGCTTCCTGGCCGATCAGGTCGGCGAAGGTGCGCGGGCGGTATTTCCGGGCGAGGACGACATAGCTGGGGCCGGTCGTATCGTCGCCGAAAAGGTTAGGGGATGAGGATTCGTCCACCCGCCAAACCTAAGGCTTCCGGTGGGAAATGCGACCCCCGGAGCGCCGGCGTTTGTCAGCCATTTACCATCCTGTGGGTACCACAGTGGCGCTGCGGAAGCTGGCTCGGGAGGGTCCATGACGACGGCGGAGCCCTCGCGGCGCATCTGGGAAATGACGATCCGGCGTTTCGCCGAGGTGGCTTGGACCCGGCATGGGCCAACCCGCTACGTCTCGGTGGCGCTGACGCCGCTGCTGGTGGCGCTGCTGACGCCCGGGTTCTGGTGGATTCCTTGTGCGGTCGGCGGGGCGGTCGGCATCCTGATTGATCTACGCGCACAGGCGGCGTTCGCGCGCCTGAGCGCCATTGTCGAAACTTTGGACGAGGCGGCGTTGCGCGCGGCGGTTGGTCGCCACATCGCGGCGCTGGCCGCGATCACGGCGGCTTACGTGTTGCCGTACTCCGTGCTGGCGTTCGCGCCGCAACCGGCGCCGGTGATCGGGTTGCTCTTCTGTGCGGGCGCGGGACTCATTTGCGCAACACTGCACGTGATGACGCGGACGATGATCTTCTACACCGCGCCGGCGATCCTGATCGGGCTCATGCTCAACGCGGCGGCGTTCGGCGAGGGACTATCTTCACTGGTGCTCGCCGCGATGGCGGGCTTGCTTGGCTTCAATGCGATCGTTGCGGCGCGCGCGGGCGCGACGAGTTTCGGCGCGTTGATCCAGGCGCGCCTCAAGGCCGAAGAAGCGGCGGAAGACTTGGAGCGCCGTGTTCAAGAGCGAACCGCGCAGCTGCAGGTGGCGACGCGGCGGGCGCAGGCCGCGAACCGCGCCAAATCGCTCTTCCTCGCCAATATGAGCCACGAATTGCGCACACCGCTCAACGCGGTGATCGGCTATTCGGAGATTGTCGAAGAAGATTTGGCCAGCGGCGATACGTCCGCGAGCGCAGCCGACCTCGTGCGTATTCGCAACGCCGCCGGGCATCTGCTTACCCTCATCAATGAAGTGCTCGATCTTTCACGGATCGAAGCTGGCAAGCTTGAGCTGCGCCCCAGCGCGTTCGATGTCGCCGCGATGCTGCGCGGCGCGCTGGATACGGTTCGCCCCATGGCAAGCAAAAACCGCACGACCTGCCAATTCAATGTCGCCGCTGGCATCGGCGCGGTCGTGGCTGATGAAACGCGCGTGCGCCAATGTGTGCTGAACCTTTTGTCGAACGCTGCGAAATTCACGCAAGACGGCGTGATCGCGCTCGATCTGCGGCCGTGTCGGATCGGCAGCATGCAGGGCGTTGCGATCTCCGTGCGCGATAGTGGCAAAGGCATTGCTCCGGAAGACTTGGCGCGGCTGTTTCAGCCATTCGTGCAGGTGGACGTCACCAATACGCGTGCGCATGACGGCGCGGGGCTTGGCCTCGTGATTACGCGCCGGCTGGCGCGCGCGATGGGCGGCGACGTGCAGGCATCGAGCAAGCTGGGCCAAGGCTCGACGTTTACGCTTTACCTGCCTTTGAACGCTGCTGAAACGCAGCGCGCTGCGGCTTAAGCGCCAGCGAACACCAGCTTCACGTACGCGCGATATTGCATGATCTGCTTCGGCAGCAGGCTGGGATCGCGCAGGCTTTTGGACAGAATGATGCCGCCGTCCGCGACGGATGAGAGCATGTCGGCCATGTCGTCGAGATTGACGTCGATCTTTGCAGGGTAGTGTTCGGCGATGCGATCGAGGCGTGCGCGAAAGCGTGTGCGCCAGATCCGGTGACCCTCTGTGGTCATGTCGCGAACGTCGCGGCTGAACAGGAAGTCCTGATAGACGTAGGACGCCACTAGGCAGCCCGGATGGCCGTTCGGCAGATCGCCCATCATGTCTGCGAACAGTTTCAGGAAGATCAGGAAGCTGTGCAGCGGATCTTCGCTGAGTTCGTCAGCTTGCTGGAAGAGTTGCTCGAACACCCTCCACTCGTTGTCGAGGTAGCGTTGCAGCATCGCCTTCGCGAGATCGTTCTTGTCGCGGAAGTGATAGAAAAAGCCGCTCTTGGTGATGCCGGCTTCGGCGATGATCTCGTCGATCGAGGTGCCGGCGAAGCCTTTGTTCAGAACCGCGTCCTGGGCGATGTCCATCAGCCGCTCGCGCGTTTGCTCGCCTTTGCTGAGAACTTGAACGTTGGCCATGGCGGGCCTCTACCTCTTCTTCGATCGCGCCTTGCGCGCCGCTGTTAAGCGCATCTGCGAACTGTACCACAAGTACTGTACCGGCGGTCAGTTTCTCACGCTTCTGTCATCTCGCAAACGCCGCGCCGCCGCGCTGTGACGCCCGTAACATCCCTGTTTCATTGATGAAAACAGAAAGTGCGTGCGCCGCACCATGGGTTTTCTATCGCGCTGCGCGGCGCTCGAATATCTCTTTCCTATCGGCGGACGATGTGTCCGGCGCAAGGAATGAATGAGATGCGCGGCTTCGCTTTTTTGGTGTCTGTCATCGTGTTTTGGCACGCGACGGCGGCGGCGCTTGCGTGGACCTCCACCACGTCGCCGCTCATCTGACAGGCCTTTGTTTCACCAGTTTTGCAGCTTCCTCCCCGGAGACCTCCCATGTTGAAAGATCGCTACGGCAATCCCGCTTCGACCAATTCGCAAGCGGCGCTCGATAAGTACAACGAGGCTTTGGACCTCATCCGGCTCTATCGCGGCGATCCGATCGCGGCGCTGGATGCGGCGCTGGCCGAAGACCCCGACTTTGGCGGCGCCTGGGCGGCGCGGGCGGGGCTGCTCGTGCAGCAAACCGACAAGGCGTACGAAGAAGAGACGGCAAAAAGTCTTCGCGCTGGTTCTGCGGCCAATCTGAACGATCGTGAGCGTGCGCACCTGAAGGCGGCACAGGATTGGGCGGAAGGGCGCTACCATGACGGCACGGCGCGTCTGGCGCGCATCGCGCAGGAAAATCCGCGCGACCTGCTGGCGCTGCAATACGCCCACGTCGGCTGCTTTTTCCTTGGCCTGCAGAGCGAGTTGCGCGACTGGCCGTTGCAAGCGATGCGCGCGTTCAAGCCGGGCGAGGATGGCTACAGCTATATCCAAGGCATGGCTGCGTTCGGATTAGAGGAATGCGGTGACTACGCCCGCGCCGACATCTACGGCCGCCAAGCGGTCGAGGCTGATCCGCGCGACGGGTGGGCGGTGCATGCGGTGGCGCACGTCAACGAAATGCGCGGCGATCTCGGCGCTGGGATTCCATGGCTGGCGGATAACGCGCAGCACTGGGCGCCGGAGAGCGGCTTTGCCTATCACAATTGGTGGCACTTGGCGTTGCTCTATCTCGACCGCGGCGACGTCGGGCAGGTGCTGAAGCTCTATGACGAGAAGGTGCGGCCCAATCCAGACTCGCAAGTCATTCTCGAAGGCGTCGATGCGTCAGCGCTGTTGTGGCGCTTGCACTTAGAGGGCGTCGAAGTCGGCGATCGCTTCGAGGCGCTCGCGGCGGCGTGGCAGCGTGCTGGCGAGGATGCGATTTATGCGTTCAACGACTTGCACGCGATCATGGCCTTCCTCGGCGCAGGTCGCGGCGCGGATGCGGAGCGTACGTTGAAAGCGATGCGCGGCGCGATCGCGCGCGGCGGCGACAATGGCTACATGACGCGCAAAGTCGGTTTGCCGTTGGCCGAAGCGTTCGTCGCTTTTGAAGCGGGCCGTTACGGCGAAGCGGTCGAGAAAATCGCGGCCACGCGCGGCGTCGCGCAACGCTTCGGCGGCAGCCACGCACAGCGCGATATTCTGACGTTGACGGCGCTGCATGCGGCGTTGCGCGGCGGTTTTGCCAACACCGCCGAAGCATTCGCCGCCGAACGCCTGGCGCACAAGCCGCAAAGTCCCTGGGCCGGGCGCCTGTCGCGCCAAGCCCGCGAGCTGAGCGCTAAAGCGCGCGCAGCTTGAGGAGAACTGGCGGCTGGTCCTCCCCAGCCCCCCCACGGCCAGCCGCCGGTTCGTTCAAATTTTAAAGGTCCCTCCCATGCGATCCGATTGCTCTTTCGTGCGCGCCGCCAATGGTTTGCGCTTTGCCTATATCGAACAGGGCGAGCGCGACGGGCGGGTGGTGCTCTTGCTGCACGGCTACACCGACTCTCACCGCTCGTTCGATTTGCTACGTCCGCATCTGCCTGAAAGCTGGCGCGTGATCGCGCTGACGCAGCGCGGCCATGGTCGCACTGACAAGCCCGAAGCTGGCTACGATATCGCAACCATGGCGGCGGACGTGCCGGCGTTCCTTGATGCTCTCGGTGTTGAACGCGCGATCCTCGTCGGGCACTCGATGGGCGCGGCGGTCGCGCTGCAAACAGCGGCGGATTATCCGGCCCGAGTGGGCGGCATTGCGCTGATCGGCGCCTTCGCGAACTTTCGCGACAAGGCCGCTGTGCTTGAACTGGCAGAACAAGTGCGCGGCTTCACGGACAAGGTCGATCCGGAGTTTGCGCTGGCGTTTCAAGAAAGCACGCTCGCGGCGATGATCCCGCAGAGCTTTCTCGACACGGTGGTTGGCGAAAGTCTGCGCTGCCCGGCCCACGCCTGGAATGGCGCGCTTGAAGGACAGCTTGGCTCAGACCCCGTCGCGGCTGCGCACCGGTGTCGTGCGCCAGCGCTGCTGATCCGTGGCGAGAAGGATGCGTTCGTGCCGGCTGCCGATCAGCTTGCATTGCGCGACGCGTTGCCATCGGCGCGACTGATCACGATGCAGGGCGTTGGTCATGCGCCTCAGTGGGAGCGGCCCGACGAGGTGGCGATCTTGCTCCGCGCTTATCTCGGCGAGCTGGCCGACATCGAGTCGACCCTGAGCTACGCCGTATTCGGCTAATTGGGGAAGGTGCAGACAGGACGGCGACCCGTACGCAACCCGTTACGGCTGCTTCCTTCCGGACCTGACCGGGTTGGCGGGGCGGCCGTCCGCCGCCTGCCTGCGCCGCTCATATCGCAACCCCGGCCGGCGGGGGCAAGCGCCGGTGTGCCCCCTGCGTCAGCCTGACTTCTTAAAATCGGGAGGAACGGAAGGCGGGGGCGCGCGTTTCCAAAGCGTCCAAGTAATTTAGAGGCCGCGTAAAGACGCGGAAACGCAAATGCTGCGAACCCTAGTTTTCGCCCTGGCGATCGGCGCTCCCTCGATGGCGTTGGCCGAGCAATTCCCGGAAGCGGCGACCGGAACGGTCGTTCGCGGCCATGATGGCGCAGAACTTGGCCGCGTTGCAAACGTAGAGCGCGATGCGAACGGCAACGTCACGGCCGCGGAAATTCCGGGCCTTGAGCCGGGCGATGCGCCTTACGCTTCGTCGGATCTGGTCGCCGAGCACCGTCCCACGGTGCGGGCCGCGCAAACGCGCGAACGGGTAGCACGCTCTTTGGTTATCGAAGCCAACGCCAGCAGCCGCCAAGTCCGCACGCGTTAAGCGCGCCGCAGCAGATCTATTCCGGCAAGCACAAATCCAGCCGCGAATAGGACTCCCGCGCCGATCAGCCCAAAACTTGACGCTCCAGGAATCAGGCTCAGGACGCTGACGCAGATCACACTCGCAAACCAGCAGGCGGGCGGGCCGAATGGTCGCTCGCCTGCACGTATCCAAGCGATGCTCAGACCTACCAGAGCGATCGCGAGCGTTTGCGCTCCCTGCTCGTAAGTCGAAAATCCAAATGGATCGGCCTCGGGGCCCCCGATGAACGAAAGCGCTGCGACCGCTACCGCGAAGCTCGCAAGACCCAGGAAGCCGAGCTTTTCGGCGCGGGCGAGATACACGCCGATTAGTCCGAACAGCAGCAACACATCGATTGCGGTGTAGAGCCATTCGAGCGCCGCGGCGTCTTCAAGCAGCGGAAATGAAGCCAATACCCGCAAGAGTCCGCCTGTTATGGCGCAAGCGCCGCTCAGACGGAAAAGTTGTGTCGGTGTCATCTGGCGCGCGTACAGCAAAAAGGGCCCGGCGCGAAGCCAGGCCCTTTCGCCCCGAAGCTGGCGCGCGCGGCTTAAGTGGCCGGCGCGTCTTCAGCTTCGTTTGTCGGCTCTTCCGGCATTTGCTCGGGCGTAACCGGCATGTCGGGCGTTGCCGGCGCTTGGGCGGCTGTGGCGGCTGCAACGTCCGTATTGGCGACGCCCGCGAAGTTCATGCGCACATCAAGCTGGCCGGTGGCGGCGCCTTCTGCGGGCGCGGCGCTGGCGTCAACGCGGATCAGTTCAGCCGGGACGCCTTGGCGCACAAGTGTGGCCTGGACCGCCGCTGCGCGACGCGCGCCCTGACCGGTATCGGCAATCACCACTTCCTGGAGACTGCACACTGAGGCCGCATCCACCGCGTGCTCGATGGCGTGGCGGTTCTGCTGGCTCAAAGCGCTGCTGCGGCCGAAGTGCACGGAGGTGACGCGCGGCTGACAAACCGAGCTGGCGCTGGCGAAGGTTGGCGTGGGGGTCGTGGTCTCGCCGCTTGCTTGCACGGCCGGGCTCGCGGGCATTGGCTGCGCGTTCTGGGCGGCTTGGTCAGCCGGCGTTGGGGTGGTCTGTGCCTCGACGTTGGTGTCGGACTGGGGTGTTTGAGCCAAAGTCCCCAGCGTTCCGTCAGGATTGTCGGTGGACTGGGCTGGGGTTTGGATCGGCGGCGGGGTCGGGACCGGCTCGGTCATGTCGGTTTGGGCATGCGCGGCGGTGAGGCCAAGGCTAACGGCGGCGACGGTAGCGAGCAAAAAGCGCTTCATGGGGGGCTCCGGGGCAGAAAATGAAAAAGGCGCGACGACCTTCCGGCCGCGCGCCCCGCACGCTGATCTAACGCCGCCTCTAGGCGCCTGTTCCGGAGTTCCCGGCAGCCTCTTGCTTGACGCAACGGGCGGCGCTTCATACGTCCTGCAAAATGGCACTCCGCCCCATCCTCGTCGCGCCGGACCCAGTCCTGAAGCAGAAATCCAAGCCTGTGGAAGGCGGGGTTACGGACGCGCATCGGGCGCTGATGGATGACATGCTGGAGACCATGTACGACGCGCCGGGCATTGGTCTGGCGGCGATCCAGGTCGGCGAGCCGCTGCGGATTATCGTCATGGACCTCGCCAAGGAGGGCGAGCCGCCGGCGCCGCGTTATTTCGTGAACCCGGAAATCACTTGGGCCTCGGATGAGTTGTTCAGCTACGAAGAGGGCTGTCTTTCCGTTCCCGATATCTATGACGATGTGGAACGTCCCGCGCGGGTGAAGCTGCGCTACCTGAACTATCAGGGCGAGCAGATCGAAGAAGAGGCCGAGGGCCTCTACGCCGTCTGCATCCAGCATGAGATGGATCACCTCGAAGGCGTGCTGTTCATCGACCATCTGTCGCGGCTGAAGCGCGAGAAGGCGCTGAGCAAGCTGAAGAAAGCGCGCAAGGAAGCCGCGCTCTAAGCCTCTTTCGCAAAGGCGAGAAACCGTTAATGTGCGTCCCTAACAGGCGCGCATGGCGCGTTCATGGAGGGGTTCGAGATGACGGATGCGTTCCGCAATTACGTGTGCACTTCGGCGGCGATCGACGCAGCGATCGAGCAACGCTCGATGCTCAGCCATCCGTTCTATCAAGCGTGGGAAAACGGCACGCTGACCAAGGACGCGCTGAAGGCTTACGCCAAGCAATATTTCCATCATGTCGAGGCGTTCCCGCGCGCGGTGAGCGCGGTGCATGCCAATTGCCCGGAAGCGGCCGGCCGCCGTTTGTTGGCGGAGAACCTCGCCGAAGAAGAAGGCCTCGCCTCCGGCAAGGATGATCACGCGACGTTGTGGCTCGGCTTTGCCGCCGCGATGGGCGCCGATGAAGCGGAAGTGCGCGGCGTTGATGTAAACGCCGAGACGCAAGTTCTGATCGATGCGTTCCGCAAGCTCTCGCGCCAATCGTATGCTGCGGGCATCGCGGCTCTCTATGCGTATGAGAGCCAGCTGCCGGCGATCGCCCGCACGAAGATCAATGGCCTCGTTGAGCGTTATGACGTCACTGATCCGCGTGGGCTGAAGTTCTTTGAAGTTCACGAAGTCGCCGACATCGAACACTCGGATGTTTGCCGCGAACTGCTCGACGCATTGCCGGAAGATCAGCGCGAAGAAGCGCATGCGGCGGCGTGTGAGCTTTCCGAAGCGCTGCGCACGTTCCTGACGGGCATGCAGCGCGAAACCGGCATGGTTTGCTGAGCTAAACGTTTAGTCTGAAGTCTGCGCGCCGCCGTCCATTTGGATTGGCGGCGCGATTTTTTCGCCCTCTTCGACGGGCGCCGTCGGCTTGCCCTGGGCGAAGAACTCAAGTTCGGCGTTCAATGCGCCGCACACCAGGAACACCAACGCTGTGATGTAAAACCAAAGCAGCAGCACCACGGCGCTAGCAAGCGAGCCGTAGGTTGCGCCGAAGCTCGGGAAAAGGCGCAAAGCCACAGTCAGCAGCGAAGACGCGAGCAGCCACAGCACCGGCGCTGCAACCGCGCCGGGCCACAGCCAGCGCCAGGGGGGCGGCGAGCGGCGCGGGCCCCAGCGGTAGAGCATAAGCGCAACCGCGATCGCGGCGCTGCCAAGGATCGGCCAGCGCAGCAACAGCACCAAAGTCTCGACATGGCTTTCAATGCGGAAGGCGGCGAGCGCCAGTGGCGTGACGCCCATCAACAGCACGGCCAGTGTTACAAGCGCGATGGTCGCCAACGTGAAGCGCAGCGCGGCGATGTAGCGACGCAGCGCTTTGCGTTTCTCTGAGCGGCGGTTGACGGCGGTGAGCGCCATCAGCACCCAGCGTACGCCTTGCAGCGCGCCCCATAGCGAGAGCACGAGATTGAAAACGGCGCCGAAGGCCAGTGTTTCGCTTCGCGTATTGAGCAGGCGGGTCAGTTGATCGTCGATAGCCCGGACAACGGTGTCCGGCGCGATGCCGTAGAGCGAACGGACCTGTTCACCTATCAGCGCCGGATCTCCGAACAATCCGACGAGCGCAACCAACGCCGCGATGCCAGGAATGGCGGCCAACGCCAGATTGGCGCGTTCGGCAGTGGCTTGCACGCCTTGCAGCACGCAGAGCCATTGAGCTGGGGTGAGCGAGAGGGGGCCATCCACGTCAGGCGGCGTGGTTGGGCTGCTTTTCGTTACGCTCATAGGCAGAGAACCGGCGTTGCGGCGGGCAAGTTCCATTTGCGCCGGAGCGGGGAATTCGTGCATGTCGCGGCGATGCGGATAGCTTTCATGGGTTCGCCGACTTTCGCGCTGCCGACGCTCGAAGCTTTGCTCGATGCGGGGCACGAGATCGCGTGCGCGTATTCGCAGCCGCCGCGTCCCGCCGGACGTGGCAAGCAAGAGCGGCCGACGCCGGTGCATGCATTCGCCGCTGCGCGTGGGTTAGAGGTGCGAACGCCGAAGAGCTTGAAGCGCGCCGAGGAGCAGGCGGCGTTTGCAGCGCTTAATCTCGATGCTGCGATCGTGGTCGCGTACGGACTCATTCTGCCGAAAGCGATACTCGATGCGCCAAAGCATGGCGCGTTCAATTTGCACGGTTCGTTGCTGCCGCGCTGGCGTGGCGCGGCGCCGATCCAACGCGCGATTATGGCGGGCGATACGGTCACTGGCGTGCAGGTGATGCGCATGGAGGAAGGGCTCGATACCGGCCCAGTTCTCGCGACTTTCCAGACTCCCATCGATTCCGACGACAATACCTCGACAGTGCACGATAGATTGGCCGTGAGCGGCGCTGCACTTATGCGGGATACACTGGACAAGCTGGAGCGTGGTGAGGTCACCGAAACGCCGCAGCCCGACGAGGGCGTCACATACGCTCATAAGATCACGCCGGCTGAAACGCGCATCGATTGGACGCGTCCGGCGCGCGAGATCGACTGCATGATCCGCGGGCTCTCGCCAACGCCGGGCGCCTGGTTCGAGTTGGAGGGCGTGCGGATGAAAGTGCTGATGTCTCGCTTGGGTGCGGGCGTCGGTTCGCCAGGCAAGACGCTAGACGACGGCCTACTGGTCGCGTGCGGTGAAGGCGCGGTGCGGTTGCTCAAAGTGCAGCGCGAAGGACGAGGCCCGATGGAGGCAGAGGCGTTTCTGCGCGGCCAGCCGGTTCCGGCAGGCGCGCGCCTCGCTTAAACCCAGATTGAACGCCAAGTCCCATCCGGCTATGACCTTGAACATGGAGGGACTTTCATGCGCGTGTTGATAGCGGCTGCGGCCCTGGCTTTGTGTTTGGCAGGCTGCAATCGCCAGGACGCGGCGACCCAGGCTGATGGCGCCAACGCGCCGCAACTGGATGCGCCGGCGCCCGACACGCAGCCCTCGCGCAATTTCGCGGCCGCAAATGATGCGGCTACGGCGGCGACGGGGCAGGTCACTGTGGCTGTTACGCTGCGTTTGCCCGACGCCAGCCAATCCAATGCCGACGCGCAAGAAGTGCTGACGCTCACCGGCGCCAATGGCGTTGTCGTCGAAGCGGAAATCACCGGCGCTGTTTCGCCAGCGACGCAGGTGCAGGGCCAGACCTTGCGCGCGCTGCTGAACATCCCCGTCGAGGAGCCGCAGGTGATTGTCTATCGCGTCACCAATGAGACCAAGCCGGCCGGCCAAGGCATTTGCGGCGCCGATAGCGCGGCCCACGTCGTTGTGTGGGAGCCTTCGGCGCCCGGTGAATCGGCGATGCGGGTGCTGGGCGTGATGGGCGGCGCACCGGGCGCTGGCGACTCGCGTCCGTGTCCCATGCTGGACTACCGTCGCTCCTGACGGGCGCGATGCGATATAAGCTCACGCTCGAATATGATGGCCGTCCATACTCAGGCTGGCAGCGTTTGCCGGATGGGCCGAGCGTGCAAGGCGCGCTTGAGGATGCGGTTGAGAAGCTGACTGGCGTTCGCAGCGATGTGTTTGGCTCGGGCCGCACTGACGCGGGCGTGCATGCGACCGGGCAGGTTGCGCATGTCGACATCGAAAAAGTCTTCGAGCCGCAGCGTTTAGCCGATGCGTTGAACGCGCACATTCGCCCGCATCCGATTTCGGTGCTCGGCGCCCAGATTGCAGCTGAGGATTTTCACGCGCGCTTCAGCGCCAAGCGGCGCGTCTACAGATACGATGTCATCTGCCGGCGCGCGCCGCTGACCTTGCAACGCGGGCTGATCTGGCGCGTGGGGCGCTCCCTGGATGTTGCAGCGATGCAGGATGCGGCGTCGCGGTTGTTGGGCAAGCATGATTTCACGACGTTTCGCTATGTGCACTGCCAAGCGAAGTCGCCAGTGAAAACGCTCGACGTCGCAACCGTGCAGGGCGATGCGAGCGGCGTGTCGTTCGGGTTCGAAGCGCAGAGCTTTTTGCATCGGCAAGTACGCTCGATGGTCGGGACGCTGGTGGAGGTCGGGCTCGGCGCGATGACGCCAGATGATGTCGCCGCTGCGTTGGCGTCTGCGGATCGGGCGCGCTGCGGGCCGGTGGCGCCGGCGGATGGGTTGTACTTGGTGCGCGTGGATTATTAGCGCGCGAAGTACCGCCGCAGCACCGCCTCATAGCAGCGCGACAGCGTGCGCACGTCTTCCACCGCGCAATGTTCATCGACCATGTGCGCCGTTTCGTTGCGCAGGCCGAGTTCGACGACGGGGCAATGATCCTTGATGTAGCGTGCGTCTGAAGTGCCGCCGGTGGTGGCGAGGATTGGCGCTACACCGAAGCTTTCCTCGACTGCGGCGCTCACCAGATCGGTGAATGCGCCCGGCGCGGTGTAGAACGGCGCCGCTTGTGAGGAGATGCTGAAGCTGACTTTTGCGCCATGGCGGGCGGCGGCTGCTTCGGCTGTTCCTTTGATCCAGTTGAACAGGCTTTCGCCGGAATGATGGGTGTTGAAGCGGATATTGAGCTTGGCCGTTGCGCGCTGGGCGATGACGTTGTGCGCGGCGTTGCCGACATCGATGGTGGTGATCTCGAGGTTCGATGGATCGAAACCCGGCGCGCCGTCGTCGAGTTTGCGGGCGTTCAGCGCGGCGGCCGTTTCAACGAGCGCCGTGACAGGGTTTACCGCGCGGTGCGGGTAAGCGACGTGGCCCTGTTTGCCGTCCATCGTGATGACGACGTTGATGCTGCCGCGCCGGCCATTCTTGATGACGTCGCCGACGCGCTCTTCGCTGGTGGGTTCGCCGACGATGCAGTGATCGAGCTTTTCGCCTTGCGCCGTGAGCGCGGCGAGCACAGCTTTGGTGCCGTCAACGGCCGGGCCTTCTTCGTCGCATGTCAGCAGAAACGAGATCGAGCCGTTCGGTTTGCCATGTTTGGCTAGAAAATCTTCGGTCGCGGTGATCATCGCGGCGATGGCAGTTTTCATGTCGGTGGCGCCGCGTCCGTAGAGCAGGCCGCCGCGAATTTCCGCCGCGAACGGATCGCTCGCCCAGCCCGTACCCGGCGGCACCACGTCGACGTGGCCGGCAAAGCAAAAATTCGGCTGCGCCGTGCCGAGGCGTGCGTAGAGATTATCGACCAGCCCAAACTTGAGGCGCCGCACGCGAAAGCCGAGCGCTTGGAGCGCGGCCTCTGCAACATCGAGCGCGCCCTGTTCGTCGGGCGTAATGGACGGCCGTCGCATTAGGGCTTGGGCGAGCGGAATGGGGTCGGTTAGGGTGCGGGCGTCCATGACACACGGTCTAGCCGCGCGCGCGGCCGGGCAAAAGGGGGAGTTGGCATGAGCGACGTTGCGCCGGTCCGGGAAGGCAGCCGGATCAAGAGCCTCGATGTCACGCGCGGGTTCGCGCTGCTGGGCATTCTGGCTGTCAACGCGGCTTTCTTCGCTGCGCCCTGGCAAACATCGCAGAACCCGCTTCTAGCGCCGCTCGATGTCAACGAAGCGACGATGTGGTCGTGGCTGGTGATGCATGTGTTCTTCGAATTCAAATGCATCACGCTGTTCTCGATGCTGTTCGGCGCGAGTATCTTTCTTGTCGGCGGCGATAAGAGCGGCAAGGCCCGCAGCGGGGTGCTGACGCGGCGCTTGCTCTGGCTGCTGGTCTTTGGCCTCATCCATGCGCTGCTGATCTGGTACGGCGATATTCTCACGATTTATGCGATCACTGGCTTGATCGTGATGCTAGCGCGCAATTGGGGGCCGCTGACGCTGACGATCGTGGGCTCGGTGCTTTATCTCATCGCGTTCGGCTTGCAGAGCATGCTGGCGCTGGTGATCGATTTTATTCCGCCGTCGGAGATGGCGAATGTCGAAACGCAGCTGGCAGCCGTGTTTGCACCGTCGCCGGAGGAGCTGGCGCGGGTACAGGCCGCGTATCAGGGTGGATGGCTCTCAGCGCTGCAGGAGAACGTCAACACTTGGCTGACGATCATCACCAGTTCGATCTTTGGCCTCGGCATCCGCACCATCGGCGTGATGATGATCGGCATGGCGCTGTTCAAGTGGGGCTTCCTCAGCGGGCGCGCTCCGGTTTGGCTTTATGTGCTGATGATCGCGCTGGGCGGCGGCGCTCTGTTTGTGATCTGGCAGCAGGCGATGCTGAATTGGGAAGCCGGCTTTGACATGATCCACATGGTCACTGACGGCGCGATCGCGAATGTCGGGCTCTCGATCTTCGTCTCCATCGCGTACGCGAGCGTGCTGATCCTGCTGGTGAAAGCGGGTGTGCGCTTCTTGACTGAACCGCTCGCGGCGGTGGGCCGGATGGCGTTCACCAACTACATCGCGCAATCCTTGATCATGACGACGATCTTTTGGAGCGGGCGCGGGTTTGGCCTGTTCGGCGAAGTCGATCGGCCAACTTTAATGGGGATCGTCGGCCTTGTTTGGCTTGCACAGCTGATCTGGTCGCCGATTTGGCTGTCGAAGTTCCAGATGGGGCCGCTGGAATGGCTGTGGCGGCGCTTGAGTTACGGCAAGGGCGTCGTTATGGGCAAGCAGGCGCCGGCGTAAGGCGCGGTGGAGGAAACGACATGAAAAAATTTGTAGCGGTGCTGGCGTTTGGTGTTCTGTCGGCTGGCGCGGCTTTCGCGCAACCGATCGCCAACGCCGCGGAGAACACGTTCGTCGTGACCTACGCCAATGGCGCGGTGGCGCGCTATCACTTCAACGCCGACAACACGTTCGGCGCCCATACGCCGAATGGTCATATTCACGGCACGTATGAAGTCACGGGCGGTCAATTGTGCCTGACGCCGGCTGGCGGCGAGCGCGGCTGCCTGCCGTACGCGGGCGACAAAAATGTTGGCGATACGTGGACGCAAACTGGCTCGGACGGCAGCTCGATCTCGGTCACGCTGGAAGCTGGTCGCGGCGAGCACGCGCACTAAGGTCTTCGTGAGTAGCTCGTCATTCCGGATCGCGCTTTGCGCGTCCGGAATGACGAAGTTCGAGCTAGTCCCGCAACAACTCGTTCACGCCGGTCTTCGAGCGCGTCTGCGCATCGACGCGTTTGACGATGACGACGCACGCTAAGCTTGGCCCGCCGTTTGGATCAGGCAGTGAGCCCGGCACGATGACGCTATAGGCTGGCACTTCGCCGCGCGTGATCTCGCCGGTGGCGCGGTCGACGATCTTGGTCGATTGGCTGATGAATGTGCCCATCGCGAGCACGGCGCCTTCGCGCACGATCACGCCTTCCGCCACTTCCGAGCGCGCGCCGATGAAGCAGCCGTCTTCGACGATGGTGGGGTTTGCTTGGATAGGCTCAAGCACGCCGCCAATGCCGGCGCCGCCTGAGATGTGCACGTTCTTGCCGATCTGCGCGCACGAACCAACGGTCGCCCACGTATCCACCATCGTGCCTTCATCGACGTAAGCGCCGATGTTCACGAAGCTCGGCATCAAGACGACGTTCTTGCCAATGAAACTGCCGCGGCGCGCAACGGCGCCAGGCACGGCGCGGAAGCCGGCTTTCTCGAAATCGCCTTCGCCCCAGCCCCCGAATTTCGTCGGCACTTTATCCCAGTAGGGACCGGGCGACGGATCGCCGTTGCCTGTGAGGCCCATCAGCCGGTTGGCCTTTGTGCGGAAGGAGAGCAGCACGGCCTTCTTCAGCCATTGATGCGTCGTCCACACGCCATCGGCGCCGCGCTCGGCAACGCGCGCTTGGCCAGCGTCCAGCATATCGAGCGCCGCTTCGATGGCTTCGACATCGGCGCCTTTGCTAGCGGGGGTGAGTTCGGTGCGGCGCTCCCAGGCGCTTTCGATTTGGGCGGCTAGATCGGTGCTCATGGCCGCAGAGCTAGCGCGATTGGCGGCGCGAACCAAGCGCTCGCTTAGCTCAGCAGCCCACGCAGCAGCGCTTTCACGTCAACGGCCCAGTGGTCGACGTAGGCAGGCTTGGGCTCGGGATGGACGGGGCCAACGAGCGCCGTGGTGAAGCCTAGGTCGTGCGCGGGCTCAAGGTTGCGGAGCGTGTCTTCGACGAAGATCGCTTCCGTCGGCTCCACGCGGCTGGCGGCAAGAAAGCAATCGTAGCTTTCGCGCTGCGGCTTTGGCGCCAGTCCGCAGGACTCAATGTCGAAGACCGCATCGAAAAGACTGTCGAGGCCGAGACTTACGAGCACACGCTGGGCGTGGCCGCCACCGCCATTGGTGTAGATGATGCGTTGGCCCGGAAGCGCCGCGATCAGGTCGCGCAATTCAAGGTCCGGCGTGAGCACCGAATGATCGGCGTCGTGCACGTGACGCAGAAAATCGCCGGCTTCGATAGCGTGGTGGCGCGCGAGGCCGACGACGGTTGCGCCGTATTGGTGGAAGTAGCGCTCGCGCAGTTCCTGCGCTTCCGCCGTCGCGAGCGTAAGTTTGCGCGCGATGTAGTCGGTCATTCGCACCCCAATCTCATCGTAGAGGGCGGGGGCGGGATAGAGGGTGTTATCGAGATCGAACACCCAGGTGCGGATGTTCGCTGGCGGGCTCATTGCTGATCGGAGCGATCTTGCGTGGGCGCGTCCTGCGGGACGAGGCCGCGGCGCGGCGCGTCCGCGTTTGGCGCAGCTTCAAGATCGCCGCTCGCGTCCACCTGGCGCGGCGCGACGCCGACTTCGAGGAAGTCGCGCTCTTCAAACTCCACCACGAGACCCTCGCGATCGCGCACACGGATCGGCGCGAACAGCGCGGTCTGGTAATAGCGCTCGTCGCAGCGCGTGCGGCCGAGGATCGCAAAGCGCGCAGGGCTGGTGCAGAACGGCTCGCCCGATTGCAGGAAGCGCGGACCTTCCTGCGTCTCCATACTGGCATAGACGTAATAGCGATCCTGGATCAGCACCTCGTCGATGGTGCGCACGCAGCCGCCGGCGTTGAGCGGCCACCAGCCGCGGCTTTCCCAACCTTCGCCGCGACGGCGGCCGACAGCCGTCCAGACGCGTTCGCGCGTGCGGTTGCAGAGCGTGAGGCCAACTTGGCCTGCGCGGCGGCGCGCTGCGACTTCCAGCGCATCGACCAATTGTTCTTCGTTGGTGTTCGGTGCGAGCCGCGCCGAGGCGCGAAATTGCGCGATGGCTTGGGCGATGCGGCGCGGGTCGGCGCCGCGGCGGCCTTCGCGCAGATCGTAGCCGGCGTCGTTCAACAAACGCTGCAGGCCCATCTGGCGGGCGCGCGTCAAGGTGTACGGCGCGGCTTCCGAGAACGACGTGCGCCAGCTGTCGCGCTTATTGATCTGCACGCGGCGGAAGCGACGCTCTTCGTAAGCGTCCGTGCAGCGCGGCGGATTTTCGATTTGGAACTGATCGGTGGGATCGACGCAGATGACAGCGTCGCCGCCCCATTGGCGCCGGCCGCCGCGATGCGCGGTTGAGGTGCGGGCGTAGAGATAGTGCGTGCCGCGCGCGAGAGGTGCGCCAACCGCGAGGCGGCATTCGCCGGGCCTGAGGCGCGTCCAACCTTGCACTTGGATGGCGCGGCCTTCCGGGCGGCCGGTGGCGGCTTCGAGCACGAAGCTGGTTTCGTTGCAGACTTGCCAGCCGCTGGCTTGGCGCTGCTGCTGTTGTTGCTGCGCGTCGGCGCGGCCGGCGAACGCAGCGAACGCCGCGGAGGCGGCGCAGATCAGAACGGCGGCGAGGCCGACCTTATTGAATGAGCGTGCCAGCGCCATGTTCGGTGAATAATTCCATGAGCAAGACGTGCGGGGTGCGCCCGTCGAGGATGACAGCAGCTTCGACGCCGTTGTCGAGGGCTGCGATGCAGGTTTCAAGTTTCGGAATCATACCGCCAGTGGCGACGCCGGTTTGGATCGCGGCTTTCGCGTCGGCGACCGACATCTCCCGGATCAATTCACCGTTTTTGTCGAGCACGCCGGCGACGTCCGAGAGAAGCACAAAGCGTTTGGCCGAAAGGGCCTTGGCGATGGCGCCGGCGGCGGTGTCGGCGTTGATGTTGTAGGTGCGGCCATCCTCGGCGACGCCGATCGGCGCGATGACGGGGATATAATCTTCCGGCGCATTGATCAAAGCTTGGATCAATGTCGGATCGACATCGACAGGCTCGCCGACAAAACCAAGATCGACGACTTGCTCGATCATGCTGTCGGGATCTTTCTTCACGCGCACGGCTTTTTCCACGGTGATGAGGCGCGCGTCTTTGCCGGAGAGGCCAACACCGCGCACGTCCGCTTCACGGCCCGCGGCCGTGATCAGATGGGCCAACTCTTTGTTGACGCTGCCTGACAGCACCATCTCCGCCACTTCCATCGTCTCGGCGTCCGTCACGCGCAGGCCATCGACGAATTGCGATTTGACGCCCGCCCGATCGAGCATGCGGCTGATTTGCGGGCCGCCGCCGTGAACGACGACGGGATGAATGCCCACCAGTTTCAGGAGCACGATGTCTGCGGCGAATTTGCGGGCGGTTTCTGTGTCGCCCATGGCGTGGCCGCCATATTTCACCACCACGACTTCGCGGTCGTAGATTTGGATGAAGGGCAGCGCCTCGGCCAAGGTCTTGGCGGCGACGAGGCCATCTTCCAGCGCCGCGAGGCGGTCTTTCGGGGGAAGTTTGCTCACGGGCGGTTCCTAAGCGGTAACGGCGCCCACGCCAAGGCCGTGGACTGAGCTTGGGTCGCCGAGCGGTGGAAATGTGCGGCGGTGAATTTGCCGTAAGGCTAGAGCGCCAGCGCCGCGATCTCGGCGCGCAGCTGTTCGATGCCGAAACCTTTCTCCGCCGAGGTCGGGATGATCTCCGGGTGCGCTGCAGGGCGCTTGGCGATAGCGGCGGCGGTCGCGGCGCGCAGCTCTTCGATTTCGGTGGGCTTCACCTTGTCGGCCTTAGTCAGCACCAGCTGATAAATCACAGCCGCTTTATCGAGCGCGTCCATGACGGTGACGTCGTCGGGCTTGAGGCCATGGCGGCCATCGATCAGCAGGATGACGCGCTTTAGGCTGGTGCGCCCGCGCAGATAGTCGCGCGTGAGTTTGGTCCAGCGGCTGATCTCGCCTTTGGGCGCCTTTGCATAGCCGTAGCCGGGAAGATCGACCAGGCGCATGCGATCGCCCATGCGGAAGAAGTTGAGCTCACGCGTGCGGCCAGGTTCGGTCGAAGCACGCGCGAGTTTAAGCCGGCCCGTCAGCGCGTTGATCAGCGACGACTTGCCGACATTGGAGCGCCCCGCAAACGCGATCTCCGGCAGCTCTGCGTCCGGCAAATGCTCCATGCCGACAACGCCGCGCTCGAACTCGATCGGCCCAGCGAACAGCAGGCGGCCGGCTTCGATGCGTTCGGCTTCCTCGGCAGTCGGATCGGTCATTGTTGCGACCTTATCCTGAGCCGGCGGGCTTCTCGCCTTTTCGCAAGCGTTTCGCGATGAAGGTGTCGAGCTGTGTCTCCACGCCTTGGAAGCGCATGATCGTATATTGCTGCAGCATCGTGACGATGTTCGACCAGGTCCAGTAGATCACGAGGCCGGCCGGGAAGGCGGCGAACATCACCGTGAACACCACCGGCAAGAAGCGGAAGATCTGCGCTTGCACCGGATCGGTGATCGGCGGCGAGAGCGATTGCAGCGCCCACATCGAGATGCCGTACAGCAGCGGCCATGCGCCGATCAGCAGGAAGCTCGGTACATCGTACGGCAGCAAGCCAAACAGATTGAACACTGAAGTCGGATCGCGCGCCGAGAGATCGTTGATCCACCCGATGAACGGCTCATGACGCATTTCGATGGTGACGCTCAGCGTTTTGTAGAGCGCATAGAAGACCGGAATTTGCAGCAGGATCGGAATGCAGCCGGCCAGCGGATTGAGCTTTTCCGTCTGATAGAGCTTCAGCATTTCCTGTTGCTGACGCTGCTTATCGGCAGCGTAGCGCTCCTGGATTTCCTTCATCTTCGGCTGCAGCGTGCGCATCTTCGCCGTCATTTTGAACGACTGGATGACGAGCGGTAGCATCAGCGTCTTGATGATGACGGTAGAGGCGATGATCGCCAGGCCGAAATTGAAGATGATGCCCCAGCCGGCGAAGAGCTGGCCGAGCGGGTGCAAGAGCCATTGGAAGAACGGCCGCGTCAGGAACCAGAAATTGCCCCAGTCGATCGCCCAATCGAAGCGCGGGATGGGCGGCGCCGCCGCGGTGCCGTCGCCGCTCTGATAATCGCGCAGCAATTCGTAGCGCTTGGCCCCGGCGAACAGACGCTGCGTGTAGGTGAACTCGCCGCCAGCCGGCACTTCATGCCATTCGCCGCGATAGGCGGCGCGGTAATCGTTCGATCCCGATTCCGTGCGCGCATCATAATAGGCGGAGACGCTTTCGTCGGCCGGCGGCACGATGGCCGTTAGCCAGTAGTGATCGGTGACGCCAAGCCAGGCGCCGTCGCCTTGCCAGTTCTGCGCGCGCTCATCGGCGCCGACGCGCTCGCGCACGCGGTCACGCGCGTGCTTATCGGCGTCGCGATAGGTGAGTTGGCGTGTCTGACCGCCAAACGTTCCGATCATCCCCTGATGGACAATCTGATTGAACATATAGTTTTCCGGCAAACCCTGGCGCCGCACGACGCCGAGCGCGCGTACGGAGAGCGGCGCGCCGCTGGTGTTACGCACCACGTCGGTGGTCGTGAACATGTAATTCTGATCGACCGAAATTGTGCGCTCGATCGTAACGCCGGAGCCGGCGTCGAGCGTCAGCGTCACCGGTGTTTCGGGCGTGAGCCGCGAGGCGGCGTCAGCGCTCCAAACGCTGGCGGCGTCGGCGAGGGTGGCCACATCTTGGCCCGATTGCAGCTCCCAGCCGAAGAAAGCGTCGTGGCCGAAATTGGCGGACATCGGCGACAGCACCGTCACTTCCGGGCTTTCCGGATCGACGGTGCGGCGGTAGCCGCGGAGATTGAGATCGTCGAGCCGGGCGCCGACGAGCGAGATCGAGCCGTCGACCGAGCCCGTGTCGATAGCGATACGCGCCGTTGACGTTGAACTCAGCGCCTCTTCGCGCGTGGCCGGCGGCGCGTTGGCGGCAGAAGGCGTTTCACCGGTTTGCGACGTCTGCGGCGTCAGCTGTTCTTCAGCCTGCGCGCGCTCTTGCGCGAGCCGGCTGCGCAGCGGGGCATTGTAGAAGAATTCAAAGCCGAGAAGGATCAGTCCCGACAAAACCACCGCGATGATGATGTTGCGGGTGTCGTTCGGGCCCGGGCTGCCGGGATTCTGCATCGGATTCAGTCGCTTTCGGTAGAGGGACCGCGCTGCTTAGCACTTGTCCGAGGGGCGCGCCCACGCCCGCTTTCCAAGTCGGCGCGGAGCCTTATCAGCGCGTTTCCAACATCGTCAAGCAAAGCGGCCCAGGTGGCGTCTGGGGTTTGTTGACGCGCCACGAGCACATAATCGACCCCGGCCAGCCCGTGCTCTGGAATGAGGCGGCGTGCGGCTTCACGCAGGCGCCGCTTGGCGCGGTTGCGCAGCACCGCTGAGCCGACTTTGCGGCTGGCGGTAAAGCCGACGCCGATGGGGCCATCTTCAGCCCGCCGGCGCGCCTCGATCAGCACGAATGGCCGCGATGCGCGTGCGCCTTGGCGCACGAACAGGAATTGCGCCCGCTTGGTGAGGCGCTGGAGGGTGGGAAGGGGTGTCACGAAGCCGGCTCAGTGCCGGGATGCCGACTAAGAGCCGGCGAAGCAAGGCGGATTAGGCCGAGAGCTTCTTGCGGCCCTTGGCGCGGCGGCGCGAAAGCACCTTTTGACCGCCTTTGGTGGCCATACGGGCGCGGAAACCATGGCGGCGCTTCCGCACGAGCCGGCTCGGCTGATAGGTCCGCTTGGTGCTCACGACGCGCCTCGATCTTTACTTGGCTAGAAAATGAAGGCGCGGGGAGTACCCCAGCGGCTCCGAGGCGTCAAGGATTAGCCAGCGAAGGCGCGCACAGCAATGAACACAATGGCGACAGCCCACAGGGAAGCGAACCAAAGAACTGGGCGGCTGGGCTTGAGGCGGGGTGACATGGCGCGGCTCCTTTCGGGGGAATTGGAGCGTCGGCGGGCCGGGGACTACACCCGGCGGAATACTCACAGCCTAAACCCGGCATGGCCAAGATTCCGAGTGAACTTATTGTTTGATTGCAGAAATGGCCTTCGCTGGCCCGGGACAGGCCCCGGCGGCATGGGCTAGCAAGGGCGCAATGACGGTTCCGGATGATCCGACGCGCCGCGGCGGCCCATGGCGGCGCGTGCGCGAGTTCATCGACAGCCTGGCGGGGCGCCTGCTGGGCCTGACCGCGCTGGCCGTGCTGGCGGGTGAGATTTTCGTCTTCGCCCCGGCCTTGGCCGGGTTCCACGAGGCCTGGCTGCGCGAACGGATCAATTTGGCTCAGATCGCCTCGATCGCGGTTTCCCCCGATCTCGAAGTGGCGGAGTCGCTGGAATATGACCTCCTTAATAACGCCGAAGTGCAGCGCGTCGCTATTCAGGGTGAGGGCGAGCGCATCTTGCTGCTGGAGGATCCGAACGCGCCGTCCTCCGAGCAATTGGTGACCTACGATTACACGCACGCCTCCGGCTTTCAGCGTTTCCGCTGGGCGGTGGAGACGTTCTTCGCGCCGCCGGGGCGCGTGTTGCGGGTGTTGGCGCGGCCGCGCTTTGAAGAAGCGGACTTCATCGAGATCGTGCTCAACGAAGCGCCGCTCAAACGCGCGCTCAATGATTTTGCCGTGCGCTTTGCGCGCATCTCGATGGCGATCCTGATCGCGGCGGGCGCGCTGATTTATTTTACGCTGACAGCGGCGTTCGTGCGGCCGATGCGCGAACTGACAAAAGCGATCGAACTTTTCCGCGATCGTCCCGAGGACGTGTCGATCGCGTTCCCGCGCAGTCCACGCGCCGATGAAATCGGCCGCGCCCAACGGGCGGCTGCGGATATGGCCGAGCAAGTGCGCAACGCGTTGCGGCAAAAGGAGCGATTGGCCGCGCTCGGCGCTGCGGTGGCGCGCATCGGGCATGATCTGCGCAACATGCTTTCTACCGCGCAATTGGTGGCGGATCGCCTCGCGCGTTCGGAAGATCCTGCTGTGCGCCTGCTTGCGCCGCGGCTGGAGCGCACGATCGATCGCGCGGCGGGGCTTGCAGCATCGACGCTGAAATACGGCCGCGCCGATGAAGATCCGCCGGTGCTGGCGAAGGTGGCTGTCGCAGAAGCGGTGGAAGAAGCAGCGGCCGAAGCGCTGATCTCATTTCCCGAGACGCAAGCGCGCTTCGATATCGAGGCTAAGCTCGCCTGCGTCGCCGACGGCGATCATTTGCACCGCATCCTCGTCAATCTGATGCGCAATGCCGGCCAGGCGATGGCGACGCATGCGCGCCGGGACAAAACACTGGTCATTCGCGCCGCACGCGTCGAAGGGCGTTGCGAGATCGAGCTGATTGATCACGGCCCGGGCGTGCGCGAGAATTTGCGTGACCGCCTGTTCGAGCCGTTCGTGTCGGCGGCGCCCGAGGCCGGCGGCACCGGGCTTGGCCTTGCCATCGCGCGCGAACTTACGCGGGCGATGGGCGGCGAACTTGAGCTCACGCGCACCGGCGCCGAGGGCGCGACCTTTCGCATTACGCTGCCGGCCGCATGAAACAAGCACGTGCGCGCCACGTTGCGCACTGAGGAGAACACACAATGCGTAGAGCTGCTCTCGCTGCCTTTATTTTTGCGCTGGCCGCATGCGCCACAACGCCGGGCGCGCTGCCAAGCCCACGCTATGCCGACGCAGCGAGCCGCGGCACGCTCGCGTCCGTGTTTGCGGGCCGCCCCTCAGCTGACCAGGTGGCAGACGCGACTGAGGCATGGTCGCTTGCGCTTGGCGATAGCTTCGCATGCGGTTTGCCGGTGCGGCACGTCGTTGATGCGGGGCTAGTCGGCGCGCTTGAAGTCGCGGCGATGAACGCGGCCGCGAGCCGGGGCGGCGAGCGCGAGGTGCGAGAAGGCGTGCGCCAATATCTCGGGCAATTGGCGCGCCTTGCGGTCGATCGGCGTGACCGGCCGAACGCGCGGCGCTGCGATGCGTTGGCCGCGTGGGCCCCGCGCACCGCCGAGCAGGGCCGCGAAACGGTGCAGCGCGCACGCCGCAACGGTTTGATGGATGACGATTACGGCATCTTGCTCGATCTGCTGACGCGCTAGCGCGCCGGCAGCCGCCCAACGATGCCTTCGCGGCGCGGATCGGCGCCGCCTTCGAGCCCGCGCGATGTCGCGCGGATGGCGTGGATACCACTCTCTTCAAGCCCGGCGACATCGCGAAGCTCCCACCCGCGCTGGCGCAAGCCCTCCATCACGCCCGCCGGCAGGCGCGCCGCTTCGACATTAGCGGGCGAAGTGCGCGCCGTGGCGTTGGAGAGATTGATCGCTTCTTGAACAGGCAAGTCCCAATCCAGAACGCCGATCGTTGTGCGCGCGGTGTAACCGATAATGGCGGAGCCGCCCGGCGAACCCACAACAAGTTCAAGTTCGCCATTGCGGCGGGTGACGATGGTCGGGACCATGGACGACCGCGGCCGCTTACTCGGCGCCACCGCGTTGGCGACTGGCCGGCCGTTCAGCGTAGGCATGAACGAGAAATCGGTGAGCTGATTGTTGAGCAAAAAGCCGTTGGTCATGCGCTGCGCGCCGAAGACGCTCTCCACGGTCGCAGTCATAGAAGCGGCATTGCCCCAGCCATCGACGATGACGAGATGTGTTGTGCCGTTCTCCGGTCCATCATCGCGGCCCCAACGATTGTAAAGCTCTTGGCCAGCGGGCTGGCCGGCGCTGACGAACGTCGGCGCGCGGGCAAGATCAACAAGAGCTGCGCGCTGATCGAGATAAGCCGGCGCGATGAGTTCCTGCGTTGGCACGGTCACGAACTGATCATCAGCGACGTAGTGATCGCGGTCGGCGTAGGCGAGGCGGCTCGCCCACAAAAACGCGGCCCAATCGTCAACGGCGCCTGCGCCCTCCGGCTCCGGGCGCGCGCGCTCATAGGCGCAGCAGTGGTGCACACGCGATAAACCCGAAACGCCCCGCACACCGGATCGAAGCGGCGCGGCTGCGCAGTTTGCAAGTCCGCGAGCGTCATCGCGCCGCCGCGTGGGCCGCGGCGTACGGCGGCGACAATGCCTTCGGCGATCGGCCCTTCCGTCAGTGCGCGCGGGCCTTGCTCCGCGATGGCGCGCATCGTGGCGGCGTATTGCGGATTGCGCAGGGTGACGCCAGCGGTGAGCGGGTTGCCTTCGCGGTCGAAGAAATAGCCGCGCGTGCCGAAATCGGCGCGCAGGCGCCCGTTCTGTGCTTGGCTTGCGATAAATCGCGCAAGACGCGGTGAAATGACGAACCCCTGTTCAGCCAAGCGCTCAGCTGGCGCGAACAAGCGCGCCCACGGCAAGCGGCCATGATCATCGTGCGCAAGCTTTAGCATCGCAACGAGCAGCGGCGTGCCAACCGCGCGGCCGCTGGTCTGCGCATCAAGAAATGGAATCGGCCGGCCACGCGCATCGAGGAACATGTCAGGCGTTGCGCCCGCTGGCGCCCATTCTCGCCCATCAAAGCCGCTGATGCGTTCGCTCGCTGCATCATAGTGCAAGAGAAAGCCGCCGCCGCCGACGCCAGATGATTGCGGCTCAACGAGGCCGAGCACCATCTCGGCAGCGATCGCCGCGTCCACGGCGCTGCCGCCTTCGCGCAAAATCTCGAGCGCCGCCTCAACCGCGTACGGATTGGCCGCCGCCACCATCGCTTCGCCCGTGGCGGCCGCGGTGCTTTCGCCTTGACGCGGAGTCGTTCCGCTCGCGCAGGCCGCGAGTGTCAGCGCGAAGAGGGCCGCGCAGAAGCGTTGCAGGGTTCTTTGCTTGTCAAACATGAGGACGCTTTCTACGCAGGCATGGTCATTGAACAAACGAAAGACCCGCGATGGCGCGTCCCGGCCCAAGCAATTCTTTGAGTGATGTGCGGGGTTTGTCCATAGGCTGCGCCGAGGACAAAAGCGCACTCACGGGCGTGACCGTGATTGTTCCGGATGCGCGAGCTGTGTGTGCGGTCGATGTGCGCGGCGGCGGGCCGGGCACGCGTGAGACGGATGCGCTGGCGCCTGAAAATCTGGTCGATGCGATCGACGCGCTCGTGCTCGCAGGTGGTTCCGTTTATGGGCTCGGCGCAGCCGATGGCGTCGTCGCGGCGATGGGCGCTGAGGGCAAAGGCTTTGCGATGCGCGAAGCGCCGGGCGTGCCGCGCGATCTCGCCAATGGCGGCGATAAAGCTTGGGGCGATGCGCCGCCCTACGCGGCCCTTGGACGTGCAGCGTACGCGGCGCGTGGGCGCGATGTGCCGCTAGGCAATGCAGGCGCCGGCATGGGCGCGCTCGCGGGCGCGCTGAAGGGGGGGCAGGGCAGCGCCAGTATCGTCACGCAAGACGGCTTCACCATTGCGGCGCTTGCGTGCGTTAATTGCTTTGGCTCGACGACGATGCCGAACCAGCGCGCCTTCTGGGCGCATGCGTTCGAAATCGATGGCGAGTTCGGCGCCGCCGTGCCCGCGCAGCAAAGTTTCGACGCGGAAGATTGGCACGGCGCTAAGCTCAACCCGGCGCCGCGCGCCAACACTACGATCGCGTGCGTCGCGGTCGATGCGGATTTGACCCCGGCAGAAGCCAAGCGTGTGGCGCAGATGGCGAGCGCCGGCTTAGCGCGCGCGATCCGGCCGGTGTTCGCGCCGTTCGACGGCGACGTGGTGTTCGCGCTGGCGACAGCCGCAAAGCCCACTCCAGAACCGCGCGCGCTGGCGATCGCCCGTTTCGGGGCGCTGGCCGCAGACTGCCTGGCTCGGGCGGTGGCGCGGGGCGTTTTTGCCGCCGGGAGCGTGGGCGGCCATGCGGCTTGGCGGGATTTAGGCTAGCGAAGCACGGCTATGCACCCCGCCTTCGCGCCCGTAGCTCAGCTGGATAGAGCACCAGACTACGAATCTGGGGGTCAGGAGTTCGAATCTCTTCGGGCGCGCCATTTTTCTTTTCAGGTTAAATCGTTTCGTTGCGTGCTCTTGCGCGGGCTTTGTCGCCGGGCAGCGTTCGGGCCTGCGCAATGTCCGATGTCGGACCTAACCCGCGGGCGCGTCATACCGATGCTACCCTAACGTCGTGGATATCTTTCACTGCGGTTTCGCGGAGAAAGCAGCTGGGCGATTTCGAGCTCTTGCCACTTTTAAGGCGGAGTTCTTGACAGTCGAAACCTATCGCAATCAGCTTTTGCTTGGCCTGAGTAAGGCGGATCGCCGCCTGCTGACGCCCTCGCTAGAACCGGTGGAGCTTGAGCTTCGCCGCCCGATCGAGCAGCCCAACACGCCGATCACGCACGTCTACTTTCCCGAGAGTGGAATCATTTCCGTCGTCGCCAGTGCGGGCGGCCAGCAGATCGAAGTTGGTCTGATCGGGCGCGAAGGCATGTCAGGCACGGCGGTGCTGCTCGGCGATCATCGCTCGCCCAATGATGTCTATGTGCAGATGGAAGGGGCGGGCAATCGCATCTCCACCAAGATTCTCTCGCGCGCGCTGGAAACGAGCAAGACACTGCGCGAACGCTTTCAGCGCTATGCGCATGTCTTCATGGTGCAGATCGCCCAGACCGCGTTCGCCAACGGCACCGCCAAGATCGATGCGCGTTTGGCGCGCTGGCTGCTGATGGCGCACGATCGGCAGGACGACAACGAGTTGATGCTGACCCACGAATTCATTGCGGTGATGCTCGGCGTGCGTCGCCCCGGTGTGACGGACGCGTTGCACAAGCTTGAGGGCAAGGGCCTCATCAGCACTGACCGCGGCGCCATACGGATCGTGCGCCGCAAGGGCCTCATCGCCCTGGCGGGCGGCGCTTATGGGGTCGCCGAAGCGGAATACGAACGGCTGATGCGCTAGCGCGCCGCTCCATCATTTCGTCAACAGCCGGTCGAACTCTTTCTTGGACACCGCGTAGCACTCGCACGAGCGGTTCTTCAGGCCGCGCCGATCGAGTATGGTCACCATGCCGCGCGTGTATTCGATGAGACCAGCGCGTTGGAGCGCGCCCGCGGCGCGCGTGACCCCGGTGCGTTGAACGCCAAGCATCATGGCGAAGAATTCCTGCGTCAGCAGAAACTCCTCCGACTCCATCCGGTCATGAGTCATCAGCAGCCATCGGCAGCAGCGCTGCTCGATATTGTGAAAGTGATTGCACGCCGCCGATTGTGCGACCTGGTTGAAGAGCGCGTGACCGTAGCGGAGCATCACGGCGCGCAACGTTGCGCTCGCCGCCAACTCCGTCTTGAAGCGCGCTGCGGACATGCTCAGTCCCTCGCCAGGCACCTGCACATAAACGCTTGTTGGCGCCTGCGCGTCGCCAAGGACGACGGGGAAGCCGACGAGGCCTTCGTTGCCGATGGTGCCTACTTCAGCCGCTTGCCCATTGTTCATGGTGTTCACCAGCGAGCCGACGCCGGTTTCGATGAAGTACACATTCTCAATGGGCTTGTTGGCTTCATACAGCGATTGCCGATAAGTCAGCGGCGCGCGTTTCAGATGCGGACGCAAGCGTCCGTAATCCTTCGCCGACAATAGCGCGAGCAGCCGGTTTACCGGCGCGTCGACAGTTTTGCGCGCTGCCATGATCCGTTCTCCTGTCGCGTTGCAAACGGCCATTTCCAATGTGAGTTCAGC
Organism: Alphaproteobacteria bacterium Ga0077535; assembly: GCA_001464425.1. Classification (GTDB taxonomy): domain Bacteria; phylum Pseudomonadota; class Alphaproteobacteria; order Caulobacterales; family Aquidulcibacteraceae; genus Vitreimonas. The sequence continues at coordinate 175,785 of LNEK01000026.1, forward strand.
CCAAGGCCTTGCCGTTGCGACAAATCAATGCGGCGGGCTTAGTGGGTGAGCCACTATCGTTGGCGCAGCCTAGTAGAGTCGTCCGCCTTTATATTGGGCGCGCCCATCGATTAACGAGCGCAAACTGTCTGAAATCAGACGCTGTGAGTGGACGGGAACAAAAATTGCGCGCCTGAGTGCTACGCCGTTGGTGGAGAGCGGCGGGGTGCGGGTGGCTCTTAGTCGGCGGGTATTGCCAATGTAGGGCGCAGTACAGGGAGTCACGTGATGACTGAAGAGCCTGCGTTTGACCCAAGAATTTTTTTGGCAGCTTCCGATCATTCACGGTCCTACGCCACTGGCGAGATCGTGTTTGCACAGGGCGATGTCGCGGACGCCGTGCTTTATATTCATAGCGGTGAGATCAAGGTCGTCGTCACGTCGGAGCAGGGAAAGGAAGCGGTCGTTGGCATTTTGAAGGCCGGCGAGTTCTTGGGAGAGGGATGCCTGGTTGGCCAAACCGCGCGTCTCGCCTCCGCAGTGGCGCTTACCGATTGTCGCGTGGCCCGCACTGGGAAGGCCGACATGATGCATCTTCTCCATGCGGAGCCAGCGTTCGCGGAAATTTTCATGATGCACCTGCTCACGCGAAATAGTCGAGTAGAGGCCGATTTAGCCGACCAGCTCTTCAATTCGAGCGAGAAGCGTCTTGCTCGTGCGCTCTTGTTGCTCGCGAACTTCGGCAAGGACGGCACGCCTCAGGCCATTACGACGCGGGTGAGCCAGGAAACGCTGGCTGCCATAGTCGGCACCACTCGTTCGCGGATCAACTTCTTCATGAACAAATTCCGTAAGCTTGGTTTCATCGAGTACAATGGCCACCTGCATGTCCATTCCTCGCTTTTGAGCGTGTTGATGCGCGAATAGCCACCATCGCGTGGCGGTAGGTCTCACGACCTATGTGTGCGAAACCGGACATATCTCCCCGCTTGCATGCGCTATGTATTTGCTTGGGTCCGGTGTGCTGACGGGGGTGAGTGTTCAGGTCGCCAAAGGAGGGTCAAAATATGCCCACTCTAGATGCGTCCAAGCTCGGCGTTTCACGACCGAAGCTGTTGAATGAAGCGATGAGTGGCGCGACGCGCTACGAATGCGAGCAGAACGATGGCGTGTGCCCCGTCACCGAGTTGCGAGAGGCTCTCGCCCGCGAGGCGGCGTTGCTGGTCGAGCGCGAGATTCTGCTCGACCGCCAAGCGACGCTCTGCCGAGAGTCCGACCACCGCCTCTTGAACAATCTCCAAATGGTCTCAAGCCTGCTTTCCATGCAGAGCCGCTCGTCGCTCAACGCCGAGAGCGCCTCGGCGCTTGCTCTCGCGGCTGACCGTGTCGCGATGATCGGGCGAATCCATCGCCATCTGCATTCGAACGACGGTGTCGAAAGCGTCGCATTTGTTGGCTTTGTCAGCGCGCTTTGCCGGGATTTCACAGCCATGCTGTCGAGTCAGGGCGGCGTCTCCCGGCCAATCTCCGTGAGGGGGCCTGAACTTCTGCTGCCATCGGCCGTCGCCATCCCGCTTGGCTTCGTCGCGAGCGAACTCATCACCAACGCGCTCAAATATGGCGAAGGGCCAATCACAGTGCGCTTCGCTAAGAATCCGCGTAAAGGCTGTGCGTTGTCGGTCGAAAATGCAGGGGCGGCGCTGGCGCACGACTTTGATCCGGCGGCAAGCAGAGGCTTCGGTATGCGAATTGTCCGATCTTTGGTTGCCGCGATTGGGGGCGAGCTGTGTGTCGCGCGCGGTCGAGACGATCAGGGCGCGCGGTTCACCGTGCTGTTCGCTGCGCCGGAACAAGCGCGCTAGCGTACATTTCCAAGCAAAGCGGCGTTCTTCAATAGATATACGCGCAGCGCTGACGCCGCTGGTCGCCCGGCGCTCGTCGCCAAGATCGTGCCGATCAATCTGGGAAGCGATTGACCTCGTCCGCGCGACAGCGCTTCAAGCGCTGCCCAGAACTCAGGTTCCAAGGCAAACGAGGTTCGCCTGTCGCCAATCTTGAGCGATCGTTTGATCAGCGTGCCTCTCATAATGTGAGGCTGCGACCGGCAGGTTATCAAAAAGACAATGTCCGGTATCGCACATAGTGTCGTGGCGTTGTGACTGCGATTAGAACATGCGCGTGTAAAGCAGCCACCCAGCGCCAGCCATCACGATCGCGCCCAGACTCAAGAGAATGCCGTCGCGCGCGGTGAGCCCGAGGCCGAAGAGTACGACGGCGAGTCCCGGAATAATCGGCAGCACGGGAATGAGCCCAAGCGGGTAGGTCACCAGCGCGGCCGCCATGATCAACAATGCGATCAGAAACACAGCCGGCGCCTGTGTGAGAAATTGAAGGCGCGGCCGGATCAGCGTGTCGATGAACTTCGCCGTGGGCCGCGCCGCTTGCACAAAGCCGCGGAGCTTTTGCTCGGAGAGGCTCATGTCGAGCGCGCTGCGCGGCATCCATGGCGTCTTGCGGTGAAAGAGAAGCTGGATGGCGATGACCAGAGTTAGCGTCGCGAACGCCCAGGTGGCGCCAGGAATGATGGTGGCCGGCGAGATCGAGATGAGGCCGACGATCAGCAGCAGCGGCCCGTACGCGCGCCGGCCGATGACTTCGAGGATTTGGCGAACGGTGACTTTTGCTTCTGCGCCGCCGTCCGTCTCGCCCTCGAGGGCGTCCAGCAGCGAGGACATGTTATGCACTTGCGATCGGCGGGCCATGGATACTCCGGCGGGTCAAACCCCGGCTGGGGTAGGCTGTTCCGCGCCCGCTGGCGACGTCGCGCGGACACCGATTTTGCGCGCTGAGGCGTCAGAATCCATCAGCCTGAGCCAATGTGCAGGTGCAGCAACAAGGATATTGCGCATTAGGCGTGCTGAGGCGGAAGGAATTGCCCTAATTATGGGCGTTTACGGCAATGCTCGCAGCGATTTAGGCCGTCTGTTGCGCGAACCGCGCGTCTGAGTATTTTGCGCGCAATCATAAGGGGCCGCCGCCGTGCTGGCCCTTGGGAGCGAAGCGTCCATCATGAATACATCGCGCCGCCGGGTCGTCCTCGCACTCGGGTCCACCATGCTTGTGCCGCTCGTGGGCGCGCCAGCATTTGCGCAAACCGCCAGCCGCGCCGATCGCGCCTTCGAGGCGCTCGGGCGGCGATGGCTTGATCGCTCGATGCGCTTCTCGCCGATCTCGGCCACTACGATCGGCGACCACCGCTACGACAACCGCATCGACGACGTCAGCGCCAATGGCCGCAACGCCGGCTTGCGCTTCACCCGCGACACGCTGCGCCAGTTGGAGCGCATCGACCGCACGCGGCTTTCGCGCGCCAACCAAGTCGACGCCGCCATTCTCGAAAACACATTGCGCGCGCAGATTTGGCAGACGGAGACGCTGCAGACCTGGGCTTGGAATCCGCTGGGCTATCAATCGCTCGCGGGCGGAGCGCTTTACGGTTTGATGGCGCGCGAATTCGCGCCGCTGGAGCAGCGTCTCGATAGCGCGATCGCGCGGATGGAATTGCTGCCGGACTTGCTGCGCAAGACGCGGCAGGAATTGGTGCCGTCGCGGGTGCCGACGCCGTATGCGCAAACCTACGTGGCGCAGAACCCGGGCCTCAAATCGATCGTCAGCGGCATGATCGAGCCGCACAAAGGCACGCTTTCCGTAGCGAAGCAGGCGCGGATGGAGCGTGCGATCGCGGCGTTCAACGCGGCGGTAGATGAGCATCAGGCCTGGATTGAAAGCACACTCGTGCCGGCGGCGCAGGCGGATTTCCGCGTCGGCGCCGAAGTGTTCGATACGCAGCTTGGCTACACGCTGATGTCGACGATGCCGCGCGCAGAAATCCGCCGCCGCGCCGATGCTGCCGTGATCAGCGTGCGTCAAGAAATGTATCGCGTGTCCAAGCTCGCGCTCGCGGGCCGCGCTGGCGCTCCAGCGACGCCGGAGAACCCGACGCCAGAGCAACAACAAGCTGCGATCCGCGCCGCGCTCGATCTCGCCGCCGCCGATCGTCCGGCGCGTGACCAATTGGTCGAAACTGCCACGGCGGGCACAGAAGAGGCGCGCCGCTTCGTGATCGAGAAAGATTTGATCACGCTGCCGGAAGGTCCGGTGCGCGTGATCCTGATGCCGGAATTCCAGCGCGGCTATGCGGTCGCCTATTGCGACTCGCCTGGCCCGCTCGAGCGCCATCTCGACACGTTCTACGCCGTGTCGCCGATCCCGGACGATTGGACCGAAGAGCAAACCGTCTCGTTCCTGCGCGAGTACAATAATCGGGGCACGCTCGATATTGCGGTGCACGAAGCGATGCCTGGACACTACGTGCAGATCTATCACTCGAACCGATACCCCTCGACGCTGCGCGCGGTGCTGGGCTCGGGCTCCTTCATCGAAGGCTGGGCTGTCTATGCCGAAGAGATGATGGTGCAGGAGGGCTTCCGCGCTGACGATCCGCTCTTCCGCCTGACGCAGCTCAAGATCCAACTGCGCACGATCACCAACTCGATTATCGACCAGGCAATCCATGTCGATGGCATGTCGCAAGAGGAGATGATGCGCTTCCTCACCGAAACCGCGTTCCAGGAAGAGCGCGAAGCGGCGGGCAAGTGGCGTCGTGCGCAAATCTCCTACACGCAGCTCTCGACCTATTTCGTCGGCTTCCAAGAGCATCTGGAAACGCGCGCTGAAGCACAGCGCCGCGCGGGGGCTGCGTTCGATCTCAAAGCTTATCACGACGGCGTCTTGTCGTTCGGCTCGCCGCCCGGCCGCTTTGCCCGTCAACTCTTGCTGGAAGAACCGATCCAATGATGGACCCAAAGCAGCACCCGTCGTTCGATGGGCACGAGGATGTCGTCTTCGTAGGCGGCGAGTCGCAAGGCTTCGCCGGCATCATCGCCGTTCACTCAACCGCCATCGGCCCCGCCGCTGGCGGTTGCCGCATCTGGGACTATGACAGCGTCGGCGACGCGCTGACCGACGCGCTGCGCCTCTCGCGCGGCATGACCTACAAGAACGCGATGGCCGATTTGCCTCTCGGCGGCGGCAAGGCGGTGATCTATCGCATCAACACCGATCGCGTGGACGCGTTTCAGAAATTCGGCGACGCCGTCGAAAAGCTCGGCGGGCGTTACATCACCGCCGAAGACGTTGGCGCCACCGTCGCAGACATGCGCGCTATCGCCGGGCGGACATCTTACGTCGCCGGCATTCCGAAAGAGCATGGCCAAGCTGGCGGCGATCCTTCGCCGATGACGGCGCTTGGCGTGTTCGTGTCGATCAAGTCGATGCTCGGCGGCTCGGTCGATGGCCGCACCATCGCGGTGCAGGGCGTTGGCGCTGTCGGCTTCAACCTGTGCCGGCTGTTATCGGCGGAGGGCGCCAAGCTCGTCGTCGCTGACGTAAACAAGGCCAATCTCGCGCGCGCTGAAGCGCTCGGCGTCGAGATCGCGCCGGTGGACCAAATTCATGCGGTGAGCGCGGACTTGTTCTCACCCTGCGCGCTTGGGGCAGGGCTCAATGTGCAAACCATACCCGAACTTGGCGCACCGCTAATTTGCGGCGCCGCCAATAACCAGCTCGCCACCGAGGAAGACGGCGCACGCCTCGTGGCGCGCGGCATTACCTATGGGCCGGACTACGTCGTCAATGCCGGCGGCATCATCAACGTCTCGGCCGAATATTTGGGCGAAGCCGCCGATGTGGTCGAAGGTCGCGTGCGGGCTATCGCCACGCGGCTCAATACGGTGCTTGATATGGCCAAGGCTGAAAACATCCCGCCGCACCAGGCCGCTGACCGTATCGTTCGTGAACGCATCGCCGCCGCGAAAAAGAACTGAGGACTTAAATGAGCTCTCGCAAATCGAACGCGCTCGATCTGCACGTGCCTGCGCCGCGCGCGCGGCCGGGCGACAAACCGGACTTCAGCGGCTGGACATTCCCCGAGCCCGGCGACACGCCGCGCCCGGATGTCGATGCGCCGTCGATGGAGCTACGCGAGTACGCCTATGGCCTCATCCGCGTGATGGACATGGACGGCAACGCGCTCGGCCCCTGGACGCCGCACATCGCCCCGGAGACGCTGCGCCGCGGCATCAAATATATGCTGCTGCTGCGTGCCTACGATGAACGCATGCACAGAGCGCAGCGCCAGGGCAAAACCTCGTTCTACATGCAGTCGCTCGGCGAAGAGGCGATCTCGATCGCACAGACGCTGGCGCTCAATCCGGACGACATGTGCTTCCCGTCGTACCGGCAGCAGGGCATTCTGATCGCGCGCGACTATCCGCTCGTCGATATGATGCACCAGATTTACTCGAACGCGTCCGACCCGATGCGCGGTCGGCAATTGCCGGTCATGTATTCGTCGAAGAAGGACGGCTTCTTCACCGTCTCCGGCAATTTGGCGACGCAAGTGCCGCAAGCGGTGGGCTGGGCGATGGCTTCGGCCTATTCCGGCGATGGCCGCATTGCTTCGACATGGCTCGGCGAAGGCTCGACCGCCGAAGGCGACTTCCACGCCGCGATGACGTTTGCCGCAGTCTACAAGGCGCCCGTCATCATCAACGTCGTCAACAATCAGTGGGCGATCTCATCGTTCCAAGGCATTGCTGGCGGCGAGAACACCACGTTCGCCGCGCGCGGTGTCGGCTACGGCATTCCGCCGCTTCGCGTCGATGGCAACGACTTCCTCGCCGTCTACGCGGTCACGCAATGGGCGGCCGAACGCGCGCGCGCCAATCTCGGCCCGACCTTGATCGAGCACTTCAGCTATCGCGCGGGCCCGCACTCAACGTCAGACGATCCGGCCCGCTATCGCCCGGCCGACGAGGGCCGCTCCTGGCCACTCGGCGACCCGATTGCGCGCCTGCGCGATCATTTGGTCTCGATCGGCGAATGGTCGGAAGAACAGCACCGCGCCGCGCAGGAAGAAGCGGTTGAAACCGTGCGCACGGTCGGCCGCGAAGCGGAGAAGGTGGGCGTGCTCAGCACCGATGCGCCGGCGACGCATACGCGCGCCAGCATGTTTGAGGACGTGTACAAAGAAATGCCGTGGCACCTGCGTGAGCAGCGCGACGAGACGGGAGCCTAAGCCATGGCCACGATGACCATGATCCAAGCGCTTAACTCGGCGCTCGACACCATGATGGACCGCGATCCGAGCGTGCTGACGTTCGGCGAGGACGTCGGCTATTTCGGCGGCGTGTTCAAAGTGACTGAACACCTGCAGAAGAAGTACGGCCCCAAGCGCTGCTTCGACGCGCCGATCAACGAGAACGGCATTGCCGGCGTCGCCATCGGCATGGCGGCCTATGGCCTGCGCCCCGTGATCGAAATTCAGTTCGCCGACTACATGTATCCGGCCTACGACCAACTCGTCAGCGAAGCGGCGCGGCTGCGTTATCGCTCGGCGAACGACTTCAGCGCGCCGCTCACGGTGCGCATGCCGTATGGCGGCGGCATTCGCGGTGGGCAAACCCACAGCCAGTCGCCCGAAGCGCTCTTCACGCATGTTGCCGGCTTAAAGACCGTAATCCCGTCGACGCCGTACGACGCTAAGGGCTTGCTCATCGCCGCCATCGAGGAAGACGATCCCGTCATCTTCATGGAGCCGAAGCGCATCTATAACGGCCCGTTCGACGGGTTCCATGATCGGCAAGTCTCGCCCTGGTCGAAGCATCCGGCCAGCGAAGTGCCGGAGGGCTATTACAAAATCCCGCTCGGCAAGGCGAACATCGTCCGCGAAGGCGAGGCGCTGACCATTCTTGCTTACGGCACAATGGTCCACGTCGCGCTCGCCGCCGCTGAAGAGAGCGGCATCGACGCGGAAGTTATCGATCTGCGCACTTTGCTGCCAGTCGATATCGAGACGATCGAAGCCTCCGTCTCGAAGACTGGCCGCTGCGTCATCGTCCACGAGGCAACGCGCACGTCCGGCTATGGCGCTGAACTCAGCGCATTGGTGCAGGAGCGCTGCTTCTACAAACTCGAAGCGCCGATCCAGCGCGTGACCGGCTACGACACACCCTATCCACACTCCCTCGAATGGGAGTATTTCCCAACCCCGCCGCGCATCATCAAAGCGATGCGCCGCGTGATGGAGGGCTGACGCGTGGGCCAGTTCGTTTTCAAGCTGCCCGACGTGGGCGAAGGCACCGCCGAAGCGGAGATCGTCGCTTGGCACGTGCGCGTTGGCGACGTTGTCCAGGAAGATGCGCCGCTCGTTGACGTGATGACCGATAAAGCGACGGTGGAGATGACCTCTCCCGTCGCCGGCAAGATCGTCGCGCTTCACGGTGAGCCGGGCGACATGGCGCCCGTCGGCGGCCCGATCGCAATCTTCGAAACCGAAGGCGGCGAAGATGCGCCGGCAGCGCCCGCACCGAAAGCCACCGCGGCAAAGACGCCAGAAGCCGATGGCCTGACCTCAACGCCCGCTGCCTCCGAACCGTCGCAAGCGCCGCCCACCACTGGCGCCAAGCCCAAGATCAAAGCGCCAGCGGGCGCGACTTGGTCCGAGGATCAAGTGCAAGCCGCGATGCAAGGCGCTGCGCCGCAAGCCAAAGCGGTGCCAGCCGCTGCAATGCCGGCGAGCAAATCGCCGCCGCCCGCGCCGAAGCAAACCCAAGCCGTCACCCGTCCCGAACCCCGCGACGCGGCAGTGAAGGAATGGAGCCAGGCGCAAGCCTCGCCGGCCGTGCGCGCGCGTGCGCAGAAGCTTGGCATCGATCTTGGCCAGGTGCGGGGCAGTGGCCCCGATGGCCGCATCACACACGAAGATTTGGACGCGGTGCTCGTGCCCGTCGCTGGCGCGCGACGTTCGTCGGCGCTGGCGGAGCGCAACGGCGTTGAGCCGGTGAAGGTGATCGGCCTTCGGCGCAAGATTGCCGAGAAGATGCAGGACGCCAAGCGCCGCATTCCGCACTTCGCTTACGTCGAAGAGTGCGATCTCACCGAGCTTGAAGAACTGCGCGCGCACTTGAACGCCACCAAGCGCAGCGATCAGCCGAAGCTGACGCTGCTGCCGTTCCTGATGCGGGCGCTGGTGCTCTCGCTGCCGGATTTCCCGCAGATCAATGCGCGCTTCGATGATGATAACGGCGTCGTCTATCGCCACGACAATGTCGATATCGGCATCGCCACACAAACCGATAACGGCCTCGTCGTGCCTGTGGTGCGTCATGCCGAAGCGCGCGACGTGTGGGACGCGGCGACGGAAGTCTCGCGACTCGCCGCCGCTGTGCGCTCCAACACGGCGACGAAGGAAGATCTCTCCGGTTCAACGATCACCATCACTTCGCTCGGCGCCCTTGGCGGCATCGTGACGACGCCGGTGATCAATCACCCGGAAGTCGCGATCATCGGCGTCAACAAGCTGGTCGAGCGCCCGATGGTGCGGAACGGCGCCATCGTCGTGCGCAAGATGATGAACCTAAGCTCGTCCTTCGATCACCGCGTGGTTGACGGCTACGACGCGGCCGCGTTTATCCAGCGCGTGAAGGGGATGTTGGAGCACCCGGCGGCGCTGTTCATCGATCGTTAAGCGGCCGGAGGGTTTCTCATGCGCTGGATGGCTGCTGCGCTTGTCGTTGGGTTCTGCGTCGTGGGCGCCAGCTTCGCACAAAGCGAAGCGCCGACTGCGTCACGTCCGCAATTTTTCGACCTAGAGCCATTGGAGCGGCCCCGCGAACGAAATTATCCTCAGCGCGCCCTTGAACGTGGCGTCGCTGGCGTTGTTCATCTCTGCTGCAGAGCGAATGCCGCCAGGGACGTGAGCTGCGAGGTTGCTGTCGAGTGGCCGAATAATTTCCGCTTCGGTGAGTCAGCGTTGTCACTGATGCACGGACGCAGGTTGACCGAACAAGCAGCTCAAAACCTTCAAGACGTCCCGGGTGCAACTTTCCGCGTGCCAATCCGCTGGCAGACCATGCCGACTCCGCCAGAGCTCGACGGCGTTGTGGCGCGAATTGATAGCGAGACGATTGACCTCTGCGGCCCCGGCACCGGCGCAGCGCCGGATTACATCGTCATCGAGGCGCGCAGGTTATAGCGCCCCGGTTCGCCCAGAGCCGCCGCCCAGGTTGTTGCCTTTCGCGTTAGCCGGTACGGTTCGCCGGTCTGGTCACCGAGGAGAGGGCGAACGTTGGACGACGAAGTTGGCCACGGCCGAAGGACGCTTGGCGTCATCGACGGCGCCTTAACTCAGATCGCAATGGCCGTGGTCCTTCTGCCGGTCACCATCGCGGCAGTCTTGGTGCGACCCAACCTGCTCACCGTACAAATCGATGAGATTCAAGATGTCGGCTTTCGAGGCGCCATCCTGGCGCCTGGCCCTCTCTTTGCCCTTGGCTTCTTTTCGCTTCTGATTGCGGCGTCCTTCATGCAGGCGGACGGCGCCATGATTGCGATTGGAGAAAGCGTATTCGCGGCGACGACAGAAGGTCAGTTTTGGATGGCCGCGTCACTCGTCGCGCCGTTGTTTTTTGCAGCAATCGGACTCGGCCTTATCTTTTTCTTGTCCGCGATTATCTGGCGACTAAAGCGGCGATCGCTTGAAGCGTCTTTGCGGGCCGGCCTCTATGCGCTGTTCGGTGTAGTCTGCGTGCTCATCGTCGCAGAACCGCTCTCGCTCCAAATCGGCCCTAGCGAGACGAGCACAGTCTTTGCACCAGCTGTCGGCGCCGTCGTGGCCAGCTGGGTGATCTTCTTTCACGCCAGAGCGCTCACAGGTCCGCTGGACCATGCAATTTCCCGCGTCGGGGCCGCGCTTTCTGCTGCCGCTTTTTGCATGATAGCGGTTGTCTTCAGTTACGGGAGATAGTGGCGTCCGGCGCGTGACGGCGCGCCGCGCGCGTTGCCATAAAGCTGAGGGCAAGCGAAACCTCTCGCGCCTTTCCGCGTTTGCCACCCATGCTCGATCACACCGGCTTCGTCGTTACCGACCTCGCGAAAGCGCGCCGTTTTTACGACGCTATCGCCAAAACGCTCGGGCTGGCGACAGTCGATAATTTCGAAGGCTCGTTCCTGCTCGGAAAAGGACCGAACGAATTTCCCTATCTGTGGATCGGCACGCTGATCCCGTCGTATTGGGTGGAAGGCTCCCGGCCCGGCATCAACCAGATGCACATCGCGTTTGCCGCCAAAGACAAGGCTGCGGTGGATGCGTTCTACAACGCGGCGCTCGAAAACGGCGGATCGGACAACGGCGCGCCTGGCCCGCGCGCGGGCGCCGGCGATTATTACGGCGCGTTCGTGCTCGATCCCGATGGCAACAACATCGAAGCCTGCTGCCGCGGCGCGGCGGCGCGTTAGCATCGCGGCGTTCGGGAAGCTGGATAGAAACACGCTCTATCCCTCAGCAAACAACACAAAAACCGCCGCGAGCGCGGCCGCCCGCCCGCACCAATCCGACTGCCTCGCAGCGCCGGTATGCTTGCGCGCATGCAACCCTCGCGAAAACCACTTGTCTCCAATCACCGTCTCGCCAGGTATCTCGCCTGGACCGGGGCGCTGTTGGCGTGGTTTGCGCGTGGAAAGCCGACACGCACGCGCGCAGATGCGCGCCATCGGCGCCGTTATGGCCATCTCGGTATCGCGGCGCTGACGCGCTTTGTGCGCAACGTCATTATTCTGCGCGCAATTCAGCTTTTGTGTCCGTACGCGAGCGTAAGCGCGCGCCGCCGCATCGAACGGCCAGCGGCTACTCCGTTTGGCTGCAGGCTTGGCCGCTCGCCGCGTCGGCGATTGCGCCCGTTCGCAGGCGGTTGGCTACGCCGACAACTCAAAGTGCGAGGCAATTTTGCGCAACGCGTCGCGCACCTGATTGCGGCGCTGCGCCACTATCGCGGCCTCGCGGCTTATCTTGCGTGGAAGCGCCGACGCTTCGTTTGGAAATGTGCGATCATTCTCGTCTGGTCGGCGCCAGCGCGCATCGGCGGCGTCGTTGCGCCCGCGCCGCTTGCGGCTGACAGCTCCTAAGCGCCCGAAAACTTTATCCTTCGCGCCGTGCTGAGTCGCCTCAGCGCGGGCGCCTTCGCGCGCCTATCGCGTGGGCGTCAGAAAAAGCACCTTTGCCGCGCCGTAGCTGCGTTCATCCAGCGTCGTGAAGCCTAGCGTCGCCGGCGTTTCGTCGGCCGCGCACTCGAACACAATCAGCGCCTCATCGCTCATCCAGCTGCCTTTGCGCAGTCCGCTCAAAGCGCGCTCGCCTAAACCCTTGTGATAGGGAGGATCCAGAAACACGAGATCGAACGGATCGCCGAGGCCGGCGGGTTTGGGGCCAAGATCTGTGGCGTCGCGGCGGTGGATGCGGGTCGTTCCAAAGAGGCCCAGCGCCTCGATATTGTCACGGATCGCGCCGCGGGCGGCGGCTTCCGTTTCCACAAACAGCGCAAAGCTCGCACCGCGGGACATAGCCTCAAGGCCCAATGCGCCCGAGCCGGCGAAGAGGTCCAGAACCCGCCGGCCGTGGAGCCCGGGCGACCATTCGGCGTGGGCCAGCACGTTGAACACCGCTTCGCGGGCGCGATCACCCGTAGGGCGTGTATCGCGTCCCGCGGGCGCGGTGATCGCGCGGCCTTTATGGGTGCCTCCGACAATGCGCATGGCTCCGCTCATGCGACGGGACGCGTTCAGAATCAATCCGCTAGCGGGTGGCAGCGGGCCAGGTGCTGAATTCATCGCAGCCCGCTTGACCCGTTCCATGGCATTGCCCAGAAGGTCCGGCCACTGCCGTGGGGAGTTGAACAACGTGGATACTTTAGCCGCCCATTTCGCGGAATTGTTCAATCCCGATCTCGCAGTCGCAAATTTCGCAGCCCTGTTCGCGGTCATTCTGATCGACTTGGCGCTGGCGGGCGATAATGCCGTCGCCGTTGGCCTCGCAGCTGCTGCGCTTCCTGCGGCGCAGCAACGCCGAGCCATTTTTTATGGCATCCTGATCGCGCTGGTTTTGCGGATCGTGTTCGCGACGATCACGCGCCAATTGCTCGAAATCGATTGGTTGCTGCTGGCGGGCGGGGCGCTGCTGTTCTGGGTGGCGTGGCGCATGTGGGACGATTTGCGCAAGCATCAGCCCGTGATGGTCGGCGATCCGGTCGCCGGCGAGCACATGGCTGAGTCCGTGGCCTCGCACGGTGAAAAGCCAAAGACTTTCCTAAGCGCACTGATGACGATCATCATCGCTGACGTTTCGATGTCGCTCGATAACGTTCTCGCGGTCGCGGCGGTGTCTCGCCACAACGAAGTGATTATGTGGTTTGGCCTCGTTCTTTCAGTGGTGCTGATGGGCGTGGCCGCGACGATCATTGCGCGGGTCATCGAAAAGCACCGCTGGATCGCCATCGTCGGCATCGTGATCATCGTGTTCGCTGCGACGCGGATGGTTTGGGAAGGCGGCCATATTTTGTGGCCCGCTACGGTTCCAGGTCTGCCGAGCTTCCTGGGCGGCGGCGGTCACTAATCGAGCGCGTCTTTGCCGAGCTGATCTTTCAGCACCTTGCGCGGAATTTCTTCAACCGCGCCAGGCTCCAACGCGCCGAGTTGGAACGGGCCGTATGAGGTTCGGATCAGCCGGTTCACCTTGAGTCCAAGCGCATCGAGAACCCGGCGGACTTCGCGGTTCTTGCCTTCGGTTATCGCCACATTGATCCACGAATTTGCGCCCGCGCCGCGCTCAAGTTTCGCTTCGATCGAGCCGTAGCGAACTCCATCAACCGTGATGCCATCGCGCAATTGATCCAGCTCCGCTTGCTCGACCCGGCCAAAGGCGCGGGCGCGATAGCGTCGAACCCAGCCGTTCGCAGGCAGTTCAAGCCGGCGCGCGAGTTCGCCGTCATTCGTAAGCAGCAACAGTCCTTCAGAGTTGAGGTCGAGCCGGCCGACAGAAATAACGCGCGGCATGTTCTCGGGCAGGTGCTGGAACACGGTTGGCCGGCCAGCAGGGTCGCGGTGCGTGGTCACTAGGCCCGAGGGCTTGTGATATCGCCAAACCCGTGTGGGCTGTGCTGCTGCGATCGGGCGGCCATCGACCTGCACCTGATCGGCGGCGGTGACTTTGATCGCCGGCGTATCCAACACCACCCCGTTTAGCTTTACTCTGCCTTCGGCGATCAGCCGCTCGGCATCGCGGCGCGAACAGACGCCGGCCCGCGCCAGAAACTTGGCGATGCGCTCGGCGTCCGCGTTAGAAGGGGTGGAAGGAGTGATGGCCATGTTCGCCGTGATCTACCGTTGGCGTGTCGTACCAGGGCTGGAGGCGCAATTCGAGGCCGGCTGGCGTCGCGGCACTGAGCGTATCGCCGCGGAGTTCGGCGGCTGGGGTTCGCGGCTACATAACGAGGGCGGGGGCGTCTACATCGCCTATGCGCAATGGCCCGATGAGGCGACCTATTCCAGAGCGATGGAAAGCCGGATGCACCACTCAGACGATGAGGCGCGGAGCATGTACCGCGAGGCGATCGTGCCGGGCTCGTTCGAGACCTTGGCGTCTGGCGCGGTCGTTGCGGATCTGCTCGAGCTCAAACGCGCATGAGCGACCTGCTTTATATGGACATGGCGCTGTCGCTCGCCCGCACGGCGGCGGAGTTGGGCGAGACGCCGGTAGGCTGCGTGATTGTCGATGAGGCGACCGGTGAGGTGGTTGCTGGCGCAGCGAATGGGCCGATTGGCCTCACCGATCCCACCGCCCATGCGGAGATATTGGCGTTACGGCGAGCGGCCGAGGTGGTGGGTAATTATCGGCTGCGCCCGAACTTGACGCTTTATGTGACGCTGGAACCGTGTGCGATGTGTGCGGGCGCCATCAGCCATGCGCGCATCGCGCGGGTGGTGTATGGGGCGAGCGATCCGAAAAGCGGCGGCGTGGCGCACGGGGCAAAGGTGTTCGAGCATCCGCAATGCCATTGGAAGCCAGCGGTGACGGACGGCGTTCAGGCGGACGAAGCAGCAAAGCTGCTTAAGGATTTCTTTAAAGCCCGGCGAAGCTGAGGGGACAGGTAATGGCGCTTTCTGACGTGCAGACACTTTATTTCGAGGACCTCAGCGTCGGCTTGCGCGAAACATACGCCAAGCTCGTGACATCGGAAGATATCGTCGCATTCGCGGAGATCAGCGGCGATCGCAATCCGATCCATCTCTCCGACGAGTTCGCCGCCAAGACGCCGTTCGGCAGCCGCATCGCGCACGGTATTTTCACCGCGAGCTTGATCTCGGCCGTCATTGGCACGCGCCTGCCAGGGCCTGGGGCCATCTATATCTCGCAAAACTTGCGCTTTTTGGCGCCAGTGCGGATTGGCGACACGGTTGAGACAAGCGTTGAAATCGTTGAACTGATTGATCGCGGCCGCCGCGCCAAGTTGCGCTGCGCGTGCAAGGTCGGGGACGTGCTGGTGCTGGAAGGTGAAGCAGAGGTTAAAGTCCCGCCGCGTCCGTCCGTAGCTTAAAGTTCACTAACCGCGTTTGCGAAATGTTTGCTGTTTACCCGCTAAGGCTGTGGGGTGAGTAAAACTGATGGCAGACGCGACCTATCCCTGATCCGCGCAAGCGGCTCGACGGCGCGCGTCCTGAATCTGGCGGCGGTGTTCGAGCGCTTCGGCGAGACCGAGGAATACGTGACCAAGCCGTTGTTTCGCAGCAAACAGCTGAACCGCGCTCTGATTATCAAGCACGCGGTGCGCAAATCCGAGCGGGACCTGTTCGAACTGCCGCTGCGGTCGACCACCAAGATTATTCTTCCATACTCCACCAAGGAGTTGGAGCTCGGCGGCGTCTCTGTTCTTGTGCGCGAGCGGCGCTGGGAAAAAGTTTTGCGCCAGGCCGCCAACGGCGATCAGGACCCAGTCGCCTTTGAGGCAGATCTGGAATTGGTGCGCATGCTTTCGTCGCTGCCGTCGTTCGATCCGTTCCTTATGCGTGAGCGGCTCCGCCATGCAGGCGTGGAGCCAGCGCGCTGCTATTTCGATCTGGCTGAGGCCGATATCTCGCGGATGCGTGCTTTCGTGAGCAAGGAGATCAGCCAGCTGATCGACCTCGCATTCGCGACAGGCGGGCGCGGCTCGGGCGATTTGTCGTCGCGCTTGGCGGAAAAACTGATGACGGACGAGAGCGCTAAGTCGCTCGATCCGTTGCGGCAAACACTTCGTCTTTCCGGCGAGGATTACGTCGAAGGCGTTTTCGCCTGGAAGGGCTTTCTCTATTACAAGTGGCTGATGGCGGAGTTTCGCCCGCAGCTGGCGTCGTTCAAGCCACAATTCGAAGCATGCCGCGTAACGGGCGTGACGACCGAAGAGCGCCGCGAGCTCGCGATCATCCGCCAGACCATCCTGAAGATGATGGAAAGCGCGACTGCGCGCGTTGAAGAGTCACTCCTTGAGTACGGCGCCGCGTTCGCCGCTCTTGCCGGCGGTGACGCCAGTGCGTTCCGGAACTTCCTCTTGAAAGCGCCGTCACTCTTCATCCCGATCGGTGAGGCCGTTGGCGTCATTCGTCATATCGAGTCGTTCTGGCGTTTCCGTTTCCCGAACGGCGGCATGTCGCTCCTCGATGCAGATGAAGCGATGGAAGTGTTCCACGACTTCGAGATGAGCCTCTCCGGCGTTGAGCTGCTGCGTGAGAACGCGTCGGCCGCCGCCTAGACGCCGATCAATGCGCGCCGCGCCTGAATTGCATCTTGCTGCATTTGAACTTTGAGCGCCTCGACACCGTCGAATTTCGCTTCATCCCTTAGGAAGGCGACCAGTTCGACTTCAATGCGCTGCCCGTAAAGGTCGCCGCTGAAATCGAGAAGGTGGGTTTCCAGCAATGGCTCCGGCAGAGCGCCTACGGTAGGATTTACGCCGATGCTGGAGACCCCGGGGAGCAATACGCCATCGCCGAGATCGACGCGCGTCGCATAAACGCCAAGGCGGGGCCGGACGTAATCTGCGAGAGCGATATTCGCGGTTGGCATCCCGAGGGTGCGGCCTCGTTCAAACCCGTGCTGGACTTCGCCCTCGATCGCCCACGGGCGGCCGAGCAGTTCGGCGGCTTGCTTCATGTCGCCGGCGACGATGGCTTTGCGGATGAGCGTTGATGAGATTTTTGCGGCGCCGCCAACGGGCGCCACGGGATCGACGCTAAAGCCGAGTTCCTCGCCGAGCTTACGCAAACTTTCGGCGTCTCCCATGCGGTCGCGGCCGAAGCGAAAATCGGCGCCAATGCTGACATGGCGTACGCCGATGCTGTCGTGGAGCAGGCGTTCGGCGAATTCACGATCGGTGGAGCGCGCGAGGCTGGCGTCAAAGCCGATCTCGAACACCTCTTCGACTTCAAGCGCCGCGAGTGCGCGCGCGCGCTGCCCTGATGTCTGCAGGCGAAAGGGCGGCGCCTCCGGTTGAAAGAAACGCCGCGGGTGCGGTTCGAACACTATAACGCCAAGCGCTGCGCCTAAGCGTTCGCCGGCAGTGCGCGCAGATGCGATTACAGCTTGGTGACCGAGATGCACGCCGTCGAAATTGCCGAGCGCCACTGAAGCGCCGCGCGCATCATCAGGGATCGTGCTTGAGGGGCTGTGCGGCGGCATACCTTCACAAACCCTTGCTGTTTTGAGCAATCAACGCGTCGTGCATTGCCAAATAGTATCCGATCGCCGCGCAAAAGTGCGCATCTTCACGCATGCTTAAGTGCTGTTTTACCGAAAATTCTCGCCTCTTTGCTATCCGTCATTGCAACGACACGGCGCAATAAATGCCGGTAACGTCTCGCCGCTGGGTCGTCGCACCCCGATCCGGCGGCGGGCGCGACCGACATAAGAGACGCCGGCGGGGTATGCGGGAAAAGCGTTCATGGCCGTCTCTATGACAATGCCGATTCTGATCGTCGATGATTACAACACGATGATCCGGATCCTGCGCAATCTTCTCCGCCAACTTGGATTCTCGAACATCGACGAGGCCAATGACGGCGCTGCCGCTTTGGCCAAAATGCGCACCAAAGATTATGCGCTGGTGATTTCAGACGCCAATATGGGTCTGCAGAGCAGTGTGCGCGGCGATGCGCGCATGAGCAAAACACCGATCGTTATGGTCGCCAACGACAATGGCGCAGCGCCTGACGCGGCGGCCTATATTGTCGCGCCGTTCAATGCGCAAGCGTTGAAGAGCAAACTGGTCTCCGTGATCGGCGCGTTCTAAGAGGCCATTACCCCGCCATCAATGACGAAGGTTTGGCCGGTCGTGAAGCCGCCGGCTTTCGACGCCAGAAACACCGCCATGCCCGCGATCTCATCCGGTTGGCCGATGCGCTTCAGTGCGCTGCGTTCGGTGGACGCCTTTAGGATTGCAGGATTCTCCCAGAGCGCTTTGGCGAAATCGGTTTGCACCAAGCCCGGTGCGATGGTGTTAACCCGAACGTTATCCGGTCCGAACTCGCAGGCGAGGTTGCGCGCCAGCTGCATGTCCGCGGCTTTCGAAATATCGTAGGCGCCGATCACCGGTGAGCCTTTAAGGCCGCCAATCGAAGAAATGATGATCACCGCGCCGTCCTTGCGGGCGCGCATTTGTGGCGCGCACATATTGATCAGCCAGTGGTTCGAAATGATGTTGTTCTGCAAAATCTTGGCGAACTGATCGTCGGCGATACCGCTCATCGGGCCGAAATATGGGTTCGACGCGGCGTTGCAGATGCAGACGTCGATTTTGCCGTAAGCGCGATTGGTCTCGTCCACGAGGTGCTGTAGCGCCTCTTTCGAAGCGATGTTCGCCGGGATCGCCATTGCGGCTTGGCGGCCCACCTTGTCGTTAATCTCGGCTGCGGCCGCTTCGCAGGCATCGGCTTTTCGGGATGAGACAACGACGTTGGCGCCATGCTCGGCCAGGCGGTGGGCGATGGCTTTTCCGATGCCGCGCGAGGAGCCGGTGATGATGGCGCTCTTGCCGGTAAGATCGAACAAATTGGCCATCGAGCCGCTCCCTGGTATGTGCGGGTTAGTCTAGGCGGGCGCTGCGCGACCGGTCTAGGTTGACGTTGCTGGAGGACGTATGAAGCGGTTGGTTTTGGCGCTGGCGGTTGTGGGGCTTGCGGCGGCGTGCGAGCGGCGCTCTGAAGTTGCCGATCCGGTCGTTGACTGCGCGCGCCTTGAGGATGCTGCGGCGCGGATCGCGGCGTGCACTGCCGTGGCCGAAGATGAGACGAAGAGCGCTGAGCAGCGCGCGGCAGCATATGCGCAACGCGGTGCGGCCCGCGAAGACGGCAGTGAAGTGACGCCGGCGCTTCGTGATTATGAAGCCGCGCTGCGCCTGGATGAGGCGCAGCCGCTGGCTTTGATCGGGCGAGGGCGCATTCTTGTGCGCAGCGGCCAACTCGATGCGGCGGAGCCGCTGCTGGTGCGCGCAATCGCAAGTGACGACACCGGCGTAGCACGCGAACTGCTTGGACGCATCGCGCTTCAACAGGGGCGCATTGTCGAAGCGATTACGCACTTCGATGCATCGCTGTCGCAGACGCAATCAGCGTCCGCTATGGCGGGCCGGGCGCGCGCCAAGCAGCGCGGCGGCGATCTCGGTGGCGCAGCCGCAGACTACGACGCGGCCGTTCGGCTCGATGGCACGCTGTCCGAAGCGCGCGCCGGGCGGTGCTGGCTTGATCTCAATGAGGAGCGCAATTTGGAGCGGGCGCGCACGGACGCGGAAGCGGCTGTGGCGGCCGATCCGCATAATTCTGAAGCGCAGCTCTGCCGGGGCGTGCTGCAACTGCGCGGCGGCGAATGGGCGAACGCGCGCACTTCGTTTGAAACGGTGCTGAGCGTGGAGCCCGGAAATCCGGTGGCGCTGTTTGGGCGTGGCATTGCGCGCCGGCGCAGCGGCGATAATGACGGCCGCGAAGACATGAATTTGGCGCGCGATTTCGACCGCCATATCGGTGAGCAGTTCGACGATATGGGCGTGGAAACCTATTAAGCCAGCGCCGCCATTGCATAAGTTGCGTGCACCTTCTCGGCGGCGAGCGCGGCTTCGACCTTTGCGGCGTCGATCGCGCCGTTGCTCCATAGCGCCTCGCCATGCATGCCGGACGCGATGAACAGGCAATCGAGCCCTTGGGCGTTAGCGCCGGCGATGTCGGTGGGGACGCCGTCGCCGATGCAGAGGATGCGCTCGCGATCTGCGGCGTGGCCTGTGAACTGCTGCAACTCGTGGAAGGCGAGATCGTAAATCGGCGCGAATGGTTTGCCCGCCATGATGACGCGGCCGCCGATGTTTTCGTAATCCTGCGCAATGGCGCCGGCGCACCAGATCATGCGATCCCCAACGCGGACGACGATGTCAGGATTTGCGCAGATGAGATCGAGATCGCGCGCCTTCATGTGCTGCAGCAAGCCAGCGTAATCGGCGGGCGTTTCATCGTCCTCGTTCAAACCGGAGATGGCGGCAAATTTCGCGGCTTCGATCGGCGCCTGCGTGAGGCCCAGACCCTCCCAGAGCGTGCGGTCGTAATCGTCCGGGCCGATTTTGAACATCGGGCCGGGCGCCCGCGCGGCGAGTTCGAAGCGGATTGCATCGCCTGATGTCACGATGGCGTCCCAAGCGTCGCGCGGCACGCCTGCGTGATCGAGTTGACGCGGGATCGGGCCGCGCGGCTTCGGGACATTGGTGATGAGGATGACGGGTTTGCCCAGTGCGCGAAGGCGCTGCAACGCGGCGCAGGCGGCCGGATAGGCGCGTTGCCCGTTATGCAGAACACCCCACACGTCGCACAGGATCGCGTCATAGCGTTCTGCGATCTCGACGACGGACTTGATAATGGCAGGCTGGCTCAAAGGGCGCTCATGATCTGCGCGGCGCTTCGATCGGCGTGATCGGGCGCGGCGTCGTAGGGAGATTGGATGATGATGTCGGCCAGCGCGCGTTGCGGCGCAACGTGCGTCTCGTGCATCGGGCGGACCGTCGCGAAGAACTGCACCATCACGGAGCGTGCGCTGCGGCCGCGGGTTTCTGTATCGCGGATCATCCGACGGGCGAGGCGCAAGGCCTCGTCGGCTTCGACATAGACTTTGAGATCGAAGAGCGCGCTGAGGTCAGGCGTAGCGAGCAGATGTATGCCTTCGACGATGATGATGTTGGCGTGAACGATGCGCTCGATATCAGCGCGCCGGCGGTGCGTGACGAGATCGTAAACCGGCTTATCGAAAGCCTCGCCGCTTTTGGCTAGCGCCAGATGCTCGCGTAGCAGCGTGTGGTCCTTGGCGGCCGGTGCGTCAAAATTGTGCGTCGCCGGATCGAAGTCTGCGATGGTCGATGCGCAGCGATAGTAATCGTCTTCAGCGATCACCACGGCGCCAGCGCCGAGACGCCGCGCAACGGCGGCGGCGATTGTCGTCTTGCCGGCGCCTGAGCCGCCGGTGATGGCGATGAGTTTGGTCACGAGAAAAGGAATAGGGAGCTGGGGCCCCCTCGATCAAGCCGTCCGGCCGTTCTTGAGATAGAACTCCCGCGGGGGCGCGGTTTCTTCCATCAGGCTGTCCTTGATCGCGCGCGGCGAGCCAAAGAGGTGACCTTGGCCGAACGGGATGTCGAGATCGAGGATTTCGAGCACCGCGTCTTCGCTCTCGATGCGCTCGGCGATGAGATCGACGCCGTAGCGCTGAAAGACCGCGGCGATATCCGTCGCTGAAATTTCGCGCGTGATGGCTGAGCGCGGACGCACGCCGTCTCGGACGATCTGCTCGGACAGCACCGAGAGCGGCATTTTCACGTAGCGCACGCCGGAGCGTTCGAGATCGGGCAGATCGATGCCGGCATTGGTGACGCGATCAATCGAGAAGCGGAAGCCAAGGTCCACGAGCTTGGCCATCGCGCGCGCTTCGATCGAGCTGCGCGCGTCGTAAGAGGCTTGCGGAATTTCGAAGATGACGCTGCCGGCGAGGTCGCGGTTCTCACGCATGAAGTCGAGAAACTGGGGGAAGAAGCCATCGTCGGCGAGGGCGCTTGGGCTGATGTTGCAGAAGATTCCGATGCGGCGATCTTGCTTCATCAGTTTGCGCACGATCTGTACGCAGCGGAACAAGAGCACGTTGTCGATCGTCGGCATAAGCCCCGCCTGCTCGGCGGCGGGGATGAATTCTTGCGGCAGGATGAGGCGGCCGGTCGCATCCTTCAGTCGCGTAAAGCCCTCATAGAATGCGGTTTTGCGCTGTGGCAGCTGCACGATCGGTTGCAAGTGCAATTCAACGCGGCTTTCCAGCAAGGCTTCGCGCACGAGATCGATCGGCCCGAGCGCAACGTTCGGATGGATGGGCGTGACATTGCCGGCGGCCTGAATCGAATGCAGGCGCGCGTCCATCGCGGCGCCGAGTTTATCGACGATCTGATCGATGAGCTTAAGTTCAATCTGAGCGCTGCCGTGCTGCGGCGCTTCGATCTGTGGCGGCGGCGCCGGCGCGCCGAAAGCGACTTGTGTTTCAATCTGGTCGAGCCGCGCTTGCACGGCGTCGATATCGGCAGTGACTTCGCGGTGCGCGGCGCGCAAGCGCTCCATGTCGCCCTTGATGCGCTTTTCCGTGCCGCCGATGCGACCCGCGGCTGCGCTGGCGGAGATACTCGCGTGCGTGACGGCGCAAGCGCAGAAGAGCGCGATGCCGCCGAGGAACGAGCCGCCAATGTCCTGGCCGCCGACCTGATTAAGCGCCGCGCCAACCGTGAGCGCGATCGTCGCGTAGGCGGCGTAGAGCAGCACGTGGGTGATGATGGGCATTATTTGCCGTCCCGAATCTCTGAAGGTCCATGGGACGAGCGCGCCGGTTGACGGAGCCTTAACCAAGCGGCGAACAAGCGGCTTGACAAATTATTGAATGACGATAATTATAGCTGTAAGACGATAATTTATTATCGCGATGCTTGAGGGATCGCCCATGTCGAATGCTGCCGTTGCGCCCTTGGCGCGCGCACAGGAACTTGCTGGAGGCGCGGCGACGGTAGCTGTGGTCGCCGCCGTGCTGATTGTTCTCGGTGCTGTCGCGGGTGAGGTGGATCCCGTTATCGGTGCTTTCCGCAACCGTGAGGTGACGCCTGACCTCCAGGGCGCCGCCAACTTGTTCAACGCCGTCGGCGTGTTCTGGCTGATGGCGCTGCCGAGCTTCCTGCTGGCGGGCGCGCTGCTCGATCTCAGCAAAGTGCTCGACGAGTACGGCAAGGGTCAGTTCTTCACGCTGCGCGCCAGCGCGCACGTGCGCAAAGCCGGCGAGGGCGCGATCTGGGCGCTGGTGTTCAAGATCGTCGCCTCGCCGACGATCGTCAGCTGGATCACGCACGAGGGCCGCGGCTTCATCTGGCGCATGGAGCCATTCGATCTCGGGCTCATTGCTTTTGCAGCTTTCGTGATGGTGCTGGGCCGCGTGCTCGAGGCGGCCGCGAAAATCAAACAAGAAAACGATGAGATCGTCTGATGAGCAACGTTGATAGCCGGATCCAAAAGGCGCGGGCGCAAGCCGGGCAGATGCGTGTCATAGGGGCGACGTTGATCCCTATCCTCATCGCCGCAATCGGTCTGCCGTTCATCGGTGAGATTTATCTGGTGTCGTTCGAGCCAGCGCCGTGGGCGGTTGAGGTCGGCGCGCCGGCCGCGATTTTGATCAAAGTTCTAAGCTATGCGCCGGCCATGGCGGCTGCAGCGGCCGTCATTCTGCTTCAGCCTGTGCTGGTTGAGTACCATGACGGCCGGTTCGTTTCCGATAAGGCGAGTACTGCCTTTCAGCTGGCAGGTTTGTCAGCGCTTGCAGCGTTCTTCTTGAAAATGCTCATTTCGCCGCTCGCAATTTCCTTGCTCGGCGGCCCCCCGTTCGCGTGGCGGTTCGATCCACTTGATATCGCTCTTATGGTGTTTGCCGCGTCGGTGATGATGATCGGCGGCGCGCTTGATGCGGCGGTCGCCTCGCTCAAATCCGAGAACGATAAGATCGTTTGATGCGGATCGTCGTCACCCTCGACGTGATGCTGGCGCGCCGCAAGATGAAGGCGAAGGATCTCGCCGAGCGCGTCGGCATTACTGAAGCGAACCTGTCGCTCTTGCGCACGGGCAAGGTGAAAGGCGTGCGCTTCGAGACGCTGGCGAAGATTTGCGAAGCGCTGCAATGCAAGCCGGCGGACTTGCTCGACATCGAAGAGGGCGACCCCGTCGATGAGGCATCAGGCTAGGCGAGCAGCAGCCAACAATAGCCGATATAGTGCAAGAGCAGAAAACCGCCCTCGGCGCGGCTAACGCGGCCGCCAGTATTGGCGTGGAGCAGCACCAGAAGGCTCGCGACGTAGAGCGCAGCCCAGTCACGCGCGAGCAAGTCTACCGGTACGGCAATGGGCTGAATGAGAGCAGTGATGCCGATGATGCCGAGAATGTTGTAGATGTTCGAGCCGATGATGCCGCCGAAGGCGACATCGGAACGTCCCTTCAGAGCTGCTGCAGCCGACGCCACAAGCTCCGGGAGAGATGTGCCTAACGCCACGATCGTAAGGCCGATGACGGTTTCCGATATGCCGGCGGCGCGCGCGACGGACTGAGCGCTGCCTACCAGAAGATCGGCGCCGAACACCAGCATAACGAGGCCGGCGATAGCGAACGTCGCAGATTGCCAGAGCGGCGATGGCGCTGGCTTGTGCATTAGCTTTTCGGCTTCGTGCATGTTGGCCGCGGGCGTGCCGCGCCGTTCCATCATGTAGGCGAGGATCACGTAGGCCAGCAGCGCCGCGATGAAGGCGATGGCTGTAAAGCGTGAGATTTCGTCGAATACCACGCACACGGCGATGAACGCTGCTGTTGCAGCTAACATGACCCAGCCGTCCCGCTGCAGCGCTTTTGCGTCCACGGGGATGGGCTTGATGATGGCGACGATGGCGAAGATTAGCAGAACGTTGGAAATGTTTGAGCCAACGACGTTGCCGATTGCGATGCCGGGCGAGCCGGCAAGTGCGGCGCTGATGCTGGCGGCCAGTTCGGGTGAGGACGTGCCAAAGCCGACCAGGGTGAGGCCGATCATGAGTTCTGAAACACCGAATTTGCGCGCCACGCCGACTGCGCCGCGCACGACGAATTCGCCGCCCACGGCAAGCAACGCCAAGCCCGCCGTGAGCGAGGCCGCGACGACAACCCAACTCTCCAAGTCCGCCCCCTGGTCTAACTGCGTGTCCCGATCCGAAACGGTCTAGCCGGCAAATAGGATTGCAGCCTGGATCAGATAGGCGACCCCGATTGCCGTCACCAACCACTTCGTCCACTTCAGAAAGTTCACGTCGCTCATCTTGTCGAGCACTTTTCCGCCGAGCCAGGCGCCGATCATCGCGAGCGGGGCTGCGATGGCGAAGAACCACCAGGCCGGCATGCCGGTGTTGGCCATGCCCAGCAGCGGCGCGCCGTAGAACACCATTTTCACCGTGTGGCTGAACGCTTGCGTCGCCGCTTTGGTGGCCACGATCTGGTGGCGCGTCAGCGCCGTGCGGACGAAGAAAACGTCGAGCAACGGCCCGGAGACGCCCGCGATCACATTCAAACCCGTCACGGTGAGCCCGCAGGCGATTGCGTGCGCGGGTTTGGCGGCGTCCAGATTGAAGCGGCCCTTCGGGATCCAGGCGAGGCCGGGCACGAGGCCGAGCAGCAGGAACACCCAGGCTTTCGTCGGCTCATACGTCACCAGCGCCAGGATGGCGGCGGCGATGGCGGAGCCTGCGCCATACATAAGGATGATGCGCCAGTTGATGTGCTGGCGATGCAGCACGGCGCGCCAGCCGTTCGACACGAACTGCACCGCGCCGTGCGTCACCATCGCGGCGGAGACCGGCATGGCGAGCGTCAGCGCGCCCATCAGCATAAGCCCGCCGGCCATGCCGAAGACGCCGGAAATGGTCGCCGTCACCAGGACGACGAGGAGAAGCATGAAAGATAATGCGAGCGATGACACGCGCGCCTCCTGTGTTGAGTGGGAGAGCGGCGCGGCGGGGAGCGCCCCGATTGGCCGCATGGCGGCGCTCGCGTCGGGGCGAGTGTAACTCAAGTCGCGAGGCCTTTGAAGCAGAGGTTTATGGTAGCCGCGCTTCCAGCCCCGCCTTCACCGCCGGCCATTCTTCGCGGATCACAGAGAACCACGCGGTATCCCGCAAGCTCCCATCAGCGCGTCGCATGTGGCGGCGGTGGATGCCTTCAAATGTCGCGTCCATTTTCAGCATCGCTGCACGCGATTGGGCGTTGAGCGCATCAGTCTTGAGTTCGACGCGTTCGGCGCCTTGGTCGAAAGCGTTACCGATCAGCAGCAGCTTGCAGCTTGGGTTGACGAACGTCGCTTGCGCGGCGCGCACGTACCAAGTGGAGCCGATCTCGACGCCGGCGTCGCGCGGGCGGATGTTAAGATAGCAAGATTGGCCGACGATGCGATCGTTGGCGAACACGGCGTGCGGGATCGAGCGGCCGGCGGCTTGGTCGACGCGCAGGAGATCGAACCAGGCGCCGTAGCCGAGCCGCTCGACCGGGAACGGCATGTGGCGGAACAGCTCAGGCTCGGCGGCGGCGATGGCGCTCAACCCCTCGCGGTGGCGCTCCTCGAAAGGCTCCAGCCGCACGCGGCCAAGCGTGAGTATCGTTGCGGCAAGGTCCATCGCGCGCATTGCCCCCGGTCAGCCTCGGCTTTAGCGTGCCGCCAAACACGCCGCTAGCGCCGTGGGAGGACGCCCATGAATTTCGAACATTCCGCAAACGCCCAGAACTGGATCAACAAGGTCCAAGGCTTCATGGACGAGCACGTCTATCCGGCTGTGCCGACGTACGAGGCGCAGCAGAAGGAAGGATCGCGCTGGAAGGTGCTGCCAGTGGTCGAGGAGCTGAAGGCCAAGGCCAAAGCGCAAGGGCTCTGGAATATGTTCATGCCGCCGAGCGCCGGCGCGCCGCACGTGGACGATACGTTCGAGTTCGAAGGCCCGCGCCTCACCAATCTCGAATATGCGCCGCTTGCGGAGCTGATGGGCCGCGTGGCGTTTGGCTCTGAAGTGTTCAATTGCTCGGCGCCCGACACCGGCAACATGGAAGTGTTCGAGCGTTACGGCACGCGCGCGCAAAAGGACAAGTGGCTGAAGCCGCTGATGAACGGCGAAATCCGCTCGGCGTTCTTGATGACGGAGCCGGCGGTGGCCTCGTCGGACGCGACCAACATTCAGTGCGAGATCAAGCGCGACGGAGACGACTACGTAATCAATGGCCGCAAATGGTGGTCGTCCGGCGCCGGCGATCCGCGCTGCAAGGTCGCCATCCTGATGGGCAAGACCAATCCGGATAACCCCAAGCACAGCCAGCAGAGCCAAATCCTGGTGCCGCTCGACGCCAAGGGCATCACCATCCACCGCGCGCTCACCGTGTTCGGCTATGACGACGCGCCGCACGGGCACATGGAAATCGAACTGAAAAACGTGCGGGTGCCGGTGGAGAATCTGCTGCTCGGCGAAGGCCGCGGCTTCGAGATCGCGCAAGGGCGCTTGGGCCCGGGCCGCATCCACCATTGCATGCGCACCATCGGCGCGGCGGAAGCGGCGCTGGAAGCTCTGTGTAAGCGCATCACCTCGCGCGTGGCGTTCGGCAAGACCATTGCCGAGCATAGCGTTTGGGAAGAGCGCATCGCCGATGCGCGCATCGATATCGAGATGACGCGGCTTTTGTGTTTGAAAGCTGCCGACATGATGGACCGTGTTGGCAACAAGGTCGCCAAGAACGAGATCGCGATGATCAAGGTCGCGGCGCCGCGTATGGCGCTGAAGATCATTGATGACGCGATCCAGGCGCATGGCGGCGCCGGCGTCTGCCAGGATTTTGGTTTGGCGAAGAGCTATGCTGGCATCCGCACGCTGCGTCTGGCGGACGGCCCGGACGAAGTGCACGCCCGCACAATCGCGCTGAACGAGCTCGCCAAATATGGCTGGACCGGCAAGCGCCGGAAGGATGAAGGCGAGAGCCTGCCCGGCATGCGCTGATGCTTTTTGCGTGGGGGCTGAACGTCATTGCGCTCGCCCTCGGCGCAGCGCTCGGTGCGCGCGCGCTGATCGATCCGAAATGGGCTGCGCGGTTTGTGCGGCTCAAGGCCGATGAACAGGGAGGCGGCTTTGCGGAATTTCGCGCGACCTATGGCGGCGTGTTCTTAGGGCTTCACTTGGCGGCGCTGTTGCTGGCGCTGCGCTATTTGCTGAGCGGCGGCGCGCTGGTTGGTGTCGTGGCGGCTGGCGCGTCGGCGGCCTTGTGTGCGGGCTGGGCCGGAGCTGCGTTTGGGCGCTTCGTCTCGATGGTGCGCGACAGAACAGACACCAAGTTCAATCGCATCAGTTGCGGCGTCGAACTCGCGATGGCGCTGGCGATTGGGATGCCGTGGTTCGTCTGGGCGCTCAGCTGACCGGCGCTTTGCCGAGAAAGACAACGCCGGCGCCAAGCGCGATGAGCGCAAAACCGAGCAGGTGGTTCCAGCCTAGATGCTCGCGCAGGAACAGCGTCGAGAAGCCGATGAACACCACGAGCGTGATGACCTCCTGCATGGTCTTCAGTTCAGCGGTTGAATAGACCGCGTGACCGATGCGGTTGGCCGGCACGGCCAAGCAATATTCGATGAAGGCGATGCCCCACGCCACAACGATGGCGATCAGCAGCGGCGTCGATTTGAACTTGAGGTGCCCATACCAGGCGAACGTCATGAAGATGTTCGAGGCGATCAAAAGCAGGATCGGCGCGATCTGCGGCGAGGTGAGGAAGGATGGCATGCTGGGCTCCGCGTGGATTCGGAGCCTAGCGCGACTTCATTGGCTCAGAAATCGTTGATGCTCATATCGGCGCGCAGAGGCCACGCGCCGCCGCGCAGACCGCTGGCGCCTGCGTCGAACACGTCGCGGTTGACGATGACGGTGTTGGTTGGCGTTTCTTCGATGCGCACTTCGGCGACGGTGAAGGGCAGGCCCTCGTCGGCGACGAAGGCGCTGAGCTTTAGCCAGAAGCAGGCGGCGAGCGCTTCAGTGGTCGGATCACCCTGGAAGGTCATGATCTGCGCGAGGCGGCCCGGCTCGTGTTCGCGAAAGAAGCCGATCAGCGGATCGTTCTCGCCGAGATGCAGTGTGTGATCGACGTGCTCGTCGATCCATTGATGCCAGCGCTTCTTGATCTGGTCGAAGGGCGCAGCGGAATTGGTTTCGCTGAAGCGGAAGCTCGCGGTGGGCGCGAGGCGCACGGTGACGAACTCATTGTGCCCGTGCGGGATCGCGCACTTGGGGCTCTTGGTCGCCAACAAGCGATGCGCCATCGTGTAGCGACGGGTGAATTCTAAAGCGGCCATAACTCGTCCTCGGCACTCCCGCAGCACAGACGGGCGCCTCTATTTGGCCGCTGCTTAAGCGCGGCTAGGCCCGAGTGCAATCACTCGTCCCAGACGGGCGTGCCGAGATTGACGTTTTCTGGCGGGGTGAACGCGCCGACCGCGCCGCCGATAATCGCGCCAGGGATAGCGCCGACGCCGCCCGCGACGAGGCCGACGCCGCCGCCAATGGCCGCGCCGGAGGCGACACGGTCGCCCATTTGCGTTCCGCAACCGGCCAGCGCGATCGTGGCGGCCGCGGCTGCGAGCATGACAGTCTTCTTCATGACCTACTCCTCAAATGGATCGAGCGCCGCTTTAGGCGACGCTCGATGTCTAATTTGTCTACGAATCTTGCGCCATATGAGGCGACAATGAAGCGAGAGGAATGTGGCTATTTCGGGCTGCCGTCTTCGTTGTAGCGATCGCCCGTCTCGTCATCCCAAGCCGGCTCGCCAAGGTTAACTTGGTCGGGCGGGGTGAATGCGCCGACGCCGGCGCCAATGATGGCGCCAGGGATTGCGCCGACGCCGCCAGCCGCGAGGCCGACGCCGCCGCCGATTGCTGCGCCTGTGGCCATGCGATCGCCGAGTTGCGTGCCGCACGCGGAAAGCAGCATCGCAGCCGATGCCGCGAGGATAACATTCCTCATGGTTGTTCTCCTGATTTCATATGGGTGCGCAACGCGGCGTGAGCGGCGTGGGTTCCAGATCAGAACCAGCGCCGCCACTTGGCGATGGCGAACAATGCCGCAGGCGCGATGATCATCAGCGCAAACCCGACCCACGGCCCCCAATCGTGCTCAAACCAGCTCATGGCTTCGAAATTCATCCCGAAGATCGACGCGATCAAAGTTGGCGGCACGAAGGCGATGGTGGCGAGCGAGAGCGCCTTCAGCACGTTGGTTTGCTGCGCGTTGATGAGGCCAAGCATGGCGTCTTGCAGATAGGCGAAACGCGGCTGCATGGCTTCAGCGATGCGTTCCAGTTCGTTGACGTCGCGCGCGAGCGCCGAGAGGCGAGCCGGGTCGAACGCGTACTTATTTTGCGAGGCGCGGGAATAGACGAGCAAGCGCTGCAGACTTGAGAGTGAATCGTGCGAGAGCGCAGCGAGTGCGCCGAGTTTGCCGAGATCACGCAGCGCGGCGCGCAAGTCGACAGTGTCGGCTTCATCGAAGACGCGTTGTGACAGCGTGTTGGCGTCGGTTGTCACCTCGGCGAGCAGATCGGCGAGGCGTTCGGCGGCGCCTTCAACTAATGCGAGGAGGACATCGGCGCCGGTCTGGGCGGAGCCGATGCGGGCTGAGGCGCGGCCTTGGCCGATTTCGAACGCGCGTGGGCTGATGTGGCGGACGGTGACGAGTTTGCCGTTGGTGAGGATAAAGGTGACGGGGCCGGAGACGAAGCGGCCTTCTTCGCGGCGGCCGAGCAGGGTGGCGGTGAGGTGGAGGGTGTCGCCTTCTTCGTAATAGCGCGCGGATTCTTCGAAGGCGGCGCGCTCGGCCGGCGTGGGCACATCAACGCGAAGGCTTGCTTCGACTTCCGCTTCTTCGGCGTCGTCGGGATTTTCAAGATCGTACCAGAGTGCGGTGGGGCTCTTGCAATCAGCCTCGGCCCCACCGCGTGCGATGACGCGGAGCATGGGCCGAGTTAGCGCTGTTTGCCGGCGCTGGGAACGGGCGTTACTCGTTCTTGAACACAGCCCCGCGCGCCATCACGAACGGCGCCTGCATCAGCACCGCCACATCTTGGGTCGGATCGCCGTCCACCGCGATGATATCGGCGGCGTAACCAGCGGCGATGCGGCCGGTGACGTTGCCGATCTGCAGGTGATCGGCGGCGTTGACGGTCGCCATTTGCAGCGTCTGCATTGGGGTGAAGCCGGCTTCGACCAAGAGCTGGAACTCGCGTGCGTTCATGCCGTGGGGCGACACGCCTGTGTCGGTGCCGTAGGCGATGCGGACGCGGTTTTCGCGCGCGAAGCGGCCCATATTGGCCATGTCGCGGCTGACTTGGCGGGCCTTGTCGGTTTGCGCCGGCGTCAGCACGCCGCCTTGTTCGGCGAGTTGGCCAACCCACCAGCCGGCAAGAAGCGTCGGCACCAGGTAGCGATTGCCTTGGCGCAGCAAGCGCACCGACTCGCGGTCGAGATAGGAGCCGTGCTCGATGGAATCGACGCCGGCGCGCAGCGCGGCGTTGATGCCTTCGACGCCATGTGCGTGCGCGGTAACGCGCCGGCCCATCGAATGTGCAGCGTCGACGATGGCGGCGAGTTCATCATCGCTCAATTGTTGGCCAACGCCTGCGGCGGTGTTGGAGAGCACGCCGCCTGTGGCGGTGATCTTGATGACATCGGCGCCGGCCTGGATTTGGCGGCGTGTGTCGCGGCGGCATTCGTCAGCGCCGGAGCAGGCGCTTTCGCTGCGCAACACGTCGAGCACGTGCGGCTGGAAGCCTTGCGCATCGCCGTGGCCGCCGTCCGGCGTAATGCCGCGGCCGGACGCGATGATACGCGGGCCGACGATGCGGTTTTCGTTGATGGCGCGCCGCAGCGCGAAGATGGCGTCATTCGGCGCGCCAAGATCGGCGACGGTGGTGAAGCCGGCGTTGAGTGTCGTGCGGCCGTTTTGCGCGGCGCGGAGAGCAGCGTCGGCGGGGGTCAGCAGCACGCCGTCATAAATGCGGTTGGGACCGAGTTCGCTAGAGAGATGGACGTGGCTGTCGATGAGGCCGGCCATGACGAAGCGGTTGCGCTGATCGATCACTTCGGCGCCGGCGGGCGTCACGTAGCCCGCTTCTACTCCGATGATGCGGCCATCGGCGCCGATGAGGATGGATTGTTCTGTCAGGACGCGGCCGGTTGAGGCGTCGGCGAGGAGGCGTCCGGCGTGGATGACGTGCGCGACTTGGCTTTGCGCGTCTTGCGCGAAGCTGGAGCCGGCGAGCATGGCCAAGGCGGCGAGTGCGCCGACGATCAGTTTTCCGCGTTGCAGCATGTGCATCCCCCGTGAGCGGAGCTTTGATCCCGCCGCATCGCATCTTCGTCAACCGATTACGCGTGATCGGCAGCGATCACAGTCTTCCGGACTGGATTTCCCAGAGCACCATGCCGAGCAAGAAGAGACTGAGGAGGCCAAAGCCACCGACAATGATCCACTTTGTCCTTTTCTCGGCGGCAGTGAGGACAGGCTCGTCTGGCGGTACATGGCGGCCGGCATCCAGCAGTGCGTGGTAACGCCATTCCATACGTCGCCAGATGACGATGGAGACGAAAACGCCGAGCCCCGCGAACGCGGCAATGGATATGACGAAGAGAAAGAGTGTTGGGCCCAGCACGCGGGCGATCGCGCCGAGAATTGGCCCCGCCGCTTCTTCACTGACGCGGAAGCTGGCGCCGCCCTGTGTCATCGCAAAGAGCATGATGGCGGCGAAGACAAAGCCGCCAATTGCGCCGATCAATAGCCCGCGCACCAGCGTGACGCGTTGGCCCTCGCGCCGCCGGCGCGCCCAGCCCCAAAGAAAAATGCTCTCCTCGCGGTTGGTCACGCCGTCTATCCGTACTGAACAAACAGGAAGATGATGAAGCCCGCGATGATGGCGACTGCGATGCCAACCGCAACAGCGGGGCCGCGGTCACTCGCTTGCATCACCGGCTTTTGCGCGGGCACCTCGGCGCCGGAAGCGAGCATGCTTTGGAACATTGCTTCTTGCGCGGCGTAGACGCGGTTGGCGCCGAGCCAGCCGATGAACGCGAAGGCGGGCACGGATAGCGCGATGAGCCGCGCCATGGGCGCGAGTTGGCCGATGATGTCGTAAGCTGGCGCATCGCTGCCTGGCGAAAGCATGAAGGCGAACACGAGGCCGCCGAGTGCGCCGATCAATGCGCCGCGCAAAGCGATCGCGGTTTGCCCTGGTTTGCGGCGGCGCGACCAGAGCCAGAGGAAGAGGTCACGCTGCCTTTCGTTCATTTGAGGCCGGCTTTTTGCGCGTACATGTAGGCGGCGCTGGCGAGCGGGCGGATGCGCGCGATCATTTGCGTGGCGTGGGCGCTGGCGGCGGTGCCGTCACGGACGCGGCCGGCGATGCCTTGCAGGATGCAGGCGAGGCGGAAGGCGTTGTAGGAGAAGTACCAATCGAGCGAAGCGATGCCGTCGCGGCCCGTTTGCGCGCAGTAGAGTTGCACCGCTTCTTCGAGCGTTGGGATGCCGATCTCGCCGAGATCAAGGCCGCCAAGGCCGGCGCGGCCATCGTGCGGCATCGCCCAGTTCATCAGATAATAGGTGAAGTCGCCGAGCGGATCGCCGAGCGTTGAAAGCTCCCAATCGAGCACGGCTTTGACGCGCGGCGCGTCGGCGTCGAGGATGAGATTGTCGAGGCGATAATCGCCGTGGACGATTGAGGTGCGCTCGCCCGGGGGGATGGTTTGCGGCAGCCACTCGAGCAGCCGGTTCATCTCGTCGATGTTTTCGGTTTCGCTGAGTTTGTATTGCTTCGACCAGCGATCGATCTGGCGCGCGAAATAATTGCCAGGCTTGCCGTAATCGCCGAGGCCGATGCCGACGTGGTCGGTGTTGTGAAGCTTGGCCAGCGTTGCGATTTTGTTTTCGTAGAGCTGGCGGCGTTGTGGCTTTTCCAGTTCCGGAAGTGCGCCGTTCCAAAGCACGCGGCCGTCGACGTTTTCCATCACGTAGAACATCGCGCCGAGGACGCTGTCATCGGTGCAGAGCGCGTACTGGCGCGCGACGGGAAAGCCGGTGGGGTAGAGCGCAGACATGACGCGAAATTCGCGGTCGACGGCGTGCGCGGAGGGTAGGAGTTTGCCGCCGGGTTTTTTGCGGAGGACGTATTTTCGCGTCGGCGTTACGAGCTGGTAGGTGGGGTTGGACTGGCCGCCCTTGAACTGATTGATGGTGAGCGGGCCGGAATAGTCTTCGACGTTCGCCTTAAGCCACAGTTCCAGCGCCGCCTCGTCCAAGCGATGGCGCTCTTCGACGGGTTTCACGCCTTTGAACTGAGCGTGCGGGTCTTCGGCGGGTTCGGTCATGTTGGTCCTAGGCGTTTGGATCAAACGGGCCACCGACCGCACTTTCGATGCTCAAAAGTGCTGCGTCGAGGTCGCTTAGGCCAGTGCTGATCGTGTTCCAAAGAAGTGTTGGAATGACTTGGTCGTCATAGTCATGCGCCAAGAAATCGCGAAAGCGTGCGGGTTCGCGCCAAGGGCCGTGCGGGTTCAGCGCGTTAAGATCAACGGCTTTCGCCAGCTCTTTTACGGCTTCGCCCAATGCGATGAAGGCGCGCTCAACGGCATAGCGCGTGCGCTCGTCTCGGGCAAAGGAATCGACGTCCATTCCAGATGTCCACTCGCCGATCCGTTTGATTTGGAGGCGCGCGTAATAGACCGCTTGCGCGGGTGTGCGCGCTTTGCGTGGTCTAGAAGACATGGACGAGTTCGCCAGCGCGCCGCTTTAGGCGTTCAGCCCGGTCAAACCCCTTCTTGTCGATCACATCGACGGGATTTCCGAGCATGCGCGCGAGGAGATCATGCAACGGCCCGATGGTGAACAGGGTGATCGGCCTGTCGGACGTTGTCTCTACGACCAGGTCGACGTCGCTTTCTGAGCCGGCGTTATCGCGTGCGACTGACCCGAAGAGGGAGACGTGGGCTATGCCTTCACGCCGAAGCTCGTCGGCGTGTTCCCGGAGGATCCGAATGGCGTCGGCGCGGCGCATGCCGGCAGTATAGCAGCGCGGCGCGCAAGCGCTACTTCGCCAGCGCCCGCCAGGCGATGTCGCTGCGGCAGAAGCCGCCGGGCCAATCGATTTGGCGGACGGCGGCGTAGGCGCTGGCGACAGCGTCTTTCAGCGCGACGCCGGTGGCGGTGACGTTGAGGACGCGGCCTCCAGCGGCGCGAAGGTTGCCGTCTTCGTCCAGGCGCGTGCCGGCGTGAAAGATGACGACATCGCGCACCGCATTGGCTTCGCCGATGCCGCGAATGACGGAGCCGGTAAGCGGCTCGTCGGGATAGCCTTGGGCGGCGTAGACGACAGTGACGGCGGGGCGTTCATCCCATTCAATGGCCGGCGCACTGGCGAGTTCGCCTTTCGCTGCGGCGAGCAGGATGTGCGCGAGGTCGCTTTTCATTCGGCGCATGAGCGTCTGACATTCGGGGTCGCCGAAGCGGACGTTGAACTCGATGAGCTTTGGGCCTTCTGGCGTGATCATAAGCCCGGCGAAGAGCACGCCGACGAATGGGCGGCCTTCGGCCTTCATCCCACGCAAAGTCGGCAGGATGATTTGCTCCATCGTTTGA
Organism: Alphaproteobacteria bacterium Ga0077535; assembly: GCA_001464425.1. GTDB lineage: Bacteria > Pseudomonadota > Alphaproteobacteria > Caulobacterales > Aquidulcibacteraceae > Vitreimonas. Next base: position 211,448 of record LNEK01000026.1, read on the forward strand.
TCGCGCACTTTGTCGGTGAAGACGGGCGCCGGTGAATAGGCGCCCATGCCGCCAGTGTTGGGGCCTTTGTCGCCATCATAAGCGCGCTTGTGATCTTGCGCTGCGATCAGTGGGATCGCGGTTTCGCCGTCGCAGAGCGCAAAGAAGCTGGCTTCTTCGCCGGGCAGAAAATCCTCGATGACGATGCGCTGACCGGCGGTGCCGAATTTGCGGAGGAACAGAATCTCATCGATCGCGGCGTCCGCCTCGCGGCGGGTCTCAGCGATGATGACGCCTTTGCCGGCGGCGAGGCCGTCAGCTTTGATGACGAACGGCGGCTCACGATCGCCGAGATAGGCTTTGGCGCGGATGGCGTCGTCGAAGACTTGATAGCCGGCGGTGGGGATGGCGTGGCGGGCGCAGAAATCCTTCATGAAGGCTTTGGAGGATTCCAATTCCGCCGCCGCTTGCGTCGGGCCGAAGCACGGCACGCCGACTTTCGCCAAGCTATCGGCGAGCCCTGCGGCTGCGGCCACTTCGGGGCCGATGACGACGAGGTCGATCTGTTCGCGCATGGCAAAGGACGCCAGATCGCCGGCCGCATCGACTTTGATCGGGACCGTTCGGCCGAGTTCCGCGAGGCCGGGATTACCGGGCGCGGAAATGAGTTCCGAAACCAGCGGGCTCTGTTTCAGTTTCCAGCCCAAAGCGTGCTCGCGCCCGCCCGATCCGACGATGAGAATCTTCATGTGTGTGGATTGCGGCGGGACGTCGCGCTGGTCAAGCGGAGAGGCGGGCTAGGCGGCCGCGATGTATCCGGCGATCGAGGCCAAGAAACGCTGCCAAGCCGCCGCCATGTCAGCCGACCACGTCTCGGCGCAGACAGCGCGCACCACATCCCGGATCGTTGCGAAAAAATCCGCGAACGCCTCGCGCGGCACGTTGTAGCCATCGTGGTTCGTCGCTTCAGCGCTGATCAGATTGTGGGCGTAGGCGCGTGGGCCAATGAAATCGAGAATGGCGTCGAACGCGCGCGAGAGCATCTCGCCGCGCACGGCGCCGTCGGTGTCCATGACAAAGAGAGGCTCGAGTTCCGGGCGATCGTGGAAAAGGCGTTCGTAGACGGCGGCTGTAAGATCGCCGCCGCGCTCGGCGGCGGTTTCGAGGCTTTGCGCGATCAGCGCGGCGTCCTCGGGCGGCGTCACTTGAAGCGCAGCACCCATGCGTGCAGCGCTTCAAGATACTTGCCCAGGAACTCCGCCGTCTTTGCGTCTGTTAGTTCGCCGGTTGCGTCGAACTTCTCGTGCGCGCGGAAGACGAGGATTTCGGGCTGCGGCATGCAGAACGAATTGGTGAACTCGAAGGCTTGGCGCAATTGGCTTTGGCCGCGTGCGGAGCCGGTTTGACCGGGTGAGGCGCCGATGATGCCGACGGGCTTGCCGCCAAGCGGCGCGCCGCGGGCGGGGCGCGAGGCCCAGTCGAGCGCGTTCTTCATGACGCCGGGGACGCCGTGATTGTATTCGGGCGTGACGAAGAGAACGCCGTCAGCGGCGGCGATGCCTTGCTTGAATGCTGCGACCCCCGGCGGATCGCCGGCGGCTTCGACATCGCCGTTATAGAGCGGCACATCATCGAGATCGTGCGGAGTGATCGTCACGTCGGCGGGCGCAAGCTTCACACAGGCGCGCAACAAGGCGCGATTGAGCGAGCCTTTGCGCAAGCTGCCCGCGACGCCGAGTATGTTTATCGAACTCATGGCGCACTTATGCACCGCCGGCGTGCCGTCGGCAAACACCGGCGGTCCGTATTATGCAGGCGTCACGATGCGATCGACGCCGGCTTGCACGATCGGGTGATAGCGCCCGCGCACATTTCGATAGAGCGTGCGCGCGAGGTTTTGGCCCCAGGCGCCTTCATCCATCAGCGCGCGATAGATCGGACGCACGAACTTGCCGCGACCTTGCTCGCTGAGGAAACGCTCCACAGCCGGGCCGGACGGCTGATAGCCGTTGCGGACTGCGATCATCAACCAATCAAAGCGCACCTCCATGTTGCCGATGGTGTCGAGCGCGAAGGCGCGTTCGAGTTCGCGCAGACGCTCGGCCGGAAGTTGGCGAGGCATGGTTTGCAAATAGCGCTGGCGCTGCATCGTGTTCCAATGCTCCCACGGCGCAGCGGCGGCTGGGCCGCCCGCGACGAAGGCCGCGACATAGTTTGGAATTTCATCGAAGCCCGACGCGACAGGCGCCACGGCGTTTGACGGAATGCCGGGCTCGTAGGCCCATTGATCCAGCATCAAACGCTCTTCCAGTGCTGCATCACCGCGCACGACGTGCTGGCGGAAGTCGGCGAGGAAGGCTTGCGTCGTCATCGGCTGGAAGGCGTAGCGATCGAAGTAGGAGCGCAGATAGCTGTCGAGCCGGTCGCGGCCGACGATGCGTTCGACGGTGCGCAGGAAGGTCGCGCCCTTGTCGTAAGTGATGGCGCTAGAGTTTTCGTTGGCGTCGACTTCACCGACCCAATGCAGGCGTTGGCCGTCAGGCGTGACGGTGGTGAGTGCGGCTTGAATGTCTGACCATGCCAGCGCCTCTGCCATCCGCGCATGCTCGGCGCCGAACAACGCTTCGCCGATGCGGCCTTCGATGTAGGAGGTGAAGCCCTCATTGAGCCAGCTATCGGCCCATACCGCGTTGGTGACGAGGTTGCCGGACCATGAGTGCGCGAGTTCGTGCGCGACGAGCGAAACGAGGCTGCGATCACCGGCGAGGAAGGTGGGCGTAAGGAAGGTGAGGCGCGGATTTTCCATGCCGCCATACGGGAACGACGGCGGCAGGATCAGCACGTCGTAACGGCCCCAGCGATAGGGGCCGTAAAGCGCTTCGGCTACGTCCATCATGCGTTCCATGTCGGCGCATTCGTACGCGCCGCGCTCGACGACGCTCGGTTCGGCGTAAACGCCGGTGCGCGGGCCGACAGCGCGGAATGCGAGATCGCCGATGCCGATGGCGATGAGATAAGGCGGGATCGGTTGCGGCATGCGGAAGCGGAAGGCGCGTTGACCTTCGCCGGCAGGCTCGCCGTCGGGCGTCAGCATCTCGGCGCTCATCACCGCTTTCAGATCGGCCGGGACGACGATGCGTGCGTCATAGGTTTGACGGATGCCGGGGCTGTCTTGCGTTGGGATCCAAGTGCGGTTGTGGATCGACTGGCCTTGGCTGAACAGGAAGCGTTTGTTGCTGGCGGTTTGCGCCGGCTCCAGCCATTGCAGCGCGCTTGCATTGGGCGCGCTCTCGTATTCGATTTCGATCTGACGCGCGCCGTTGAGCTGAATGGTGAGCGGCGCGCCTTTGCCGGCGCTGACTTCGCCGATCGTGTAAGCGGCCTCGCGTGTGCCGGCGCGCACGGCGCGGATCACGAGGCCATCGCTATCCAGCACGATCTCGCGCGCATCATTGCGGGCGACGATGTCGAGCGTGGCTTTGCCGTGGAAGACCTTGCGGTCGAAATCGGCTGTGAGGTCGAGCGAGACGTGGCGCACGCGGGCTTCATCGGGGCGGGCGTGGCTGCTGGTGTCGTGCGGTAGCGGCGCCATCGGATCAGCCGCGCCGACCGTACTGGCGCAGGCGCTGAGCGCGGGAATGGCGATCGCGGAAAGCAGCAGAGTGCGGCGAAGCATAGGCGGGTCCCCCAGGGATATGATTTTGGCCGGTAAGAACCCGCTCCTGCCGCGAGGGGCAAGATGGTAAGCGCAGCGCGCGACAATGGGACCGCAGGAGCATGGGATAGCGGTCATTTCGGGCTCGGGATGGCCCGAGTCGCCCTATATAAGGGCCCATGACCGAGGCTGCGGCGGCTCACGCTCAATCCAATCTGCCTGAACTGAGCGTCAGCGAGCTGGCGCAGGCGGTGAAGCGCACGATGGAGACCAATTTCGACCGCGTGCGGGTACGCGGCGAATTGGGCCGGGTGATGATCGCCAAGTCCGGCCACCTCTACGTGGATTTGAAGGACGAAGGCGCGACGATTTCCACGGTGATGTGGAAGGCCAACGTGCAGCAGCTCGGCTTCAAGCCTGAGGAGGGCCTGGAGGTCGTCGCTGAGGGGCGGCTTTCGACTTATCCGGGGCGTTCGCAATATCAGCTGATCTGCGATCGGATGGCGCCGGCAGGTGTCGGCGCGTTGCTGGCGCAGTTGGAGAAGCTGAAGGCGAAGCTGCAAGCGGAAGGGCTGTTCGCGCGCGAGCGGAAGAAGCCGATCCCCTATCTGCCGCGCACGATTGGCGTGGTGACGTCGCCGACCGGCGCGGTGATCCGCGATATATTGCATCGCTTGGGCGAGCGTTTTCCGTGTCGCGTTCTGCTGTGGCCGGTGCTGGTGCAAGGGCCGGAAGCCGCGGGGCAGGTGGCGCGCGCGATTAAGGGCTTCAATGCTCTCACCGGTGATCTTCGTCCCGATGTGTTGATCGTCGCGCGCGGCGGCGGCTCGATCGAAGATTTGTGGGCGTTCAACGAAGAAATCGTGGTGCGCGCGGCGGCGGCGAGTGAGATCCCACTGATCAGCGCTGTTGGTCACGAAACTGATACGACGTTGATCGATTATGCGTCCGATCTGCGCGCGCCGACGCCGACGGGCGCTGCTGAGAAAGCCGTGCCGGTGCGCGCCGAGTTAATCGAACGCATCACCTCAATCGATGGCCGCTTGAAAAACAGCTTGGTGCGCGGGCTTGAGCGTCGGCGTACTGAATTGCGTGCGGCTGCGGGAAAGCTGCCGCGGCTGGAGACGCTCTTTCAAATTCCGCAGCAGCGTTACGACCGCGCGGCGGAGCGTTTGAACGCAGCGCTCGTCACCAATACGCGCGCGGCGCAATCCAAGCTGGATCGCGTGGCTGCGCGGCTGCGGCCGGAGGCCTTGAGCCAGGATATTTTGCGCCGGCGCGATTTGCTGGCGCGGAGTGCTGTGCGGTTGCAGCCCGCGATCAAACGCGCACTTGAAGCGCAGCGCAAGCACTTGGACGCCTCCGCGCGCATGCTGGAGAGCCTCTCGCACAAGAAGGTGCTGGAGCGCGGGTTCGTGATGGTGCACCGCGAGGACGGCACGCTCGTGCGCGCGGCCAAGGATTTGTCGTCCGGCGATGTGGTGGAACTGACGTTTGCGGACGATAAGGCAAAAGCCGTGATCGATCCGCCGCCCGGTGCGGAGCCCGCCAAAACCAAGCCCAAGGGCAAGCCCGGCGGCGATCAAGGCAGCCTTTTCTGACCCGTCGTTGGGGTGACGTTCAGGCGCTCCGGGGGTAAAAGACTCGCATGAACAAGCACGATCCGGGCGGGGCTGAAGCGAAGCTCCATTATGGCGATAACGAAATCAGCATCCTGAAGCAGGGCACGCATGTGCTGTGCGCCGTGAGCGGAGAGCGCATTCCGCTGGATGAACTCAAATATTGGAGCGTCGATTTGCAGGAGGCCTATCGCGGCCCGGCGGAGGCCACGCAGCGCTGGAAGCAGCTTGAAGCGGAGAAGCGCAAATGAGATTCCTGGCGGGGGCGCTCTTCTTTTTAGCGGCGTGCGCTGCGGCGGAAGCGCCGGCGCAATCGGAGCCGGCTGCACCAGTCGCGCAGCCTGCGCCCGCGCCGGAAGCCAATGTGCCGCGCGACGTGACGTTCCGTTGTGCTGGCGCATTCACGCAAGGCGGCATCGCCGTGTGCCAGGGTGCGCCGGGATCGGACGTGCGCATTGAAGGTGAGAGTGTCGGCCAGATCGACGCCAATGGTTGGATCGTCGTTGGCTTCAACCGCGAAGCGCCGGCGCAGCTGACGATCGAAGCGGTTCACGCGGGCACGACGGCAAGTCAGCGCTTGGAGATCGCGCGGCGCCAATTTGACATTCAGCGCATTGACGGCTTGCCGCAGCAAACGGTGACGCCAACCGATCCAGCCGTACAAGCGCGGATCGCGCGTGAGGCGGCGCTGAAGCAAATCGGCTTTGCCAGCCAGGCGCCGATAACGGGTTTTCTCGATGGCTTCATCATGCCGGTCGAGGGCGGGCGCGTTTCCGGCACGTGGGGCAATCAGCGCATTCTGAACGGCACGCCGTCAACGCCGCACTTCGGTTACGACATCGCAGTGCCGACTGGCACGCCGATCCGGGCGCCGGCGGCAGGCGTGGTGACGCTTGCCAATCCGGACATGCACTATGAAGGCGGGCTCGTGTTCATCGATCACGGCCAGGGCCTCATCACGATGTATCTGCACATGAGCCGGCTCGATGTGGCGGTCGGCGATGTGGTGACGCAGGGCCAAATCCTCGGCGCTGTCGGCTCAAGCGGCCGCGCGACCGGCCCGCACCTGTGCTGGCGCATGCGCTGGAACGGGCGACAGCTTGATCCGAGCGTGGCAGTGCAAGGTTTGGCGACGGCGCGGGCGGAGTTGGTTCGCTAGCGCGTCACCACGTGCGCGACCAGCACGACGGCGATCTCATCTGTCTCGTTGCGCCATGAGTGCGCGGTGCTCACGTCTTCGCGGGCGATGTCGCCGGCGCGGTAGGTGAGCGCGTCGAGGCAGGTGTTGCGGCGTTCCACGAGTTCACCGGAGACGATGAGCGCCATGCCTTGGACGGCGCTGTGATCGTGCCAAGCGATGACGCCGCCGGGTTGGATGGTGAGGCGGCGCAGGCGCACGGCGCGGGTGGGATCGGCGAGCGGTGTCAGCGCCACGTCTTCGCCGAGCACGCCGATCTGCGCGCCGAAGCCTTCGCTCTGCGCGTTGGCTTGTTGGCGTGCAGCTGGGCATTCGCGCACGCGGGCGTTCTGCACCGCGATAAGGGCGGCGTCCGGCGTCGTCGTGACATTGGCGTTGACGGAGACGCATGCCGAAAGCAGCGCCGCGGCGCCGAGCATTAATGTGCGCATGAATTCCTCCCGCCGTCAGTCTGCCGCGTTGAAAATGGTCCGCAAGGTTTTTCGCTGTTTGTCGGCCTCAAACCAGAAGAGGCCGAGGAATACGCCGTAAAGCAGCGCCAACATGAACGCAGCTTGGAGGCCGATGCCTTCGCTCACGGCGAGAAAGGCGATCACCGCGGCCGCCCATAGTCCCGATATGATGAGGATTGGGAGCGCAGGGCGCATGCGGATGGTGATCAGCGACATCGCGCCAACGCTGCGGACTTCGCCTTTAACGATGGGCAAGAAGGCGTTGTTGTAGCCGGTCACGCGATTGATCTCGAAATTGTCGCCGAGGACTTTACCTTCGAAGCGATTGTCGTTCGCGCTGCTTGGCCAGCGGAGGCGGAACCACTTCACGGGCTCGACGCGCGCGGAGATGGCGGCGATGGCGTCTTCACGGCGCAGCGGCGTTGAAATCTCGAACTGGTGATAAGGAAGCACCCAGTTCACATCACGCCTGCCTGATGCCAGGCCTCTTTCGGCCAGCGGCGGTGCGACCAGAACCATTGGCCGGGCGCTTCGCGGATGCGCGCCTCCATGAATTCGTTGATGCGCTTCACGCCTGCGAAGACGGCTTCGTCCGTCGGGTTGTCGTAATCGAGCGGGATCGGGTCGTAGGCGCGGGCGACGAATTTGACGCCATCGATGCGGCGGCCAGTGATCGGGATCAGCGGGACTTTGAAACGCAGCGCGAGGCGCGTGGGGCCATCGGCGGTCATGCAATCGTAGCCGAAGAGCGGCACGGCGAGACCGGCATTGTACTTCTGATCGTTCATCAGCGCGATGCCGCGGCCTTGCTTCAGCGAGCGCAGCAAACCCATGCCGCCTTCTTTGCCTTTCGCCGCTTGCAGCGTCAGGCCGAACGCAGCGCGCGTATCGACGATGTATTTGTCGATGATCGGATTGTTGGCGGGGCGGTAGGTGAAGTGGCAATTGGGATCGGTTTGCGCGAGGCAGAGCGAGGTGACTTCCCAATCGGTGAAGTGGCCGCCGATATAGACCGCGCCTTTGCCGAGCGTGGCTTCGACAATCTCTTTGCCTTCGAAGCGCAACTCGCCGCTACGGTATTGCTCAAGGAAGTTATCCATGTGCGGAAACTCGCCCGTCATGCGGCCGAGCTCCTGGAAGGATTCATGGCGGACTTTGCGGTGCCAAGCGTCGCTCTCTTCCGGGAAGCACATCTTGATGTTGCGCAGCGCGGTTTTCCAGGCGCTGCTCACCGGCGCGATCGCCGGCACAATGGCGCCGCCCCAGCGCGATGCACGCTCAACGCCCAGCGCGCCAAGCCCGCCGACATAGACGTTCCACGCCAGCGCCTGCAGGCGAAATCCGAGATCGAGCGGCTTAGACTTGGCCATGCGTCGAATTCATCCGCGATCGAATCGGCGCGAGCAAGGCGTCCAGCGCGGTTTCATCGTCAAAGCGGGCCGCGACGGGCAAAATCGCGACACGTGCGCGCCATTCGGGCGAGAGCCGGGCGGCGTCTTTTTCGGTGGTAATCAGCATTGCATCGCGCTCGTCCGCCATTTGCGCGAGCACGCCGAGATCGTCTTCGGTGAAATAGTGGTGGTCGGCGAACGGCACCGCTTCGGTGACCTCGCCGCCCATTGCCGCCAAAGTGTCGAAGAATTTCTCGGGGCGCGCGAGACCCGCGAAGGCGACGAGATTGCGGTCGGGGGCAATGCCTGCGGGTTCGAGGCGTGCATGCAGGATCGGTTTCGCAAAGCCGGTGAGCCAGTCGAGGCTCGGCGCTTCGTCGTCGCCGCTGCGGGCGCTGTGAAGAATGATCACGGCATCTGCGCGGGCGAGGCCGTCAGCGAGGCGTTCGCGTAGGGGGCCGGCGGGAAACACTTGGCCGTTGCCGATGCCGAAGCCGGGATCGACGGCAATGATGGAAAGGTCTTTCGCCAGTTTCGGGTTCTGAAATCCGTCATCCATGATGATGGCGTGCGCGCCGGCTTGGGCGGCAGCCATGGCGCCGGCGAAGCGGTCGCGCGCGATCCAACTTCGCGCGCATCCATATCGGAGGTGACACGCAGCGGGCCTTCGATGCGGCCGCCATACCCGCGCGATAGCGTATGCACGTTCGGCCCGAGCTTGGACCGGAGCGCGCGTGTGATCGGCGTCTTGCCCGCGCCGCCGACAGTGAGGTTGCCGATGCAAATGACCGGCACGGGTGCGCGCCGTGAAACCGTGGTGTTCTGCCGTTGCGCCGCTGCAAAAGCGTAGAGCCAAGAAACCGGCGTCAGCAGCGCCCGCAACGCGAGCGCCGCGTCGCGCCCGCCGACATCGGCTTTCCAGAACTCAGGCGGACGCATGAGCGGCCTCTGCGTTCGCCCGCGCCGGCATCAAGGCGAGCAATTTTTCTGCGGTTTCGCCGAGCGCCCCGGCGCCTTGAGCGGTGGCCGCTTGTGCGGCGGCGCACTGATGTGCGCGCGCGGCATCGTCGCGCCACAGCGCCGCGACCTGTTCTGCAAGTTCATCGGCGCCGCCGACAATGTTTGCGCCTCCCGCGTCGATGATGGCGTCGAACACGTCCTGGAAGCTCTCATAGTGCGGGCCGGTGAGAATGGCGGAGTTCAGCTTGGCCGGCTCGATCGGATTATGGCCCTTCAAATGATAGATGAGGCTGCCAGAGACGAGAGAAACGGGCGCGAGATCGTAGAACAAGCCAAGTTCGCCCAGCGTGTCGGCAACATAGACGCGTGCATCGCCAATTGGCTCGAACCGCGCCCGGCGCGGGGCGCCGCCGGCTAAGGATGCGATGGCTTCGCCGCGATCGGGGTGGCGGGGCGCAATGATCAGCAACGCGTTGGGGTATTCAGCGAGCAGACGGCCATGTGCTTCGAGCGCGATTTCGTCTTCGCCTTCGTGTGTGGAGGCGGCGAGCCAAAGCGGCCGGGCGCCGATTTGCGCGGCAAGCGCTTCGCGCGCGCCGGCATCCACGAGCGGCGCCGGCGCTGCGAGTTTGAGATTGCCCAGCAGCGGCACGGGCTTGCCGCGTACGACGCTGAGCGCATCCGCGGTGCGCGCGTCGGCGGCCGCGACGAAAGCGAACGCTTTCAGCAATCGCGCGCCTGCTGTGCGCCAGCGGCTCCAGCGTGCGAGAGATTTCGGGCTCATTCGCGCATTGATCAGCGCGAGGGGAATACGGCGCTTCTCGGCGGCGAGAATGAGGTTGGGCCAAAGCTCGCTTTCCAGAAAGACACCGAGATCGGGGCGCCAATATTCCAAAAAGCGGCGCACGGCCCCGGCGCTGTCGAGCGGTACATAGACGTGCGTGAGGCGCGGCAGGTTGCGGCGGGCGACGAGGTCAGCAGATGTTTTGGTGCCGGTGCTGACCAGGAACGAGAGCGAGGGATCGCGCGCAGCCAGCGTCTCGATGAGCGAAAGCGCAACGCCGCTCTCGCCAACGCTCGCGGCATGAAGCCAAACCAATTTGCCGGCAGGACGAAGCGATGTGTAGCGACCGAACCTTTCAGGCAGGCGCGCGCGATCTTCCTTGCCATCACGCGCGCGGCTGTTCAGCCACAGCCCTGCAAATGGCGCGACGACAGCCGTCGCGGCCGCGTAGAGTGCAAGGGCTGGCGAGAAGCTCACGTTGCGGCTGGCTCTGCGTTTGGCGTCGCAGCTGGGCTCGCGGCCGGCATGATTGGCTCCACGCCTGCAAGGCGATCTGCTTCCGCGGCGATCCGGTTCATCTCGATTTCGAGTGCAAGACGTACGCGCTCTATTTCTGCATCGCTCGCATCGGGCGATGGCGGAGGGATGGGGTTGCCCCACACCAAGGCGCCGCGTCCGAACGGGAGCGGCAATATGAAGTGATCCCAGCTTTCGTTGAAGACGAAGCGGTTCGAGGTCGACCACGTCACCGGCAATAAAGGTGCGCTAGCGAGCTTGGCGAGCTGCACAGAGCCGCGCTTGGCGCGCATGCGCGGCCCAGTCGGTCCATCGGGGGTCATGCAGATGACGCCGCCGCCGTCGATATGGCGGGCCATAGCGCGGAGCGCTTCGGCGCCGCCTTTGCGCTGCGTGCCTTTGGCTGCGGATCCGCGAATGACCTCCGCGCCCACTGCGCTTGCCGTGTGCGCCACGATCCCACCTTCACGCGACATTGAGATCAGCATCTTGGCCTTTGGCACGCCCGGCTTGAACGACCACATCTTGTGCACAAGTGAGAAGCGGCCATGCCAAATGCATCCGATCAGCTTGCCGCCGTCCGGCCGCCAAAACGGTTCGATGGCGGAACGATTGACCAGGTTCCAGCGCGTGGTCGCCCCGACGAACAGCATATAGCCGCCGATGGCTCGCCCGATCAGGTACTGGACGACAGAATTGCCGAGAAATTTCTTGGCCATGAGCTCGCTGGTCGCGCCGCTTCCGAGTTTGCGCGTAGCCCCTTATACGGGGGCCGCCCGCCCCGGCGCCAGCAGCCCTTTGACGTGAGATGACCAAGACCGAGGAGAAACCGCCGCGCTTTGACCTGACCACCCCCCAGGGGCGGCGGCGGGCGAATGCCGACCTGATCTGGGCGGACCACGGGTTTTTGCGGGCTCGGTTTTCGAATTTCCACTGGATTGAAGAGGGGGTGATGGCGCGGGCGAACCAGCCTTCGCCTGAGGCGGTGGCGCGCTACGCCGAGATGGGGATCAAGACGATTCTCAATCTGCGTGGGCCATCCGACACAGGTTATTACGCGCTTGAGCTCGAGGCCTGCGCGCGCCACGGCGTCACCATGATCGATGCGCGCATGCACTCGCGCGAGCCGCCGAGCGTTGAGCAAATTCGCAAAGCGAAGGAGCTGTTCGAGACGATCGAATATCCGGCGCTGATGCACTGCAAATCCGGCGCAGACCGCGCTGGTGTGATGGCGGTGCTCTATCGGCACTTCAAGATGGGCATGCCGATCGCAGACGCTGTCGAGCAATTGTCGCTGAAGTACCTGCACGTGAAGCAGGGCAAGACCGGCATGATCGATTTCTTTTTCGCCACGTATCTTGAAGAGACCAAAACAAGCGGCAAATCTTTCATGGATTGGGTTGAGCAAGATTACGACAAGCCGAAAGTCAAAGAGGCTTTCATGGGCGAGTGGTGGGCGAACATCCTCGTCGACAAAATCCTGCGCCGCGAGTGAAGCAGCGGGGGCGCTGCCTTACACAAATTGGGTGCGGTTTGCTGTCCACTGCTCGGGCGTTTGCGACCACTCATCATTGGCGATGGCTTCGAATGGCGGCGGCAGGGTGATTGGTCCCAGATTTACCGAGCCAAGCTTTCGCGCCAATCGCTGCGAGGCCGTATTTGCGGGACGAATTGTGTGGATCACACGGGTGCGATCCAGTGTGAAGAACGCGAAGTCCATCGCTGCTACCGCGCCTTCCAGGGCGTAACCTTTGCCCTGGAATTCCGGCAGCAGCATCCAACCGACCTCGATACACGGCCAGCCATATGGCTTTGTCGGGCCGAAGCGACCGATGAAGCGATTGCTGGATTTTTCGACGGCGCAAAGCGCGCCCCATCCCATGATCGACCAGTGGCCGGCGACGGAGAGGAGTTGGCTCCAGCTTTCGCGGCGATCTTGAACTGAGCCTGTGTTGGCCTTCACGCTTTCGTCGGCCTCCATCAACGCCCACGCATCGAGGTCATCCTTGATTGGCGGACGCAGGATCAGACGCTTCGTTTCGACGATCGTCACGGTTTTAGGGCGCCGACCATTTCGTGGCCTTCGCCGCCTAGGATTTCGAGCTGCGCGATTGTGCCTTCGGCGATTTCGTCGTCGCTATCGACGTAGGTGACGCCGTCGATCTCGGGGGCGTCGGCCTTGGTGCGGAAGGCGTAGGCTTCGGCGTCTTCGTCCCAGCCGTCGCAAATGGCGTCGACGGTTTTGCCGATCATGGATTGCAGGCGCTGGTGCGCGAGCGTGGTTTGCACTTCCATGAAGCGGTCGTAGCGTTCGTCGACGTCGTCCTGATCGACGTGATCGGGGAGATCGCGTGACGGCGCGCCGTCGACGTTCTCGTATTTGAAGACGCCGGCGCGATCGATTTCGGCTTCTTCGATGAAATCGAGCAGCGTTTCGAAATCGTCTTCGGTCTCACCGGGGAAGCCGACGATGAACGATGAGCGAATGGTGAGGTCGGGGCAGATTTTGCGCCACGTCTTAATGCGATCGAGGACTTTGTCTTGGTTCGCGGGGCGGCGCATAGCTTTCAGCACATTCGGCGAGGCGTGCTGGAACGGGATGTCGAGGTACGGAAGGATTTTGCCTTCCGCCATTAGGCCGACGACTTCATCGACGTGCGGATACGGATAGACGTAGTGGAGGCGGACCCAGGCGCCCAGATCGCCGAGCTCTTTGCAAAGATCGTAGAATTTCGCGCGGACCATGCGGTCCTTCCATTTGCTCTCGGCGTATTTCACGTCGACGCCGTAGGCTGACGTGTCTTGTGAGATGACCAGCAGCTCTTTGACGCCGGCTTTCACCAACGACTCTGCTTCTTTCAACACAGCGTTGGCGGGGCGCGAGACGAGGTCGCCGCGAATGCTCGGGATGATGCAGAAGGTGCAGCGGTTGTTGCAGCCTTCGGAAATTTTCAAATAGGCGTAGTGGCGCGGCGTGAGGCGATAGCCGCCTTCGGGCACCAGATCGATTTTCGGATCGTGCAGTTGCGGTAGATGCGTGTGCACGGCGCCGACGACGGCTTCGTATTGGTGCGGGCCGGTGATCTCGAGCACTTTCGGGTGCGCTTCGCGGATCAGCGACTCTTCCTTGCCGAGGCATCCGGTGACGATGACCTTGCCGTTCTCGGCAATGGCTTCGCCGATGGCGTCTAAGCTTTCGGCCTTGGCGCTATCGAGGAAGCCGCAGGTGTTCACCACGACGAGGTCGGCGCCTTCGTAGGAGCCGCTGAGCTGATAGCCCTCGGAACGCAGGCGCGTGATGATGCGCTCGCTATCGACGAGGGCTTTGGGGCAGCCGAGCGAAACGACGCCGATGGTGGGGGCTTTTGCGGACATTGAGGCGGGGGCTTAGCGGAAAGTGAGCTGGAGCCCAAGGGTCAATGCTGCGTTGTCAGGCGGTCTTGCTTGCGTCTAGATGCGCGCGGGGGACGTCAAATGCGCTTCTTTCGTCGGATCGGCGAACTCAAGGGCTGGAAGCGCTTTGGCTTCGAGGTCGGGATTATCGCTATCGGCTTGAGCATCACGCTGATCGCGCAAGAGCTGATCACCAACGCCAGCCGCGCCCGCGAAACGCGCCAAGCAGTCGACGCGGTCGAGGTTGAATTCGTCCAGATTTGGTTTTTCGCCAACGAACGTGCCGCTTTGGAGCCATGCCGCCGCGCGCAATTTGAAGCGCTAAGCGAGCGCTTGCAGCGTGCTGATGCACACTGGACGCCTGACGGCCTCGAACAACCGTCGCAAAGTTCTGATGTCTATATGCTGCCTTCTGTGTTCCGCACGCCGTTGCGGCCGTTCCCGGACATGTCGTGGCAAGCACTGCTCACCAGCAATGCCGCCACTGAGTTGGATCGCGCCCAATTCGCAACGCTGGGAAACATCTTCAATATCGTTGCTGAGATGCGAGGCCTACAGGTCGAGGCTTGGCGTCTGAAGGGCCGGCTTGCACATCTCAGCGTGGCTGGCCCGATGTCAGCTTCAGAGCGGCGCACGGCCTACGACGCCTTCGGCGAATTGGCGGCGATTGAAGCTCTTGTCGCCGCGGATGCGATCGACTTAGGGCGCGCCATCGCGACGATCGACTTTCGCAATGAGCGCATCTTTGACCCCGCACTCTCCGGCTTATCCGCCGAGGAGTTTGAAGCTGCCTTGCTTGCGCAGATCGCAGGGGCGCAAGCAAGTTTCGGCGCATGCTATGACGCCAGCCAGCATCAGCTCTTATTTGACCTCTACAATCGCGTGACCGGCAGCAATCTGACGATCCCACCGCGTGAGGTCGCGCCATGATCTTGCGCCGGATCATCGCGCATTTGGCGCGGCGTGATCGCGCTGCGTGATGGAGTGTTGGCAGACGCCGCGACGTAGTTTTTCCTGTGCATAGAGGGAGGGTTGCATGAAGCGCATGAGCATTTTCGCGACGATGATCGCTGGCGCCGTGTTGTGCATGGCGACCAGCGCCGGCGCCGAACGGATTAGACTGCAATGCGTCCAGGCTGTCTCGGAGGCTTACGAGATGACGGACGGTCAGGTCGGCAATAGCCAATGGTCCAGCCCGACGTGATCCTCGAAATGGACACCGCCACAGGCGAGTTTTCGGTGGGCACGACGCGCGGTCGGTTCACGCTTTCAAACGAGACTTTCATCGGCCTGGCCCATTCGGCGCCATTTTACGGGGCATGGGACATCGATCGCGAAACCGGTCGGATGCTGGTGCTCGGCCATGCCGATATGTCTGGAAACTGGGCGTTTATTCGCCGCGAGGGGACGTGTGTCGGGCCAAATGGCGCTGTTCCGTTTTGAGGTCGGCGCGCGGGTGGTCCGCTGCGGCCAGTCGCCTCTGCTGCGAATGACTTGCAGGAGCGCTCGCGATCAGCTAGGGTTTCTTTGCGGCTGACTCTCAGTCGCCAGATTCGCCTTTGCTTTCAGAGAAGTGCCGGATGTACGTCTGCAATTGTAACGGTGTGACTCGGGCGGAAGTGGACGAAGCCATTTCTGCTGGGGCGGAAGGTCCGGAAGCGGTGCTTGCCCATCATGGGTGCGAGCCATGCTGCGGCCGCTGCCTCCCCGAAATCGCCGATGGCATTTCTAGCGGCGGAATGGCCTGCGCTAAGCGGAGCCTCGTCGCAGCGGAGTAAAGCGCGATGAAGGGTGATGCGGACGTCATTAAACAGCTCAACAAAATTCTCACGAACGAGCTGACGTCGATCAATCAATACTTTCTGCATGCGCGGATGTATCAGTCCGACGGCTACGGCAAGCTCGGCAAGAAGACGTACGAAGAATCCATCGAAGAGATGAAGCACGCGGACCGGATCATAAACCGGATCCTGCTGCTCGAAGGCTTCCCGAACCTTCAGAACCTCAACAAGCTGCAGATCGGCGAGAAGGTGCAAGAGCGCCTGGAAGCTGATCTGAATGCCGAGAAGACCGGGCACGCCGGCATCAAAGAAGGCATCACGCTTTGTGAAGAGAAGAAGGATTACGTCACGCGCGATCTGCTGACGGAGTTGCTCGACGACACCGAAGAGCACATCGACTTCCTCGAGACGCAGCTGCAAAACTTAGCTGAGATGGGCCTGCAGAATTATCTGCAGAGCCAATACGAGCTGGATAGCGCAGCTGAGTGATCAGCGCGCCGGGCTGGAAGCGGGGGCGTAGTCGTAGCTGGCGAGCAGGGCAAAGCCTTCGCCCGTTTCCAGCATCGCCGTCTCACTGGCGTTTAACACCAGCCAGTCGCCGGCTTCCGCGTAGCTCGAGAGTTGGCGCAGCGTCGACGAGAAGGCTTCCTTAGAGTCGCGTCCGCCGATCCAATAATCGACATGCGTTTGCGCAGCTTCGCTAAAGCAGAGCCATGCGGAGCGGCGCAGCATCTGGAAATCGAGCGGCGCGAACATCTTCTTGTAGCGGCCAAACAATCGATCGAGGGCTTCCATGGGGACGCTCGCGAACGTGCCGCCAGGATGGACAACGCTCAGGGTGTCACGCTTCAGGAAAGACGGGTTCTCGGCCAGAAACGCCGCCACGGCTTCGAGTTCGAGAAGCGACACTTGGCCGTGATACTCGGCCAAGTTCATCTCGATCTGTTCGTTGTGACGCAGAACCACCGGCACGCGAGCGACTCCCTTAGCAACAGCCTCTGTTCGCGGGGCCTTTAGGAACCGTTAAGCGTGCGGCGAAAGGCGTCCGCCGCGCGTCGCTTGACATTCACCCTCGGAGCAGGCGGCGTGGGTCGCATGCGAATTTTGCTTCTGCTTGCCGCCTTCGTCGCTGCCTGTTCACAAACCGACACCGCGCCGGACGCGGCGCCCGTGATCGCCGCGGAGCGGGCCTTTGCGGCGGAAGCGGCGCGGATAGGTTGGGTCGAAGCGTTCGAGGCGCACTCCACGGACGATGCGATCGTGCTCAGCGCAGGGCCAGGGAACGCGCACGCTTCACTCGCCGGTATCGATCCGGCCAATCGCGGCGACACCTCACTGGCATGGGCGCCTGATTTCGCCGGCATTTCCCGCGGGGGCGACATCGGCTTCACCACCGGACCTTACAACGGCGGCGGGGCCGCGTTTGGCCAATACTTCACGGTCTGGCGTCTGCAGGCAGATGGCTCGTGGAAATGGATTTATGACGGGGGCACAAACCAGCGTACGCCGACGCAGGTGAACGCTGACGCGGACGTTCGCCAACTGGCTTTTGGCCAACGCGGCGCCGGCTCAGCCGATGCTGCAGTCGCTGCGGTGCGCACCCGTGAGGCCAGCTTCGCTGAGCAGGCGGCTGACAATGCAGGCGAGGCGTTCGAGGCTTGGCTGGCGGAAGGGGCGCGGGTGAATCGGGACGATCAGGCCAGCGCCGAGAGCGTGGAGGCCGCGGCCCAGCTCGTCGGCGCGGGCCCGGTCCGCTACAGCGCGCCGGAGATCATCGAGGCCGGAGCGGCCGGCGATCTCGTTTTCACGCTGGGCGAGGCCCGCTGGGAGGGCGGGGCCGGGTATTATTGCCGGATCTGGGTGCTGACGTCGGCAGGCTGGAAGATCGGCTTTGACCAGATCATTCAGCGCGCGTTGACCCCTTAAGTTTGACTTTCCTGGGCGCTTCCGCCAAAAGCCCCGCTTTCCAGCGCCGGACTTCGTTCCGGATGCGGATTCATACTGGTTGACGGGCGAACCGCCAGGGCAGTCGCAATCTCATTTGTGAGGTTGCCGGGCCCCGTCAGAAGAAGAAGGCGCTCAACCGCGCATGACGAAGCGTATCCAAGCTAAATACAAATCGGACCGCCGGTTCGGCCAGAACCTCTGGGGCCGTCCGAAATCACCGGTGAACAAGCGCCAGTACGGCCCGGGCCAACACGGCCAGCGCCGCAAGGGCAAGACCTCTGACTTCGGCCTCCAACTGGTCGCCAAGCAGAAGCTGCGAATGTACTACGGCAACATCACCGAAAAGCAGTTCCGCAAGACCTACGAAGAGGCCGCGCGCCGCAAGGGCAACACGGCTGAAAACCTCATCGGTCTGCTCGAGAGCCGTCTCGACGCGTTCATCTATCGCTCGAAGTTCGCCCCGACGCCGTTCTCGGCCCGTCAGCTGGTGAACCACGGCCACGTCAAGGTGAACGGCCGCCGCGTGACCATCGCGTCCTACTTGGTGAAGGTCGGCGACGTGATCGAGATGCGCGAGAAGGCCAAGGCCATGGCGCTGGTGTTGGAAGCCGTTCAAAGCGGCGAGCGCGATACGCCAGATTACATCGAGGTCGATCCCAAGGGCATGACGGCGCGCTATCAGCGCGTGCCGGTTCTGGCCGATGTGCCGTACGCGGTGCAGATGGAACCGAACCTGGTCGTCGAATACTACGCCTCGTAAAACGGGCGACAGTTTGAGTTGGCGAAGGCCGGTGCGAAAGCGCCGGCCTTTTGCTTTTGGTGCGATGGCGCTTGCTCTGACGCCGCCCTGGTCGCTTTATGCGGCATGACCGATTGGAAGCTCTTCGACTCTGAACTCCTTGTGGCGCCCGGCGCAAAGTCGAACCTGGCCGGACGGCCTACTGTCCGTGATGATCTCTTGGCTGACAAAGACGCGGCCAAGGACGCGCTCGATGAGTGTTCCAAGGAGATCGATGTGCTGCAGGATCGGCTCTATGCCGAACAGAAGCGCTCGCTGTTGGTGGTGCTGCAGGGCATCGATACATCCGGCAAGGACGGCACCGTGCGCGGCGTGTTCAATCGCTGCGGCCCGCTTGGCGTGAAGGTGACGCCCTTTGGGCGGCCGAGTGAGCTGGAGCTTAGCCATGATTATCTCTGGCGCGTTCACGACGCGGTTCCGCGCAAGGGCGTGATCGGCGTGTTCAACCGCTCGCACTATGAGGACGTGCTGGTAGCGAAGGTGCGCGCGCTAGCGCCGCCGGAGGTGATCGAGCAACGCTATGAGCAGATTAACGCGTTCGAGAAGCACCTGACCGAGAACGGCGTGACCATTCTCAAGTTCATGCTGCACATCTCGAAGGATGAGCAACGCGAGCGCTTGCAGGCGCGTCTCGACGATCCGGCCAAGCACTGGAAATTCAATCCGGGCGATCTGGAAGATCGCGAGCTGTGGGACGATTTCCAAGCGGCGTATGAAATCGCGCTGGATCGCTGCTCAACGCCGCATGCGCCGTGGCGTGTGGTGCCTGCCGACAAGAAATGGCAACGCAACGCGTTCATCGCCGCGATCGTGCGCGGGACGTTGGAAGTGATGAATCCAACTTATCCGGCGAAGAGTTGGAAGGCGGAGGACTACAAGGTCGTTTAATCACGCCGCCGTGTGAAGTGGAACGTGCAGTGCGGTAATGTGATTATATTCACATGCGTACTCACGTCGATCCGACTTTAGTTGAAAGACTCCGTGCAATTTCGGCGGCTTTGCGGCGCGTTTACTCTGCCGAGCCGGCGCATGTGCCGGACGCTATCAAGGACAGGTTGCGGCGTCTGAGAGAGTGCGAGGACGAGGGCGGCGATCGTTCGCGTTAATCGGGCGTCTTGGTGTCCATAAGACGCCACAAGTGCCAAGAGGCGGCGCTTCTCCACGGCGCCCATCGCTCTCCGTAAGCGCCTAGTTCCTTTGGCGTGAAACTTCGCCGATAGAGTTTCTCCGCGCCTTTGCGCACACCCAAATCATCGATCGGCAGTACGTCCGGCCTGCCCAGAGTAAACATCAGATACATCTCGACCGTCCAACGACCGACGCCGCGGGCAGCGGTGAGGCGTTCGATAACCTCTTCATTTGGCAGCCGCGAAAGCGCGCGCGATTGCGGGATGACACCGTCGATGCGCTTCTGCGCGATATCCTGAACGGCGGCGATTTTCTGACGTGAGAGGCCGGCGCCGCGCAGCAAGGTCGGGTCGATGGCGAGGATGTCTTCCGGCTCCGGGTGATCTTTGTCGGGCCAGAGCGCGATGACGCGATTGTGGATGGTGGTCGCGGCTTTGCCGGAAAGCTGTTGAAAAACGACGGCGCGTACGAGCGCGCGATAGGGGTCTTTGTTCTTGGCGAATGTGGTTGGGTAGGGCTCGTGCGTCTTCACCACGGCAGCAAAGCGTTTGCAGAGTTTGCTGAGCTCCCGTTCCGCTTCGCCCACGTCACACTCCCAGCATCGGCCGCAACGTCCGCCAGATCGGCTCTAGCGCAAACCCCAACAGGACGGCGGCGCCTATGATGGCGTTGTGTTTGAACGCCGCAAGCGCCGTTTCCGGACGTTTATCGTCGACGCTTGCGAGCATGGGCCAGATCAGCAGCGCGCCGATCAAGGCAAGCGCGGTGGCGACGATCGGTCCGGCTCCGCCGGCGGCGGCCGCAGCGGTCCAGAGGACAAGCGCAGCGACGTAGAACACCGTCGTCCAGGTGCGCCACTGCCCTGCGAAGAGCCGCGCGGTGGAGCGCACGCCGATCAATGCATCGTCTTCGCGGTCCTGCAGCGCGTAGATCGTGTCGTAGCCGATGGTCCAGGCGATGCAGCCGGCATAGAGCGCGAAAGCTTCGAGCGGCACGACGCCAGTTTGGTAGCTCGAGGCCGCGCCGCCGACGAGCGCACCCCAGCTGAACACGATGCCGAGCCACGCCTGCGGCCACCACGTTATGCGCTTCATCAGCGGATAGAGCGCCACGAGCGGGATGGCGATGAGCGATACGATCTGCGCCATCGTTGGCAGCATGAGTAATGCGATGAGGCCGACTAGGCATTGCGCGATCAGCCACGCCCACGCGTGCTTTAGCGACACCGCTCCGGATGGCAGCGGCCGCAGGCGTGTGCGTTCGACTTTCGCGTCGATGTCGCGGTCAAGAATGTCATTGTAGGTGCAGCCGGCGCCGCGCATGGCGATGGCGCCGAGCAGGAACGCCAGCGCAAACCGCGCATCCTCCCAGTAGAAGCCGTAGCCGGTGCGCGCCACCGCAATGCCCATCAGACACGGCAGCAAAAGCAATTGCCAGCCGATCGGACGATCTAGCCGCGAGAGCTGCGCGAACGGCTTCCACGTGCGCGGCAGCGCCTCGGTCCAATGTTGCTTCAACGCATCGGCGGGTTTCAAATCAGTCACGTTTTGCTATTGCGCGCCGCTTTTGCTTTACGCAAGGCGGGCGTGACGGTAAGTAAGCCGTCCTTCGAAAGAGGAGCTGTCTGGATGAACACCCGCTTGAAATAGCACGGCGCCGCGAACGGTCGCCGCTTGAGCCTCGAGGGAGCTATCGCTGCCTCGGCTCTGAAATCTCTGGCTTCGATCAGGGAAACCGTTGCGCGAGAAAGCTGTGCTGTGGGTGTTTCGGCGTCTTCGACGCTTCGCTTCCAGCGCTCCATTTCCCATTTCCTGTTTTGCGCATGCCGCCGCCGCGCGGCGCGTGCGCGCTGTTTTCGGTGCTGTGATGAGTGACGTGTACGAAATTGACGATGCGGGCGAGGGCGGCAAGCGCAAGGCGAGCTTGCGCCAAGTGGCCGCCTTCATGTGGAAGCATTGGTCGAGCCAGCCGGGCAAGCTCGCGTTGGTGGGGCTCTTCTTTGGTTTGGCGATCGTCGCCGATTTGGCGATGCCGTTTGCATCGAAGCATCTGGTCGACGCGTTGACGGCTGGACCGTCAGAAGCAGGGCAACGCATGGCCGCTTGGGGCTATGGCGTCGTGGTGGCGCTGGCGTTCGTGTTTTACATGTCGCGCAACATCGGTGTGCGTTTCCACATTCCGTTCGCTTCCAAGAACATGGAGCGGATCGTCACGGACGGTTTCCGCGACGTGCAGCGTTTCTCCGCCGATTGGCATGCCGACAATTTCGCCGGCGCGACGGTGCGGCGCGTTTCGCGCGCGATGAATGCGTACGACGTGATCTCGGATACATTGGTGTGGTTCCTGATCCCGGCGATTGCCGTGCTCATCGGCGTGACCGTGCTCACTTTCATGCAATGGCCGGTAATCGGCGCGTTCACGGGCGCAACCATCTTGGCGTTCTTGGCGGTCGCTTACCTGACCAGTCGCTATTATGTGGCCGAACCGCTCAGCCGCTACATCAAAGCTGACACCGCCATCGGCGCCGCATTAGCGGACGCCGTTTCTTCGAACGCGACGGTCAAAGCGTTCGGCGCGGAAGCGCGCGAGCAGACGCGGTTCGACGGCGTGGTTCAGTCTTGGACGAAGGAAGCGAACACGACGTGGAGCCGCTTCACCAATGCGTGGGTGGTGCAGAACATTCTGCTCTGGATTCTGCAGGCGGGGCTGCTTGGCCTTGTGCTGCTTGAATGGAGCAAGGGGCGCGCGACGGCCGGTGATGCGGTGTTCGCGATCACCTCGTTTTTGCTCGTCTCCGGCTATCTGCGGATGCTCGGTGAGAACGTGCAGAATTTGCAGAAGGGCATCGCCGACCTCGAAGACGTCGTCGCGTATGCGCTTGAGGATGCCGTTGTCGTCGATCGTGCTGACGCAAAGCCGTTCAAGCCGAGCGCTGGCCATGTCGTGTTCGACGCGGTGTCGTTCGGTTACAAGAACGCGGCCGATAAGCTCTATCGCGATTTCTCGCTGGAGATCGCGCCGGGCGAGACGGTTGCGCTCGTTGGGCCCACGGGCTCGGGCAAGACGACGTTCGTGAAGCTGGTGCAGCGTCTCTATGACGTCGATGGCGGCGCGATCCGCATCGACGGCCAGGACGTGCGTGCAGTGACGCAAGCGAGCTTGCGTCAGAACATTGCGCTGGTGCCGCAGGACCCAGCGCTGTTTCACCGCTCGCTGCGTGAGAACATCGCCTACGCCAATCCGGATGCGACGATGGATGAGATCATCGCGTGATCGCTAAGCTTCCGAATGGCTACGAGACGGAAGTCGGTGAGCGCGGCGTGAAGCTTTCGGGCGGCGAGCGTCAGCGCGTGGCTTTGGCGCGCGCATTCCTGGCCAACGCGCCGATCCTGATCCTCGACGAGGCGACATCGTCTCTCGATGTGGAAACCGAGCGCGACGTGCAGGCTGCGATGGCGGAGCTGAAGCAAGGGCGCACGACCATCGTCATCGCCCACCGGCTCTCCACCGTGCGCGAGGCGGATCGGATTCTGGTGTTCGAGCAGGGCCGCATCGTCGAGCAGGGCAAGCACGCCGAGTTGATCGGCGCCCACGGCCTCTACGCGCGCCTCAATGCCATGAGCCGCGGCGATATGCTGGCGGACGAGGCGGCTTAAACGCCGGCGGCGCTTGCATGAGCGCCGCCGGCGCGGCAGCAAGATGCGATGCCTGAGCCGCGCCTGATGATTGATGACGCCTTAGCCTCCGGCGCGGAGATCGCGCTGGAGGAGGGCCAAGCGCGCCATGTCGGGACCGTGCTGCGGCTCGACGCTGGCGATGCTGTGCGTGTGTTCAACGCGCGTGACGGAGAATGGCGCGCGCGTGTCAGCGCAAAGACAAAGCGCGGCATGAGTGTGCGCGTGGAGGAAAAGCTCCGCGACGCGCGGGCTGCGCCCGATCTCGATTTGCTGTTTGCGCCGGTGAAGCGCCACGCGACCGATCTGATCGTTGAGAAAGCCACGGAGCTTGGCGTGCGCCGCATTCGCCCGGTGATCACGCAGCGGACTATTGCGGAGACGGTGCGGGTCGATCGCTTAACCGCAATCGCGCGCGAGGCAGCGGAGCAGACCGAGCGCTTCGATGCGCCGGAAGTGTTCGACGCGGTATCGTTGGTGCGCGCGCTCGATGGCTGGGATGCGGCGCGGCCGCTGATCTATGCGGATGAAGCTGGCGATGATGTGAGCGCGGCTTGGGGCGGCGAGCGCGGGCGAGGTGTGGCGTTATTGAAATCCTCCCCCCTTGCGGGGGAGGTGTCGCCGAAGGCGACGGAGGGGGGTATCGGCGCCGGCGCCTCCACCCCCTCCCCCTCCCCGCGAGGGGGAGGGGAGAAGCTGGCGTTGCTCATCGGCCCCGAAGGCGGCTTCACCCCGGAGGAGCGGCGGATGTTGCGGGGATTGAGCTATGTCATTCCGGTATCGCTTGGACCGCGTATCTTGCGCGCCGAAACTGCGGTGATCGCTGCGTTAAGCGTCATTCAGGCCGCGTGGGGAGATTGGCGCGAGGCGTGAGTGCTTGCGGAAATCGCGCGCGCGCTCCACATGCCCGGGAACGAGCCGTCGGAGGAAGCGCGTGGCCAAAGCAACTGAGAAGGCCCCTGTGCTGACGGGCTTCGATGATCTCGTCGCGCACTTGGCGACGGGGCCTAAGCCGGATCGCTCGACGTGGCGCATCGGCACCGAGCACGAGAAGTTCGCCTTCTACGCCGATACACTGAAGCCTGTTCCGTACGAGGGCGAGCGCGGCATCGGTGCGCTGCTCAACGGTCTCGCTGACAATTACGGCTGGGAGCGCGTTGTCGAGAACGGCAATGTCATCGCGCTGAAGCAGGGCATCGCTTCGATCACGCTGGAGCCGGGCGGGCAGTTCGAGCTTTCCGGCGCACCGCTGGAGCATCTGCATCAGACCTGCGCCGAAACCGGCTCGCACCTCACGCAATTGCGCGACGTCGCGGGCAAACTTGGCATCGCATTTTTGGGCGTTGGCTTTCAGCCGCTATGGGCGCTCGAAGACATCCCGATCATGCCCAAGGGCCGCTACAAGATTATGCGCGACTACATGGGCAAGGTCGGCCGGCTTGGGCGGCAGATGATGTTCCGCTCGTGTACTGTGCAGGTGAATTTGGACTTCGCGTCCGAAGCCGACATGGTCAAAAAATTCCGCGTCGGCCTTGCGCTGCAACCGATCGCAACAGCGTTATTTGCAGCGTCGCCTTTCGCGGAAGGCCGGCTCAACGGTTTCCTCTCATATCGCGCCCATGTCTGGACGGATACCGATCCGGATCGCACGGGCATGCTGCCGTTCGTGTTCGAGGACGCCATGGGCTTTGAGCGCTACGCCGCCTACGCGCTCGATGTGCCGATGTACTTCGTCTATCGCGATGGCAAATACATCGATTGCTCGGGCCAGAGCTTCCGCGCTTTCATGGACGGGAAAATGCCGGTGCTGCCGGGCGAACGCCCGACCGCGAAGGATTGGGAAGATCACTTGACGACGATCTTTCCGGAAGTGCGCTTGAAAACGTATCTCGAAATGCGCGGCGCGGATTCCGGGCCGTGGTCGCGCTTGTGTGCGCTGCCAGCATTCTGGGCCGGCATTCTCTATGATGATGCAGCGCTAGAAGCGGCGTGGTCGTTGGTGAAGAGCTGGACGGCGGAGGATCGCGAGAGCTTGCGGCGTTCAGCGCCGGTGCTCGGTTTGCGTGCGCCGATCCGCGGCAACAGCGCGCGCGATATCGCGCAAGCTGCGCTGGCGATCGCGCGCCAGGGCCTGAAAGCCCGCGCCCGCCGCGACAATAGCGGCGACGATGAAACCCATTTCCTGGGCGAACTCGACGATATCGCCGCCACCGGCGTCACACCGGCCGAGCGCCTGATCGAGCGCTACCGCACCGAATGGGGCGGCGACGTAAAGCGCGTATTCGAAGCCTGCGCTTACTGATCGTCTCGTTATTGCCGAGATTTCGGATGCGCGTATCTTAGCGGCAATGCGCGCGCTCGACCATCCACTGCTCACGCCACGTTTGCAGCTTCTGCCGGTCACGGCGGAGATGGCGGACGCAGCGCGCGCGGGGCAGGCGGTGTTCGCCAATGTCATAGGCGCCGATGCGCCTGCTGAATGGTGCCAGGCAAATCTCGGGCTCGTCGCGCGCTCCATCTCTCCCATCTGGGGCCATGCGCCGACGCGGGCGATTGCCGTGCATCGCGCCGAGGGCGTGGTCATCGGCGATGTAAGGTTTGAGCCGTCGCTGCGGGCGCAGCGCGAGTTCGAAATCGGGTACGGTATCGCGCGGAGCCGTCGTAGGCAGGGTTACGCTGTCGAAGCGACTGGCGCCGTTATCAACTGGCTCTTCGATGAAGCCGGCGCCGAGACGATCCTCGCTGGGTGCGATGCAGCAAATCTCGCCTCGGTGCGTACTTTGCGTCGCCTTGGCTTCTGGCTCGACTCCAATCCGGGGAAGACGTTCTGGTGGGTCATCGACCCGGAGTTGCGTTCAGCGACCCGCGCTTGACGCAAAGGCCGTCACAAGGCTTGTCTGTCCCCCGAGTTAGGGACGGGAGCGCGCGTAAGCGCGTCCAGGGGATTTTCTATGACCGACACCACCGCCGGGGCGCCGAACGGCTCCGACGAGCAGACTTTCCTTGGCCACCCGCGTGGCCTGGTCACGCTGTTCTTCACCGAGATGTGGGAGCGCTTCTCGTTTTACGGGATGCGCGCGTTGCTGGTGATTTATCTCACGCAGCACTTCCTGTTTTCCGACGAGGCCGCGCAGGGGCTCTACGCCGCGTACGCGGCGCTTGTGTATTTGATCCCGGTCATCGGCGGCGTTCTCGCTGACCGTTTCCTTGGCGCCCGCAAAGCGGTGACGATTGGCGCGGCCCTCTTGGTGCTTGGCCACTTCGGCATGGCGTTCGAAGGATCGGGCTCGCGGCAATATCTCGATGTCGGCGGCGAGAGCTACTTGGTGGCGGCTGACGGGCGCGGCGGTGATCGGCAATTGTTCATCGATCTGCCGGAAGGCCGCGCGCAGCTGCGCTTCGATGTGACTGAACACGTTCTACTCACGGGAAATCAGCAGCAGCGGCAATTGCAAGAGGGCACGTTCACGCTCGCATCAGCGCCGCCGACTCTGGTTTACTCGCTCTGCAGCATGGTTGGCCTGCCGTGCGGCGAAGCGCCGACAACGACGCTCCAGATCGAAGGCGAAGGCGAGTTTCCGGTTGTGACCGGCGGTGAAGTTCCCGTCGTCGTCATCAATGGCGTGAGCTACGAGTTCGAGCAAACGAGCACGACCGAGGGCGTGGCGTTCAACCCTGGCCCCACTGACGCGGCAGAGGATGACACAATCGTCCGCACGCTCGCCGATGGCACGTATGAGAGCCGCGTCGAGCAAGAGGCGCTCTACGTTCAGATCCTCTATCTCTCGCTGGCGCTGATCATCATCGGCGTCGGCTTTCTGAAGGCCAACATCTCGACCACGGTCGGCGCGCTCTATGCTGAAGGCGATCCGCGTCGCGATGGCGGCTTCACCATCTTCTACATGGGCATCAACCTCGGCGCCTTCCTGGCGACCCTAGCGTGCGGCTATCTCGGCCAGACTTATGGCTGGAAATACGGCTTTGGCCTTGCCGGCGTGGGTATGGCCATTGGTTTGGCGCAGTACCTGTTCGGCCAAAAGCACCTGCGCGGCAAAGCCGATCCGCCAAAGCCGATCGGCGCGGTGACGGAAGGCGTCTTCTGGATTCTCGGCCTTATCGCCGTGATCCCGACCTGGATGCTGGTGCAGCAATCCGAGCTCATGGAGCAGGCGCTGCCGATCTTGGTGCCGGCTTTGTTCGCGCTTGTGATGCTCTACGTGCTGCTTGGCTTTAAGGGCACGGACCGCACCAAAATGGTTGCGGCGCTTATCCTGATCTTCTTCAGCGTCATCTTCTGGATGCTGTTCGAGCAGGCGGGCTCGTCGCTCTCGCTCTACGCGGAGCGCTCAACCGACCTCACCGTCGCGCAGCCGAACTCTCTGGCGCACCAGATCGTCACCTACAGCCTCTTCGGCGTAGCGGCGCTCGGCGCGATCATGTTCCTGGTGACCATCGGGGCGTTCTTCCAAAAGAAGATCGACGCGGTGATGCTGGGGTATGGCGTGGTGTTCTTCGCGCTCGTTGCGGGCGCGGCGGGCTACATCGCCGCCACCACGGGCCTCAACGGCGACGTCTACGAGATGACGGCGGCGCAAACGCAGAGCTTCAACGCCGGCTACATCGTTCTATTGGCGCTGCCATTCAGCGCCATGTGGATTTGGCTGGCGAAGCGGAAGATGGAACCATCGACGCCAGTGAAGTTCGCGCTCGGCCTCGTGCAGGTCGGTCTCGGCTTCTTCGTGCTGGTGTGGGGGACGCAGTTCGCGGGCGGTGACTTCCGCGTGCCGCTGATCTTCCTCGCGGCGCTCTACCTGCTGCACACCACTGGCGAACTTTTCCTCTCGCCGGTTGGCCTGTCGATGATCACCAAATTGTCGGCGGCGCGCGTTGTCGGCCTGATGATGGGCGTGTGGTTCTTGTCCAGTTCGCTCGCACACATCCTCGCCGGCATCATCGCGCAGCAGACTGCGGCGGACACGATCGGCGGCCAGGTTGTCGACCCGTCGGCGCAGCTGCAGAGCTACATCTCGGTGTTCACCGCTGTCGGTATCTTGGGGGTCGCGACCGGGGTGGTTCTGCTGCTCCTGTCACCCGTGCTGAAAAAATGGATGGGCGACGTCCATTAAGCGTAAAAGCGTGAAAAAACAAAGCGATCGCCGGCCCCAAAGGCCGGCGATTAGCTTTGCGGGATAGTTATGCCCGCAACAGCGTCAAGGCGTTGCGCCAGGTATTTTTTCCAGGTGATGTAGCGGCGAGCGGGGGCCAGAACGGCGCTCCTCCCAGGCTTTAACCGATACGGCCCTTTCGCCGTAATCCGGTGCGGGTCCGGCCCCGATTGCTGTCTACGATTTGATTCTCGGTCGCGCTCCTCAGCGGCCGTGAGGAGGTGCTCCATGGCCCGCGCGCGTACGCCCCGTTCCCGCAAGAAGCCTCAAGAGGCTGCGGGTCAGGGATTGCGCCCGGAAGTCATGGACTTGCTGCTCGGCTGGAAAGCCGATGGCGACGGCCGGGACCCAATTGGCTTTGGCGCGCCGAGGGCCGCCGAGGCAGCTATCCAGGGCGAAGTTCCGATCCTGTACGGCGAAGACCGCCACCTGGTGACCATCGCGCCCACCGGGGCCGGGAAGGGCCGGGGGGTGATTATCCCCAACCTGCTGCGCTTTGAAGGCTCGGTCATCGTCATCGATCCCAAGGGCGAGACCTGGCACGTCACCCACCGCCGCCGGAAGGAGATGGGCCAGGAAGTCCGTCTGCTCGATCCGTTCGGGGCTGTCTCGAAGCGCACGGATAGCCTGAACCCGTTCGACCTGTTCGATCGCCCGGGCGCTCTCCTCGACGCCGACGCCGAAATGTTGGCCTCGCTGCTGGCTGGCGATGTCGGTTTCCACAAGGAGCCTTTCTGGGACAATTGGGGCCGCTCGCTGATGGCGGGCGTGATCGCCGCTGTCGCCGAAACCGCGCCGAAGGGCGAGCGGCACTTCGGCAAGGTGCGCGAAATCCTGATGAGCGACGACGCGGTCTATAATCTCGCGGCGCTAATCGAGGGCCACGAGAACCTGAACCGGCTCTCGAAGCAGAACATCTCGAGCTTCCTGCCGATCACAGAACAAACGCGCTCCGGCATCCTCTCGACCGCGCAGTCTTATCTGAAGGTCGTGAACTCGGACTCGGCGCTGCGTTCGCTGTCGAAGTCGACGATCAGCCTTGATGCAGTACGCAAAGGCGATCCGATGACGATCTACATCGTCATCCCGCCGGACAAACTTGAAAGCCACGGCGCGCTGCTGCGGCTGTGGGTCGGCGCGCTGATGCTGACGGTGATGGGACGTAAGCGCCGCCCGAAGCGCTCGACGCTGTTCCTGCTGGACGAGTGCGCCCAGCTCGGCGAGTTCGGCCCGCTGCGCCAATCTATGACGCTGCTGCGCGGCTATGGCTTGCAAGTGTGGCCGTTCTTCCAGGATTTGAGCCAGCTGCAGCGGCTCTATCCGAAGGACTGGCGCACGATCTTCAACAATGCTGGCGTCTTTCAACTCTTCGGCGTCGCCAACCATCTGATGGCCAAGGAGAGCTCGGAGCTGATCGGCGATATCAACGCTGATACGCTGCGCGCGATGACGAAGGCGCAGCAGATCATCGCGGTGTCGAACGAAAAAGCGATGAGCGCGCGTTTGCCCGACTATCTGCTCGACGCGCCGTTCCAAGGACAGTTCGACGCGAACCCGATGTTCGAACCGGATAGTCCGTCGCCGGCGGCAAAGCGCCGGCCGCCGCGCGCGCGATAGGATAGGGGTTTCGCGTCACCCGTCGGGGTGACGCGCTCTCCCTCAGAAACTTCCGCTTAGCTCCAGAATAAACCAAGGCGCGCTGGCGAACTGGCGTTCGCGCAGGTCGCGGCGCGCGAGCGGGCCGTTGCGATCATCATTGCTGGGATCGCCATCGGTCAGATCGCCGAAGAAGCGGCGGTCGCGGCGGACTTCGCCATCGAACAAGTTCGCGGCCCAGAGGCGCAGCTTCATGTCGTTCGGCAGCGCTGTCGTTTCGATGAAGAGGTCGACCCACGGGCCTTCCTGGTTCGTGTCGATCTCGTTGAACCGATAAGCCTGAAACTCGCCTTGCTGTGACGCCGAGATGCCCCACGCGAATTTCCAGCCGGTGATGTCCTGCCGGAATTCGATCTCGAACTCGGACTCTGGCGCAAAGGATATGCTGCGGCTGTTGCCTGTCACCGGGTCGGTCACTTCGGTGTCGCGCAAATAGCCTTCAAGGGTGAGGCGCCCGCCCGGGATGAAGTTGATCGGCGTCGAGAAGTTCACGCCAAGGCGCGTGATCTCGCCGTCGCCGATATTGCCGGGCGCGTCGTAGTAGAAAAAGTCGTCGTTCGGATCGAGCGGGTCTTGGCCGGGGTTTGGCTCGACAATCGGCACAAGGTCCGCAACATCCGTTAGCTGCTGGTGCGAGAGCGTGAGGCTGAGCGCGGCGCCGCCCGGAAAGCGGAAGTCCGTGCCGATCTCGCCAATCCACGCGGTCTGCGGACGCAAGTCCGGATTGCCGCCGGAGATCAGCGAATCTGCGATCGCCGCTGCAGAGGAGAAGTCGCCGAAATTGAGCTGGCCGACATCGCGATACACGCGCAAGCGGATTTGATCATTGCCGCCGAATGTGTGCGAGAGTTGGACCGAGGGCTTCCAGAACGAAAGCTCCACTTCCTGATCCGTGTCGCCGCTGAAGGTGAGGGTCGACGTCTCCCACGCGAGACGCGTTTCCAATGTCCAGTTGTCCGCCGGGCGCCAGGTGTGCGAGCCGAAGAATTCCGCGCGCTCTTCTTCGACGAGGATGTTCGAGTTCGGGATCACAAACGGCGTGCCGTTCTCGACATAGGAAAGCTGCTGATCGAGCGAGTTGAATGCGCCTTCGCCGCCGAACTCGATGCGGTGCTGGGCGTTGAGCGCGCGCGCAAGCGTGGCGCGGAAGATGGTCTCGCCGCTGTCCTGTTGCACTTCTTGGATGGCGGTCGCGAGAGTCGCCATCGCATCGTCGGCGTACTCGGCGTCTTCTTCGCTCTCGTAGCGCGCGCGGTTGATGAGCGTGACGAGGCCGAGTGACCACGGGCCGAAGTCGCGGTCGTAATTCATGCCAAGTTCGAAGCCGCGCTGCTGCTCTTCGAACACGGTGTAAAGATCGCTCAGCGGTGTCGCGATCGGACTGGTGCGAATGAAATCGCTATCGGCGTGGAAGCGCCAGGCGTTGAGTGAGCCGTTGGCGCTGAGGCGCCCGCCTGCAAGCGGGAAGGCGATGTTGCCGGTGAGGCCGGCTTCGCGGAAATCGCGCGGGGATGGTGTGCTGATGTCTTCAAGGTGGACGCCCGATCCATCGGTGATGCGCCGCCAGCCGGGGAGGTCGCGATACTGGCTGAAGATCGAGCCGCCGATGCCGAACTCAACGTTGCCATTGCGGCCGCTGTAGGAGAGTTCGCCCCGCGGCGCCGCGACATCGCGCGAGGTGACTTCAAAGCCCGCTTCCCAAAGTCCGCTGCCGGCGCTTGCGGTGCGCACGATGTTGAGCAGTGTCGATTGGCCCGACGCATCGCCGGCGACTTCGCCGCCGCGCAAAATTTCGATGCGTACGACTTGGTTCGCGGGAATGCGCGAGAGGATGCCTTCGAGCGATTGGCTCTTCGTGCTTGGGCGAATGCCGTCGATCAGCAGGTTGCCGACAGCGCCGGAGAAGCCGCGCCGATCATCGCCGCCATCGAGTGTGAAGCCCGGCGTCTGGCGCACCATGTCGAGCGCGTTCGACGGATTGTATTGCGCGAAGTAGGCGGCGTCGTAGCCGACGCGATCGCCGTTCGTGGCGGCTGGCGTCGCTGCGGTGGTTTCCGGCGGCGTGTCCGCTTCGGCGTACGCCACGCCCGTCAGCGCGAGCGCCGACACCATCATACGTCCCAGCATTTTCTCTCCCCTCCCGTCGCCGTCTCCCGCGGCTTCGGCACGCCCGCATAAGCGGGGCTGCTTGTTTCAAGATGATTGCAGCGCCTGAAACAGACGCGAGACGTGGGGGCTTTTTCTGGGCCGATAGCAGTGGCTTGCGACGAAGGGCCGAGCGGGTGCGACGATCTGAAAACGAAAACGCCGCCGAGGCGGACCTCGGCGGCGTTCCGTATTCCAAGAGAGAAGAAGCTTACTTCTTCTTGCCAGCCGGCTTCTTGGCTTTCGCCTTCGAAGCGGACTTGGCGACCTTCGCGGTCTTCTTTTTCGCAGCCATAGTATCAACCTCCCCAGACATTGGGATGAACACAGTCTCTGCGTCGATTCTCTAAATTGTAAATCCGCGCCGACGAACTAGCCGCCGCCAACGGTCAGTCCTTGGATGTAGAGTGTCGGCTGGCCCACACCCACTGGCACGCTCTGTCCGGCCTTGCCGCACGTGCCGACGCCTTCATCCAATTTGAGATCGTTGCCGATCATCGTCACGCGCGTGAGTGCGCTCGGACCATCGCCGATCAATGTCGCGCCTTTGATCGGCGCTTTGATCTTTCCATCTTCGACGAGGTACGCCTCGGTGCATTGGAAAACGAACTTGCCGGACGTGATGTCGACCTGTCCGCCTCCGAAATTAACCGCGTAAACACCGCGCTTCAGCGAGCGCAGGATCTCTTCGGGGTCTTTATCGCCGGCGGTCATGAAGGTGTTCGACATGCGCGGCATTGGCCGATGCGCGTAGCTTTCGCGCCGGCCTGAACCTGTCGGCGCCACGCCGGTGAGGCGCGCGTTCATCCGATCCTGCAGGTAGCCTTTCAGGATGCCGTCTTCGATCAGCACGGTGCGCTGTGTGGGCGTGCCTTCGTCATCGATGGTGAGCGAGCCGCGGCGATTTTCGAGCGTGCCGTCATCCACAACTGTAACACCGGGCGCCGCGACACGTTGGCCGACCATGCCGGAGAACGCGCTGGTGCCTTTGCGGTTGAAGTCGCCTTCGAGCCCATGGCCGACCGCTTCGTGCAGCAGCACGCCGGGCCAGCCTGGGCCGAGCACCACGTCCATCTCGCCCGCCGGAGCGGGGATCGCGTCGAGGTTCACGAGCGCGATGCGCAGCGCTTCGTCCGCCAGCGCCTTCCAGCGCTCGGGGGCGATGAAAACTTCATACGGCTCGCGCCCACCTGCGCCGGCAGAGCCGGACTCGCGGCGGCCATCGCGCTCGACAGTGATGGAGACGTTCACCCGCACTAGCGGTCTGTGGTCGGTCAGCTGCGCGCCATCGGGGCGCAGAATGGTAAGTCCACGGCGGGCGCCGGCGAGGGTGGCGGCCACTTGCACCACGCGCGGGTCCTTGGCGCGGCAATAGGCGTCGATCTCGGCCAGAAGGTCGGTCTTGGCGGTGAAGGACGGCGCTTCGATCGGATCGAAGTCGGCGTAGAGCTGGCGGTTCACCTTAGCCGGGCTCACATCGAGCGTGCCTTGGTGGCCGAGCTTAACCGCAGAGGCGGCCTCGGCGGCGCGCGCGACGGCGTCGGTTTCCAGAACGCTGGCATGGCCGTAGCCGGCGCGCTCACCTGCCACGACCCGCAGACCAAAGCCCTGGGTGGCGTCGAACGAGGCGGACTTCAGCCGCCCGTCATCCCAGTAAAAGCTCTCCGTCCGGCTATCCTCGACAAAGAGCTCGCCGTCGTCGGCGCCCCGGGTGGCGTCGGCGAGGATGCGGCGGGCGGCGTCCCAATCCATCTCGGCAGCTTCTTCGGGGTGGGGGGCGCGCTGGCCGTCAGCCATTTATGTCTCCTGGGTGTGTGTCCGGAGAATATAGGGGGCGAGTCGGGCTGTGGCGTGTCCGAAGATTGGGTTCCGTAGCGTAAAACTACGGTGTTGGCTCATCCAGCACGGTGGCGAGGTGCGCGCGGCGTGCGCGCGCGAAGCGGGCCAACTCCGCGCTGGCCGGACCCCAATCGGGTTCGATCTGAAGCGACGTCGAGTAATCCTCGTACGCCCCGCGCAGATCACCCAGAGATTCCCGGGCGATGCCACGGTTGAAATAGGCCTTATGCGGCTCCCGCACGCCCAGCCCGAGCGCCTCGGTCAAGGAGGCGATAGCTGGCCCATAACGCTGCAGCTGCACCAAGGTCGCGCCGCGGTTCAGGTGCGCCTCGGCGTTGGACGGGTCGAGCGCGATGACGGCGTCGAAATCACCGACCGCGAGTTCGTTTTGCTGGCGACGCAAATAGGTGACGCCGCGGTTCACCAGAACCTGGATTCGCCCTTCACGGGTAATGCGAGAGTAGCCCAGGGCGCGGGTGCAGAATTCCACAGTCGCGTCCGAACTGTTGCCGTCGACGACCGCGGCGCCGCAACGGCGCGCATTTGAGTCGTTGCCGATGATGGTCATGGCGCGCGGATCGCCGCGCGGGTCCTGGGCGTGCGCCATCGTCGCCGCCGCGGCGAGCGCGAGCGTAACGGCAAGCGCCGGCAGGGCGTTTTGAATGCGCCTTGGAAGCTCAGCGCGGATCATGCTAGCTCCCCACTCGTCGAAGACTTACAGAACGGCAAGGCGCGGTCAAAAAGCCGCGCCCGGCGACTATAGGCGGGGGCGCTGGCGCGCGCCATACCGACCGCTGAATCTCTAGGAGGATCATTGCGTGAGGCGAGGGGCTTTGATCGCAGCTTTAACGGCAGGTGCTTTGTCACTGACAAATAGCGCTTATGCGGCTGTTGGCGCACCGACGCCGCGTGGCATTGACCTGCAGCCGGCGGCTACGCAGGTGATGCGCGAGATCCACGACTTCCACACCTTTCTGCTGTGGATCATCGTGGCGATCTCCGTATTCGTGCTGGCGCTGCTGCTGTGGGTGATGATCCGCTATAACAAGCGCGCCAATCCGACACCGAAGAAATTCACCCACAACATGTTTGTTGAAGTGGTGTGGACGATCGTCCCGGTGATGATCCTGGTGGTTATCGCGTGGAAGTCATTCCCGCTCATCTACATGCAAGAGCGCATCCCGGAAGAAGCCGAGCTGACGCTGAAGGTCACCGGCAATTCGTGGTTCTGGACTCTCGAATATCCAGACCAAGGCGTCTCGATCGCTGCGAACCTTTTGCCGGAAGACGAAGCGCGCGCTTCGGGCCGCCCATACCTACTGGCCTCGACTGAGCCGCTGCTGGTCCCTGTCGACACGACGGTGCGTGTGCTCGTGACGTCGAATGACGTGATCCACTCTTTCGCAATGCCGGCCTTCGGCGTGAAAGAGGACGCGATCCAAGGCCGCGTGAACGAAACCTGGTTCCGCGTTGATCGTCCTGGCGTGTTCTACGGCCAGTGCTCTGAATTGTGCGGCGTGAATCACGCTTACATGCCGGTCGAAATTCACGCGGTCAGCCGCGCTGAGTGGGAGCAATGGGTCGCCGCACAGGGCGGGACGATCGCTGCCGCAGAGCCCGCGCCCGCCGCGACGACGCCAGCTGAAACGCCGGCCACTGAAACTGGAACGCCGGCGGCGACGCCCGCACAACCGACGCGCTGAGATAGAGAGCACCATAGATGACGCACGAAGCTGCTCACGCTGAAGGCCATGGTCACGAGGATCATCGTCCCAGCCTCTATGATTGGAAGCGCTGGGTCTATTCGACCAACCATAAGGACATCGGCACGATGTACCTTATCTTCGCGATTATCGCGGGGTTGATCGGCGGCGCGCTCTCCGGCCTCATCCGCTGGGAATTGGCCGCGCCGGGCGTGCAAGTCTTCGCAGAGGGCGCCGCCATAACCGGCTGGCTGAACCTCGACAGCGCACACGGCTACAACGTCACCGTGACGATGCACGGCCTGATCATGATCTTCTTCATGGTCATGCCGGCGATGATCGGCGGCTTCGGCAATTGGTTTGTGCCGCTCATGATCGGTGCGCCGGACATGGCGTTCCCGCGCATGAACAATATTTCGTTCTGGCTGCTGCCGGCGTCGTTCATCTTGGCTTTGCTGTCGATGGTGGTGCCAGGCAACGGCGACTTCCCCGGCTTCGGCGGCGGTTGGACGCTTTACGCGCCGCTCTCGACATCGCCTGCGCACCATAGCGGCCCATCGATGGATCTTCTGATCCTCTCGCTCCACATCGCGGGCGCGAGCTCAATCCTGGGCGCGGTCAACTTCATTACCACCATCTTCAACATGCGCGCGCCGGGCATGACGCTCCACCGCATGCCGTTGTTCGTGTGGTCGATCCTGGTGACGGTGTGGCTGCTCGTTCTGTCGCTGCCGGTTCTCGCCGGCGCGCTGACCATGCTGCTGACCGACCGCAACTTCGGCACGCAATTCTTCAACGCCGCCGGCGGCGGCGATCCGGTGATGTACCAGCACTTGTTCTGGTTCTTCGGTCACCCGGAAGTTTACATTCTGATCCTGCCGGCCTTCGGCATGATCTCGCAGATTGTGTCGACATTCTCGCGCAAGCCCGTGTTCGGCTATCTCGGCATGGCCTACGCCATGGTCGCGATCGGCGTCATCGGCTTCGTGGTGTGGGCGCACCATATGTACACGGTCGGCATGGGGCTCGATCTAGAAGCCTACTTCATCGCCGCAACGATGGTCATCGCGGTGCCGACAGGCATCAAGATCTTCTCGTGGATCGCCACGATGTGGGGCGGCTCGATCGACTTCAAAGTCCCGATGCTTTGGGCGATCGGCTTCATCTTCCTGTTCACGGTGGGCGGCGTCACCGGCGTTGTGCTCGCGAACTCGGGTGTCGATACTTCGCTGCACGATACGTATTACGTCGTCGCGCACTTCCATTATGTGCTGTCGCTCGGCGCCGTGTTCGGGATCTTCGCGGGTTTCTTCTACTGGATCCCGAAGATGAGCGGCTACCGCTACAACGGCTTCCTGGCGGGCTTGCAGTTCTGGATCATGTTCATCGGTGTGAACATTATCTTCTTCCCGCAGCATTTCCTCGGCCTGCAAGCCATGCCGCGGCGCTACATCGACTACCCAGAAGCGTTCGCGTTCTGGAACCACATCTCGTCGGTGGGCTACGCGATCACGACCGTTGGCGTCCTCGTATTCCTGATCACGCTCGCGGAAATGTTCATCGTGAAGCGCAAGGCAGGCGCTAACCCGTGGGGTGAGGGCGCGACCACGCTCGAATGGACGCTCTCTTCGCCGCCGCCGTTCCACCAGTTCAACGAACTTCCGGTGATAAAGCCGGATACGCATCACTGAGGCTCTAGTTTTGGTTGATGTAACCGCCTCCCACGATCGGCCCAGCAGCGCGAGCGACTACCTCGCGCTGCTGAAGCCGCGCGTGATGAGCTTGGTGGTGTTCACGGGGTTGGCTGGCTACGTCGCAGCGCCCGGCGCAGGCGATTGGGTCCTCGGCTTTGCCGTGATCCTGTCGATCGCCATCGCCGCCGGCGCTTCCGGCGCGCTCAATATGTGGTTCGACAGCGATATCGATCTGACCATGACGCGCACGCGGTCGCGGCCGATCCCATCGGGCCGCGTCGCGCGCGATGAAGCGCTGACCATGGGGCTGACGCTTTCAGTGTTGGCCGTTGTCACCATGTATCTTGCGGCCGGTTTGCTTGCGGCCGGCCTGCTGGCGTTCACGATTTTCTTCTACGCCGTCGTTTACACGATGTGGCTGAAGCGGCTGACGCCGCACAATATCGTCATTGGCGGGCTCGCCGGCGCGCTGCCGCCGGCCATCGCATGGGCGGCAAAGACCGGCTCGCTCACGCTCGATCCGATCATCCTCGTTGCTATCATCTTCATGTGGACGCCGCCGCACTTCTGGGCGCTGGCGCTGCTGCAAAAGGATGACTACGCCGCCGCCAAAGTGCCGATGCTGCCGGTGACGCACGGCGCGAAGGCGACGCGCCTGCAAATCTTCGTCTATTCGCTGCTGCTGGCGCCACTGGGGCTGGCGCCGGTGCTCACCGGGCTGGGCGGCGTTGTCTATGGCGCGATCGCTGCGTTCGGCGGCGCCTTCTTCTTGTACTTGGCGTATCGCGTGCTGCGTTCGCGTGCAGGCGACGGCGATAAGACTATGGATAAGCCGGCGCGCGATCTCTTCGGTTTCTCGATCATCTATCTGTTCACGTTGTTCGGCGCGCTTCTGGTCGAGCAGGCGGTCGCATAATGACGCCTGACGAACTTGCAGCCCGCAAGCGGCGGAACGTCTGGATCGCGGTGTCGATCCTGGCGTTCGTCGCGCTTGTGTTCGCGATCACGCTCACGCGCCTTCAGGGAGCTACGCCATGAGCCAGCCGCCAAACCAGAAGCGCATGGCCGTAACGGCTGGCGTCGTTGTCGCCACCGTTGTGGGAATGACCGGCCTCGCGTTCGCGGCCGTGCCGCTCTACGACGCGTTTTGCCGGATCACCGGCTATGGCGGCACCACGCAGGAAGCCACGGCCGCACCTAGCCAAATTCTCGACCGCACCATCGAAGTGCGGTTTGATTCAAACATTGCGCCGGGCCTGCCGATCGAGTTTTCGCCTCAGCAGATCAGCGAGCATCTGCGCATCGGTGAAACCGGTCTTGCCTTCTACACGGTGCGCAATCTTTCAAACGAGCCCATCGTGGCGCGCGCGACCTACAACGTCACGCCGCATGTCGCCGGGCTGTACTTCGCCAAGCTCGAATGCTTCTGCTTCCAGGACCGCCTGATCGGGCCGGGGGAAGAGGCCGAGCTGCCAGTGGTGTTCTTCGTCGATCCGGAAATCGTGAACGACCCCGACACCGCCGACATCGGCACTTTGACGCTTTCCTACACGTTCTTTCGCTCCACCGATCCGGCGGCTGCGGATACGGCAAGTTGATAATTAGGTCTTAGTCCGGGGTTCGCTCCGGCAACGCGCGACGAGGGATCAAATGGCGCACGGCGAAGTCAAACACGACTACCACTTGGTGAACCCGAGCCCGTGGCCGTTTGTGGCCTCGGTCGGCGCGCTGGTCGCGGCGATCGGCGCGGTGGTGTTGATGCGCGGCCTCTCGAGCAACGAGGCCGACTTCTTCTTCGGCAAAGGCCACTGGACGCTCTTCCTGGTTGGCATGGGCATCCTCGTCATCACCTGCATCGGCTGGTGGGGCGATGTGATCAAGGAAAGCCGCGCGGGCGATCACACGCCGGTCGTTGATATCGGCCTGCGTTACGGGATGATCTTGTTCATCGCTTCGGAAGTGATGTTCTTCGTCGCCTGGTTCTGGGTCTTCTTCGAGATGGCGATCTTCCACGGCCACCGCGCCGATTGGGTGGTGCCGACGTGGGACGAAGCCACCGCGCAAGCTTGGGCCAACTGGCCGCCGCCACACGTGGAGACATTCGATCCCTTCCACCTGCCGCTCATCAACACGCTCATCCTGCTGCTCTCCGGCACGACGGTGACGTGGGCGCACCATGCGCTCCAAACCGGCGATCGCGCCGGCGCGCGCCTTGGCCTCATCCTCACTGTGTTGCTCGGCATCTTGTTCAGCTGGGTGCAGTTCGCCGTCGAATATCCGATCGCTGGGTTCGCTTTCGGCAATCCTGACGGCGTGGGCAACGCCACCGTTTATGGCGCGTCGTTCTTCATGGCGACGGGCTTCCACGGCTTCCATGTCATCATCGGCACGATCTTCCTCGCGGTTTGCCTATTTCGTCTGCTGGCGGGACACTTCACGCCGCAGAAGCATTTCGGCCTCGAAGCCGCGGCTTGGTATTGGCACTTCGTTGACGTGGTGTGGCTGTTCCTCTTCACCTTCGTCTACGTCATGCCGTACCTGACGATGCAGAATTGAACTTGATGACGGCGCGTCCGTCCGCATGGGCGGCGGGGCTTAAGCTCCGCTGCCCGCAATGCGGAAAGGGCGAGGTCTTTCAAGGGTACCTGAAGTTTCGCGATACCTGCCGCGCCTGCGGCGCTGACTTTAAAGCCGCGGACGCAGGCGATGGGCCGGCCGTGTTCGTGATCCTGATTGTCGGCGCCATCGTCGCGCCGTTGCTCATTGTTCTGCAGCACGGGCTTGATCTGCCTGGCTGGCTGGCGCTTACGCTCACTTTGCTTGCCGCGGTCGTGCTGTCCCTTGCGCTGCTGCCGCCGTTCAAGTCCGTGCTGTTTGCCTTTCAGTGGAAGCACAAGGCGCGCGAAGCGACCTCGGACGACATAGAATGATCCGTTTCAAACCGCTTCTGATCATGAGCGTGGTGACGATCGCGACATTCGCGTGCCTCATCATGCTCGGGCGTTGGCAGTGGGAACGCTACGAGATGAAGTCCGCACTGGCCGACGAGCCAGTGCCGATGATGACGATCGAGAATTACCAGCCGCTGCCGGACGGCATTCAGTTCGTCTATGGCGTCCGCAGCGATACGCGCGAAGCCGGCTGGCGCGTGTTCGCGCCGGTGCAGGAAGGCGAGAGCACCATCTTCGTGGACGCCGATTTTATCGCGTCAGCGACAGGCGCCGGGCCGCCGAACGCGGACGAAGTGCGCGTCCCGGCGTCGTTGCGGCTGGGCGCGCCGATCAGCGGCGCATCGATCCGGCCCAATCCGCCTTCGCCCTTTGCAGGCGCGCCAGAACCCTTGCGGCGTCTGTGGTTCGCCATCGATCTACCGGCGATGGGCCGCAATATCGGCGTCGATCAAGTGTCGGAATATTACATCGCTGGCGCCTATGTCGGCGCCGATGGGCGCGCCACGCCAAATCCGTTCGCGCGCGCTCCTGGCGCTGACGATCTGCCGCCGGCGCGGCACATGGGTTACGCCATCACCTGGTACGGTTTGGCGCTGGTGCTGATCGTGATCTACTTTGCATACCATGTGAGCGTCGGGCGGCTTTCGTTTGCGCCGCCGCGCCCGCCTGAGGCCTGATGCGTTACATCTCCACCCGGGGCGGGGCGCCGCCGGTTTCGTTTCTGGACGCTGTGCTTGCCGGCATGGCGCCTGACGGCGGGCTTTATGTGCCGGAGACTTGGCCCGAGCTCGGGCTCAGTCCGCGCAAAGTCGTGTTCACCCATTACGGCAACGTCGCAAAGCACACGCTGCGCGCCTTCGCGGGCGATGATCTCAGCGAAGA
Organism: Alphaproteobacteria bacterium Ga0077535; assembly: GCA_001464425.1. Lineage (GTDB taxonomy): Bacteria > Pseudomonadota > Alphaproteobacteria > Caulobacterales > Aquidulcibacteraceae > Vitreimonas. Next base: position 252,759 of record LNEK01000026.1, read on the forward strand.
CGACACCATCGAACTCGTCAACGAAGCTTACATCGAAGCGCCGGCCGATCCGCACGACGCAAGCTGGCGCGCCAAGTGGCCGGAGCCGGTGACGCCATTGCGCCAAGTGCGCGTCGGCGATTGGCTGCTGGAGCTTTTTCACGGGCCGTCGCTCTCTTTCAAAGACGTGGCGATGCAGCTGATCGGCCCGCTCTACGATCTGGCGCTGACGAAGCGCGATACGCGATTGAGCGTCGTGTGCGCCACGTCGGGCGATACAGGCGGCGCGGCTGTCGAAGCGCTGAAGGGCCGCGAGCGCATCGATCTCTTCGTGCTGACGCCGAAGGGTCGCGTCTCCGAAGTGCAACGCCGCTTCATGACAACATCCGGCGCTGCAAACGTGCGCGTGCTGGAGGTCGATGGTGATTTCGATGCTTGCCAGGCAATCGTCAAAGCCATGTTCGCGGATGCGGACTTCGCCACGCGTGCGCAACTCTCAGGCGTCAACTCGATCAACTGGGCCCGCATCGTGGCGCAGAGCGTATATTTCCAGATCGCCGCGCACACGTACGGCGGCCTCGGCCCCGTTGATTTCGTTGTGCCCACCGGCAATTTCGGTGATGCGTACTCCGGCTGGGTGGCCAAGCAGCTTGGCGCGCCGATCGGTAAGATCATGCTCGCCACCAACGAGAACGACATTCTGGCGCGCGCGTTGAACACTGGGCGCTACGAGCGCGGCGCGTCGAAAGCCACGCTCTCACCGGCAATGGATATTCAAGTCGCCTCCAACTTCGAGCGCATCCTGTTCGAGGCGTTGGAGCGCGATGGGGAAGGCGTCGCGCGGCTTTACGCGCAGCTCGCACAATCCGGCGGTTTCGATATTCCGCCCGCGGCGCTGGAGCGCCTGCGCGCTGATTTTGCCGCCGCGCCTGTCGACGATGCGGAAACGCTGCAAACCATGGCGTGGAGCGCGCAGGATGACGCGCCGGTTTGCCCGCATACCGCTGTCGGCTACGCGGCGCGCTCGAAAGTGGTCGATGCGCTCTCGCAGAACGCCGTCGTCTTCCTCGCCACCGCACATCCGGCAAAGTTCCCCGAAACGGTGGAGCGCGCCACCGGCGCTGCGCCGCCATTGCCGGCCAAGTGCTCGGATCTCTTCCAACGCACTGAGCAGTTTGACTCCGTCGCCGCCGACGCCGATGCCGTGAAGCAATACATCCGAGAACGGAGCCGAGCGTGGAGCTAGAACTGATCCGCCTGCCGAATGGCGTGCGCGTGGCTTTGGACCCAATGCCGGGCCTCGGCACCGCAGCGCTTGGCGTATGGCAGCGCGTCGGCGCCCGTTGGGAGCCGGCCGAGCACAACGGCATCGCGCACCTGTTTGAGCACATGGCGTTTAAAGGCGCTGGCTCCCGCGATGCGCGTGGTTTTGCCGAAGCCATCGAGAATGTTGGCGGCGTGATGAACGCCGGCACCGGCTATGAGCGAACTTCGTATTACGCGCGCGTGGTCGCAGAAAACGCGCCGTTCGCGCTCGATCTGATTGCCGACGTGTTGTTCGAGCCGCATTGGGCGCCGGACGATCTGGAGAAAGAAAAAGGGGTCGTCGCCCAGGAGCGCGGCGAAGCCTTCGACATTCCGGATGACCGCGTCTTCGAACTGCACCAAGCCATACTCTATCCCGATCAACCGCTCGGCCGCCCGATCCTCGGTGAGGACGCAACGCTGGCCAATGTCAGCGTCGATACGCTGCGCGCATTCCACGATGCGCACATGACGCCGGACCGCGTTGTCGTCTCGATCGCCGGCGCCTTCGATCGCAACGCCTTCGTCGAGACTGCAGAGCGGCGCTTCGGGCATCTGCAATCGCGCCCCGCTCAGGCCATGGCGCCCGCGCGCGCCCACGCCGGCCGCGCCAGCGAAACCCGCAAGCTGGAGCAGACGCACCTTGTGTTCTCGTGGCCAGGCGTGGCGCAAGGTTCGGATAAGGCCTACGCGCTGCGGCTCATGTCGGAGATCTTCGGCGGCGGCATGTCATCGCGGCTCTTCCAGGAAGTGCGCGAGCAGCGCGGCCTGGTTTACGCCATCGATAGCTTCCTCGATTCCATCGAGGACGATGGCCGCCTCTGTGTTTACGCGGGCTGCTCGTCCGAAAATGCCCGCACCGTCGCCGAGATCGTCCGCACCCAGCTGGCCGTGATGGCCGAGAAGGGCCCAACCTCGGACGAGCTCAACCGCGCCAAGGCCGTGTCACGCGCGCAAATGCTGATGGGCTTGGAAGCGCCTTCGGCGCGGGCGGAGGCGCGCGTGGGCCAGGTTTTCCTGCGGGACCGTCTTGTAGATTTCTCCGAGCTCCGCGCCCGCATGGACGCTGTCACCGCCGAGGATGTCCGGGCCGCGGCCGAGGCGGCGCTCTCGGGGCCTGCCTGCGCAGCTGCAATTGGCCCTAAAGCGGGGCATGGCGCGCTGGACGCGTTTCAGGCAAACTCCTGAACCATGGTGCTGATGCGCAAGGATAGCGACGGTGGCCGCCGCATTGACGGCGAGGGCGTCTATTTGCGGACGCCGGAAGCGCGCGACTATCAGGATTGGGCCGCCGTTCGCGACGCCAGCCGCAACTTCCTCACACCCTGGGAGCCGACTTGGGCGCAAGATGAAACCTCACGCGGCTCGTATCGCTATAAAGTCCGCCGCTACACCGAAGATGCGCGCGACGATAAGGCCTACGCGCTGTTCGTGTTCCGCGAAGACGACGACGCGCTGCTCGGCGGCGTGACGCTCTCAAACGTCCGCCGCGGCGTCGCGCAAACGGCGTCGCTCGGTTATTGGGCCGGCCAGATGCACGCCGGCAAGGGCTACATCACCGCCGCTGTGCGCGCTGTGGTGCGCTATGCGTTCGAGGATTTGGAGCTGCACCGCGTCGAAGCCGCGTGTCAGCCCGACAACATGGCCTCGCGCCGCGTGCTCGAAAAAGCTGGCTTCACCCAAGAAGGCATGGCGCGCGCCTATCTCAAAATCAACGGCGCCTGGCGCGACCACATCCTGTTCGGGATTGTGAACGAGGCGGGTTAGAGCGCGTCCAACCCCACATCCAGCGAACGCGCCGAGTGCGTCAGTGCGCCGATGCTGATCACATCAACGCCCGTTTCCGCCACCGCGAACACGTTCTCGATCGTGATGCCGCCGGACGCCTCCAACAACGTCTGCCCCTTCGCGAGCTTCACCGCCGTGCGCAAATCCGTGAGGCTAAAATTATCCAGCAGGATCGCGCTCGGCGCATGCGGCAGCGCTTGTTTCAATTGATCCAGCGTATCCACCTCGATCTCGATGCAGGTCAGATGCGCCGCCGCCGCGCGGGCGCGTTGCATGGCGTTGGCGATCGTGCCTGAGGCGGCGATGTGATTGTCCTTGATCAGCATCGCATCGTCCAAGCCGTAGCGATGCGCGCCGCCGCCGCCGAGTTTGACCGCGCGCTTTTCCAGCGCCCGCATGCCCGGCGTCGTCTTGCGGGTGGAGGCGATGATCACGCCCATGCCGTCCACGGCGCCCACATAGACCGCGGTCAGCGTCGCGATGCCGGAGAGGCGGCCGATGAAGTTCAGCATCGTGCGCTCGGCCATCAGCATCGAGCGCGCGCTGCCTTCAATGGTCATGATCGTATCGCCGGCTTTCACGCGCGCGCCGTCGCCGGCGCTGATTGTGAACTGCAGGTCCGGGTCGATCATGTAGGCCGCCAAAGTCGCCGCATCGAGCCCGGCCACCACGCCAGCTTCGCGCGCGCGCAGCGCCCACTTGCCTTGCACCTCTGGGTCGATCAGCGCGTCGGTGGTGACATCGCCGGCGGCGCCGAGATCTTCAGCGAGCGCCAATTTCACGATCGGTTCGAGAATAATATCAGGCAGCGGCGGCAGCGTCGTTCCGCGTGAGGAAGCTGCGGTGCGGTTCTGCGGCATCGGGGAAATCGCTCCTGAAGTGCGCGCCGCGGCTTTCCTTGCGGGCGAGCGCGGCGGTGAGAATGAGGCGTGCGGCGACAAGCGGGTGGGCCTCGCCATGAGCTTCGCAGAGCGCGCCGACTCGGTCGAGCGCCAAGCTTAAGCCGGCAGCATCACGGACGACGCCAGCATGCGCTTGCATCAATTGGCGCAACTGCGCGCGCGGCGCGTCGGGCAGAACCGGCGGCAGCGCTGTGTTGTCCACAGGCGCCACAGGCGTCGCGACGGTGTCGCGCAGCCGATCCGCGATGCGCTGGGCGAACACCACAGCTTCAAGCAGCGAGTTCGATGCCAGCCGGTTGGCGCCATGTGCGCCGGTCGAGGCGCATTCGCCGACAGCCCACAAGCCCGCAAGCGTTGTGCGCCCCCACACGTCAGTGACCATGCCGCCCATGTGATAATGCGCGGCGGGCGCTACCGGGATCGGCGTGGTGCGCGGGTCGAGGCCGGCGCTCATGCAGGCGGCGAACACAGTAGGGAAATTGCGCGGGAAGTGTGAACCGACTGCCTCTCGCGCATCGAGAAAAGCGCCGCGCCCAGCTGCGCGCTCCAGGTGGATCGCGCGCGCGACGACGTCACGGGCCGCCAGATCAGCGACGAAAGCTTCGCCCTTGCCATTGATCAGATGTGCGCCTTCGCCGCGCAACGCTTCGGTGGCGAGCGGGGCAGGGTCGCGGCCGATATCGATCGCGGTTGGGTGAAACTGAACGAACTCGGGATCGGCGATCAGCGCGCCAGCGCGCGCGGCCATGGCGAGGCCTTGACCCATCGCTTCCGGCGGATTGGTGGTGACGGCGTAGAGCCCGCCCGAGCCGCCTGTGGCGAGCACGGTTTCGCTGGCTTCAAAGCGCGCGCCGTCATCGCAGACAACACCCGCAACACGGCCATTGCCATCTTGCAGCAGCACGCGCGCGCGCGCGTTTTCGATAATGGTGATATGCGGCGCTGCACGCGCAGCGGCGATCAGCGCGTCCATGATGGCTTTGCCGGCGAGATCGCCAGACACACGAACGACGCGCGGCTTGGAGTGCGCCGCTTCCAAGCTCTGCGCGAGCTTTCCATCCGGCGTGCGATCGAAGGGCACACCGAGCGCGACGAGATCAAGCACACGCGCCGAGCCGTCGCGCGCAATGAGCTGCGCCACCGCCGGATCAACAAGCCCAGCGCCGGCTGCAATTGTGTCCTGCGCGTGCAGTTCTGGATCGTCCTCCGGCGCCAGCGCGGCAGCCAAGCCGCCTTGCGCCCATGAACTGGCAGAAGCTAGTCCAAGCGGCGCCTGGCTCAGCACGGTGACGCGCCGCGGCGCGAGCTTCAGCGCAAGAAATAAGCCCGCGAGCCCCGCGCCGACGATGAGGATGTCGTCGCGCATCACCCGCCCCAAAACCACCTGCGCTTAAACCAATTCCACCGCGACTTCCGGGCGGCCGATCTCGAACGCGCGCGGCTTTTCCTTCGGCAGCGCCAGCATCGCGTCGATCGCTTTTTTGGCGCGGACGCGCACATCTTCCGGGATGATCACTTCGTGCTGCATGTTCGCCAATGCGTCGTAGATGCCTTCAAGCGTGATACGCTTCATGTGCGGGCACAGATTGCACGGGCGCACGAAATCCACGTCCGGCGCAGCGGCCGCGACGTTGTCGCTCATCGAGCATTCAGTGAGCAGCACCACCTTCGCAGGGCGCTTCTCTACGACGTAATCCTGCAAAGCCGCAGTCGAGCCGGCGAAGTCCGACGCCGCCATCACGTCAGGAGGGCATTCGGGGTGCGCGAGAATTACGATACCCGGATGCGCGGCGCGGAGCTCGGTGATGTCCTCGGCGGTGAAGCGCTCGTGCACTTCGCAGCGGCCGTGCCACGAGATGATCTTGATGCCCGTCTGCGCCGCGACGTTCTTGGCCAGGAATTCATCCGGCAACAGGATGACGCGATCGACGCCCCATTCACGCGCCGCCCATTCGACGACGGCGGCGGCGTTCGAGGACGTGCAGCACACATCGCTTTCAGCTTTCACGTCAGCCGAGGTGTTCACGTAGGTAACGACCGGCAGGCCCGGGAAGCGTTGCTTGATCAAGCGCACGTCTGCGCCCGTGATCGAGGCGGCGAGCGAGCAGCCGGCGCGCATATCGGGGATCAGAACGGTCTTATCCGGCGCCAAAATTTTCGAGGTTTCGGCCATGAAGTGGACGCCGGCCTGGACGATCACCGCCGCATCCGTCTCTGCCGCCTCGCGCGCGAGCTGCAGCGAGTCGCCGCGGAAATCGCCGACGCAGTGGAAGATCTCCGCCGTCATGTAATTGTGCGCGAGGATGACCGCGTGCTTGGCGCGCTTCATCTTGTTGATGGCGCTGATCAGCGGCGCATACGCCGGCCACTCGACCGCTGGGATGACGTGCTTCACGTGCTCATAGAGCGGCGCGGTCTCAGCGGCGACTTCCGGCGTGTAGGCGAGGCCACGGCGGGCGGCGGCGTCGAGCGCGCCCCAAGTCCCGTGGACGGCGCGGGGGTCGCAGCCCGAGCTTTCGCTGGTCGTGAGGGGGGCGTCGATAATCCGGGCCATGGGCGGCCTCCTGATGGCCCGGGGCGGGCCAGTTATGCTCAATCGGAGCATATATGGGGTGCTAGAACTCGCCGGAAAGACCCCGACGCACCCCTTATGCTAAAATTGAGCATAAGTACTTGGCGGAACTTACCCCCAAGCGATTCAGCGCGCAAGCGAAACTCGATCCAGCCCGCCTGCGCCAAATGCTGCCGCTTGCCGCTTTCGGGCGTTACACCCCTCATTCGGTTTCGCGGGAGTTTGCCAATGCGTCGTCTGGGGATTTTGGCCGTAGCCGGTCTGGCGCTGAGCGCCTGCGCGACGTCGCCTACGACCGAGGGGACGGCGACGCCGGAAACCACGCGTCCGACAGGTGAAGCATTCGCGCTGCAACCCACAAGTTTCTCAGACATTCCGGATTGGCAGAGCATCGATCTCGCCCCGGCTTTGCTCGCCTTCCGTCGATCCTGCGACGGCCGGGTCGTTATGGCGGCACAGTCGGCGACTGGGCGCCCGCATGCGCCGCGGCGCAGAGCATCTCGCCTGGCGGCGAGCGCAGTTTCTTCGAAGCGAACTTCATTCCACACGTCGTGCGCGGCGAGGGCGAAGCACGACTGACGGCGTATTACGAGCCGATCATTCAAGCGCGTCGTTTTCCTGACGCACAATTTTCAGCACCATTGCTGCGCAAACCAAACGACATGGTCAGCGTCGATATCGCTGCGTTCGCTGAAGCGTATGACAACGAAGTATTGCGCGGCGCGCCGCGTGCGCTGACCGGCCAACTCGTCGGCAACGAAGTGCGTCCCTATCCGCAACGCGGCGACCTCAATCCCGCGCCGGAGCAAGCGTTCGCGTGGGCGCATCCAGTTGATGTTTACAATCTACAGATCCAAGGCTCCGGCCGCATCGCGTTTCCGGACGGCACAAATGCGCGCGCCGCATACGCTGCGCAGAACGGCTATCGCTGGCGTTCGGCACTCGGCGCATTGCGCGACAGCGGCGAATTGCCGAGCGCGACATGGGGGAACTTCCGCACCTGGAGCGATCAGCGCGGCGCTGAAGCAACGCGCCAAGCGCTCGCCGCCGATCCGTCGTACGTGTTCTTTCAAGAAGAGACGATCGACGATCCGAGCGCCGGCCCGCGTGGCGCGGCCAATGTGCCTTTGACTCCGCTCGGTTCCATCGCCGTCGACCCAGCGTTCCATCCTTACGGCGCGGTGGTGTTCGTCGATGGCCAATACGATGGCCAACCGTTCCGCCGTTTGCTCGTCGCGCAAGATACAGGCGGCGCTATCCGGCGCGGACCGCAGCGCGGCGACGTGTTCTTCGGCTCCGGCCCAGAGGCCGGGCAGGGCGCCGAGCGTATGAACGCGCCGGCGCGCTGGTGGACCTTACTGCCGCGAGGGGTTCCGGTATCGTAAGCCATCGGTTAGGCTAGCACGCGAGCCAGGGACCAATCGAACGCGGAGGAGCGCGCATGAAGCGCCGCCTAGCTCTAGTATTGTGCGCGCTTACGCTTGGCGGCTGCGCGGTGACCAACACTTCATATCCATCGCCCACGGTGAGTGCGCCGATCGCGCACCTCCCGCCGGCGCCGAGCGCCTACAATTACACGGCCGTCGCGCGCGCGCCGCTGCACAGCGAACTGTTCACCTGCAATCGCGGCGGATCGAACCTCGGCGAGATCGGCTTGCGCGGTGAAGCATCGCGCTACTCTCCATACATGGATACGCCGGCCGGGCCGCTGCTGCGCACGCCGACTGAGGCGGCGTGTCTCTCGTCCGGTTTCGGTTGGCGCGATATGTCGAGGCGCCAACACAGCGGGCTCGATCTCGCTAACCCAAGCGGCGGTTTCATTTACGCCGCAGCAGACGGGCGCATTGTCAGCGCCGATTGGCGCGGCGGCTACGGAAATTTTGTCGAGATCGATCACGGCAGCAACGTGCGCACGCGTTACGCCCACTTGGCGGAGATCGATCCAAATTTGCGCCCTGGCATGCGAATTCCCGCCGGCGCCGCCATCGGCCGAATGGGGATGACCGGTAACGCCACTGGCGTACATTTGCATTACGAAGTTTCGGTCGATGGGCTGCTCGTCGATCCATTGCACTTCGGCTTGCCGCCGCAATATCAAGCGACGCCGGTGACGCAGACCTTCCCCGATCCAATCACGCTGCCACCGCCCGACGGGATGCAGTAATTACTCGCGCGGCGCCGGCACGTGCACGCCGCCAACAGGGCGTTCGTTGAGCGTTTCGCGCCGGCAGCGGAAAAGCTCGGCTGGCCGGCCGCCGGCGCTGGCGTCGAATTGGCCCGTGCCTTCAACAAGCCCGGTGCGATCGAGCAGGCGGCGGAAATTCTGCTTGTGAAGCTCAAGCCCTGAGATCGCCTCCACGAGGCGCTGCAGATGCAGCAACGTGAAGAGCTCCGGCGCGAGTTCGAAGATGACTGGCCGATATTTGATCTTCGCGCGAAGGCGCCCGATGGCGGTGGCGAGAATGCGCCGGTGATCGGAGACCATGGGCTCACCAAGCCCTGGCGCCGCTGTCATCGGTGCGGCGCGTTTGCCGTCGAGACGCGCGCTGTCGCGGGCCGCCTCCGGCGCGAGGCCGGCTTCGTAGAGTAATTCATAGCGCTCGAGCGCGCGTTCTTCGTTCCACACGGCGCCTTCAAGCGCGAACGCTAGACGCCCGCGCGCGCGGCGTTGAGCGCTGGTTTCTGCGTCGGGCGCTTCCTGCGCCCAGGTCTTCAGCAGGGGGGCAATGATCTCATCGATCAGCGGCGGGCGGCCATCACGCCAATCTTCCCAAGGGAAGAAATCATACCACGAGCGCCACCGCGCTGCGGCGCGTTCGAGCACGGCGCGCGAGGGCGTCAGCGCCAAATACGAAATCGAGATCACGCGATCGGGGCTGGACTCGATGTTCGCCAGCGGCGTTTCACGGCCGCGATCGCCGAACGTGTAGAGCTGCTCGACATAACCAATGTCGAAGCCAGTTTGCTCATGCACCCAGCCGCGCAGCGACAGTTCGAGCGTACGGTCACCAGCCGGATCGAATGGGCCGAACGGCAAGCCTAGCGCCGCGCCTTCCGTCTCGCGCGTCACCACCACGTATGGCGCATCCTCCGTCACCGCGACGATGACGGCGGAGAGTCCAATAGCGACACGCGGCGTTTGGCTCATGGCGTCAGCCTATGCCGGATCGATCAGCGTGCGGAAGCGCTTCAAAAAAGCTTCTTGCACCTGGCTGGTCGCAGCTGGCTTCAGTTTCAGCGCCATGCCGCGCGGCGGCGCGCCGAAATAGCGCTTGGCCTCCGTCTCGGTGAAGCCCGCGAGTTGGATCGCTTCGAAGTAGGCGCAGATGATATCGGCGCGTTTGATCACGCCTTTGACCGCCGCCGGCATGTGCGCGGGCAGGCCGAAGCGCAGATGGATCGCCGTTTCGAGTTTGGCTTCGAAGGCTTTGTAGTCGAGCCCGAGGGCTGCTTTGAACGGGCTGATCATATCGCCGATCACGTATTCAGGCGCGTCATGCAGCAGCGCCATCAAGCGCCGTTTCTTGTCCCACTCCGGCGCCAGCTTGCGGCAAATCTCCTCCACGATCATCGAATGCTGCGCCACCGAGAACGCATGCTCGCCAATCGTTTGCCCATTCCAGCGCGCGACGCGGGCAAGGCCATGAGCGATGTCTTCGATCTCGACATCGAGCGGCGAGGGATCGAGCAAATCCAAGCGCCGCCCCGAGAGCATGCGTTGCCATGCGCGCGGCGCGTCAGCGGCTTTCGGGGTGGGGCGGGCGGCTCGCGCCATGGGAATCTTTCTGATTGCGTAGGGTCAATGTAAGGTGTCAGCCGGTCGGACATAAGCGAGTTCAACGAACGGAGCATCCGATGATTGGTCTTACGCGCATCATTCTGCGGCTTGGCCGCAATCCCGACGCGGGCTTTCCGGATGGCCACGACGATTATGGCTATGTCATTCAGGCGCCGCTGGACGCTGCCGGCAAACTCGACGCCGCCCTCTGGCGCGACAAGAAGGAGCTCTGCACCGTGCGCCGCTTCCATCCCCATGAAGCGGCATCGGATGGCTGGCTCCGCCATCGCGGCGACAATTGGTACTTCTGGTACGATGAAGCCGATGAGGGGCCAGAAGAGCCGCTGTTCAAGCTTGGCGCAAAGGAGCTGCGCGCTGGCGAATATGTCACCGTGCGCGAAGCCGATGGCGATGTGCTTACCTTCCGCGTCGCCGAAGCGACCCACATTTAGTTCGCAGGCGGCGTTCCGCCCTCAATCATCCACCACGGTGTCGGGCCGTAATCATAGGGCGGCGTAGCGTAGAGCCAGCGCAGTGCGTCGAGCGCGGCCGGGTGAAAGGTGGTGGCGTGCGTCTCGCCGGTGCTCCGATCTGAGAAGCGCAGTGTGGCCCGTGTCGGCGCCGCTTCGACGGCGGCACGGAAAATATCGACGCCGTCGCGCATCGTGCCGCCCTCGTCCGCGATCGAGAGATAGAGCCGGCGACTCGATCCCGGCTGCTGGCGCAACAACAGCGCCGAAGCGCGCGCCAGCGCCCGGTCGTCCCACCAAAGGCTTGGGCTCACCGCAACATAGTCGCTGAAAAGTCCCGGTTCGTTGAGGAACGTGTCGACGACGAAAAGACCTGCGAGCGATTCCCCGATCACTGCGCGACTCTCAGTGGTGCGATAGCGCGCATCGATGAAAGGGATCACTTCCGTGCGCAGGAATTCACGAAAACGCGCCGATCCACCGGCATTCGGGAAAGCCGCACGGAAGCGCTGATCGGCCGGCGGCGGGGTAAGCTCTGCGATACGCGTGCCGGTTTTGACGCCAACGATAATCAGCGGCGCGTAGGTGTAGCTTACCGCGCCGAGCTGGCCGAGGCCGGCAATGTGCGGGAAGTCCTGCTCGACGCCGCCATCAATGAGATAAAGCACTGTGTAGCGTTCGGCGCCCTCCGAATAACCCGGCGGCAGCCAAACATTGATCTCGCGCGCTTCATCCAGCACGTTCGACTGAAGCGTGTGGCTGACGCCAAGCTGGATGGGCGCAGCGGTGGGCGCCGCGCTCGCACATGCGGCGGCAAGAAGCGCGAGCGCGAGAATGAGCGGCTTCATGTGCTGACCTGCGGTGTTTCGAGCGCGGCGCGATAGCGGCGGCTGCCGGTGAGAGTGCGGTCGTCATCGAGCGTGAGTTCGATATCGCCGGCGGGCGTAGGCTTGATCGCAGCGATGCGGGCGCGATTGACCAAGCGTGAGCGGTGGATGCGCACGAAGCCGCGATCAGCCAGCTGCGCTTCCCAGGCGGCCAGTGTGCCGCGCACCAGGTGCGTGCGGCCCGCGGTGTGGAACTCGATGTAGTTCCCGGCGGCCTCCAGGAAGAGCAGGTCCGCGGGCGCCAGAAAGACAGCGGTTGCGCCGTCGCGGATTTCGATCCGGCTTTCACCAGGCGTCACTGCGGGAGGCTGCTCGGCCCGACGCTGAAACCACCAATAGAGCGAGGCGATGGCAGCGTAGGTCAGCACGTCCTTGCGCCATTCATAAACGAAGGTGCCGAGGACGCCGTCCTCGTGGAAGTAGCCGTAATGGGCGCCGACCGCCCAATAGGCGCTCTCGCGCAGTACGAAGATCGCGGCGACGTGGGCGGCGGCGAAGGGGATGGTCAGGGCGAAGTGAATGAGTCCGGGACGAAGGAGATTGTCCTCACGCGGAGTCCAGCGCCGGACTGCAAGGCCCACAAGCGGCGCGAGCCCCACGATCACGATCGCGCTGGTGATTTCCCAGAGCACGGGCTCGATCCAGTGCACGTCGGCGCCGGCGCGCCGAATTTCGGTGAGATCGGAGCTGGCGGTTACGAACGCGACCGCTGCGCCAACCAAAGCGACGATCCCCCACGGCCCAAGGCGCGTGCGGGTCTCACCGCTCGTCCCGATTTGGCCGCCGCTGGTCACCTGAGGCTCTCCGCTTGTCCCAGCCAGCCGCCGGGCGCGGCGCCAGACTAGCGGGATGGGCCGGGCGGCGAAAGAAGCGGCGGCGAAGGAGGAGCTTCCACCCCATGACCGACCGCCGCTACGACCTCGACTGGCTCCGCATCATCGCGTTCGGCCTGCTCATTCTTTACCACTGCGGCATGTTTTACGTGACCTGGGAATGGCACGTGAAATCCGATCGGGCGTCGGAGACGATCGAGCCGCTGATGATGCTGACCAACCCCTGGCGGCTCACTTTGCTCATGCTGATTGCCGGGGCGGCGACCCGCTTCCTGGCAGACAAGCTCAGCGTCTGGAAGTTCACCGCCTCGCGCATGGGCCGGCTCTGGCCGCCGCTTTTGCTGGCCGTGTTCGTGATCGTGCCGCCGCAATCCTATTACGAGATCGTCGACGCGATCCGCATGCTGCCCCCGGAGCAGGTGGCGCAGTACCCGCTGGCGCTCGACAATTTCTACATCAAATACGTCACCGCCTCGGGTAATTGGTGCGATTCCGACGGCTGCCTGACGACGCCGACCTACAACCACATGTGGTTCGTCGCCTATCTCATTCTCTACACGCTAGCGCTGATCCCGCTTTTGCCGCTGCTGCGCCGCATCCCCAAAGCGGCCGCGGTGCTGATCGCCGGCCCGTTTCTGATCCTGACGCCGTGGATCGTGATGGCGTCGTTGCGGGTGACGCTGCAGCCGATCTTCGGCGAGAGCCACGATTTCCGCGAAGACTGGTACCTGCACGCGCTTTATTTCAGCGTGTTCGTGTTTGGCTTCGCGATTGCCAAGTTTGAGCCGTTCTTCGAACGCTGCGTGAAGTGGCGCTGGCCTGCTCTCGCCATTGCGGTCGCGAGTTGGGCCACGTTGATCATCTATTTCAATCTGCACCCGGAAGGCGTGACGCCGCCGGACTGGCTGCGCGCTATCATGCGCAGCGTGCGCGAACTCGATGCATGGTGCGCAATCGTCGCCGCCATCGGCTTCGCCCACAAGCATTTGCGCGATGCCGACGGCCCCGCGCGCCGCTTACTTACGCAAGCCATCTTCCCATTCTATCTCGTACATCAAACGATTATCGTGGTTGCTGGCTATCACCTTAACGCGCTTGCGCTGCCGCTCTGGATCGAGGCGCCGCTTCTGATCGGAGCAACGGCGCTCGGATGTTGGCTCTTCTTCGATTTGGGGCGGCGAATTCCCTGGTTGCGCGTATGGATCGGTTTGCCCTCGAACGCAGGTCCCACCCGTGCTACAAATGATGCGAAAGCTGGGGAGGCGAAGCAGCCTTCAGGCGGGTAGGGCCCGCCGCTGGAGCGAACGATGTTCTTCTGGTTCCTCGTTGCAGTCGCCATTGTTGTCGGGCTGACGTTGCTCGGCGCGTTCATGGCGCGCGGCGATTCCGGCTGGGGCGATGACGGCCCGATGGGCCCCTGGTCGGATCACTAACGCCCAAGCAAGGCTTTCGCTTGCCAGACGTGCGATCCCGCGCATGATCGTCTTTGCATGGGAACATACCTTATCCGCCGCGCTGTGCCGCGCGATGCCGAAGCTATCGCTAAGCTGGCGGCTGCGTCGGCGTCCGAAGACGGCGTTGTCTCCGGCCTCGAGAGCGATCGGATCAAGGCCCATGGCTTTGGCTCAGGCGCGCTGTTCGAGGGTTGGGTGGCGCAGGAGAACGCGAGCGGCCCGCTGATCGCGCACGCCTTCATCACCAAGAGCTACGACGTGCGCCGCGCCTGCCCGACAGTGGTGCTCTGCGAGCTTTATGTGGCGCCGCAGCATCGCCGCGGGGGGCTTGCCCGAAAGCTGATGGTGGCGGTGGCGCAGCGCAGCCGCGATCTCGGCGCCCGGGAACTCGCGATCACCACCGGGGTGGACAATGACGTCGCTCAACGCTTTTTTGCAGCGGTCGGCGCGCATAAGCGCGAGGCTGTTGTTTTCATGATGTCGGCGGACGGCATCGAGTGGTTGGCCGCGGAGGGCGGCTGACCGCGTTCTAACGATAGGGGACTGGAATGATCGCGAAACCGTTGCTCAAGGCGGCCGCGTCTTGGATCGCCATTGCCGCTTTTGCGGCCGCATGTGCGACGCCGCCGACGTCTTATCCCACCGGCTCGAACGCCGGTGCGAGGGGCCCTGCGACCGCAGCTTCGGCGGAGGAATTCGTCGCGGCGGCCGAAGCCGAACTGGCCGAGCGCTCCGAATACGAAGCGCGCATCGCGTGGGTCTATAACACCAACATCACCTATGACACCGAATGGCTGCTGCAGCGCTCTGATGCCGAAGCGACGGAAGCGCGTGTGCGTCTCGCCAGCGGCGCTGGGCGCTATGCCAATGTCGAGTTGCCGGCCGACACCCGCCGCAAGATCGATCTGCTGCGTTTGAGCCTCGTTCTGCCGGCGCCGCAGACGGAAGGTTCAGCCGATCAGCTCTCGCAGATCACCACACGGCTCGCCTCCACCTATTCAACCGGCCGCATCGACTACCAAGGCCGCCAAGTCGCGCTTGATGAACTCGAAACTCTGATGGGCACCGAGCGCAACCCCGCCCGCCTGCAAGAGATGTGGACCGAGTGGCACGCGGTCGCTGCGCCGATGCGCGATGATTATGCCCGCATGGTCGAGATCGCCAACCAAGGCGCGCGCGATCTGGGCTTTGAAGATGTCGGCCAGATGTGGCTCTCCAATTACGACATGCCGGCTGATCAGATGGAAGCCGAGGTCGAACGGCTTTGGGGTCAGCTACAACCATTCTACGAGCAGCTGCACTGCTACACGCGCACGCGCCTTAACGCGCAATACGGCAATGCCGTGCAGCCGCGCACCGGCCCGATCCGCGCTGACATCCTCGGCAATATGTGGGCGCAGGATTGGTCGGCTCTGATGCCGATCGTACGCCCGCGCGGCGGCGCGGCGACCTACGACACGACGCAATTGCTGACCCGCGCCGGCTACGATCCGGTGCGGATGACGGAGACGGCCGAGCGTTTCTACACTTCGCTCGGCATGGCCGAATTGCCGGACACGTTCTGGGAGCGCTCGCTGCTCACGCGGCCGCGCGATCGCGATGTCGTTTGCCACGCCTCAGCTTGGAATCTGGATTCACGCGAAGACATTCGCGTGAAGCAGTGCATTCAGGTCAACGCCGAGCACTTCCAAACCATCCACCACGAACTTGGGCACAATTACTACCAGCGCGCCTACATGAATCAGCCGTACCTCTACCAAAACGGCGCTCATGACGGCTTCCACGAAGCCATCGGGGATTTCATCGCGCTTAACATCACGCCGCAATATCTGGTCGACATCGGACTTTTGCGCCAAAACCAGGTGCCGCCGGCGAGCGCGGACACGAACCTTCTGCTCGAGCAGGCGCTTGGCAAAATCTCGTTCCTGCCGTTCGCCCTGGCCATGGATCAGTGGCGCTGGCAGGTGTTCGACGGTCGCACCACGCCGGAGAATTACAACGCCGCCTGGTGGGAGCTGCGCGAACGCTATCAGGGCATCCGCCCGCCGACAGCGCGCGATGAAACCATGTTCGATCCGGGCGCCAAGTATCACATCGCCAACAACGTCCCGTACCTGCGCTACTTCCTCTCGTACGTGCTGCAATTCCAGTTCTACGAAGCGGCTTGCCAGCAAGCGGGTTGGACCGGGCCGCTGCATCGCTGCACGGTCTATAACAACCGCGAAGTCGGCGAGCGCTTCAACCGCATGCTTGAAATGGGCGCCTCGCGCCCATGGCCGGACGCACTCGAAGCCTTTACCGGCACCCGCCAAATGGATGGCGGCTCGATGGTGCGCTACTTCCAGCCGCTGATGACGTGGATGGAAGAGCAGAACGAAGGCGAAGAGTGCGGTTGGTAAACTGAATTACACAGGCCGGACGCGGCTTTCCGTGTCCGGCCGCTGTAACCCAAGTGGACAACCCTTGGATGAAGGCGCCGCCGCGCGCTACACTCGTCGCGACTTGAATCTGCGAGATCGCGATGACGCCGAAGATCGGCAGTGACATTGATCCGGCTATCGCGCTTGCGCGCGCCAATGAGCGCGCAGCGCTGTTTGAGTCGATCATCGAAAGCATGGGCGAATCCGTCCTGGTGGTCGATCGAGACGGCAAGGAAGTTTACGCCAACAAAGAGCTTCGCCGGTTTCGCGGCGAGGTCGAAGCTGGAAAATCCCTGGATGCGTGGCGGTCGCCCCAGGTGATGAGGATTTTCGACGCGGATGGCGTCGAGCTTGAACCGCACGAATGGCCGGTGGCGCGCGCCTTGCGCGGTGATTACTCGGACAGCTTTGAAATCCGCGTCCATGGCATGGCGCATCGCCCGGGCGAAACCACGCTCTCGATCTCTACCCGCTCGCTGGTTGATGCAAGAGGCGAAGTGGTCGGCGCCGTTATCGTAACGCGCGACATCACCAATGTGCGTCAAACCGAAGAAAAACTCCGTCAGAGCCAGAAGCTGGAATCGATCGGCCAACTCACCGGCGGCGTCGCCCACGATTTCAACAACCTGCTCACCGTCGTGCTCGGCAATTCCGAGATATTGGTGGAGCGGCTTGCCGATCAGCCGGCGCTACGCAAACTCGCGCTAACGTCCTTAACTGTAGCCGAGCGCGGCGCGCAGCTTACACATCGCCTGCTGGCGTTTTCCCGGCGCCAGCCGCTCATGCCGAAAAGCGTCGAGGTCGGCGAACTCTTGGTCAGTCTGCAAGCGCTGTTGGCGCGCACACTCACGGCGCAGATCGAGGTCAAGACCGACGCAGAGGCGGATCTCTGGCCCGCCTTGGTCGATCCAACTCAACTCGAATCCGCGGTGCTCAATCTGTGCATCAACGCGCGCGATGCGATGCCGGAAGGCGGGCGGCTCACAATTGAAGCGCGCAACGCGTACCTTGATGAAGACTACGCCGCTCAGAACGAGATCGAACCTGGCGAGTTCGTCTTAATCTCGGTGTCCGATACAGGGATTGGCATTTCAGCCGAAAATCTCACCAAAGTGTTCGAGCCGTTCTTCACGACCAAGGAGATTGGCAAAGGCACCGGCCTCGGCTTGTCGATGGTTTACGGCTTCATCAAGCAGAGCCGCGGTCATGTGAAAGTGTATTCGGAAGTTGGCATCGGCACCGTCGTGAAGATGTTTCTGCCGCGTTCGGAAACGGCGCCCGACGTGTTCGAGCGTCAAGCGCATTTGCTGGCGAGCTTGCGCGGCGAGGAAAGTATTCTGCTTGTCGAAGACGATGACTTGGTCCGTGCGCACGCGCAAAGCGTGTTGTCCGATCTCGGTTACCGCGTGACCTCAGCGCCGAACGGCCCGGCCGCCTTGGATATTCTGCGGCAACACGCTCCGTTCGATCTTCTCTTCACCGACGTCATTATGCCGGGCGGATTGACCGGCCGCTTACTGGCCGAGCAAGCAACGCAGCTTCAGCCCGGCCTCAGAGTGCTCTATACATCCGGCTATACGCAAAACGTCATCGTGCACGGCGGCCGCCTGGATGAGGGGCTGCTGCTGTTGAGCAAGCCGTATTCGCGCCTGGAGCTGGCGCAGAAAGTACGCGCGGCCTTGGGTGATTGATTGCGTCAGCCTCTAAGTCGACTTCTGCACGAAGATGGAGCCAGCACTATATCCCGCCCCAAACGAGCAGATCAGGCCCTTATCGCCCGTCTTCAAATCAGCGCGGTGGTTGTGGAACGCGATGATTGAGCCGGCGCCGGCGGTGTTGCCGTAAACGTCGAGCACGGTCGGCGCCTCATCTTGCGACGCTTCGTGGCCAAGCACGCGTTCGGCGATCAGCCGGTTCATGTTTGAGTTCGCCTGATGCAGCCAGAGCCGGCGCATGTCGCTGGCCTTGAGGCCCATAGCGGCCAGTTGCTCCAGGATCATCTCTGAAACCAGCGGCACCACTTCCTTGAACACTTTGCGGCCCTGCTGAGAGATCAGCTTATCGGGATCGTCGCGATGGGCTTCGTCGCCTCGATTGAGGAAGCCGAAATTGTTGCGAATGTTGTTGGAGAATACCGTCTTCAATTTGGTGCCCAGAATGGCCCACGCGCCTTGCGGCGCAATGTCGGCGCGCTCGACCAGAATGGCGACGGCGGCGTCGCCGAAGATGAAGTGAGAGTCGCGGTCGCGGAAATTCAAATGCCCCGTGGTGAGTTCGGGGTTCACGACCAGCACGGATTTCGCGTGGCCGGCTTTGATGATGTCGGTCGCGTTCTGGATCGCAAACGTGGCCGACGAGCAGGCGACGTTCATATCATAGCCGAAGCCGCCAGCGCCGAGTTCGTTCTGCACTTCGATCGCGAGCGCCGGATAAGGCCGCTGCAGTGACGAGCACGAGCAGATGACGGCGCCGACATCGCGCGCATCGCGGCCGGCGGTCTCAAGCGCTTGGCGGCCAGCGTTGACCGCAACTTCGGCCATCAGGGAAAGCTGTTCGTTCGGGCGCTCTGGAATGCGCGGGACCATGCGGTCGACATCGAGCGAGCCGGCTTTGTCCATCACGAAGCGATGCTTGATGCCGGAGGCTTTCTCGATGAACTCGACGCTCGATGGCTGCAGCGCCTTCACTGCGCCTGCCTCGATCGCACCAGCGTTCTCAGCGTTAAAGCGCTCGACGTACGTATTGAAAGACGCGACCAGTTCGGCGTTGGTGATGGAGTCGGACGGCGTCCAAAGGCCGGTCGCGGAGATGGCGACAGTCATTGATACCCTCTAATCCGCGCCGAAAATTGCGCTCGTCGCGGTTAGACCCGAGGCCGGGAACCGTCAATGTGTGACGCCAGTTTGCGCGCCGTTAGGGCGCGCTTTCTCCGGCAGCGGGGAGGATGAGCCACGGCGGCGGATCGAGTTCGATGGCGCGGCCATCTGCAGTCAGTGGCGCCGTTGCGGTAAGTGCGCGGTCGAGCCTGAGAAGCGCAATGGCGCGGCCCTCGGCGCCGGTGCGGATCGCGCCGAGTTCAGTAGGACCGGCGAGGATAAGCGTGCCATGCGGCGGCGGCGGGCCATCGAAGGTCACGGGGCAGAACTTCTTCCGCGTGGTGGCGCGGCGTTTCATGCGGCTGACGTTTTCCTGGCCGACGAAACAGCCTTTCTGAAAATCGACGCCGTTCAGCTCATCGAGCAAAGCCTCGCCCGCAAAGACTTCCTCCGGCCCCGCGTCACGCGCGAGATCGGGCGCGCCGGCTGCGATGCGATGGGCGTCGAACGCGCTCGCGCCGTCTTCGCGTGCGCCGCGCTGTGCGATCGCGCGGAAGCCAAGCTCCGCAAGGCGCGGGTCGGGCCGGGCAGTGTCGAACGCTTCGGCGGACCAGAGCACGTCGTACTGATCGCTCACATCTTCCAGCGCCGCGTTGGCGCGGAGTTTGTACATGGAGAGCCGCCGCAAAAGATCGCCGCCGCGCGTGGGGTCCGCTTCAATGATGACGCCGTCGCCCTCGGCCCAGAGCAGCATGTCGGCCGTTACCTTGCCCTGTGGGCTGAGTAGCGCGCTGTAGAGCACCCCGGCCTCGTCGAGGCGATCAAGGCTTTGAGTCAGAACGTTGTTGAGGAAGCTGCGCGCGTCGGGGCCGCTGGCGCGAATCAAGGTGCGGGGAAGGCGGGCCGGCATGGGCTCCACTTGGCCTTCGGCGGCGTTGCCCGCAAGCCTTCGCGGCGTGTTGACTTGGTCTTTACCCAGGCCAGGCCTAACCCCTTCGTCATGGCTTCGGTTTTGTTCCTCGCGCCTGCCGATCTGGGCGAAGCGGTGCTCGCCACCGGCGCGTTGGACCACGCTGCGCGCGAGGGCGCGGAGGTGCTTGTTGTCTGTACGCCAGAGGCAGCCCCATTATTCGTGGCGGCGCCGAACACAAAGCTGCGCTTGACGCCGGTCGAATGGGGCCCGTTGACGGGGCTGGGTCTGTGGTTCGAGCTGGCGCGCCAGCGCTTTGACTTGGTGGTCGATGGGCGCGGTGGTTTCCCCGGCAATGCGCTGCCCGCGGTGCGGCGGGTGACGCTGAAGCCGGCGGCGATGTTGCGCCATCGCAGCGAGGATTGGGCGGCGGCGCTCGGCGCCGAGCGGACTTTGTCGCCGAAATTATGGATTGCCGATTACGCCCGCGCCGCAGCGGCGGCGGTGGCGCCGGAGGGCGCAGTTTTGGCTCTGGCGCCCGGTGGAGCGCGCGCCGCCAAAAGATGGCCGGCGGAGCGTTTTGCCGCTGTCGCGCGCCGCTTAGCGACAGGGCCGCTCACGGGCGCCAGCATTGTGGTTCTGGGCGCGGCTGCCCGCGATACGGCGCTCACGCGCGCGATCGTCTCCAGCTTGGACGCGGACGGTGTTGCCGCGCTCGATCTCGGCCAGGCGCTCGATCTTGCGGGCGCGGCCGCCCTCATGGAGCGCGCCACCCTGTGCATCGGCAACGACAACGCGCTGACCCACATCGCCGCCGCCATGGGCGCACCGACTCTGACCCTGTTCGGCCCCACCGACGATCGGGTCCGCGCCCCCTATGGCCCGCGGGCGCGGACGCTGCGCGGACGCAGCTTTGCGGAACTTGCCGCAGGCGCGGCGCTGGACGACGCGCACGCAATGGACGATGTCAGCATCGACGCGGTGGAAGCTGCCGCGCTTCAATTGTTGCACGCCGGAGGCCTTTGACATGAACGCTTTGGATCTGATCATCCGCGGCGGAACCATCGTCAATCAAAGCGGCGAGAACGTCGGCGACATCGGCGTCGCTGGCGGCAAGATCGCGGTGATCGGCGATCTTTCGCGCTTCAGCGGCGATGTCGAGATCGACGCCAAGGGCGTGCACGTGCTGCCGGGCGTCATCGATACGCAGGTGCACTTCCGCGAACCGGGCAACGAGCACAAGGAAGATTTGGAAACCGGCACCCGCGCCGCAGCTTTGGGCGGCGTGACGGCGGTGTTCGAAATGCCGAACACGGCGCCGCCGACGACGACGGCGGAAGCGCTCAACGAAAAGCTCGCGCGCGCCAAGGGCCGCGCCCACGTGGACCACGCGTTTTACATCGGCGCCACACAAGAGAACGCGCATCAGCTCGGTGAGCTCGAGCGACTGCCGGGCTGCTGCGGCGTGAAGACGTTCATGGGCTCGTCCACCGGCACGCTCCTGGTCGGTGACGATGACGGGCTCGACCATGTCGTGAAAAACATCAACCGCCGCGGCGCCTTTCACGCCGAGGATGAAGCGCGCCTCAACGAACGCAAAAAGCTCGCGCGCGAAGGCGATTGGACGAGCCATCCCGAAGTGCGCGACGATCAAGCCGGCTTGCTCGCCGTTCAGCGCCTCGTCGCGGCGGCGCGTAAGCACGGCAAGCGCGTCCACGTGCTGCACGTGTCTTCCGCAATCGAGATGGAGTTCTTGGCCACCGCGAAGGACGTCGCGACGGTAGAAACGCTGCCGCAATTCCTCACCTTCGCCGGCCCGCAGATCTACGAGCGCCTCCACGGCTTCGCGCAAATGAATCCGCCCATCCGTTACGCCGAAGATCTAGCCTCGCTCTGGTCCCTGGGCATTTCGCAGGGCGTCGTCGACATCATCGCCACCGACCACGCGCCGCACACGCGCGAAGAGAAGGCGCAAGCCTACCCCAATTCGCCCTCCGGCATGCCGGGCGTGCAAACGCTCGTGCCGGTGATGCTGACCCATGTGAACGAGGGGCGCTTGTCGCTGCAGCGTTTCGTTGATCTTTCAAGCGCCGGGCCGCTTCGCGTGTTTGGCATCGAAGGCAAAGGCCGCATCGCCCTAGGCTATGACGCCGACTTCACACTGGTCGATATGAAAGCGCGCCGCGTCATCCGCGCCGAAGATCAGGCCACGCGCTGCGGCTGGACGCCGTTCGATGGCTTTGAAGCCAAGGGCTGGCCGCTGGCGACCATTATCCGCGGCCAATTGGTGATGCGCGAAGGCGAGATCGTCACGCCCCACATCGGCGAGCCGATGCGCTTTCTGGAAACCTTGCCGCACGCTTAGGCGCGCAAGTCTTCCTCGTCCGCGCCGCGCGCTCCATATTAGCATCATGGCCAAGCTTAATCCGCGTATGCCGATCTGGCGCCGCCGCAAGCTCAACGCGGATGAGATCGCGCTTGGCAGCAGTATTTTCGGCGATGAGATCGATTGGCCGCGTGTGCGCGTGATGCAAGCGCCGCCGCTTGGCTTCGGCGCCATGGTGCCGCGCGGACGGACGGTGGTGTTCTCGCGTTGGCGCGCATGCGAGGATTTCAGCTGCACGCCGCTCGATGAGCAGGGTTGGCTGATCCACGAACTGATGCATGTCTGGCAAGCGGCGCGCGGCGTATTCCTTGCGGGCGCCAAGCTCGGTGCGCTAGGCGCGCGCGCCTATGCATATAAGCCTAAACCCGGTGCGCGGCTCCGCGACTACAATATCGAGCGTCAAGCCGAAATCGCCCGTCATCTTTTCCTCGCCCGCAACGGCGCAAGCGAGCCTGGCATGCCGGATCAGGCGTGGCTTGAAGAGATATGGCAGACGCGCTGAGCGCTACTCGCTCTTCAGCGTGAACTCGCCGCGCCGGGTGCGCTCCGGCAGCGTGGCGCAAAAATCCGCGACAGCGCTTTCGCCATAGCGATCGACCATATCCGCCAGCGCCGCATAGATCGCGACCGATGCGATCACCTCCGCCTCGGCGCCCTCAGCGAGCGCCGTTTCCCAAGCATCGAGGATGAGTGCGAGCGCGCGGCCCTTGAGGTCTGGATCGTCGCTCATGTCGATTTACTCCGCGTGTCGCGCGCTAAGGCCCTGGGCGACGCGCAGGCCCCGCGCGCGCAACTCGGCTTCCATCTGCCGTGTAGTGGAATCGCACACCGGAAAGCGCGTCTCTTCGTTGCGATAGCCGCGGTTGAAGCCATCGACCAGCAGCGCATTGTATTGTGGCTCGCGATCGATGACGCCGCGCATATATTCGCGCCAGCGCTGATCGCCGCGGCCCTCGCAGACGATGCGCAAATAGTGCGAGCCGCCTAGAATCTCGGACAGCTCGATCAATTGGCCGCGATACCATTCCTCGCCGCGCAGGGGTGTGGTTTCGGCTGGCGGATCGCCTTGCTGGGCGTGCGCCGGCGCCGCGAGCGAGGCGGCCAGCAACAAGCTGCAAACAGCGTGGCGAATCTTCATGGTCGCGAGGTACCGCCGAAACTGGGCGGCAGTATGGACCACATTTTCAGGCGGCGTTCACCCCTGGTTTTCGCGATGCCCACGGGCGCGCTTGTTCCAGTTCGTAAGCCAGTTCCAGAAGCCGCCGCTCCTGGCCCTTTGCGGCTGAGAAATGAACCCCAATTGGCAAGCCGCCGGTCGACCAAGCGAGCGGCAAGCTGATCGCCGGCGCGCCGGCGACGTTCTGCAGCGGTGTGTAGCCGACATAATCGTTCAGCGTCTCAAACACGGCCATGCCGCGCGCGCCAGAAATCTGGCCGAGCGCGACCGGTGGCTGGCCGAGCACCGGCGTCAGGTAGATATCCGCGGTCTCGAACATCGCGGCATACTGGGTTTCGATCGCGCGCAGGCGCGTGATTGCAGCCTGCAGGGCGCGCGGACCTTGCGCGCGCGCATGTGCACCGAGTTCTATGGTGAGCGGTTCGAGCAATTGGTCGAGCGGCACGCCCGGCGCTTGGCTCTCGACCAGCGCAACCACTTCTGCCGCGCCCGTCGCCCAGAGCAGAATGAAGTCTTCGCTGAACTGGCGGCCGTTGATCGTGGCGCGCTGTTCGCGCACTTGGTGGCCGAGCGAGCGGCAAAGCTCGGCGGCGGATTCGACGGCGGCGCGCACTTCCGGATGGGGGTCGTTGCCGAGCGCGTTCGGGATATCGACGATGATGCGCAGGCGTTGCGTGCTCGGCCCGGTCACAACGCCCACTGGCGCGAAGGTTGGGTTTGCGCCGGTTTGCTCGGTGGCGGCGAGCCAAGCTGCGGTGTCGCGCACACTGCGGCTGACGCAGCCATTCACTGAAATATCGATGCCGCTATCTGGGCGTCCGCCCAGCACGCTGCGTCCGCGCGACGGCTTCAGTCCCACAAGCCCGTTGCACGCGGCGGGAATGCGGATCGAGCCGCCACCATCGCTGGCGTGTGCAATCGGCACGACGCGCGCCGCAACCGCAACGGCGGCGCCGCCGGACGACCCGCCAGACGAGCGTGTAACATCCCAAGGATTGCGCGTGGCGCCGCCCAGCAGCGTTTCAGTCGTCGCGGTCAGTCCAAACTCAGGCGTCGTGGATTTGCCGAACGGCACGAGGCCCGCTCTCAACAGCGCGTCCATGTAAGGCGGCTGTTCCTGCGGCACGAAGTTAGCAAAGGCGCGGCTGCCATAGCGCGTCGGCTGGCCAATCATCGGCATCAGATCTTTGATCAGTGTGGGCACGCCCGCGAACGGTCCGCTCAAGCGCTCGTTGGCGCGCGCGCGGCCGAGCTCGAACAGCGGTGCGGCGATGAAATTGAGTTGCCCGTTGACGCGCTCGCTGCGCGCGATTGCGGCTTCCAGCGCCTGCTGCGGCGTGAGGTCGCCGGAGCGGATGCGTGCGGCGACGCCCGTGGCGTCGAGATCGCCGAGCACGTCGGACTGCACAACCTCAGTCTCGTTACCGGATGAGCTTTGGCATGCGGCGAGCACTGTCGCGGTGGCTGTCATTGCGAGTGCGGCGCGGCGCGAAAGCATAGTCATCCGGTTCTCCCCAATCTTGTGATTTGCCGGGAGCCTTGCGCGCGCACTGTCGCGCGGCAAGCGGAAATGCTTGCCTCTGCGTCAGGTCCGCGTCAGACGCATGCCCCATGGCCCGCATCCGCGCCGATCTCTTGCTTGTTGCTCGCGGGCTTGTGGAAAGCCGCGCCAAAGCGCGCGCCGCAATTGAAGCGGGCGGCGTCGTCGCCGATGGCGCTGTGGTGGCCAAACCTTCCGATCTGTTGAGCGAAGAGGCGGCGCTCGATGTGACGCCGCCGCATCCTTGGGTGTCGCGCGGCGGCGTGAAGCTTGCAGCGGCGCTGGATGCGTTCGGCATCGATCCGCGCGGGCGCGTCTGCCTCGACGTTGGCGCTTCGACAGGTGGTTTTACCGATGTGCTGCGCACGCGCGGCGCGGCAAAGGTTTACGCCGTTGATGTCGGTAGCGGCCAGCTGCACGCGAAGCTGCGGTCTGATCCCTCGGTGATCAGCCTCGAGAAAACCGACGCACGCGCTTTGACGCGCGCCATGATCCCGGACATGCCAAGCTTGATCGTGTGCGACGTCAGCTTCATCGGCGCCGCAAAAGCGCTGGCAGTCCCGCTCTCACTCGCCGCCGAGCACGCCGACTTGGTCGCGCTGATCAAACCGCAATTTGAAGCAGGGCCGCACAAGAACGCGGTGCTCGATGAAGCGACGGCGCGCGAAGCCGCCGCGCAAACGATTGCCGCGCTCGATGGCGTCGAAGGCTTCCGCACTGTGGCGGTGATCGATTCCCCGATCCGCGGCGGCGACGGCAATCTCGAACTCGTGCTCCACGCGCGCCGCTAAAAAAATCGCCCCGGTGTTTCCACCGGGGCGAGGCGCTTTGCGTACGAGGGTTCGTACTATGGAGAAGGTTATTCCGGGCGCCAGACGCCGTCCGCACCGCGGCACATCCAGGCTTCCTCACGATATTCACGGCCGTAACGGTCGCGGGTGATGATCTCACCCATGCGGCAATCTTGGGCGTAGCGGTCGCCGGCATAATAGCCGTCGTCACGCGGGCCGCCGTAGAGATCGTCGTCGCCGCCACGATAGCCGCTGTCCTGCGAACGGCCGTAATAGGGATCGTAATCGCCTTGCGGGACCTGGTCGCAACGCGCCGTGGTGCGGCCGAGTGCGCCGCCGGCGGTCGCGCCGACAACTGCGCCAAGGAGCGCACCTTCGCCGCGCACGCCGCGGTCGGCCACTTCACGGCCAAGCACTGCGCCGATGATGCCGCCCACGACCGCGCCGCCTACGGTGCGATTGCTGCGGGAGGTCTGGCATTGCTGCTGATTAGCTACATGCTGGTCATGGTAGCTGCGATACTGCTGCGCCGACGCGGGCTGCACGCTCACCAGGGCGGCAGCCATGGCCGCGGCGGCGAGGAAAGCTTGACGTTTCATAGTGCGCTCCTGTCTGTCGGCGCTGAGAAGAGCAAAATCAGTCTGAACGGCACATGAAGCGTATGAACCGCCTAGCTCGAGGCCGCCCGAAACAGGCGCGGCAGGCCCAAAAGGGCCTTTCGGCCCCCGTTTCGGAGGAGCGGGAGCTGGTGATCGCGGCTATGGGCGCGCGCGGCGATTCAACCGCCGAGGGCGCCGAGGGCGTTATTTACACCCCATACGCGTTGCCGGGCGAGCGGGTGCGGGCCCGCGTGGTCGGCGGCCGGGCCGAATTGCTGGAGGTGCTCGACGCCAGCCCCGAGCGTCAGCAGGCCGCGTGCCGCCACTTCGGCCGCTGCGGCGGCTGCCAGCTCCAGCATTGGCAAGACGCTCCGTACCTCGACTGGAAACGCGCCCAAGTGGTGGATGCGTTGAACAAGCGTGGCTTGGGTGGCGCGATCGTCGAGCCCACCATTGCGGCTTGGGGTCAGGGCAGGCGGCGCGCGGCCTTTCACGCGGCGCGCCAGAACGGCCAAGTGCGCATCGGCTTTATCGAGCGCGGCGGCGCGGCGCTCACGGCGCTGACGCAGTGCCCGGTCCTGGCGCCGCCTTTGGAAGCCTTAGCGTTGAAGCTCGCGCCGCTAGCGGAGCTAGCGCTGCCGGCGCGCGGCGAGATCACACTGCACTGTCTGCTCACTGACACCGGCATCGACGTCGCCATCAAAGGCGCAGGCCGCGCTGACTTGCTGCAGCGCTCGGCGTGGGAAGCGCTCAGCGCCATGGCGATGAAGTTAGACCTCGGCCGGCTCTCGATCGACGGCGAGCCGATCGTTGAACTGAAAAAGCCGCTGCTGCGCATGGGCAAAGCGCTGGTCGCGCCGCCGCCTGGCGCGTTCCTGCAGCCAACGGCGCTGGGCGAAGAAACGCTGGCGCGCCTGACGCTCGAGGCCCTCTCCGGCGCCAATCGGGTGATCGACTTATTCTCCGGCATCGGCACATTCGCGCTGCGCATCGCCGAGCACGCTGAAGTGCTGGCCGCCGAGAGTGATGCGGAAATGCTGATAGCGCTGAAAAAAGCCGCCGATGGCGCGGGCGGGGCGCTGAAGGACGTAACCACGCTCCGGCGCGATTTGCTGCGCACGCCGATGTCCAGTCTCGAAATGAAAAAGTTCGACGGCGCCGTGATCGATCCGCCGCGCTCCGGCGCGCGCCTGCAGGCCGAACAGATCGCGCGTGCGCCGGTGCGCAAACTGGCTTACGTCTCCTGCGATCCGGCCTCATTCGCGCGTGACGTGAAGGTGCTGGTTGAGCACGGCTTCACGCTGACGAAGATCACGCCTGTGGATCAGTTCCGCTGGAGCCCGCACGTGGAAGTGGTCGGGGCGATGGAAAGATGAGCACCAAAACGACGCTCCTCGACTACCAGAACTCGCGCCGCAAGCGCGATGCGGACGCCGATTCCAAGCCGCTGGAAGATGGCTATTGGCGCCGCAAAACGCTGACCGAGATGAATGAGCGCGAGTGGGAAGCGCTCTGCGACCGCTGCAGCAAGTGCTGCGTCATCTCCATTGAGGATGCTGACACCGGTCAGCTTTTCCTCACCGACGTGTCGTGCAAATTGTTCGACACCAAATCCTGCGGCTGCAGCGACTACGCCAACCGCAAACAATACGTCCCCGATTGCGTGAAGCTAACACCGAAGAATGTGCCCAAGCTCGATTGGCTGCCGCGCACGTGCGCCTACCGCTTGGTCAGTGAGGGCAAGGATCTAGCCTGGTGGCATCCGCTCGTCTCCGGAGACCCGGCGACGGTGGACGTCGCCCGGGTATCGGTGCGCAACAAAACCCGCCCCGAGGGGCGGCTCCAAATGGCGGGCCTCATCAAGCGGATCACACGCTGGCCGGACCCGCTGGAGAAGCCGCCGGCAAAATATCGCCGCGCCAAACCGTCGTCTCGACGTTCCCGCAAAGCGGGTTAGGTTAAGCGCATGAGTATGTTGCGCGATATCGGCCGCGCGCGTTACGCCGCCGCTCAAGGCGCGCGCGTCGCATGGTATATGAGTCAATATCTGTTGGCGCGCCGGATATCCGGGCCGTTCAACCGGCCAGGTGAACCCAAGTTCGAGCCGCAATCGGCCGAGGGCGACAGCGCCCGCATCCGCACAGCATTTCTCGAATTGTTCGCTAAGGATCGCGCCAATATCGAAGCCGGGCTTTACCCTGCGCCGGTGGATATCCGTGTCGAGCGCGCGATTTCAGCGCTACGCAATTCCGCGAATTTCTTCCGCGACCTGCCGCGCGTTGATCAGCGGCGCTTAGAGCGGGACGGCACCGAAGTGCGCGAGGAAGCCCCGGCCGAGGGCCGCTTTCCCACCTATTATCTGCAGAACTTCCACTACCAGACCGGCGGCTGGCTGAGCCAAGACAGCGCCAAGCTCTACGACACGCAGGTCGAGATCCTGTTCGGCGGCGCGGCCGACGCGATGCGGCGCATATCGCTGGGCTCGCTCGCTCGCGCCATTAAAGGCACCGATCAGCGCAAGGTGAAGCTTGTAGATCTCGCCAGCGGCAATGGGCGTTTCCTCAGCCAGATCATGGCCGCGTTCCCGCGCATTCCCGCGACAGGCCTCGATCTTTCACCCGCTTATTGCACCGAGGCGCGCAAACGCCTGGAAGATTGGCCGCACGTCGAGATCGTCCAAGGCGCCATCGAGCAAGCGCCGTTTGAAGATGCAAGCTTCGACGCCGCCACCTGCGTCTACCTCTTCCACGAATTGCCCCCGCGCATACGCCGCGACGCCGCGCGCGAGATTGCGCGGATGGTCAAACCCGGCGGGACGTTTGTGCTGGCGGACTCAATCCAAACCGGTGACGCCGCCGATCTTGATCAAATGCTCGAATACTTCCCCGTCGGCTTCCACGAGCCGTACTTCACGTCCTACCTGAAGGAAGATTTCGCGGCGCTGTTCGGCGAAGTCGGCTTCGATGTTGAAGAAACCGAGCTTGCCTTCCTCACCAAGGTGACGCGTTTTCGTAAGCGGTGACCGGTTCGGGATTGTCTGAAGCCGCCTTGTCGTCAGCGAACGCGTCGTCCGCGAAGTAATCATCCGGCACGAGCTCTGCTTCAGCCATCGCGCGCTCTTCGGCGCGGGCCGCGGCGCGTTCGTCCTGTTCGGCATAGAGCGCGGCGATTTCCTCGTAGAGTTCGTCCTCGCTCGTCACGCTGTAAACGGCAGCGCGAGTGCCCACGGGAGCAGAGCTTGCATCGCCCGCTAAGTCTTCGGCGGCGGCCTCGGGGTCGATCGCGGCTTCATCCGCCCACGCCGTGGCGATGGTGGTGTAAGCAGAGCGCCAGCCGCTATCGATCATGTCGGCATACCGATTGTCGCGCGGCGCCTCGGCGACTGCGCGCGTCGGCGTGGGATCAATCTGGAAGCCGCCAAACAACATCAGGTCGAACGCAACGGCGCTCACGCCCGCGATCGCGCCGAATGCGCCAATGGCTTTCCATTTTTCAGACGGAGGGAGGGTTTTTCCAAACATGACGCTGGGAAAACAGGAAGCCGAGCTTCCAGTTCCGGCGCTACTGCTGAGCGAACTGCTTAAATCGCCTTGGTTGCCTGGGCGGCGAGCGTCGCGGCGCTCGGCTCGAATTTGGCGGACGAGACGAACTCGGTATCCGGGCCGCCGAGCAGCACCTGATCGGTATAGCTATAGTCGACCCGGCGTTCGATCGCAGCGGCCGTGAGCGTGATCACTTCCGGCGTCTTCAACTCGTCCACGACCGGCGCGGCCACGCGGCGCACAGGTTCCATCGCGTAGGCTTCGCCGCCTGGGTTCCAGTCCGGCGCGCCGGTGATCAGGAAATCGACGCAGGTGAGCGTGGTGGCGAAGATGAGCGCGAACGTCGTGGTCGCCAGGATGCGTTCCTGGTGAACGGCTCGCCGCCAGCTATTGGTGACGTAACGATGCGCCGTTTGCGCGTAGCGCGGCAGGGACAGAACGAAGTTCATAGTGCGGCTCCGACAAACGCACGTCCGCTGAATCGATTAAGGCCAAGTTACGGGCCTTCGCAAGCTTTTCCAAATGTCGAATAGCTCAGGTTCAGCGCCCGGTTTGGCCGCGGTGGCGCAACATCGCGTCGGCCAGCACGCACGCGACCATCGCTTCGCCAACCGGCGCGGCGCGGATGCCGACGCACGGATCGTGGCGACCCTTGGTTGAAATATCAGCGTTTTCGCCCTGAGCTGTAACAGTCCGGCGCGGCGTGAGGATGGAAGATGTCGGTTTCACCGCAAAGCGCGCAACGATCGGCTGGCCGGTGGATATCCCGCCCAGCACGCCGCCCGCGGCGTTGGTGAGAAAGATCGGCTTGCCATCATTGCCGGCGCGCATTTCGTCAGCGTTTTCAACGCCCGTCAGCGCCGCCGCCGCAAAGCCGGCGCCGATCTCGACGCCTTTGACCGCATTGATGCTCATCAGGGCGCCGGCAAGTTCCGCATCGATCTTGCCGTAGACCGGCGCGCCCCATCCGGCCGGCACGCCGGCGGCTTCCACCTCAACGATCGCTCCGACCGAATTGCCGTCCTTGCGGGTGTCGTCGAGGAGCGCCTCCCAGGCCTTTGCGGTTTCAGCGTCCGGGCACCAGAACGGGTTGTTCTCCACCTCGGCCCAATCCCAGCGGCTGCGATCGATGGCCACCGCGCCGATCTGCACCAATGCCGCGCGGATCTGGACGCCGTCGCCCAGCACCTTGCGCGCAATCGCGCCTGCCGCCACGCGCGCCGCGGTTTCGCGGGCCGAGGAACGGCCCCCGCCGCGATAATCGCGAACGCCATACTTGGCGTCATAGACGTAATCGGCGTGGCCCGGCCGATAGAGATCGCGGACCTCGTCGTAATCCTTACTGCGCTGATCGACGTTTTCGATCATCAGCGAAATCGGCGCGCCGGTGGTCACCGGCCCGCCCGTGCGCTCATCTTCGAACACGCCGGAGAGGATCTTCGCCTCATCCGGCTCACGCCGCTGCGTGACGAAGCGGCTCGAACCTGGCCGGCGGCGGTTCAGCCAATACTGAATATCCGCCGCTGAAAGCTGCAGCCCCGGCGGGCACCCGTCCACCACGCAGCCAAGCGCCGGCCCATGGCTCTCGCCCCAGGTGGTGACGCGGAAAAGATGGCCGAACGTGTTGTGCGACATGCCGCATCGTCAGTGGCACACCCGCCACCAACCGGCAACGCGGTTCAATCCGCGGCGGCGAGCGGGGCGGGGGCCAAGCGCGCGTGCAGTTCGTGGCTGTCGCGCACGAACCAGACCGACTTGCCGCGATTGGACTCGCGCACGAAATCGGCGAGCGGCTCTGACGCTTCGGTGTGGCTCGAGATATCGCCGAGAATGGCGACGCGCAGCCGATAGTTGACGAACTTCTGGATGAACTCGCCGGCCTTCTTCGTGTTCAAGCGGAAAAAATCGCCGCTCAGGCGTTCGGCCGGGATCGCCACGAAACGCGCATCGGAGCTGACCGCTTCCTGGATCAGTTCGAGCGCATCGCGCTCGCTATCGATCGCTGCGCCGCGGGGCCCGACTTCGGCGACCCGTTCACCGTGCAGATTATAGACGATCATCCCGCGTTCTTTCCTCAACTCCTGTCGCATATGGGATGCCGCGCGGCGTCCGCATGGATGCGTCAGACGATGGGTGTAAAGCGTTGCCGCAAAGCTACGTTCCCTGGGGCGACGCGACGCCGCGCTAACTCACCGATTTATGATAATCTCGCGTCGAAAACGGAGCGCTGCGTGACTAGCGACAACCTCATCCCCCCATCACCGAAATATGATCCGGCCGGCGATCCGCCGCCGGATGACGCCGCTCTGTTCGCCGAAAGCGAGCCGATCGCGCTGTTCGAACGCTGGCTCGGCGAAGCCAAATCCAAAGAGCCGAACGACCCCAACGGCATGGCGCTGGCGACAGCCGATGAGCACGGCTTCCCCGACGTCCGCATGGTCTTGCTCAAGGGCGTCGACGCGAGCGGCTTCGTGTTTTACTCGAACGCCGAAAGCGCCAAGGGCCGACAACTCGAAGCTAATCCGTGCGCGGCGCTCGTGTTTCACTGGAAGAGCCTGCGCCGCCAGGTGCGTGTGCGCGGGCTGGTCGAGCCCGTCAGCGCCGCCGAAGCCGACGCCTATTTCCAGAGCCGCGACCGCGGTGCGCGCCTCGGCGCTTGGGCCAGCAAACAATCACGCCCACTCGAAGATCGTCTCGCGCTCGAAAAGAGGATCGCGGAATTCACTGCCAAGTTCGGCCTCGGGGAGGTGCCGCGGCCGGAGCATTGGCGCGGTTACCGCATCGTTCCGCTCGCGATCGAATTCTGGCGCGACCGCCCGTTCCGCCTGCACGACCGCCTAACCTTCAGCCGCGAGAGCGTCAGCGCGGCATGGACGAAATCGCGTCTTTATCCCTGACGCGAACACGCCTTAACCTCCGATTCAGCGGCGCGGCGCCTTCTGGACCGCGCGCCGTTTGCGCGGAGCCCCCATGCGCGGTTTTGACATTGCCGTAACGACCTTCGCGCTGCGCACTTCGGTGACCAAGCCGCCGGAGCACGAGCAGCTCCTGGCGCCAGCGCTCGACGGCCCAGGCGCCGCGCATCTCGACCGCGCCGCTCTTGCCCATCAACACGCCGCGCTGATCGCGTCCTTGTGGCCCGAGCCTTCGCGCCAATGCGTAGCGCGTCCGCGTTATGAGGAATTGCCGGCGCCGGCTGTGTTCGGCCGGCTTCACGCTGTCTCATGGCCGGCGGAGAGCGATGCGCGCGCTCTGCAGGCGCGCCTGCAAAGCGTTTTCGCCACGCCAACCGAGCAAGAGATCGCGGCGCCCGCGCACGCGGCCTGACAGGGCATTTGCCAGCGCGGCTCCAGCCCGCTTTAATCGCGCCAACGAGATAATCGGGAGGCGCGAATGCTTGGGCTTATGCAGGACTGGCCGTTGACGGTCGACCGGATCCTGGATCACGCGAAGGCCAATTTCCCCAATCGGGAAGTGGTGACGCGCAGCATCGAAGGCCCGATCACGCGCAACACCTACGGCAATATCTGGACCCGCGCCAAGAAAGTGACGGGCGCCTTGCGCGCACGCGGCATCCAAATGGGCGATCGCGTCGGCACGCTCGCCTGGAATACCGATCGGCACCTTGAAGCCTGGTATGGCGCTATGGGTATGGGCGCCGTCCTGCACACGTTGAACCCGCGCCTATTTCCCGAACAGATTGCCTGGATCATCAATCACGCCGAAGACAAGGTGCTCTTCTTCGACACTACGTTCACGCCGATCGTTGAAAAAATCGCGCCGCTGCTGACCAGCGTGAAGCTCTACGTGGCTTTCACCGATCGCGCGCACGTGCCGGAATCGAGCGTGCCGATCGAGGCGTACGAGGATTTCATCCACGGCCAAAGCACCGACGCTGCTTGGGGCGGCTTTGACGAAAACACCGCCGCCGGCCTTTGCTACACCTCCGGCACCACCGGCGATCCAAAGGGCGTGCTTTATTCGCACCGCTCGAACGTGTTGCACGCTATGGCCGCGAACCAGACCGACGTGTTCGGCTGCGGCGCTAGCGACGTGGTGATGCCGATCGTGCCGATGTTCCACGCCAATGCCTGGGCGATCTCATTCGTCGGGCCGATGTGCGGCGCCAAAGTGGTGATGCCCGGCGGCAAGCTCGATGGCCCGAGTGTTTTTGAATTGCTGGAAACCGAGGGCGTTACGTTCACCGCCGCGGTGCCGACAGTCTGGCTCGGGCTCCTCGCATTCTTGCGCGAGAACAAATTGAAGCCGACGACTTTGAAGCGCGTCGTTATCGGCGGCTCGGCCGTGCCCGAAGCGGTGCTGCGCGCATTCGAGGAAGATTACGGCATCGAAGTTCTACACGGCTGGGGCATGACCGAGATGAGCCCGATGGGCACGGTCGGCAAA
Organism: Alphaproteobacteria bacterium Ga0077535; assembly: GCA_001464425.1. Classification (GTDB taxonomy): domain Bacteria; phylum Pseudomonadota; class Alphaproteobacteria; order Caulobacterales; family Aquidulcibacteraceae; genus Vitreimonas. The sequence continues at coordinate 287,315 of LNEK01000026.1, forward strand.
TTGCTGCCCGAGCACGCGGCGCAGGATCGCGAGTCGCAGCTCAAAACCAAGCTGAAGCAGGGGCGCCCGCCGTTCACCGTCGAGATGAAAATCGTCGACGACGAAGGCGTTGAGAAGCCACACGACGGCAAGGCGTTCGGCCGATTGCTGGTGCGCGGGCCATCGATCGCGAAGGCGTATTTCAAGAATGCGGGCGCGAAGAACGACAAGGGCGAGGCGTTGGAGAAGTGCGGCTTCTTCGATACTGGCGACGTCGCCACCATCGATCCGCTCGGCATCATGCAGATCACCGACCGCGCCAAGGATGTCATCAAATCCGGCGGTGAGTGGATCAGCTCTATCGATATCGAAAATCTCGCGGTGGGCGCCGATGGCGTCGCCAACGCCGCCGTGATTGGCATTCTGCATCCCAAATGGGACGAGCGCCCGCTGCTGATCATCGAGCCCAAGCCCGGCGCGCAGCCCACGCGCGATCAATTGCTGAAATTCCTCGAAGGCAAGATCGCCAAATGGTGGATGCCTGACGATGTCGTCCTGGTGGAAAAAATCCCTCTCGGCGCCACCGGCAAAATCAACAAACTGGCGCTGCGCGAAACCTTCAAAAACTACAAATTCCCAACGACGCAAGCGGCGGAATAACGTTCCGCTTTTGGAAGCTCAAACACCATCGTCATTCCGGGGCTCGCGAAAGCGAGAGCCGGAATGACGATGGTGTTTGCATCGCAAATAGATTGCAAAATACGGGGATACACCCGCACCAATCCGACCGACGTCAAACCATGCCTATCATCGCTTCGTTCGCACACGGGAGCTTTCGTAGACGTCCGAAACTCGAAAGGTGCGTGACACGGTCGGCGGGGTTCTGTTTGCGGGGAGTG
>LNEK01000027.1 GCA_001464425.1 Alphaproteobacteria bacterium Ga0077535
GGATCGTCTCGCTCACGCTTCACGCTCAATCATATCGCTCGTCGCATTGGGTCGAACATTGGCCAACTGCCCTCCAGCGGAGCGATGCGTGGATGATAGGTACGGTTCGCACTCGGTCGGATTTGTGCGGTTGTATCCCCGTATCGGCGCGAGCAAGCTCAACTCACCGCTTCGACCAGCCAACAGGCAGCGCCGAGTTTGACGCCATCGTCGCTTCGTAGCGGCGTAAGCTTATCGATGAGCCGCTGGCGCGCTTCGGCCGGATCGATCCCTTGCTCTACGATCGCGCGCGCGCAGGGGCCGATTTTCAGCAGAAACTCCGCGCTCTCTTCAAGCCCGCCGCCGCCGCCGATGGCAATGTCACCGTCCCACGTCGTGATCTTAACGTTGGTCCAGCCCGCCTCGCCCAACACGCGCTCGATCTTTTTCGGATCGGCCAGCGAGAACGGCCCCGGGGAATTCTGATCGGGCGGCGTGAGCGGCGCTTTCAGAATTGGCCTAACAGCTTCGATCGGCGTTGTGGCCCAGGGATTTTCAGCGAGCTGGCGCCAGACGATGAAGACGGCGCGGGCGCCTGGGCGCAATTCGCCGCGAATATTTGCGAACGCCACCGCGGGCTCTTCGAAGAACATGACGCCGAAGCGCGAGAACGCGGCATCGAAGGCGCGCTCTAGCTTCGCCGCGCCAGCATCGGCCTCGATGAACTCAACGGGGAGATCGGCAGCGGCGGCGCGCTTGCGTGCGACGTCCAGCAACGGCGCCGAGATATCGACACCAGTCACGCGCGCGCCCGTTTGCGCAATCCGGAAGCTTGTCGCGCCGGCGCCGCAGCCGATATCGAGCACGCGCTCGCCCGGCTGAAACGACGCGCGCGCGAGCGCAGCGTCCGTCATTGGCGCGAGCATAATGTCGATACGATCGGCGCGATTGGCCCACTCGTCGCCGACCTTGCCGCTCCAATATTCCTTTTTGCGTGGGCTTATCGCTCATGGCTCAGCCCGCTTTCGCGATCAGCGGATCGTAGCTCAGGATTGGCGCCAGCCAGCGTTCGGCGGTGGCCAAGTCCCAGCCCTTGCGTTGCGCGTAGTCGGCGACCTGGTCCCGGTCGATGCGGCCGACGCCGAAATACTCCGCTTGCGGATGCGCGAAATAGAGCCCGCTCACGGAAGACGGCGGCGTCATCGCCATGCTTTCGGTGAGTTCGATGCCGACATTCTTCTCCGCCTGCAGCAGATCGAAGATGGTGCGCTTTTCGGTGTGGTCGGGCTGCGCTGGATAGCCGGGCGCCGGGCGGATGCCTCGATACTTCTCTTCGAGAAGCGCATCGTAGCCAAGCGCTTCGTCCTTCGCATACCCCCAAAGCTCGCGCCGCACTTTGGCGTGCATGGCTTCGGCGAACGCTTCCGCCAGACGATCACAGAGCGCTTGCGCCAAGATGGCAGAGTAGTCGTCATTGGCGCGGCGGAAGCGGATGGCGACATCTTCCTCGCCAATGCCCGCCGTCACCGCAAAGCCGCCGACATAATCAGGTGTGCCGGTGGGCGCAACGAAGTCCGAGAGCGCGAAATTGCCTTTGGCTTCGCCCTTGTCCATTTGCTGACGCAACGTGTGCAACCGCGCCAATTCCTTGCCGCGTTTGTCATCCTTGAACAGAACGATGTCGTCGCCGTCAGCGTTCGCGGGCCAGAAGCCGATGACGCCGGACGCCTTCACCCACCTTTCGGCGACGAGCTGATCCAGCATGACGCGCGCGTCGTGATAGAGATTGCGCGCCGCTTCGCCGACGATCTCGTCCTCCAGGATCGCAGGATAGCGGCCGACTAAATCCCAAGATGCAAAGAACGGCGTCCAGTCGATGTAAGGCAACAGCTCCGCCAGCGGGAAATTCTCGAATGCGCGTACGCCGAGGAAGCTCGGCTTCACTGGCGCGTACTCCAGCTTCGGCGCGCGCTGACGCGCTTTCGCCAGCGGCAAGCGCGGGCGTTTGTCCTGGCCGGCGAGGTAACTTTCGCGCGCTTGCGTTTGATCGGCTTTGGTTTCGGAGATGAGCTTATCGCGATCGTCGCCGAGCAGCTTTTGCACGACAGGCACGGCTTTCGATGCGTCGGTCACATAGATCGTCGGCCCGGAATAGACTGGCGCGATCTTTACCGCCGTGTGCGTGCGCGATGTGGTGGCGCCGCCAATCAGCAACGGCAGCGTCATGCCCGTGCGCTGCATTTCGCTGGCGACGAACACCATCTCGTCCAAGCTCGGCGTGATCAGGCCCGAGAGCCCGATCGCGTCGGCGCCGATCTCCTTGGCGCGCGCCAGAATCTTATCGCACGAGACCATGACGCCGAGATCGTCAATCTCGTAGCCGTTACATTGCAGCACAACGCCGACGATGTTCTTGCCGATATCGTGGACGTCGCCCTTCACGGTCGCCATCACGATCTTGCCGTTGGACTTGCCGGCCATGCCGGTGCGCAGCTTTTCCTCTTCCATGTACGGAATGAGATGCGCCACCGCTTGCTTCATCACGCGCGCGGACTTCACCACTTGCGGCAGAAACATTTTGCCGGCGCCGAAGAGATCGCCCACGACGCCCATGCCGTCCATGAGCGGCCCTTCGATCACATGCAGCGGCCGCACCGCTTCGAGACGCGCTTCTTCGGTGTCCTCGACAATGAATTCGTTGATGCCGTGTACGAGTGCGTGCGAGAGCCGCTCGCCGACGGGCTTTAACCGCCACGTCAGGTCGCGCTCCTCGCCCTTCTTCTTGCCGCCAGCCTTGGCGCGTTCGGCGATCTCGAGCAGCCGCTCGGTGGAATCATCGCGGCGGTTGAGCAGCACGTCTTCGACGCGTTCGCGCAATTCCGGCTCGACATCATCGTACAATGTCAGCGAGCCGGCATTGACGATGCCCATGTCCATGCCGGCGCGGATGGCGTGATAGAGGAAGACGGCGTGCATCGCTTCGCGCACCGGCTCGTTGCCGCGGAACGAGAAGGAGACGTTGGAGACGCCGCCGGAAACGTGCGCGTGCTTGAGTTCGGAGCGGATGTAGGCCGTGGCTTCGAAGAAATCCTTGGCGTAGTTGGCGTGCTCTTCGATACCGGTCGCGACCGCGAATATGTTCGGATCGAAGATGATGTCTTCCGGCGCAAAGCCGCTATCGACGAGCGTGTTATAAGCGCGGGTGCAGATTTCGATTTTGCGCTTGGCGGTATCGGCCTGGCCCTGCTCATCGAACGCCATCACCACGGCGGCGGCGCCGTAGCGGCGCACTTTGCGGGCGTGCAGCAGAAACGCCTCCTCGCCTTCCTTCAGCGAGATCGAGTTCACGATCGATTTGCCTTGCGCGCAGCGCAGGCCTGCTTCGATCACTTCCCATTTGGAGCTGTCGATCATCAGCGGAATACGGGCGATGTCCGGCTCGGATGCGATCAGGTTCAAGAACCGCGTCATCGCCGCCGGCCCGTCGATCATGGCCGCATCGACGTTGACGTCGAGCACGTTAGCGCCGGACTCGACCTGCTGACGCGCAACAACGAGCGCGCCCGCATAATCGTCAGCTTCGATGAGCTTACGGAATTTCGCCGAGCCGGTGACGTTAGTGCGTTCGCCGACAATGACGAAGTTTGCGAAGGGATTGCTCATCACGCTGCCGCCGTGAACGGCTCAAGGCCCGCGAGCCTCAGCCGCGTATCCCGCGCCGGGATCGCGCGCGGCGTTACGCCCTCGACCGCGTGCAGCATGTGGGTGATGTGCTCTGGCGTCGTGCCGCAGCAGCCGCCGGCGATGTTGAGCAATCCGGCGCGCGCCCACTCTGAATAATGCTCTTCCATTGAATGCGGGGTCTCATCGTAGCCGCCCATCGCGTTTGGCAAGCCCGCGTTCGGATAGGCGCCGACGTAGCATTCCGCGACGCGCGCCAAATCCGCCAAGAACGCGCGCATGTCTTGCGGGCCGAGCGCGCAGTTCAGCCCAACCGCCCACGGATTGGCGTGGCGCACCGAATTGTAGAACGCCTCCACCGTCTGCCCGGAAAGCGTGCGGCCGGAGCGATCGGTGATGGTGCCGCTGATCCAGAGCGGCAACTCAACGCCGGTTTTGTCGAACGCTTCCCACGCGCCCCAGAGCGCCGCCTTTGCGTTCAGCGTGTCGGTGATCGTCTCGATCAGCAGCAGATCGGCGCCGCCTTCGATGAGGCCGAGGATTTGCTCTTCATACCCCTTCGCCATGCCGACAAAATCCGCATCGCGCCGCCCCGGATCGCCAACTTCGGGCGACATCGAGAGAAGTTTCGTCGTTGGCCCAATCGAGCCGGCCACCACGCGCGGCTTGCCATCCGCCGCTTCAGCGCGATCGCACGCCTCGCGCGCCAGCCGCGCCGCATCGACGTTGATCTCGTACACCACCTCTTCCAGCGCGTATTCCGCCTGGCTGACCGGCGTCGCGGTGAAGGTGTTGGTGCTGATGATATCGGCGCCGGCGGCGATGTAGGCTTCGTGCACCTGGGTGATGATGTGCGGCTGCGTCAGCGTCAGCAAATCGGTGTCGCCCTTCAGCGACATTGGATGCTCGGTAAAGCGCGTGCCGTGGAAATCGTTCGTGGTGAGCCCAAAGCCCTGCAGATACGCGCCCATCGATCCGTCAAGGATCAGGATGCGCTTTTTGATCTCGGCGTTGATGAGCTGCAATCGTTGTTCGCGGGTCATGCCGCCTGCTCCTTCGCGCGCACGCCAATGATGCGGCAGATCGCCAATGTAAGATCGGCGCGGTTCAGCGTGTAGAAGTGGAAATCCTCGACGCCCTCGGAGGCCAGATGCGCGCAGAGCTGCGCCGTCGTCGCAGCCGCCACCAAGCGGCGCGTATCTGGATCGTCATCGAGGCCGTCAAACAGACGCACCAGCCAGCCCGGCAAAGTCGCGCCGCAGCCATCGACCATTTTCTTCAAACCCTTCACGTTCGTGACTGGCATGATGCCCGGCACGATCGGCGCATCGACGCCCGCCGCGGCGAGGCGATCGCGGAAGCGCAAGAACACATCGGCATCGAAGAAGAATTGCGACACGCCGCGCGTGGCGCCGTTCGCTAGCTTCGCCTTGAAGTTCTCGATGTCGTGCGCCCACGTTGCGCTCGCGGGATGCTTCTCTGGATGCACCGCGACTGAAATCTCGAAATCGCCAGCGCGCTTGGCGCCGGCGACGAGATCGACTGCACTCGCGTAGCCTTCGGGATGCGGCTCGTATGGTGTGCCTAGGCCGCCCGGCGGATCGCCGCGCAGCGCCACGATGTGGCGCACGCCCGCCGCCCAATAATCGCGCAGCACGCCATCGATCTCTTCGCGGCTGGCGCCGACGCAGGTTAAGTGCGCCGCCGGCTTCAAGCTGGTTTCGTCAACGATGCGGGAGACTGTGCGGTGGGTGCGGTCACGGGTTGAGCCGCCAGCGCCATACGTAACAGAGACGAAGCTCGGCGACAGCGGCTCAAGTTTGCGGATCGACTCCCAGAGCTGCGCCTCCAGCGCTTCGCTTTTCGGCGGAAAGAACTCGAACGAGACGCGCGGCTGCGCCAGCCGCTCGGCCGCTTCCGCGATCAAATTATGTGCGTGAGCGATGCTCATGCCTTGTCTCCCACCCAGACTTTTACCGTGAGCTTGCCGCCGTCGTTGGCGTCAAGCGTCGTCGCTTTGACGCGCGCAATGCCCGCCGCCGCGCACCAGCCGCGAATTTCGGCATCGCTGAAACCGAGCCGGCGATGCGCGTGCTCTTCGCGCAGAAATTCCAGATCGTGCGGCGCGAAATCGACGACGAGCAAGCGCCCGCCGCGCTTAAGCAGACGCGCCGCCTCAGCCAATGCTCGCCCTGGATCGACCAAGAAGTGCAGCACCTGGTGGATCGTAACGAGATCAGCTGCGCTGGCTTCAACGGGCGGCGAGTACGCATCGCCAAACCGCACCGCCGCTTTTGCTTTCAAGCCATCAAGCGAAGCGCGTGCAATCGCCAACATCTGGCGCGACGTATCGAAGCCTTCAGCGCGGCGCACACGTTCGGCGAAGAGTTGAATCATCCGGCCTTGGCCAACGCCGACATCGACCATCAGTTCGAACGGCCCCTCGCCAGCCGCGGCGAGGATGGCGCTATCGATGTCAGCTTCGGGCAAATGCAGAGCGCGCACGCGCTCCCAGTCCGCCGCGTTGCGTTCGAAATACGCCGCCGCCGTTTCTTCGCGCGCGGAGCGGATTTGACTCAAGCGTTCGACATCGCGCTGCAACGACGGATCTTGCGGATCGAGCATCGCCAGCATCGCTTCGGCGAAGTGGCGCTCCGTCGTGTGCGCCGGAGCCAGACGATAAAACACCCAAGCGCCTTCAGGCGCGCGCTCGACCAATCCTGCTTCGGTCAGCAACTTCAAATGCCGGCTCACGCGCGGCTGGCTTTGCGCCAAAGCCTGCGCGATCTCGCCGACAGCCAGTTCGCCCTCGGTCAGCAGCGCCAGCACCCGCAGCCGGGTCTGCTCGCCGGCCGCGCGCAACGCGCCGACGACCCGCTCGGCGTCGCGCCGCTCCGGCACGGGCTGGCTTGGAGATATAAACATATCTTTATATGGCATGGAAACAGGCGCGGATGAAAGCCCCCTTGCCCCCGGCGCCTCTTCGCGTTGCACAACAACTTTCTCGGGCTGTGGCCGCTGTGCCTCACACTGGATTTTAATTAGCTATTTCAATCTTCTGAGGCATGGCCGGTAGCTCAAATCCGACCTGCGCTGGGTATCCCGTTCAGATGTCGTAAACGGCAAAGTTGATTAACCAAGGCCAATTATTATCTGCCGGGCTTGAGGGTGGTCCATGCGTGGAAGTGTTTCTGTACTAGCGTTTGCTGCTTGCTTGGCGGCGCCGACGGTCGCTTTTGCGCAGGACGCGGTGAGCGACCCGTGGGAGGGCGCGAACCGCGGTCTTTTTGCCGTCCATGAAGGTATCGACCAGGCGGTGCTGGAGCCGGTCGCGCGCGGCTATCGCGCCGTGACGCCGCGGCCCGTGCGCACTGGCGTTCTGAATTTCATCCGCAATCTGCGCGGCCCAGTGATCTTTGCGAACGATGTGCTGCAAGGCGAGTTCGCGCGTGCTGGCACGACGGCTGCGCGCTTTGGCGTCAACACTACCATCGGCATCGTCGGCGTGTTCGATCCCGCGAGCAGCATGGGTCTTGAGCGGCACGACGAAGATTTCGGCCAAACGCTCGCTGTGTGGGGCGTAGCGTCCGGCCCTTACCTCTTCATTCCTGTGCTTGGTCCGAGCAATTTGCGCGACACCACCGGGCGCGTCGTCGACATGGTGTTCGATCCTTTGAATTGGGCGCGCGGCGAAGAAGCGGAAACCGCCCGCATGGCGCGCGGCATCCTCACCGGCCTCGCCGCACGCGAACAAGTGCTCGAAACCATTGACGATATTCGCGCGAATTCAATCGATCCGTACGCGACCATCCGCGCCTCTTACGGCCAACTTCGTGATAGCGCGATCGAAAACGGTCGCACCGATGTCCAAGACTTGCCTGATTTCGAGGACATCACTGATGAGACATCGCCGGGGGGCGACACAATCAGCTTCCTCCCGCCCGATGAAGAATACGGTCTGGCATATTATGTGTTGGACAACATTACAGGAGAAGCTTCGTGACCGCTAAACTGACCCGCGCCGCGTTCTTTGCCGGCATGCTGGGCGTTGGCGTTCTCGCGATCGCCCCTGAAGCGCACGCGGCGCGCAACGCCGATGCTGAGCGCTACGTGCAAGAGAACGCCAGCGCTGCCCTGCGCACGCTTGGCGACCGCTCGATCTCGTCGGCGCAACGCCGGCAGACGTTCGATCGGTTAATGACGCAATTTGCGGACATGCCGCGCATCGCCAATTTCGTGCTTGGTCGCTATGGCACGCAGCTGCGCGCTGATGCGGCGCTGCGCACCGACTGGAACAACACGTTCCGCGAATATTCGATCGCCGTCTACGAAGACCGCCTCGACAGCTATAGCGGCGCCTCTATCCGCGTCACTGACTCGGTTGAGCGCATCGCCGGGCGCGATGTCATCGTCTCCAGCGAAATCGTGCCGCGCGGCGGCGGGCGTGCGTTGCCTGTGCAATGGCGCATGCTGCGCGCCGCCAATGGCTGGAAGGTGATCGACGTTTCGCTCATGCTGGAAGGCAATCAGATCTGGTTGGCGCAACAGCAGCAGAGCGAGTTTCTTGCCGTGCTTGGCCGCAACAACGGCGACATCCGCGCGCTGATGGCGAACTTGCGCCAGCTCACAGCATCGATGCGTCAGCGCATTCTTGCGCGCAACGCCTAGCGCAAATCGGCGCCGACGGCTTCGGCGATAGAGTCGAAACCTTCGGTCGCGAGCAGCCCGTCGAGTTCATCGAGCACGCGCGCGACCAGCCCCGGTCCTTCGAACACCATGGCTGAGTACAGTTGCACCGCGCTGGCTCCAGCTTTGATCTTGGCCAGCGCGTTCAAGCCGCTCGCCACGCCACCGACGCCAATAAGCGGCAACCGCGCTTGAAGCGCCTGTGCAAATAAGCGCAACGTCTGCGTGGAAATCTGAAACAGCGCCTGCCCTGAAAGCCCGCCAGCCTCGTCGCGATACTCTGATGTAAGCTGTGGCGGGCGTTGCAATGTCGTGTTCGAGACGATCAGTGCGTCGAGCCCGTAATTCGGCACAAGCTCAGCGATATCGGCGACAGCGACATCATCTAGGTCTGGCGCCACTTTAAGAAACAGCGGTCGGCGCCCGTGCGCTGCTTCCAGCGGCGCACGGGCTTCGCGCATGCGGCCGAGCAAATCCTCAAGCGCGCCACGCTCCTGAAGCCCGCGCAAACCTGGCGTGTTTGGCGAGGAGATGTTGGCCGTCACATAGGAGGCGTGTTTCCACACACGGCCCATGCCGAGCACATAATCGGCGGCGCGATCGGCGCTCTCTTTGTTGGCGCCGACATTGGCGCCGACGATCCCCTGTTTGCCCGCGCGCGCCGCTAAGCAATCGACGAAGCAATCAAGGCCTTTGTTGTTGAAGCCAAGCCGATTGATCACCGAGCGATCTTCGCCGAGCCGAAAGATGCGCGGCTTCGGATTGCCCTCTTGCGCCAGCGGCGTGACGGTGCCGCATTCGACGAAGCCGAAGCCGCTCACCAGCAGTGCGTCCGGCGCCTCGCAGTTCTTGTCGAACCCCGCCGCCATGCCGATCGGGTTAGGCAGATCGAGCCCTGCGAGCGTCGTCCGCAAGCGCGGAAACTTGTCCGCGCGCGCCCGTGGCCCAAGGCCAGCACGCAACCCGGCCAACGCTGCATGATGCGCCGTTTCCGGATCGATCAGACGCAGCGCATCCGTCGCAAGATCGTGGACGAAGCTCACACCCGTGCGCATCGCCGATTCTGCTCCCGGTGTCGCCTACCGCGCGGACCATTCCACAACGACCGGTAGCGGGCGCCACCGAAATATGATTTTCATCCTATAGTGGGTTGAAAGTCCTTCCTCACCCGCTAAAAGCGTATCCCCATGCAGCACAGCCAAATCTGGCGGGCGATCGATGCTTTAGCGGCCAAGCGCGGGCTCTCCGCGTCGGGGCTGGCGCGCGCGGCGGGGCTCGATCCCACCACCTTCAACAAGTCCAAGCGCCAAGCCGCAGACGGCAGGGCGCGCTGGCCATCGACCGAAAGCATCGCGCGTGCGCTCGCAGCCGCCGATGCAAGTTGGGATGAGTTCGCCGCTTTGCTTTCAGGTCACGCGAGCGCCGCTGGCCGCGCAATCCCGATCGTCGGCATGGCGCGCGCCGGCGCTGACGGCTTCTTCGACGAAAACGGATTTCCAGTCGGCGCAGATGAAACCGTGCGCTTTCCCGATCTCGGCGATGACCGCGTCTACGCGCTCGAAATCGCAGGTGACTCGATGGAGCCCACCTATCGCGCTGGCGACATTGTGGTTGTGCAGCCGGGCGCCGCCGTGCGCCGGGGCGATCGCATCGTGGTGCGCACCCGCGCGGGCGAAGTGATGGCCAAGGTTCTGGGCCGCCGCAACGATCAGATGATCGAGCTCATCTCACTCAACCCCGCGCACGGTCCGCGTGAGCTTGCGACTGCGGATATCGATTGGATCGCGCGGATCGTCTGGGCGAGCCAGTAGCGAGCAATTCGGATTTGGGATAGAGTTTCGGCATGTCTGAAGCCAAAGTCACACTGAGCGGTGAAACTGCCGATCGCCTGCTCCGATTGGTCGCCGAGCAAAATTATGCGCGCCCCGAAGACGCGATGGCTGACGCGCTGGACGCCTTGGAAGCGAATACGGCGCCTTCCATCGATGAATGGCTCAAAACTACAATACGCGCCCGCGCTGAAGCACTAGCCGCTGACCCATCGCGTGCGATGACGGCAGACGAAGTTCGCGCCCGTATCATTAAAGCCTGATGGCGCGCTACGCGGTCATCTTTGATCGCGAGGCTACAGACGATCTGCTCGCGATTTGGGAATACATCGCAAACGTTCAAGGCAGCCTCGTAGCCAACGGCTTCATCGAACGACTGATTGCACACTGCGAAAGCTTCGGAACAATCCCTCATCGAGGCACAAAGCGCGACAAGATTAGAACGGGATTGCGCACCATAAGCTGGCGCAGAGCTGTGACGATCGCATTTGAAGTTTCGGATGCCGAAGAGCGCGTTGCAATATTGGGCGTGTTCTACCGCGGACGCGACGTATTGAGCGCACTCGCGGCGCGCCTAGACGAACGAAACTAGTCCCGATCCGGCTTCCATGCCGCAATCATGCGCGGGCCTGCTGCGTGCATTAGGCCGCCGCGAATTTCGAACGCCGCCCACGCAGCGGTTGGGAAGTGGCCATCGAAATCGCGCGCGAGACGCGAGCCGTCATGCGACTCGCGCAATAACATCGATACAAGTTCGCCAATGCCTGGATTGTGCCCAACGATCACGACGCTTTCGGCGTCGCATGCCGTGAACGCATCCCAAATGCTCTCAGGCGCGGCGTGGTAGAGCGCTTCGTCGAACTGCGTCTCAAGTTTAAAGCCGCCCAGACCATGCTCAGCCGTCTCGCGCGTTCGCTGCGCCGCCGAGACAAGCGCCAGCGTCGGCGCGAGGCCGGCTTGCACCATTGCCTCGCCAGCTTCGGCGCTCTCGCGCCGGCCACGGCCGGTCAGCCCGCGCGCTTTATCGCTTTCGGCTTCGTGGGGGCGGACGGCCTTGGCGTGCCGCATGAGGATCAAGGTGCGCATCGACTCGAACTGTGCCCGGCTCGCGAAAAATCGCAACGGCCCGCATCCAGCGCGCGCAGCGGCGGCCACTTAGGTCCAAAGGAACACGGGAGTTCGCACATGAAAGCGCGCTGGATCATCCCCACGGTAGCCGGCCTTATCGTCATCGCCGCCTGGACGGCGATGGGCATTGGCTATTTTTACCGTCCCAGCACGCCGATCTGGATCGGTTTGGTGACCGCTGCGGCCTTGAGCCTTGAAGGCTTCCTTTGGGTTGCGGCGGGCGTGTTCGGCTGGGGCTTCCTGGCTAAGCGCCGCGCCGCACTCGGCCGCTTCAAGGACCGCCTGTTCGGCAAGCGCGACGCCGAAACGCCGCCGACTGCGCAGTCCTAAGGGATTTGGCATCGCGCGCTTGGGCGGTCTAAGCAGATCGCCCAAGGATTCGCCGATGTCAGATCTCCCTACCCTCGCTTCCGCCGCCAAGGCTTGGCCGTTCGAACAAGCGCGCCTGGTCGTCGAGCGGCTGAAGAAAGCGCCGAAGGACACGGTCATCTTCGAGACCGGCTACGGTCCGAGCGGCCTGCCGCACATCGGCACGTTCGGCGAAGTGGTGCGCACCTCGATGGTGCGCCATGCCTTCCGCGTGCTGACCGAAGACAAGATCAAGACCAAGATCATCTGCGTCTCCGACGACATGGACGGCATGCGCAAGATTCCGGACAACGTGCCGAACCCGGAAGCGCTGATCCCCTACATGCAGCGTCCGCTTACCGACGTGCCTGATCCGTTTGGTACGCACGAGAGTTTCGCGCATCACAACAATGCGCGCCTGCGCGCGTTCCTCGATGGCTTCGGCTTCGAATACGAGTTCAAATCCGCCACCGATCTTTACAAGTCCGGCGCGTTCGATACCGCGCTGCTCAACGCGCTGAAGGCCTATGACGAGATCATGGCGATCATGCTGCCGACGCTCGGCGAAGATCGACGTAAGACCTATAGCCCGTTCCTGCCAATCTCACCGAAGAGCGGGCGCGTGCTCTACGTGCCAATGAAGCGCATCGACGCCGCCGCCGGCACGATCACGTTCGATGACGAAGACGGCGAAGAGATCACACAGACCGTCACCGGCGGCCGCGCCAAGATGCAGTGGAAGCCGGATTTCGGTATGCGCTGGGCGGCGCTCGGCGTCGACTTTGAAATGTTCGGCAAGGATCACCAGCCGAACCAGCAAGTCTATGCGCGCATCTGCAAGGCGCTCGGGGCGGAGCCGCCGGTCAATTACGTCTACGAACTTTTCCTCGATCAAAACGGCGAGAAGATTTCGAAGACCAAGGGCAACGGCATCAGCGTCGAGCAATGGCTTTCCTACGCCGCGCCGGAATCGCTCTCGCTCTACAATTTCCAAAAGCCGCGTACGGCTAAGAAGCTTTATTTCGACGTGATCCCGAAAGCGGTGGATGAGTATCTCACGTATGTCGAAAGCTTCCACGGCCAGAACACCGCCGAGCAATTGGAGAACCCGGCTTGGCATATCCATGCCGGCAATCCGCCGCGCGATCTAACGCCGATCTCGTTTGCGCTGCTGACCAACCTCGTCTCCGCTTCCAACGCAGAGACGAAGGACTTGCTGTGGGCGTTCATTGGCAAGTACGCGCCGGGCACGACCCCGCAAACGCATCCGTTCCTGGATAAACTCACCGACTACGCGATCGCCTACTTCAACGATTTCGTGCGTCCGACAAAGCAGTTCCGCGCAGCTACCGATAAAGAGCGTGCCGCATTCGAAGATCTGATCGCGCGTCTCGATGCATTGCCCGCCGACACGACAGACGGCGAAATCATCCAGAACGAAGTTTACGCCGTCGGCAAAGAGCACGCGTTCGAGCCGCTCCGTGATTGGTTCAAGGCGCTTTACGAAGTGCTCTTCGGCGTCGAAAGCGGGCCGCGCTTTGGTCAATTCGCGGCGATCTTTGGCGTGCGTGAGACAGCGGCGCTGTTGCGCCGAGGTCTCGCCGGCGAGTTGCTGAAAGCCGCCTAGGCGTAAATCTTGACGACCTTGGCGGCTTCGCGTGCTACCGCCGCGCGCAGAGCCGGCGGCGACACGATTTCGATGTCCGCGCCCAAGCGTAGCATCTGCAGCGTCGCGCGTTCAGTGCTTTCGATCGGGATTTCCGCTTTCACCCAGCCTTCCGGCGCGCATTTCCTATGCGCCGCCTCCACCGCCTCGAACGCGGCCCCGCTCACATCGCGCAACAATTTGCGCCCTGCCGGAGAGAGCTTCACCACCGCGCGCTCTTCAAGCAGACGCGCTTCGAAATCGCGCGCCCATGCGCTCCAATAGCGGCCAAGATCAAACCGCGCCGGCCGCTTCGCCCTCGCCTTCATCACTTCAAACGTTTGAATGTTCGACACGCGATATGTGCGCGGCTTGCCCTTCACCGCCGCGACCAGATACCAAACCCCACTCTTCAGCACCAAGCCAAGCGGATCGACATCGCGCGTAACGACATCCTTCCAGCTCTCATAGCGAATGCGCACGCGCGTATCGCTCCACACCGCGTTCGCCAACGCCGGCAGAATGTCGACGCTCTCGGCGCGGCTGTACCAATTCAGCGGATCGAGATGAAATCGTGCCGCCACGCGTTGTGCGCTCGCGCCTGAATCCGCTGGCAAACTCGCCAACAGCTTCAGTTGCGCGGCCGCCGCCTCTGCGCCAACGCCCAAATCCGCCGCCGCGCCGCCCACACCTGCAAGCACGAGCGCGTGCGCCTCGGCCGGTGTCAGCGCCGTGAGCCGAGTGCGATAGCCGTCGAGCAGCTGAAACCCGCCCGCCCTGCCGCGCTCGGCGTAAATCGGCACGCCCGCCGCGCTGAGCTGATCCACGTCGCGATATATCGTGCGAACGGAAACCTCAAACTCCGCCGCCAGCGCCTCGGCGCTCATCCGCCCGCGCAGCTGCAAGAGGATCAGGATCGAAAGAAGCCGGCTCGCCTGCATGAAAGGTAGTTTGCGGCCTAAAACATGACGTCGGATGTCAGGTTTAATCGCTTACACCGCTCGCCATGACAACTCAACGCACCTCAGCGGCGATTGCCGCACCCACCGCCCATACCGGCCACCCTGACGATTTCAATTTCCTAGTCGGTCATTGGAGTGTCGAGCACCAGCGTCTCAACGGTCGCCTCGTCGGCTCGACCGAATGGCAGCGCTTCGCTGGCGCCTGCTCGATGCGCAAGCTGATGAACGGCCTCGGCAACGTCGATGACAATCTGCTTGAAATTCCGGGCGGGGCGTATCGCGCCGTCGGCCTCCGCTCGTTCAATCCGGGCACCCGCCAATGGGCGATCTGGTGGCTCGACGGGCGCGATCCGCACATGATCGACACGCCTGTCCGGGGCGGCTTCGAGAATGGCGTAGGCACATTCCTCGCCGAAGAGACGCTCAACGGCCGGCCTATCCTCGTCCGTTTTCAATGGAGCGAAACGCAGACCGACCATCCGCGCTGGGAACAAGCCTTCTCGCCCGACAATGGCGCGAGTTGGGAAGTGAACTGGCGCATGCAATTCACGCGCATCGCGGAGTCGGCGCTATGAACAGACCCAGCGATTTCAATTTTCTGACCGGCGAATGGCGTATCGAACACCGCCGCCTCCGCGCCCCCGGCGATTGGGACATATTCGAGGGTGAAGCCACGTGCTGGAGCATATTGGGCGGCGTCGGCAGCGTCGAAGAGCTGCGCATTCCGGCTCGCGACTTCGCCGGCATGGGAGTGCGCTTGCTCGATCTGAACACGCACATTTGGAGCGATTTCTGGGTAAACGCCCGCAACGGCGTGCTCACGCTGCCCGCTCAGACCGGCGGCTTCGATAACGGCGTCGGCACATTCGGCGCCGACGGTATGGATGGCGATCAGCCCATCAAAGTTCGCGGTATATGGGACAACATCACAGCATCTACTTGCCGCTGGCAACAGGCTGTCTCGCGTGACGGCGGCGCAACCTGGGACACGAACTGGGTGATGGATTGGAGACGGGCGTAAATCGCCAAGCGAAGGCGTGATCCTTCTGATGTTCGGTGTCGGCCTGAAGTTCTCGCTCGCCGATCTGTGGGCAGGGCGGCGCGACGCTGAGAAACCGACTGCGCCCGCGCCGGGCTAACGGATTGAGCGTTATCGGATTTCTACCTCAAATTGCATTTATGCAATCTAAGCGCGGTTGTGAGTAACGCGCCGCTTCAGGTTGTTGCCCGGCCATGGGGTTGGATGGCGGCGTTCGGCTGGACGAACTGCGCGCCGCGGCGATTTCAATCGGCGCGGCTGACCTTGAGGCCGCGCGCGAAGGCTTTCATCGAGCCTACAAGTCTCGCTCCGCCAAACGCACCTTCCATTACATCCAGATTTTCGCCCTCGCGCTGATCGCGAGCGCAATCGCCTACGGCATTTATATCGCGCCTGATCTTGCCTGGACCGGCATCCGCGCCGCCGCGATCACGCTCTTTGCATCCGCGATTTTGCTGCGCCTCTTTGCTGCTGCGCATTTGCGCCCGCTGCTTTCGCGCCTTGCCGATACTCCGACCTGCCCAACTTACACGATCCTCTGCCCGCTCTACCGCGAAGCCAATGTCGTCGCCGACCTCGTCGCGGCGCTCGATCGTCTCGATTATCCGCGCGAGGCACTGGACATAAAACTGATCGTCGAAGGTGATGACGTTGATACGCTTGCCGCAGCGCTCGCAGTCGCAGGTCCAAAGCACATAGACGTCGTCATCGTGCCGGCCTCTGCGCCGCGCACCAAGCCAAAGGCACTCAATGCAGGCTTAATCCATGCACGCGGCGACTACGTTGTCGTCTACGACGCGGAAGATCGGCCGCACCCCGCGCAGCTACGCGCCGCGCTGGCTGCATTTGAGGATGGCCCGGACAATCTCGCTTGCGTGCAGGCGCCGCTTGAGATCGACAACGCTAATGCCTCGTGGATCGCGCGCCAGTTCGCCGCCGAATACGCCATTCTTTTTCGCGAACTCTTGCCTCTGCTTGCCAGCTTGCGCCTGCCCTTTCCGCTCGGCGGCACCAGCAATCATTTCCGCATCGACGCGCTGCGCGCCGTCGGTGGTTGGGATCCGTACAACGTCACCGAGGACGCGGATCTGGGCTATCGCCTCGCTCGTGACCGCTACGCCGCCGCCATGATCGGGCCGCCGACGTACGAAGAAGCGCCGATCACGTTCCGCGCGTGGCTGGCTCAGCGCACGCGCTGGATCAAAGGCCACATGCAGACCTGGCTCGTGCTCATGCGCAATCCGTGGCGCACACTGCGAGAGCTTGGCTTACGCGGCTTCTTAATGATGCAGCTTATGCTTGGCGGCGGTCTCGTCGCCGCATTCGCGCATGGGCCGCTTGCATGCATCGTGTTGATCGCTGCGCTTTCACCTTACAAGCTTCTAAGCGCTGCCGATTTTACGCTGGCGCTCGCGGGCCTCTGCGTCGCGTTTTTCGCCGCACTGACCGCCAGCGCAGTCTCAGGCAATTTCAGCCACCTGCGCGCCGCGCTTACAATGCCAGCCTACTGGCCGCTGGCCACCATCGCCGCATGGCGCGCGCTGTTAGAGCTGGTGTTCCGCCCGCATCACTGGGCCAAGACCGCCCATGGACTTTCGCACCGCAGCCGCATGCGCGCTTACACTGCGCCTCAGCGCAACGACTTCAACAGCGCGCACATCGCCTCGACTTCGGCCTCGGGCTGATTCCAAGACACGACGAGGCGCGCCTCGCCAGAACCATCCGCGCCCCAATCATAAAACTGTGCGCCTGCCGCCCGCAGTTTCGCCAAGCCCTCCGCGCCCGGCTTGATGAACACTTGATTGCTCTCGCCGGCCACGCCCGCCGCGTCAGCTAGTTTCGCCGCCAAGCCATTCGCGCGCGCTGCAAGCTTCAGCCACAAACCGTCTTTCAGATAAGCCAAGAACTGCGCCGCCGGATAACGGCCCTTGCAGAACAAGTGCCCACCGCGTTTGCGCCGCCGCGCCACTTCCTCGGCCAGCTCCAAATCGAACACCACGACGGATTCCGCCGCCAAGGCGCCGTTCTTGGTCGCGCCAAAAGACAACAGATCCACGCCACCGCGCCAGCTCACGTCTGCAGGTTTGCAGCCTAGCGCTGCCACGGCATTTGCGAACCGGGCGCCGTCCATGTGGAACCGCAACCCCGCGCCGCGCGCCGTTTCGCCTAAGGCAAATACCTCCGCCGGGGTGTAAATAGAGCCGCGTTCGGTGGTTTGCGAGATTGAGAGCATCGAGGGCTGCACTGAGTGAATGCCGCGTGCGTTGCGCGCCGCCGCTTCAGCGAGCGTTGCCGGCGTGACCTTCGCGCCCTCGCCTTCCATCAGCACCAGCTTGGCGCCGCCCGAGAAAAACTCCGGCGCGCCGCACTCGTCGCACTCGATGTGCGCCTCGCGGTGACAGAGCACCGAGCCCCAAGGCGGCGTTAAAGTCGCGATCGAGATTGCATTCGCCGCCGTGCCGCTCGCGACCGTGAACACACGCACTTCGCGCTCGAACACTGCACTAAACGCTTCATCCAATTTCTGTGACCACGGATCATCGCCATATGCCGCAACGGCGCCGTCATTCACGTCACTCAACGCGCGCAAGATTTCCGCAGCGGCGCTGGCGGTGTTGTCGGATTTGAAATTCATATGAACGCCACCTTAGTCAGCATGAAGCTCTCGTTCACGCTTGGCCGTCGCGCAAGTCAAAAAATCGTATCAGATCAGCACAAAAGAGCGCCTCACGAACGCTTGCTTTAGGAAGCCGCGATAGCCTTACCGGGAAATTAGCCAATAGGACCACGCGTGCAACACTTCATCAACCGTGCAGCTCTGGAGCGCGCCGTAGAGGAAGTCTTCGCGAGCACGCGCGCACCTTACTACGTAATGGCGCTTTTGGCGTTGGGCGTCAGCGCCACTGCCGGCGTCGCGACTGGCGCCATATGGTTTGGCATTGCACTCTTGCTTGATGAAGCGCGCAAGGCGGCGCTCTCCTGGGCCAATGACGCACAGCCGCAGCACATCAAGCGCGTGCGCCTCGGCCTTGATATCGTCTCAGCGACAAGCTTTGCCGCGGCCCCTGCTATCGTCTGGTACGCGCGTGCGGACCTTGGCGCGGCGCTGGCGTTGACGTTGCTTTGCGCGCTCGTCGCCAATGCGATGCTCAACGCGCGCCACGGGCGCCTCCACACGCTGATTGCCTGCGCCCCGTATGCGATCGTGGGGTTTGCATTCGCGACCGATGTCGTCAGCCTCGAAGCTTTCGGCGCGGCGCTCGCAGCACTGGCCGCCGCTGGTTTTATCGCCATGGCCGCGCTTCACCATGCGCATCGCAGCTCGCACGCACGAGCCCAGGACGCTGAGTGGATCCGCCAGCTCAATATGACGTTCTCCGACCGCGCCTCCGCTGCCTGGGAGATCGACTACGCGAGCAACAGGCTGTTTGGCGCAGATCAACTCGCCGCTCTCGTGGGCCGCCCAGTCACTGTCGAAGATATTATCCAGCATGCCTGCTTTGCAGCCCCTCAGGATCGCGCGCTTGTACAAGCAGCGTTCGCGCCAACCCCTGGCGCCGTGCGCCGTATCGCCATCGAGCATGCAGTGGTTCGCCCGGACGGTTCGCGCCTGCGCGTGCGTCACCAGGGTTTCATCCGCACGACAGCCGGCGGCGCGCCGGTACGCCTAACCTGCGTCAGCAGCATCGCCGAAGCCGCTGTGCAGGCGCCCTCCGTTTCGCCAGGCGCGATCCAGCTCCTCACCACCGCCCTCGCCCATCAGGCGGAGACGCTAAAGACGCTCAGCAACGAGCTTTCGTCGCCGCTGGATCCAGACACTCTCCCCGCGAACGCGGATCTCGCCACATTGCTGCGCTTGGTGGCGCTGCGCGGCGACGCGATCGAGCGCGGAGTCGATTCACTCGCGCACGCGCGCCATGCAGCCGAGAGCGCCAACCTCGCCAAATCGCAATTCCTGGCGAACATGAGTCACGAACTGCGCACGCCGCTGAACGCCATCATTGGCTACGCGGAGATGTTGCAGGAGGACGCGGAGGATAGTGGCGACACCGCTACCGTCCAGGACCTCAACCGCATTCTCACGGCCGCGAAGCACTTGCTGGCGCTGATCAACGAGATTCTCGATCTCTCCAAGATCGAAGCCGGCCGCATGGAAGCGATCGCCGCGACCTTCGATCCGCACGAAATGCTGGACGATCTGATCGAGACAGTGCGTCCGCTCGCCGAGCAGAACGGCAACGCCATCGCGCTCATGGGCGCCGCGCCCGACGGCCTCGCCAACACCGACGCCATGAAGCTGCGCCAATGCGTCCTGAATTTGCTCTCGAACGCCTCGAAGTTCACACGTGCTGGCAAGATCGATGTCGGCTTCGAGCGCCGTGTCCATAACGGCGTCGAGCAGATTTTTATCACCGTACGCGACACCGGCATCGGCATGTCGAGCGAGCATCTGTCGCGGCTCTTTCAGCCCTTCGTGCAAGCCGATCCGAACATCACGCAGCAATATGGCGGCACTGGCCTTGGGCTCACTATTACGCGGCGCCTCGCGCAATTGCTTGGCGGCGATGTCACGGTGACGAGCCAGCTCGGCCAAGGTTCGACGTTCACGCTGCATGTGCCCGCCGATTTCGCGGACGCCTCCAAGGCCATCGGCGCCGCCGCGCAAATCGATGACATTCAGGGCGCCGCAGACGGCCCGCTCGTCATCGTCATTGAAGATGAGCCTGACGCGCGCGAACTCGCGGCCCGTTCACTGACGCGCGCGGGCTTCTCGGTGCTCGGCGTTGGCGGCGGTGAAGCGGGCTTGGCTCTCGCCCGCAGCCGCGACCCTGCGTTGGTGCTGCTCGATATCTTCCTGCCCGATCGCTCCGGCTGGCGGGTGCTGCAAAGCCTGAAGCACGATCCCAAGACGCAAGATATTCCCGTCGTCGTGCTCTCGGTGAATGAAGATCGGGCGCACGCTATGTCGCTCGGCGCTTGCGAGCATATCGTGAAGCCGGCAGATCGCGATCGCCTGGCTGCGACGGTGATGCGCTACGCGCGCAAGCGACCGTCACTCGCTGCGGCGCTCGCGACGCCGATCAAGCAGGTGGGTTAATCACCGCGCCGCGTGCGCGGCCAGCACGCGCGCGACGACTTCCGTAACGCGCTTGCCGGTTGGGATGTGCAGAAACTCGTTCGGGCCGTGCGCGTTTGAGTGTGGACCGAGCACGCCGGTCACCACGAATTGCGCTCGTGGAAATTTCTCTCCCAGCATGCCCATAAACGGGATCGAGCCGCCTTCGCCCATCATCGCCACTGGCTTGCCGAACGAGGCATGCGAGGCATCCTCTAGCGCAGCTTCCAACCACGGCGCCGTCGCCGGCGCATTCCAGCCGGAGCCATCCTTCTCGCCAGCGTAGCTGACTTTCGCGCCATAAGGCGGATCAGTTTCCAAAATGCGCTTCAGCTCCGCGCTCGCTTTCTTCGCATCCGTCGTAGGCGGCACACGCAATGAGAGCTTTGCTTCGGTAAACGGCCGCAGCACGTTGCCGGCATTCACGGGCTCCGGCGCACCGGCAAAGCCGGTGATCGAAAGCGCTGGCCGCCAGGTGCGGTTCAGCACCAGCTGATCGAGCTCAGCGCCGTTTGGCTTCATGCCGTCAACAAACGGAAACTTGGCATAGACCTGATCGCCCAAAGCTTGCGCTGCGACTTTTGCCTGATGCTGCCGTTCTTCGGGAATTTTCGCGTTGAAGGCATCGCCTTTAATGGCGCCGGTTTCGATATCTTCCACCCGCGCCAGCAATTGGCGCATCACGCGAAAGCTCGACGGCACCACGCCCGAAGCATCGCCCGAGTGCACGCCCTCTTCCAGAACATCGACGCGCAATGTGCCGCCGACCATGCCGCGCAGCGATGTCGTCAACCACAAGCGATCGTAGTCACCGCAGCCGCTGTCGAGACACACAACGAGCGAAACGTCGCCGATGCGCTCGGCCAGCGCGTCCATGTAGAGCGGCAGATCCGGCGAGCCGCTTTCTTCGCTGGCTTCGATCACCACAACGGCGCGCGCATGCGGAACGCCTTGCTCTTTCAGCGCCAACAGCGCGCCTAGCGCGCCGAACATCGCGTAGCCATCGTCAGCGCCGCCGCGGCCATAGAGTTTGTCGCCCTCGATGACCGGGATCCATGGCCCCTTGCCTTCGGCCCAACCGGTCATCTCCGGCTGCTTGTCCAAATGCCCATAGAGCAACACCGTATCGCCATCGCGCGCCGAGCCCGGCACGTCGATGAAAATCAGCGGCGTCCGCCCCGGGAGGCGCTCTACCGAAAGCGTCGCGCCCAATGCCGGCAGCTTCTGCTCCGCCCAGGCGACGAAGAGTTCGACCGCCTTTTCCATGTGGCCGAGCTTTTCCCAGTTTGGCTCGAACGACGGCGATTTGTTCGGAATGGCGATGTACTCGACCAAAGTCGGCACGATCTCCGCGTTCCAAATCTCGTCGACGAACTTGCGCAATACGGGCTGGGACAATTCGGCCATGGGCGGCTCCTTCTGTCCACATAACTAGCCGGTCCAGCCCCACACTTCCACCGCTGGCGTTGGCGCAAAGGGCCGCATACATAGCGGCATGCATTTGCGGCTGGCGCATAACGATAAGGGCAAACCGGAAGTCTTCCGCTCGTTTCAGGGCGAAGGCCGCGCGATCGGCCGCGTGCGCACCTTCATTCGCCTCTCCGGCTGCAACCTGCACTGCGTTTGGTGCGATACCGCCTACACTTGGAACTGGACCGGCTCAGACTTCAGGCACGAGCGTGATGAGCCAGGCCGCCCCTACAAATTTTCGCCAGCGGCGGAGATGTCGAAGGTTTCGGTTGAAGATGCCGCCGCACTCGTCCGCGCGCTTGGCGAGAGTGAGGGCGTCGTGCTCACCGGCGGCGAGCCGCTGATGCAGAGCGAAGCGCTGATCGCGCTGATCGATGTTCTGAAGCGCGATCAGCCTGGATTGAAAATCGAAGTGGAGACCAACGGCACGATCTCGCCGAGCGCCGAACTCGCGCAGCGTGTCGACCTCTTCATGGTCTCCCCCAAGCTCGCGCATTCGGGCAATGCCGCCGCCCTCGCGCTGCAGCCGGACAAGCTCGCCGCCTTCGCGGCGCTGCCGAGCGCCCACTTCAAGTTCGTCGCCCGCACTGCCGAGGATATCGCGGTGGTTGCAACGCTGGCTCAAACCCACAACATCCCGGCCTCCCGCATCTATATCATGCCCGAGGGCGTCACCTCCGAGACGCTCATGGCGCGCGGACAGGCCTTGCTCGCCGCTATCCTCGCCCACGGCTTCAACTTCACAGACCGGCTCCATATCCACCTTTTTGGGGCGCAACGCGGCGTCTAGCCCTGTGAGTAACCGCCAAGCCTGCGCGGCGGCGCTTCCAATACGGTTAAGATGGAATTAAGCCGGGGGTGGGCGGGCCGCTCTAGGTCCAAGACGAGCGGCGCGAGATAGGCTTTGAACGCGATGGATGACGGAGAAAGCACCCGCTACGAGCGCGCGCGCATCTGCATCGATTTCGGCACTGCTTTGTCGAAAGCGTCGATCTGCCTCGATCCGCTGATGCCGCTCGAAGTGGGCGTAAAGCCGCTGCCGATTGGCGCCGTTGCGCGCGCAGAGCACCCGCTGCTGACGCCGTCCGTGCTCTATGTCGATCAAGGGCGCATGTATTTCGGCCCGGCCGCGCTCGACCATGCGCGCCGCGGCGTCGATAGCGCGCGCGACCCGCTGCTTTCGTTTAAAACGGTGCTCGGCGCTACCGATCCGCAAGCCGCCTTGGCGCAAAAGCTTCGCCCGTCGATGGACCCAACCGGCACATTCAAAGCGCGCGATGCGCTCGTGCTATATCTCGCGTATCTTGATCAGCTGATCCGAGAAGCGATCGATCTGGCGCCTAACATCCCCAACATCGTCGCCAATGCGCGCCGGCGTTACACGAGCCCCGTTTGGCGCCCGGGCAGCGGCGCCGACAAAACTTTCGAAGCTATCTTCAACGAAGCCGCCGCCGTGTCGGAGCGGCTCGGCAAGCTCTTTATCGCGCCGGAAGGCATCTCGATCGCGCAATGCAAGGATGCGCTCGATCGCGCCGCCGCCCAGCCCGGTAATGGCCGCCTGGAAACCGGCATCTTCGAGCCGCACGCCGCGGCCGCTACCGCACTCGCCTTCACGAACGCGCCGACGCGGTATGTCATGGTGTTCGACATGGGCGCCGGCACAGTCGATATCGCCGCGTTCGAGTTCGATGAAAGCACCGAGCCGCCCGCCCTTTCGGAAGTCAAAGAAGCACGCCAATGCAGCGCTCTGGCCGGCGACGAGATCGACCGCATTCTGGCTGAACTCTACATGCGCAAACGTGGCGGCGAGAAAAGCCGCGACGATGAACTGAAGCTCAAGCGCACCATCATCCTCGCTATTCGCGATCTGAAGCGCGAACTCTTCACGACCGGCAAGTGCTCACTGAAGACCGGCTGGATGGCGACCACCATCCGCGCCAATGATCTGATGGAAGACCCGAACTTTCGCACCTATCTCACGGCGCTGCGCGAGACTGTGGCAGCCAGCCTGCAACGCGTCCTCGCCCGCGCTGAGGCCACCAATGCCGATGTCGTCGATGTGGTTCTCGCAGGCGGCGGCTCGCGGCTGCCGTTTATGGTTGATCTGGTCGTGCAATTGCGCGTCGGCCCGCTCTCGCCCGCGAACCCGCTCTATTCCAGCGTCGACGCCTCGCTGCGCGACGCCTTCCCACAAATCGCGATGAGCATCGGCGGCGCGCTGGTTGAGATGATGCCGGCTCAATAGCGCTCTTGGACTGCAGGTTGCCGCCAGGAGGCGTTCAGCGCACATTGAACTGTCCGCCAACTCCCTCAACCACACTTTCAAGCCCGGTCACAACGGAGTCGATCGCTTGCGTTGCTGGAACTGCTTCACCGGCAAACAAAGACAAACGAAATTTGTGCGGGTCGTAAGCCACGGTCGGTCCTATCATACCCGGAGGAGACTGATCGCTAACGTGCTCAGCAAGATTCCGTCCAAACACCCACATATCTGCGCGTCGCATTTCAAAAACGATGCTCTCCCCCGCCCCTGGCATGATGTGGGCACGCAGATGGAACGTGAATCCGTTGGACTGGGCGTGCGTTTGAAGTCTTTCCAGAAATTGCTCGGATGCGCCTTCCGGCAAAATTACATCCAGCGTCCGGACGGGCTCCGCTTCTTCGAGCTTCACAAGATCATCGCACCCCGCAAGTGCAAAAAACGCGAAGAAGAGTGTCGCGCGTCGCGATGGGTTCAGGCCGGCGATCATCCATGACACTCCAGAAATCGAAACTCTTCAGCTGATGCCTCATACATCCCGCGCCAAATCCGGAAACACCTTCGACACCTTGCTCAGCAAATAGTCGCCATACGTGCCGCTCCAGGCGTGCACGTTGGCGCGGTCCCAGCGTTCGCTGCTGTCATCGCCGGCGTGTGCGTGTTCAGGCAGCGGCACTATCTCAGAATCCCAGCCCGGATCGAAGAAGAATGGAAACGATAGCCGGCTCTTGCCGCTCACATTACGCACGCGATGCGGCGTCGATTTGTAGAGCCCGCCCGTCAGCCGATCGAGCATATCGCCGATATTGCACACGAGCGCGCCGGGCACAGGCGGCGCCTCGATCCAACCCTGCGGCGTGCGGACCTGCAGGCCGCCATGCTCGTCCTGCGCCAGCAACGTGAGCAGGCCATAATCGGTGTGCTCCCCGACACCCCAACTTGCGTCGTCGCCCGCCGGATATTCGAACACCCGAAACAGCAATGTCGGCTGCGCCGTGTAGGTGCGGCGGAAATACTGCGCGTCGAGCCCTAAGCTCAGCGCTACGCCTTCCATGATGGCATGCGCGGCTTGCGCGGCTTCATCCATGAAGCGCAGCACTGCGGGCTTTAGCTCCGGCACATGTTCTGGAAACAAGTTCGCGCCATGCAGCGGCAGCCCCGCCTGTACGCGCACATCATCAGCGCCAAGCTCTTCACCGAAATAGAGCCCCTGCTTTCGATCCGGCGCGCCGGACGTGAGCTCGCCGCCGACCGGGAAATAGCCGCGCCACGCACGGCCACCGCGCGCCATTGCGATTTCCATCTTGCGCGCCTCCGGCAACGCAAAGAAACGCCGGCTCGCCGCATCGAGCGCCGCCAACGTATCGGCGCTGATGCCGTGGCCCGATGCATAGAAGAACCCAAGATCGCGGCAGGCGCGGCCAATCTCAGCCGCTGCTTCCGCACCTCCGGTTCCGCTTCGCAGCGGCGAGACGTCGATTATGGGGAGCTGGGTTTGGTTCATCTGCGTTATCAAGGCGCTCTTTTCGGCATCCGCAAGTGTCGGATCGGCGCGGACCCAATCGTCCTCGGTGCGAAGCAGCTTTCAGGAGCGTCCAATGCGTAAAGTGATCACCGCCGCTTTCATCTCGATGGACGGCGTCCTGCAAGCCCCAGGCGGGCCGACCGAAGATCCGGTCGGCGGGTTTGATAAGGGCGGCTGGGTTGTCCCTTACATCGACGAAGGCTTCGGCGTCGAAGTCGATAATCTCTTCACTAACCCGTTCGACCTTTTGCTCGGCCGGAAGACGTATGAGATTTTCGCCGCACACTGGCCGTTCGCCGAAGGCGGTGAAGATGACAGCCTCGCCAAATCCTTCAAGGTCGCGACTAAATACGTCGCCAGCCGCCAAGGTGTCGATCTCACTTGGGACGGCTCAGTCTTACTTCGCGACGGCGCTGCCGATGTCGCAAAACTGAAAAAACAGGACGGCCCGCCACTGATTACGCAAGGCAGTGGCGATCTCATTCAAACGTTGCTCGCGCATGACCTGATCGACGAGATTAGAACGCTCATTTTCCCCATAGTACTAGGCAAAGGCAAACGCCTGTTCGAGGCCGGCCTGCCGCCGCTCGCTTTCAAGCTCACGCACAGCACGACCACGCCGGCCGGTGTCACAATCGCGCGGTATGTGCGTGCCGGCGCGGTGCAAACCGGCGATTACGCGGTCGAGCCGCCAAACGAACTGGAACGCAAACGCCGCGACCGCATGCAGCGCGACGGCTGAGCCTAGAGCGTGAAGCTCGAGAGCTTGGAGCGGAAATCCATCGTTGCGGTCGACCAGCCGTCGGAGATGCGTGACACCTCCGGTGCGATCTGCTCGTCGTACTGGATTGCCGCCATGGCGAGCACCATGAAGGCGAAACCCGCCAATGCGTTGAAACCGGCGTCCGCGGCGCCGTCAAACCACGCCTTCACGCCACTCAGATCGATTGTGTAGCTGAACATTGCGCGCCTCATGGCTAATGCACGCTCATCATTGCGTGCGAAGCGTAAACAAGAGCTAACCGAAAGGTTTACGCACGCGGCTTTTGCAGTCGAATTGCAGTGATGCGTTAGCCGTAGCGCACGACGAAGCGCTTCTTCATCGGCGCAATGACACGCCAGACGCCCGTGAAACCAGGCTCGATCACGAAGCTATCGCCGGTTTCGAAACGCTGCGTTGCGCCGCCGTCGGGGGTGAGTTCGCATATGCCCTCCAGCATATGACAGAACTCCCACTCCTCGTACGCAACGCGCCAAGCGCCAACATCGGCCGCCCATTCGTCGGCATAGGTCTCGCCCGGCCCCTCATAATCGAGCCGCGTCGCCGTCACCGGCGCGCCATCAATGAGACGGTCCGGCGCGATCGGCTTCACGTCCGCATCGCCCTGCCCGCGCACCGGATGTAGCTTGCCGCTCACGCTTGCGGCTCTTCCTTCGGCTTGGCTTCGAACCCCGCCCAGCGGCCGAACATCTCTTCGGCGCGACGCAAATTCTTGTCGAGCGAGGCCATGGTCTTGGCATAGTCGCCCGCCTCGTCGCCGCGCCAAGCGGCGCGCGCTTGGCCGATGATGACGCCCAACCCCTGCGCGCGGGCGTTGCCCGTCATCCCATCCGCTTCGAGGCCAGAGAGCGCTAGCACCCAACGTGCGCAGCGCACGTGTCGTTGGTGCGCGGCGGCTAGTAAGGTCGGATCGCGGTCAGCGCCCTGCTCCATCGCCAACACGGCGGTGCGGTGCGGCTCCATCGCTTCGAAGCGCCGCATAATGAGATCAAAAAGCCGATCGCGAACACTTTGCCCAGCTGTCAGTTGATCCATGTTGTCGGCGATGGCGCGATCGAACGCTTCTTCGACACAATCGAGCGCCTCGCCTGGGCTTGCACCATAAAAATCTGCCACGGGCCTAGCCGCAGCATCGGCCAACTTAACCAATGTTACCTCGCGCCACGCCCCATTTGCGGCGAGCGAAAGCGCCGCACGGGCGAGATCGCGGCGTAATACGGGGTCGTGCAGTGCGGACATGAAACCATCGCAGAACAAGTGAGTTGCGTCCCCGAACAAGCCTGGACCAGAGTGCCTCGTCAAGCAGGGGTGCAGGCTCACCAGCAGGAGGCACACTTGGCAGATGGCGCACACGGCCAGCGATTGCGGCCGCATCCATATTACGACCACGCTCTGCAGGCGAACCTGGCCCGCTGGAACCGCGACCGGCTCGCGCCACAGCGCCCCCGCGCGGACTGGGCGCAAGCGCTGGAGCGCGAGCACCAGATGCAGCGGCTCGAGCTGGATTTCATCGAGGCCACGCGAAAAGCGCACATTGCGCGCGCCGCCAAAGCGCCGCGCGAACCGGCGGCTTTCGTGGCTTGGTTTGAGAACCTGAAGGAAACTGGCCCCGGCCAGAACGATCCGCTGTTTCCGTGGCTCGCCGAACGCGCGACGCTCGATGAGATGCGTTGGTTCGTTGAGCAGGAAGCGGCTGGCGAAGCTGGCTTCGATGACCTCGTCGCGATGGCGCAAGTGAAAATGCCGGTGCAGGCCAAGCTCGAACTCGCCCGCAATTATTGGGACGAGATGGGCCGCGGAAACGCCAAGGGCATGCACGGCCCGATGCTGGAAGCCTTGGTGCACGCCATGCGCGCCACGCCGACGATCGACGCCACGGTTGCGCCGTCGCTGGCGCTCGGCAACACGATGGCCGCGTTCGCGACGCACCGTACATATGCCTATCACGCGATCGGCGCACTCGGCGTGATTGAACTCACCGCCCCGGGCCGCGCGACGCAGGTCAGCCTCGCGTTGCGCAGGCTCAAAGTTTCCGCCAAAGCGCGGCACTATTTCGATCTGCATGCAGTGCTTGATGTGAAGCATTCGGAAGCGTGGAACCGCGAAGTGTTCGCCTCGATCGTCGCCGAGACGCCAGACGCGGCGCCCTACATCGCCGAAGGCGCGCTCATGCGGCTCGCATGCGGCGCCGAGAGCTTTGACGCCTATCGCCGCCATCTCTGGGGTGGCGATGGCAAAGCGCCGCCACCTTGACCGAAGAGCAAGATCACGCGCTGCGCGAGTTGCTGCAGTTCGCACGCACGCGCGGCTACGCGTTCGTCACCCCGACCCCCGCCACACACGCCCGCATCTACGCCCGCCTACCCGGGCGCTCGGACTTGCGCAGCATACTGGGTTGGAGTCTGCCGTTCGATCACAGCGATGATTCAGACCGCGGGCTGGTGGATCTGCTCACCCGCGCCGACGCGCTCGATGAGAACGGTCGCATTTTCACAAGCCGCGTCCGCATCTCCAGCTTGGGCGATCTGCTGCTGCTGCACTCCGCCTACCCCACAGCGCAGCGTGACGCGGTGTTCTTCGGGCCGGATTCGTATCGCTTCGCGAGCTTCCTGCAGGCGGAGCTGCCACGCATTGGCGCCCGCGCGCATCTGGTTGATATCGGCGCGGGCACTGGCGTAGGCGCCCTCGTCGCCGCCAAGACGATCGCTGCACAGCGCCTCACGCTGACCGACATCAACCCGCAAGCCCTTCGCTTTGCGCGCATCAATGCGGACTTTGCCGGCATTATGATAGACTCCGTCTTGAGCGATGCGCTCGGCGCTGTCTCCGGCGATATCGACTGCATCATCGCCAACCCGCCCTACATCGTCGATCCAGCGCGGCGCGCCTATCGCGATGGCGGCAGCTTGCATGGCGGCGAAGTATCGCTGGCTTGGACCGAGGCGGCTGCGCAGCGCTTGGCGTCTGGAGGCGCCTTCCTGCTTTACACCGGCAGCGCCATCATCAATGGCGAGGACAAACTCAAAGCGGCTTTGCTCGGCGCGCTTCAAGGCTTCGACGTCAGCTATCGCGAACTCGATCCTGACGTATTTGGCGAAGAACTGGATCAGCCCGCCTACGCCGATGCCGATCGCATTGCCGCCGTGGGCCTCGTGGCAATCAAGCGCTAAAGCGGCGGTGCGATATCGCGCACCAAAACCATCGCGCTCAACGCCGCCGCCAAAAGCTTCGTAGCGCGCGCGCGATCACGCCAGTTCAGCACCACGGCGGGCCCGGTGTCGGTCTTGTTGACGTCGACGATGTAGAGCCGACCCGTCTCGCGTTCGCGCAACACATCGAGCGCGCCCCAATCGAGCTTCATGGCCGCGCAGAAGCGCTCAAGCTGCGCCATCTCCGCTGGTGAGAACACATCTTCCGGGGCCTGCACCACAACGCTCGTGTTCTGGATCGAAAACCGCGCAGCCGCCGGCTTCTTCTTCACATACACCAGCACCGGCCGCCCACCGACGCACGACGTACGCAGATCACATGCCCAACCGTCATCACCCTCGGTGCGGATCAGACGCTGATACGCCTTCCCCGCGACAGGCGCCGTCGGGCATTGCACCAAACGGCCATCATGCAGGCCGTTGCCTTCGCCCTTCTCCACCGCTTCACCGACATAAGTCGCCGGGTCGAGGGCGAGCGGATAGCCGAACGCCTCTTCCATCACTTGCGCCACGCGCGTCTTCGAAACATCGCCGACAGCGAAGTTGAACGCGCGCGCGTGCCGCGGCGGCGGCGGCGCAGCGATCGTTTGATCCTCGAAGTAGAATGCCGCGTCCGCGTCAGCCGGAGAACGCGCCAGCCGCATCCCGCCCCACACGGTCGCCGCCCAAATCACATACCAAGGCCGCGGACGATAAGGCGTGAACCAGATGCGCGGCCCCGCAGGCTTGGTCAGCCGCGCCCAAAACCCGCGCAGCCGCACGAATGCATAATAGGTGAGCCAGCGTCCGATATCGGCCCAGAGCTGAAGATCGTTCTTCATCCAGACGCCGGTGGACTTCACCAATATGCGCCCGCGCTCGTAATGAAAATCGCGCAGCCACGCGCCGCGATGAACATTGCCGCTCGCAGAGACATCGCTTGCAGCCATGCTCCGCCTCCTTAAGCGGTACTCTGCCAAAATCAGGAGACGAGGAGAAGCGCTTAAGCTTTGCCCAAATCGCGCGAACGCTGCGCGGCCGCTGCGACAGCACGGCGCAGCAGCGGCCCGAGGCCATTGCCCGCGCCGAGAACATCAAGGGCGGCCTCAGTCGTGCCGCCGGGAGAGGTCACCTGCTTACGCAGTGTGCTGGCGCTATCGCCCGTCTCGAGCATTAGCGCGCCGGCCCCGGCGACCGTGCGGTTTGCAAGCCGTATCGCCGCTTCGCGATCGAGCCCCTCCTGCTCAGCCGCCGCCGCCAGCACTTCCGCCAGCAGAAACACATAAGCCGGCCCCGAGCCCGAAACGGCGGTTACGACATCCATCAGCCGCTCGGCGGCGATCGGCTCGACTGAGCCTAAAGGCTCCAGCAATTGCTCAGTGAGTTCGCGATCTTCTGGCGTACAGGCTTGCGTCATCACATAGGCCGTAATGCCCCGCCCGATCCGCGCCGGCGTGTTCGGCACACAGCGCACGACGCGCTGTGCGTTAAACTCGCGGCAGAGCTTATCGAGCGTGACGCCGGCCATCACCGACATCACCAGCGTCTGCTCACCCACCAGGGCGCGCGCCGCTTCGATCACGGATGGAAACGTCTGCGGCTTTACAGCCAGCACCAGTACATCGACAGCCCCGCGCGCGACTGGGTTGAGCACGGCGC
This sequence comes from Alphaproteobacteria bacterium Ga0077535, assembly GCA_001464425.1. Lineage (GTDB taxonomy): Bacteria > Pseudomonadota > Alphaproteobacteria > Caulobacterales > Aquidulcibacteraceae > Vitreimonas. The sequence goes on from LNEK01000027.1 coordinate 31,297, forward strand.
CCGCCGCTTCGAGTTCGCGCTCGAGTTCAGGATCGAAATTGGGCTCGACTACAGTAAGCGTCAGCCCACCGCCTTTGCGGACAGCTTGTAGCCACCCGCGCACCAGGGCGCCGCCCATAGCGCCCGCGCCAACTAAGGCGATCGTTGGAGCTTCTAATCCGCTCACGCTTCTCCGACGGTTTCGAACAGGGCCGCGCTAGACGCGTCCTCAGCCGTCATGCCGCCGAGAATAACAAACTGAAACGACGGCTGGAAGCGGTCCGCCGCATCCATCGCCGCCGCCAGCATCGCCTGCACTTCGCCGACTGAAATTTCATCGCGGCCGATCATCGGCATGGCGTGGCGGAAAATGATGGTGCCGTCGTCTGACCAGACATCGAAATGGCCGAGCCAGAGATTTTCGTTGATCAGCCCCGCGAGTTTCACCGCTTCGGTGAGCCGCGACTTCGGCGCCTGAATTTCAAAGCCGAGTGTGAACAACAACGCCGGCAATTCATGGCGATACGAGAAGTAGCCGACGCTATCGCCCCAAGATGACTTGAACGAAAAATGCACGTCGCCGTCTTCCGCGCGCTCGCATTTGAACCGGTCATCCGAGCCGATGACGGCCTCAACCGTATCGAGCGGGTCAGCAGGTGTTTCGACTTCGTCGTCGATCCAGAGATCCATGAGCGTCCCCTTTGGGCTCAAGAGCCGCCCGCGCGGCTAGTGGATGATCTCTTCGCCTTGGTGATGCGCGCTTTGCGCAGCGCGTCGAATCAAGCCCCTAGGACACTAGGTAAGCCCTGAGAGTCTTGCGCGAAACTTAACGCGGTGGGTTAACCCTGCGCCTTCAGCGCAGCTTCGAGCGCCTCAAGCCGCTCGCGCAGCCCGTCCGCCTCGGCGCGCGCGTCAGCGGCCATCTGCTTCACGGCCTCGAACTCGTCGCGGCTCACGAGGTCCATTTCCGCAACGAAACGGTCCGCCTGGGCCCGCATGAAGCTTTTGGCCTCATCGCCCGCGCCCTGGGCCATACCCATGGCGCCCGTCATCAAACGGGCCAGATCATCGAACACCGAGCTTGTCGTTTGCATGTGGACCGATCCTTTCGGCCTACTTAGAAACCCGGACCAAACCGGGCAATGCGGCCAATCAGCTAAACGAGAATGGGCGGGCGATGATCGAAGCAGCCATGCAATTCCCCAATATCGACCCGGCGGCGTTCACCCTGCCGTCGTTCGAGCTGTTCGGGAACACGCTCGGGCCCTTCCCACTCCGTTGGTATGCCTTGGCCTATATCGCCGGCCTCGTCCTGGGCTGGCGCTATATGGTCTGGCTAATCCGCCGCGACCGGCTCTGGGCGCCCGGCAAGCCAGCGATGAGCGTGCCGCAGGCGGATGACTTTCTCTTCTGGGCGACGCTCGGCGTCATCCTCGGCGGCCGGCTCGGCTACGTCATCTTCTATAAGCCCAACATCATCTGGGAAACGCCGCTTGAAGTCTTTCAGATTTGGCAAGGCGGCATGAGCTTCCACGGCGGTCTGCTCGGCGTGCTCGCGGCGGCTGTTTGGTTCGCGCGGCAAAAGCACGTCAATGAAGAGCAATTCGCAGCGCTCGCAAAAAAGCACGTCGTGGCTGAACCAGCCGCAGGGACGAAGAGCGAATACACGCGCATCGGCCCTGAGGGCTGGCTGAAGAAGGACGAAGCCGAGAAGCTGCGCGAAAAGGCCAAGACCGACACGGTCGACCTCCTGCGGCTGGGAGATCTCGCGGCGGCCGCCGCGCCGATTGGCCTCTTTTTTGGCCGCATCGCCAACTTCATCAATGGCGAACTTTGGGGACGCGCCACCGACGGCCCGTTCGGCGTGATCTTCTGCAACCAAACGATCATGGAGCTCAATTACGGCTCCTGCCCTGCCGGCATCACGCCGCGCCATCCGAGCCAACTCTATGAAGCCGCGCTGGAAGGCCTGCTCCTGTTCGCAATCATCACGATCGCCACATTGAAGTTCGACAGCCTGCGCCGCCCCGGCACGAACGCCGGGCTTTTCCTGGTGTTCTACGGCCTCTCGCGCTTCGTACTCGAATTCGTGCGCGAGCCGGATGCGCACATGCCGGAAGCTCTGCGCGGTTTCATCACCATGGGCATGCTGCTCTCGATCCCGATGATCATCGCCGGCGCTTGGCTCCTCCGCCGCGCCTACGCGCAACCAAAATTGGCGTCGGCGTGAGCCTGAAAGAAAAATTGGTCGAGCATATCCGCGAGAACGGGCCGATGACCGTCGCGGAATATATGGGCGCGTGCCTCTATGATCCGGAGGACGGCTATTACGCCTCGCGACCAGCGATTGGCGGCGCCAATGCGGACTTCCTCACGGCGCCCGAAGCCAGCCAAATGTTTGGCGAACTCATCGGCCTTTGGTGCGCGCATGAATGGGACGTGCTCGGCAAGCCGGCGTTCAACCTGATCGAACTCGGCCCTGGCCGCGGCGTGCTGATGCAAGATGTGCTGCGCGCCACGCAGCGCCTCGAAGGCTTTCACGACGCCGCCAATATCGTGCTGGTCGAAACCAGCGCGCCGCTCCGCGACGAACAAGCCGATCGCATCCCAGATGCAGAATGGGCGCTGCGGCTTGACGATGCGCCGCCCGGCCCGTCGCTCATCATCGGCAACGAATTCCTCGACTGCATGCCGATCCGCCAGTTCATCGCCGGCGAAGAAGGCTGGCATGAAAAGCTCGTCGGCCTCGACGAAGCGGATCAACTCGTCTTCGGCCTAAGCGCCGCTATCCCCGCGCCTGACAGCGAAGACGAGCCCGGCACGGTCCGCGAGATTGCGCCTGCGCTCGAAGCGCTGATCTACGAGATCGAGCGCCGTTTGCACGAAGCGCCCGCGCGGGTGCTGCTGATCGATTACGGCTACGTTCGCCCCGAATGCGCCGACACGCTGCAGGCCCTGAAGAACCATAAGAAGGTCGACCCGATCGAAACGCCCGGCGAAGCCGATCTCACCGCCCACGTCGATTTCGCGCGAGTTGCGCAACTCGCAGAACAAGCCGGCCTCGCCGTGCATGGGCCGATCACGCAAGCGCAATTCCTGCGCGGCCTTGGCATCGAAGTGCGCCACGATACGCTGGCGCAAGCAAATCCCGCGCACGCTGAGCGTTTAAAGCGCGAACTCAACCGCCTCATCGGCGCCGATCAAATGGGCGCCTTGTTCAAAGTCATATGTCTATCGAGCCCCAACCTCCCACCGCCGGCCGGCTTCTAAGCGCCGACGCGCCGCCGCATTGGACCGCCGCCGCGCTCGGCGGCGTGCGCCACGGATTCTTCGGGCGCCAAGGCGGCGTCTCAACTGGGATATACGCCTCGCTCAACGCGGGCACCGGCTCGAACGACGATCCTAGCGCCGCGCAAGAAAACCGCCGCCGCATCGCCGCGGCGTTCGGCGCCTCTCCCAATCACCTTATCGGCGTCCACCAAGTTCACTCCCCCACCGCCGTGTTGGTCACCGAACCTTGGTCAAGCGACCGCCCGCACGCCGACGCGCTCGTCACCACTACGCGCGGCCTGGTGATTTCGGTCCTCACCGCCGATTGCGCGCCGGTGCTGCTGGCAGACGAAGGCGCCGGCGTCATCGCCGCCGCGCACGCCGGCTGGAAAGGCGCGATTGGGGGCGTACTCGAAAGCGCCATCGCGCTGATGGTCGAACACGGCGCGGCGCGCGACCGGATCACAGCCGCCATCGGGCCGTGCATCCATCAGCCCTCCTACGAAGTCGGCGCCGAATTCGCTGAACGCTTCACCGAAGCCGATCCCGATAACGCCCGCTTCTTCGCCCCCGGACGCCACGGCAAGTTCCAGTTCAATTTGCCGGCTTTCTGTGCGGCGCGCCTCGTTCAAGCTGGCGTGCCCGACATCGAAACAATCCCGCTCGACACCTATGCCGAAGCCGAGGCGCTCTTCAGCCACCGCCGTTCGGTCCACGAGAAGGCGGGCGATTATGGCCGCAACTGCGCCGCGATCGCACTGCTCTGAGCCGTGTCCCCGGCGCCACGCGCGCCAGACTGTCATTAAACTGCAGCGAATCTCTTTCCCGCGCCCCGAGTCGAGCGCTAGGAACGGGCGCAATCCGGACGCGCGGGGCCCGCTCCATGAAACTTCTAGCCGCCAGTTCTAACGGCACGCTCGCGCAAGCGATCGCCGACCATCTCGACACGCCGCTGGCGCAAGCCGAGTTCAAGCGGTTCAAGGACAACGAAGTCTTCGTTGAGATCCAGGAGAACGTGCGCGGCGAGGATGTCTTCCTCATCCAATCGACCTCCTACCCCGCCAACGACCATTTGATGGAATTGCTGATCGGCATTGACGCGCTCCGCCGCGCCTCTGCGCGCCGCATCACTGCGGTCATCCCCTATTACGGTTACGGCCGGCAAGACCGCAAAGTCGGCGGCCGCACGCCGATCACCGCCAAGCTCGTCGCCAACATGATCACCACCGCTGGCGCCGATCGTGTGCTGACACTCGAACTGCACGCGGGCCAGATCCAAGGCTTCTTTGATATCCCGACAGATAACCTGTTCTCGACGCCCGTGCTCGAGCGCGACATCAAAGAGAACTGCAAAGACACCACAAAGCTGATGATCGTCTCGCCTGACGTTGGCGGCGTCGTCCGCGCGCGCGCGCTCGCCAACCGCTTGGGCGCCGATCTCGCCATCGTGGACAAACGGCGCGAAAAGGCCGGCGTCAGCGAAGTCATGCACATTATCGGCGACGTCGCCGGCCGCGAATGCATCCTGGTTGATGACATCGTCGATAGCGGCGGCACGCTTTGCAATGCGGGGGAAGCGTTGCTGGCCGAAGGCGCAAAATCGGTCTCGGCCTACATCACGCACGGCGTGCTCTCGAACGGCGCGGTCAAGCGTATCGATGAGAGCAAGCTGAAGGAGCTGGTCGTCACCAATTCGATCGACCCGAAAGCTCGCAAGCACAAAAGCAACAAAATCCGCGAAATCACCGTCGCGGCTTTAATGGGCGACGCCATCTGGCGCATCGCCAACGAACAAAGCGTCAGCTCTCTGTTCGAGTAAGCCTCACCGAGATACTGCGCAGGCGCCGGCTCGCACTGCCGTAGTCTGGCGCTCCACAATCATGCGGAGCGCGTTGTCGCGGTCCTGCGCCGAGAGTAAGCCGCGCGCGTCCAGCGCTTCGAGCATTTGGCGCGCTTCGGCATAAAGCGGGCACGATTCCGCTACGCGTCGATTATCCGCGTAGAGATCGCCCAACATCGCCAAACTGATTGCATAGCCGCGCGCGTAGTCCGCCACCTCCGGCTCGCGCTGATGCAAAGCGCGACGCGCCGCAATCTGGGTCTGCAGCAGGCGCACGCCCTCCGCGAGTTCGCCTGACATCGCCAACGCCTGCGCCCGCGCTGTCAGCACATATCTATCGAGCCGTCGCGCCGCCTCATCCGCCGGTTCAAAAGCCAAAATGCCTGGGAGCGGCGCCGCCGCCACATTGAGTTCGGCCAACGCTTCACGTGGGCGCCCGCGCTGAAGCAGCGTCGTCGCCAGAGCCCAGCGCGCCCGCACCGCATAACGCTGCGCGTTCATGTCGCCGCGATCCGCCGCGGCGTACGCATCGGCATCGCGCGCTGCTTGCCGATACTCTGTCTCGGCCTCTGCCAAGAGGTCCTGATAATAGAGCGCCTCGGCCACCGCATCGCGCGCGCGCAAAGCTATCAAAGCCCCATCCCGCGTTTCAGACGCTATCGCCACCGCGCTGCGGCCGGAGGCGATTGCATCCACGTAGCGCCCTTGCCAGTTCGCGAGCGTCGCATCCTCCAACGCCAGAGCCGCTTCCAGCTCACGCGCATTCGCAAGGGTTGCGCTCCATGCACGCGCCTGCGCCAGCAGCGTTGCCGCCTGCGTCAAGTCCTGATCAACATTCATCGCGATGCTGGCGCGCGCCATCGCGATGCGCATCCGCAGCGACGTGACTGCGGCGCTGGCTGGCATGCCGGACGCGAGCGCCTCGGCGCGCTCCAGGCTCGCACGTGCGTGCCCGAATTCGCCCAAATTGGAGCGCTGCAATCCACCTTGCAGCTCGGCCACACGCAACAGCCCCTCGATCGTTTCCAAGCGCACATCGTTTGGCGCGTTCGGCGCGCGTGAGAGCTCTTCCAAATAGCCCTGTGCTTCGCGCGCTACGTCGCGCCGCATCGCCAATGTGCGCGGCGAACGCTCCAAACGGTCGTAGACATCGAACAGCAAGTACCGAGAAAGGCCACGCACTTCGGCGAAGCGTTGCTCTGCGAGCATGCGGGCGCGGTCCGCTTCGAAATAGAGAAATGTCGTCGCCGCCAACGCTGCCAAAACGGCGACAAGCGCGGCGGCGGCAGCGCCGACCGCCCATCTACGCCGTTCGACAAACTTAGATGCGCGATAGAAGCGTTCATGCGTTCGCGCCGCCACAGGGCGGGTCTCCAGCCAAGCGCGAAGATCATCGCCGAGAGCTGCCGCCGATGGATAACGCGCCTCCGGCTCCGCCGCTGTAGCGCGGGAAATTATGGCGGCCAAATCAGGGTGCGGATCACGCAGGAGCGTTTTCAGCAAAACGCCAAGTGCAAAGACGTCATCGGCGGGCGTCGGTATGGCTGAAGGGATGCACCGCGTCGACTTCGCTCTCCCCCATCAAGCGCGCGACGCCAAAGTCGATCACCTTGGCGTCACCTGCCTCACTCACCAGTACATTCGACGGCTTCAGGTCGGCATGGACGATGAGGTTTTGGTGCGCGTAGCGCACCGCATCCGTGACATCGCGCACCAACGCTACGATGGCGCGTGCACTTTGATTTGCCGCCCATGCGTCCGCGGGGGCGCCGCGGACATATTCCATCACCAGATACGGCGCGCCCGTCGCAGCTACGCCACCATCAAACAGCTTCGCGATGTGGCGGTGGCTGAGCCGCGCTAGCGCTTGCCGCTCGCGATCGAATAAGGCGCGCGCCATCGCCCCCATCTGGCTCGGCCGCATGAATTTGATCGCCACTTCATGCTCGAAGAGGCCATCGTCGCGTGCGGCGAGGAAGGTCTCGCCCATGCCGCCGCCGCCCAGGCTGCTCACGATTGCATAAGGGCCGATGCGCTCCGGCGCAGGCAGCGGCAGAGCAGCCAGTGCACCGCCCGTCGGCATCAGCGCCGCGCCCTGCTTGTCCGCTTCGATGAGACTTTGAACCTTGGCGCGCAACGCGGGATCGTGTGCCGTCGCGCGCTCCAACCAATCGGCGCGCGTCTGTTCAGGCTCCCCTAGAGCCTGCTCGAAAACGTCCAGCGCCTGCTGTGAAAGCTCGCGGCCCGCCACCTATCCCTCGCGGCGGCACACTCATCCGCCGATCCGGGAAACGCAACGTCGTCCGCCTGACTTTGCGGCCAAAAAAGAAGCGGCGACGCGAAGTATAGCGCCGCCGCTTCAGGGGAGAGCTTATTCGGCAGCCACGCGCGCGGCCGCCAGGTTCTCTTTCGTCGGCAGCGGCTTTTCGAGTTGCGCCCAATCGATCAGCACATCGCCGGCGAGGTCCTCGTACTTCAGCGCGCCAAGGGCCTCGTACTTTGGCCGCACCTTCTCCGTCAGCAAGCCGACGCGCTTTAGGTTCGGCATGATGCGCTCGAACAGGAGTTCTCTGAATAGGCCGATCACCATGGAATCCATGATGTGCTTCTTGGCCGCTTCTTCGTTGAAGCCGTACTCGCGCATCACATCCATGCCGAAGAGGCGGTCGCGCATGATGGCGCAGGCTTGGTAGGCGAACTCGGCGCGATCCTCGATTTCGTTTTCCGGCAACGCCTTGATCCAATCTTCGAGATAGTTGACGCCGAACGCGACGTGCCGACCCTCGTCGCGCATGACGAGTTCAACGACCTGCTTCAGCAATGGATCTTTCGTCGTCCGCACCTGCGTACCGAAAGCGGCAAGCGCCAAGCCTTCGATAATCAGCTGCATGCCGATAAACTTCAGGTCCCAACGTTCATCAGCGAGCACTTTATCGATCAGCGCTTTCAGGTTCTTGTTGATCGGATAGATGCGGCCGCAGCGGCGGCGCAGATATTGGTTGAACACCTCGACGTGCCGCGCTTCGTCAAACGTCTGCGACGCCGCATAAAGCTTGGCGTCAGCCGTTGGCGCGCACGACACCAGTTGCGACGCCACAAGCAGCGCGCCCTGCTCGCCGTGAAGGAATTGGCTCATCGTCTGCGCGTGGCCTTTCCACGCGAACGCCACTTTCTCTTCGCGGCTCAAAGCTTCGTATTCGGGATAGCCGTTGAGCGCCGAGAGCGATTCTTCGGTCGGAAAATCGCTCATGTCGCACGGCGCGTCCCAATCAACGTCGGCGGTCGGATTCCAATTGTAGGCTTTGCCGAGTTCGTAGAGCCGGCGAATTTTGGCGTTGGCGCTGTCGTAGTCCCAGTTGAACGAACCAGTGAGCGGGGTGTGGAAGATCTCGCGGATCGTCTCCACATCCTGCATGGTCAGCTTTTCGGACAGATCGACATCTTCAAACGTACGCACCTCTTGCGGGGGCTGGTCGACGATCGTGACGCGCATTGATGGTCCTCCCTGGAAAATGACGCAGGCGTCAACTTCAAGGGAGCGGCCGGACGACGAATGGCGCATTGATCTCGATCAACTGGCTGGGCAGGCGCAGCCAAATTTAGGAGAATACCGCCTATGCGATCCTTGTTCGGTCTGATTAGCGCCCTTGTGCTCTCCGCCTGCGTTGCCGGCGCGGCAGAAAACGAAGAGGAGCGCTTCCCGACCTCTGGTTCCTATCCGCCGGGGACGATGGAGCGGATCACGTTCACCGCCCCGGTCGCCGATCAGTGGCGAATTTCAGCGCTGCGCACGCCGGAGCGTCCGGACGCGACCTGGAAGGTCGTCATCATAACCGGCACCCCCTCCTGGAGCGAATATTGGGCGCCCACGATTGCAGGCCTGCCCTCCACTCGCGAACTCATCGTCGCCGACAGGCCTGGTTTTGCTGAGTCCGAGCCGGAAGGGCCCGTCCGCGACCTTCAGCTTCAAGCCGAGGCGCTCTCACCCATGCTGGAGGCGCGAGAAGGGCAGCGTGTGCTGCTGATCGGGCAAAGCTTCGGCGCTCCGGTCGCGACTTTGATGGCCGAGCGCTACCCGGACCGGGTCGATGCGGTGGTGCTGGTCTCAGCCTATTTCGGCGATCGCGGCCCAACGGCGCGGCGTATGTTCGGCGCCGGGCGCCTGGTCCACGGTCTGCTGCCGCGGGACTTCCGCAATTCTATCAGCGAGATGGTCGCCCAGACCGACCAGCTGCCGGCCGTCTGGACGGCGCTGCGGGGCCTCGACCAGCCCGTCATTTTCGTACACGGCGACGCCGATACCTTCGTCCCCCTGGAGGCCGATCAGCGTATCGCCAGTGAATACGGCCACACCCTGATCAGTGTCCCGGGCGGGGACCACTTCCTGAACGCCTGCTGCGTTCCCGAGCTTCTGGCCGCCGTGGAGCAGGCGATCTCCGAGGCCGAGGGACGCGAGAGCGCAAATCCGCCCCCTTCGGTTGCCGATCCCGACCCCACGGGCGGCCCCGCCTTGCGGTGAGCCAAGCCTTCAGCTAGAAGCCCCGCTTCCAATTTCCCGGACGACCAGAGAATTAAAGGCTCCCGCCATGGCCGGCATCGTATTGAACGTCGAAAAGCGCGAAAAAACCGGTACGGGCGGCGCCCGCGCCACGCGCAAGTCCGGCCTGATCCCAGGCGTCCTTTATGGCGGCCCGCGCGGCTCGATCCCGATCGAAGTCAACGCCAAGGACGTCATCATGGCGATCCGCTCCGGCAAGTTTCTCTCGCACATGGTTGAACTCAACCACCAAGGCGAGAAGCAGCCGGTGATCCCGCGCGCGATCCAGTTTCACCCGGTGACGGATGAAGTGGTTCACCTCGATCTTTATCGCGTCGAAGAAAATTCCGAGATCGACATCGATGTTGTCGTTCACTTCAAGAACCAGGAAGCCTCGCCGGGCCTGAAGCGCGGCGGCGCCCTCAACGTCGTGCGCCACACGATCAAACTACGCTGCAAAGCCAACAAGATTCCGGAAGAGATCGTCGTCGATCTCACCGGCAAGGAAATCGGCGAGTCGATCCACATTTCGTCCATCGAAATTCCGAATGGCGCGCGTCCCGTGATCCGCGACCGTGACTTCACCGTCGCCACCATTGTCGGCCGCAAGGTTGAAGCCGAAGAAACCGCAACGCCGGCTGAAGGCGCTGCTGCTGAAGGCGAGAAGAAGGAAGGCTGATCCGCCTTCCCTCTCCCGCGAACGGGAAGAGTTAGAAGGCGTACATGCTGCTCCTCGTCGGCCTCGGAAATCCGGGCGCGAAATACGCAGGCAACCGGCACAATATCGGCTTCATGGCCGTGGATGCGATCGCGCGCGCGCATGGCTTCGGTCCGTGGAAGAAGAAATTTCATGGCGAGCTAGCCGAAGGCCACATCGATGGCGTGCGCACGCTGCTGCTGAAGCCGCAAACCTACATGAACGAAAGCGGCCGCGCCGTTGGTGAAGCAGCTAGCTTTCACAAGCTCTCGCCCACGGACGTTGTCGCCTTCTATGATGAAATCGATCTCGCGCCCGGCCGTTTCCGTATGAAAACCGGCGGCGGCGCGGCTGGCCATAACGGCATCCGTTCGATCATCGCTTCATCGGTTGGCGAAGGTTTCCGCCGCGCGCGTCTTGGCGTCGGCCATCCGGGACAAAAAGAACTCGTGCACCACTACGTGCTGAGCGATTTTTATAAGGTCGAGCACGACTGGGTGAATGCCCTGCTCGACGCCTGCGCGCGTGTTGCGCCGCTGCTGGCGAAAGGCGAAGACGAAAAGTATCAAGGCGAAGTGATGCGCCTCGCGCCCGCGGCGAAAGCCGATCCGCGCAAACCAATTGACGAGTAGGACCAAGAAATGGGTTTCAAATGCGGCATCGTGGGCTTGCCCAACGTCGGCAAGTCGACGCTCTTCAACGCGCTGACGAAAACCGCCGCAGCGCAAGCGGCGAACTATCCGTTCTGCACGATTGAACCCAATGTCGGCGAAGTGGCGATGCCGGAGCCGCGGCTGAACCAACTGGCCGCCATCGCAGGGTCGAAAGAGATCATCCCGACGCGGATGAATTTCGTCGATATCGCCGGCCTCGTGCGCGGCGCTTCAAAAGGCGAAGGCTTGGGCAACCAATTCCTCGCCACTATCCGCGAGTGCGACGCCATCGCCTACGTGCTGCGTTGTTTCGAGAATGACGACATCACCCATGTCGAAGGCCGCATCGATCCGATCGCTGACCTTGAGACGGTCGAAACTGAACTTATGCTGGCCGATCTCGAAAGCCTCGAAAAGCGCGTCAGCAACCTCGAAAAGAAGGCCAAGGGCGGCGACAAGGACGCAAAGCTCACGCTTGATCTCGTCTTGCGCGCCAAAGCGCTGTTGGAAGACGGCAAACCTGCGCGCCACACCAAGCGCGCGGCCGAAGAAGAAAAAGCCTTCGAGATGCTGCAGCTCTTGACTGCGCTGCCGGTGCTCTATGTCTGCAACGTCAATGAAACAGATGCTGCAGGCGGCAACGCGCATACTGCACGCGTGCAGGAACGCGCCAAGCAAGAGAGCGCCGCGTGCGTGATCATCTGCGCGCAGATCGAAGCCGAGATCGCCGCCCTCTCCGATGAAGAGCAGGTTGAGTTTCTGGAAACTGTCGGCCTGCAAGAGCCCGGCCTAAACAAGCTCATCCACGCCGGCTACAATCTCCTTGGTCTGCAGACGTACTTCACCGTCGGCCCCAAGGAAGCACGCGCCTGGACGATCCAAAAGGGCTGGACAGCGCCGCAGGCCGCCGGCGTCATTCACGGTGATTTCGAGAAGGGCTTCATCCGCGCCGAGACGATCGCCTATGACGACTACATCACCTTCAAGGGTGAGCAAGGCGCCAAGGAAGCCGGCAAGATGCGCCTCGAGGGCAAGGAATACGTCGTCAAAGAGGGCGATGTGATGCACTTCCGGTTCAATGCCTGAGGCCCCGAGCGCTGCTCCACGCACGCTCTCGACGTTTGAACTCGTCGCCATGGTGGCGGCGCTTTCGGCGCTGAACGCGCTCGCCATCGACATCATGCTGCCGGCGCTGCCGGACATCAGCCGCGAATTCGCGCTCGCCAACGACAATGACCGACAATTGGTCGTGGTCGCCTATGTTGCGTTGTTCGGCGTTTCGCAGCTGGTGTACGGCCCGCTCGCAGATTCTTTCGGCCGCCGGAGCGTCCTGATCTATGCGCTTGGCATCTACATCGCAGGCACGGTGCTGTGCGTGCTGGCGCCGAGCTTCGAGCTCTTCCTTGCGGCGCGGGCGATGCAAGGCGTCGGCGCCGCCGCAACGCGCGTGATCGCGACGGCCGTCGTGCGTGATCTCACCGAAGGCAGACGCATGGCGCAAGTCATGTCGATGGCGATGACGGTGTTCATGATCGTGCCGATTATCGCGCCGGGCATCGGCCAGCTCATCCTCTTCGTCGCGCCATGGCGTTGGATTTTTGGCGCGTTGCTGATCTACGCGCTGATTATTCTGGCCTGGGCGATGTTGCGTTTGCCGGAAACGCTGAAGCCCGAATATCGCGCGCAGTTCAATCCAAGCGCCATTCTTACGAACTACCGCGCCGTGTTCCGCGAGCGCCAGACCATCGGCTACATGATCGCCACCACTTTCGTGACCGGGTGCCTCTTCGGCTACATCACCTCGTCGGAGCAAATCTTCGTCGACGTCTACAATCTCGGCCCCGCCTTCCCGATCGCGTTCGGGGCTGTGGCGATCGCGATTTCGGGCGGTACGTTCATGAATTCGCGGCTCGTCGTACGCCAAGGCATGCGCCGGCTCTCGCACACGATGATCATCGCGTTCACAGTGACGGCAGCTTTGCTGGCGGGGCTCGCAGCCATCGGCGCCGCCGGCTTTTGGACATTCACGATCCTCATTGCAGCGGCGTTCGCAATGTTTGGACTGATCGCGAGCAACTTCAACGCACTGGCTATGGAGCCTGTTGGGCGCATAGCCGGCTCAGCCTCGGCGCTTTATGGCGGCATTACAGCCACGGGCGGTGCAATCATTGGCGGCCTTATCGCACGCGGTTTTGACGGCACGCCGGCGCCGTTTGTGACCGGGCTTGCGCTCTGCGGCCTTGCAACCTTGCTTACGGTTCTATGGACCGAGCGCGGACGCCTGTTTGGCGATACGCTGCGCCTTCCCTAATTCTGCAGTCGCGTTCCGAAGCGCAAATCATCGCGCGTTCGCAAATGTACAGTGGCGCGCTCATAGTCGATCGCCAAGCCGCGCGCCTGCGACAGCACATCCATGCCCACCAATAGGGTAGGCTCGGCCTGCAAGCCCCAGAGATTGAAGATGTGAAAATCGCCGACGTACGCGGTGATGTTGCGCACCTCAACCTCGCCAATACTCAGGCGCTGGATAAACATCGCCCGATTGAGGATCACCTGATCGCCCGCCGTGTACGCGATGGTATAATCAAGCCGGGCGCCGTTGCGCACGCGCGCGTTGAGCGCATCGCGTAGGGCGTTGTTGGCGAGCGAGGTGTCGGAGCCTGTATCGATCAGCAGATTGACGCGCACGCCATTGATAGCGCCGCGCACGACAACCAGATGTCCGAAGCGGAGTTCTCCGCGAACCGTCGCCCAGCCGCGCAAGCGCCGCGCCTCGCGCGACGGCATGATCTCGATACAATTGCGCTCGAAATCCATCCGTAAGCGCCGCCCGCGCATGCCATCGACCCCGAGCAAGCCGTGCTCGCCCGCAAGCACCGCTCCATCCAACATCGGCAGCGCCGTGCCGTTCAGGGCCAATTGCCCATAGTGCAAAGACGCGACCTCCACCAAAGGCGCGGGCGAGACACCGTGCACCGAATGCACGTCGCCGCTGCCAGTTGTCGCCAGCCCAAGCCGCTCGACGAGGGCTTGCGACAAAACCGAACGATTGGCGCCGGTATCGACAATGAACCGAAACGGTCCCTGCCCGTTCACGCTGATTGGCGCTACAACGCGGCCCAGCCGATCTGACCGTGTTGGACCGAGCGCGAAATCTTCAGGCGTCGCGGTTTGGTAGGCGGCCAAGTCTGGCGCATCGACACATTCGGCTGCCGCACCGCCAGCAAACGCCGCCGCGGCAACGAACAGCGCGAAGAAACGGCCGAACCCCATGATGCGGAACCATGGTCCTCTTGCAGCGGCAGCGCCAGCCAGCATCGTCTCAACTTCTTGCGAGCGCTCGACGGGCGCACCAGCGCATGCGACGGATGCCCCATGATCGAACGCCTCACGCTCGAAAGCCGTATTGACGGTTTCGCACTCTCCGCGCTCAAAGCGACGCCCGCCTCAGCGCCGCTTGGCGGGGTCGTCGTCATTCAAGAAATTTTCGGCCTCAGCGATCACATCGCCAGCATGTGTAGCGTGTTCGCAGATGCGGGATATGTTGCTATTGCGCCGAGCCTGTTCGATCGCGTGGAGCCGGACTTTCAAGCCGGCCACGATCCGGACGGCGTAAAGAAGGGCATCGGCGCGGTTACAGCATCGCCTTGGTCGCAAGTGATGTCCGATGTGCAAGCCGCCATCGATGCGCTGCCGCAACCGGTTTACGTCGTCGGCTTCTGCTATGGCGGCGCGGCCGCCTGGATGGCCGCCGCGCACTGCACGGGCGTGAAGGCGGTCTCCTGCTTCTATGGCCGCCTGATTGCAGATCTTCGGGACGCAACGCCTAAAGTCCCTGTCATGCTGCACTACGGCGCGCACGACACATCGATCCCGCCGGCAAACTACGAACGTGTGCAGCACGCGTCACCCACTTCGCCGCTGTTCATCTACGACGCAGGTCACGGCTTCTGCCGCGAAGGCAGCCCAGATTATCACGCGCCTTCGCGCGATCTGGCGCTCGCCCGCACGCTCGACTGGTTTGCCCGCTGGCGCTGAGATGACGGACGAGACAGACGTCGCGATCATAGGCGCGGGGCCAGCCGGCCTGATCGCAGCCGAGAAGCTCAGCGCCGCCGGCAAGCGCGTCGTTGTGTTTGAACGCATGCCAAGCGTAGCGCGCAAATTTCTGATGGCCGGGCGCGGCGGCCTCAATCTCACGCACACTGAGCCGCTCGAGGCGTTTCTCAGCCGATACGCGGAAGCTGCGCCGCACTTGGCGCCGATGCTCGCGGCATTCACGCCTGATGACCTGCGCGCGTGGGCCGAAGGGCTCGGCCAGGAGACATTCGTGGGCTCAAGCGGCCGCGTGTTTCCGAAAGCGATGAAAGCTTCGCCGCTCTTGCGGGCTTGGTTGAACCGCCTGGAAGCACAGGACGTAGTCATCCGCACACGCGCACATTGGACGGGATGGGATAACGAAGGCCGCCTCACCTTCACCGACGGCGACTGCGTACGGGCGGCAGCCACGTTGCTCGCACTTGGCGGCGGCAGCTGGCCGCGCTTGGGCTCGGATGGGGCATGGCGCGCGCCGTTGGAAACGCATGGCGTCGAACTGACACCGTTCGAGCCGGCCAATGTCGGCTTCAATATCGATTGGAGCGAACACTTTCGCACGCGTTTCGCTGGCCAGCCTCTAAAGGGCGTAGCCGTGATGCACAGCTCGCGCTCCGTGCGAGGTGAAGCGATGATCACGCAACACGGCATCGAAGGCGGCGCCGTCTACGCGCTGTCGCGTGAATTGCGCGCGACAGCCCCCACGACTATCCGGATCGACCTGCGTCCTGATCTTGGACAAGCGGAAGTCATCGCCAAGCTCTCGGCCGCAAAGCCAAGCGACTCTCTTTCCTCCGCACTCCGAAAAACGCTGGGGCTGTCACCGCTCGCCATCAGCTTGATCCAGGAACATGGACCGCCGCCACGCGAACCGGAGGCCCTCGCCGCACGTATCAAAGCACTGCCCATAGCGCTCACCTCCCCGCGCGGGCTGGATCGCGCCATCTCAACCGCCGGCGGCGTTGCCTGGAGCGCGGTGGATCAGAACCTTCAGCTCCGCGCCATCCCTGGCGTCTACGTCGCCGGTGAAATGCTGGACTGGGAAGCACCCACGGGCGGCTACCTTTTGCAGGGCTGCTTTGCCACCGGCGCATGGGCGGCGCGCGCCATTCTGAGCCGCTGATTTCGCGGGAACAGCGCCCGCCCTTGCCGCCCCCCAGCGCCACTGCTAGCAAGCGCCTCCCCACAGGATCGCCATGCCGCAAGCTTCCGCCACGATGAACGTGATGATCGCCGCCGCCCGCAAAGCGGCACGGGCGCTCGCGCGCGATTTCGGCGAGATCGAGAACCTGCAAGTCTCGCGCAAGGGCCCGAGCGACTTCGTCACTTCCGCCGACATCAAAGCCGAGAAGACGATCTTCGAAGATCTCTCCAAGGCGCGCCCCGGCTACGGCTTCGTCATGGAAGAGCGCGGCGTCGTCGAAGGCACCGACAAGACTAATCGCTGGATCGTCGATCCGCTCGACGGCACAACCAATTTTTTGCACGCCATCCCACACTTCGCCATCTCGATCGGCCTTGAGCGCGAAGGCGTGCTCGTCGCGGGTGTCGTTTACAATGTCGTGCGCGACGAATTGTTCTGGGCTGAAAAAGGCGCCGGCGCGTATCTGAACGATCGCCGCCTGCGCGTTGCTGGTCGCAGCGACATGCGCGATGCACTGTTCGCCACCGGCACGCCATTCAATGGCAAGCCCGGCCACGCCAAAGCGCTCGGCGAGATCGAGCGTGTGATCGCAAAGACGGCCGGCATCCGCCGCTTTGGTTCCGCTGCGCTCGACCTCGCCTACGTCGCCGCGGGCCGCTTCGACGGGGTCTGGGAGCGCGGGCTCAACGCATGGGACATCGCCGCCGGCGCTGTGCTGGTGCGCGAGGCTGGCGGCGTTGTCACCGAAATCGATGGCGATGATTTCATGAAGACCGGCGCTGTCCTTGCGTCAAACCAAGCGCTGGCGCCACTACTTCAACAAACCGTGCGCGGTAGTTGATCGCGCGCGCGCGCTCGTGAACACTAGAGCCAACAAAGGCTCGCCCCGCCCCCGGGGACAGGGCGGGAGGACAGCTTGACCGCACCCACTAGCGCTGAGCGCAAAGTTTCCATGTGGGAGATTGCGGCTTTCGCTGCGCCGGCCGCGCCGTTGCTCGCGCTCTCACTACCAGTGATCATTTTCCTCCCGCCGCACTTCGCGGAACATTTGGGTCTGCCGCTCTGGGCCGTGTCCGCGATTTTCCTCGGCGCGCGGGTCTTCGATCTGCTGATCGATCCATGGATCGGCAGCTTTCAAGATCGAACCGAATCTCGCTTTGGCCGCCGTCACTTTTGGCTCGGCGTTAGCGCGCCTTTCTTGATGGTGTTTCTTTGGGTTGTCTTTCTCGGCCTGCCGCAGGGTGTCTCGCCGATCGTTGCAGGCCTTGCCGTGTTTGCGATGTACCTCGCCTACGCCAGCATGATGATCTCGCATCTGGGCTGGGCCGGCGAGCTACAGCCCACCTATCACGGCCGCACGCACGTCCTCGGCGCCGTCCAAACCTCAAGCATGATCGGCCAAGTGCTGATGCTAGTGATCGCCGGCGTTGTAGCGCAGGGCCTCGGCGGCTCGAACGCAAGCGCCGTACACGCGATGGGCTGGACTCTGCTCGCGCTCATGCCGGTCACCGTCTGGCTCGCGCTCCAGTTCGTGCGCGAGCCTTATCGACCACCACAGCCGCACCTCTCCATGCGCGAGACGCTTAAAACACTGTTCGCCAACAAACTCGCGATCCGCGTGCTGACGCCGGACTTGCTGCTCGGTGTAGCGCAGGGCGCGTCCGGTGGATTGTTTCTCTTCTACTTTCAGTTCGTGCTGCGCTTTCAAGGCGAAGCGCAAACCTTACTGGCGATCTATTTCATCGCCGGCCTGCTCGGCGTTCCGATCTGGTGGTGGTCGGCGCGGCGGTTCGGCAAGCACATCGCGCTGCAGGGCGCTTTGGTGTTCGCGGCCGTCACCACTGCTGGGCTCTATCTGCTGCCGCCTGGAAACTTCGGCGTCGTCGCGCCGCTGATGGCGTTTGCAGGTCTCGCACAAGGCGGCGGTGTGCTGCTGACGCGCACGATGATGGCCGACGTCGTTGATGAAGATGAGCTACGCACAGGCGCGCGACGCTCCGGGCTTTATTTTGGCGTACTGCTGACGACGTCAAAGCTCGGCATCGCCGCTGGCCCGCTCACGTACGCGATCCTCGGCGCGGTCGGCTTCGTGCCGGCGCTCGGCGCGGAGAACAGCGCAGGCGCGTTGGATATGCTGAGCTTTCTGTTTATTGGCGTGCCGACGCTGCTGTTTCTCGCCGCCGCGGCTTCACTTCACCGCTATCCGCTCGACGAAAAAGCGCAGGCGGAAATTCACGCCGCGATCGAGGCGCGCCACGCCGCAAACAACGAAAACACTTTGGGTCCGGTGACCAAATAGCGCTTCCACATCCGCGCCGGCTCGCTGACGAGACGGTGCAGCCATTCCAGGCCCGCACGGCGCATCCAGGCTGGGGCTCGCTTGGCGCGGCCAGACAGGAAATCCAGCGCAGCACCGACGCAAAGGCCGACGCCTCGCGCGTCCGGATGCTGGCTCAGAGCGTACGCGATCAATTCTTGCTGCGGCGCGCCGACGCAAATGAAGGTAAAGCGCGAAGGCTGCTGCGCGGCGAAGCCTGCAGCGGCGACGATAGCTTCCGGCTTATTGCGCAAACCCATCGGCGCTTTGTGCCAGCGTACGTCCGTTAGGCCGTAGCGATCCTTTAAAGCTTCGATCTGATCGCGGTCGCCGCCAATGATGGTAACTGGCTCGTGGCGGTCGATTACGCTGTCGAGCAGGCTCTCCGCCAGATCAGCGCCCGTCGCCACTGGCAGCGCGCGGTCAACGCGCTTGGCCAGCTTTTCGAGGATGCGGCTGTCATTCAGCAGCAGCCAGGCGCGATCATAAAGCGCGCGCCGCGCCGGCTCGTTGGCGAGGCCGACAATATGGTCAACGTTCGGCGTGGCGACATAGGCAAACGGGAGGTCGAGGCTGGCGCGCACCGCCACGGCGTCCACCGCCGCATCGAGATCCAAACCGCTGAATTGAAGATCGAGAAACTCTACCGAGCGCGAAGTTTGCGCGATGCCGTCGAACGCCATGTCATTAACCCAAACGCTGCTTTAACGCCGTTTGAGCGCCCTATGCAGAAAGCGGGCCGGATGGATCGCGTCACGCGCGAACTGCGGCAAGAGACTTGGTTCTGCAAACATTTCCGCGGCGATTATTTCGCCAAGCAGCGGCGCCAGCGTAAATCCGCGCGCGCCTAATCCGCCGATAACGTAAACGCCCGCGTGCGCCGGAGGCGGCAAATCCGTCTCGATTTTGCGCCCGTGCGCGAGTGGCTCGTGCTGGGCCAGCCATTTTTCTGCATCGGGCAACAGCCCCGCGATCGGCGCGCGGTCCGGCGTCGTTGCGCGCAAGCTGGCGCGTGAGCGCAGCGATTTAGCGTTAACGCTGGCGGCGATTTCTGGCGCCAATGCGGCCAGCGCTTCGAGGTTACGCAAACGCGATGCATCGTCCGCGACTACGGCTTCCACAGTCTCTGCTTTGTCGAACGTCGCGCCAAACAGAACGCCGCCTTCGAACGGCGTCAGGTAATTGCTCTGCACCAGCGCGCGCGTAAGCGCCGGCCCCGTGCCCCACTCCACCTGTCCACGCGAAAGTGCAATCGGGAGAAACGCGGCTGGCTCAAATTGCGCGAGCGCTGCGCCGCCAGCGATCACGACGGCGTCCGCCTTCAGCAGCGCGCGCTGGTCCTGCGCACGCAGCAGCCAGCCATCGCCGCTCCGCTCCAGCGACACAACGGGCGATTCCAGCATCAGCTGCGCGCCACGCAACATCGCCTCGATCGCCGCGCCGGGGCGCACCACGCCAGCCCGCGCTTGCAGCGCCGCGCCATGCGGCAATGCCGACAACCAATCTGTCGGTAGAGGCGGATCAGCCAGCACGTCGGCGAAAGCCTCCGCGTCTGCGCCAGCACGTTGCTCAACACCGCACGCATCGAAGGCGCCCAGGGCCTCGTACGTCGTCACGGCGTGAAGGTAGGCGGCCAAGTAAAACTCGCGCAGCACCCCGCCGCGATCGAGGCGCGGCATCACCAGCGCCGCGGGATTTCCGCTAGCGCCCGCGCCAAGCTCGCGCGCTGCCTCCAAGACGATTGCTTCGACGCCGCGCCGCGTCAGCGCTTGCGCAACGCTGGCGCCCGCAATCCCCGCCCCGACTATAACGACGCGCTTCGGATGCGATGGCGCGTACGGATAAAGGCTCGCGCATTGTTTGGCAGCAGGTTCGCCCCCGTACACCGCCTCCAGACGCTCGCGCTTAGCGCCAAAGCCCGGCTTCTTCTCAACCGTAAAGCCAGCGGCGCTCAGTCCGCGGCGGACGTCGCCGGCAACGGTGAAACTCGCCACCCGTGCGCCTGGCGCACTGAGGCGCGCAATCTGCCGCAGCGTCTCTGGCGACCACATCTGTGGATTCCGAGCCGGTGCGAAGCCGTCCAAGAACCAGGCGTCGAATCGCCCGCTCATCCCGCCCAAGACCGTTTCGGCCTCGCCGATGTGTAGCGTCAGCGACAGTCCATCGTTGGGAAACCAGAGCCGTTGCGGCCCATAAGCCCGGACGGGCCAACGGGCGAGCAGCTGTTCGGCAAGTTCTGCGACTTCCGGAAACTGCGCCAGCGCGCGCGCCGCGTCCGCCTTTGCGAGAGGGTATGCCTCGACGCTCGAGATATGCAATTGCGCATGGGCGTTTCGGGTTAATTTCCAAGCCCGCCATACCGCCAAAACGTTCAAACCCGTGCCGAATCCGAGCTCGCACAGGGCGAAACGATCCCTGTTTTGCCACCCCTCCGGCAACCCAGTTCCTGCAAGGAACACGGCCTCGGTTTCCGCCAGCCCGCCACGGCGTGAGAAATAGACGTCATCGAAAGCCGCCGCGCGGGGCGCGCTTGGGTCGGACCAATCGAGATCGGGTTCAGGCGGCAGGCGCGGCATTGCGGCACCCTATAACGCAAATGAGCCGCCCTTTCGGGCGGCTCATCGCGATTTCTACGGTCGTAATTAAATTACGGCGTGGTCGTCGTGGTCGTCGACGTCGTGCCTTCCGGCGTGGTCGTCGTGGTGGTCGCGGCCGGATCGGTCGGCGCGGCGTCCGTAGCGGCCGGAGCAGCTTCGGTCGTCGTTTCCGTCGTCGTTTCCGCAGCCGGCTCTTCCGTCACGGTCGTCGTTTGGCCGCAGGCCGCAACGCCGAAGGCGAGAACGGCAGCAGCAGCGGCGGCCATGCCCAATTTGAACTTAGTCATAGGTACTACCCCTCGTCTCAGCGTTAGGGTCTGCCCCCAACGCGGGAGGCGACTGCATGCCAAGGATTAACCCAGATGGCAAGCGGCGCGTTCGTTTAGGGCAATGCAAATACGCATAGCTTGGCGCACGGAACTCAAGTCTGCTGTCAGCCTTCGGTAGCGGCTGCCAGCGATTCCTCGAGTTGTGCGAATGTCGGCTGCATCACCGAGGGCACCGATCCACGGCCAATCTCCACCGAAACCTGCGCTGCGTTGCCGTGAAGGTGCGCGACCAGGACGTCGCGGATGATCTTATAGAATTGCGCATCGTGCTCGATCACCGAGTTCAAGCGCGACGCCATGGGCCCGACGATACCGTAAGCCAGGAACACGCCAAGGAACGTGCCGACAAGCGCCTTGCCGATCATCAGGCCAAGCACTTCAGGCGGCTCGTTGATGGCGCCCATCGTTTTCACGATGCCGAGCACCGCCGCGACGATACCAAGCGCCGGCAAGCCGTCAGCCATGCCTTGCAGCGCGTGCGCAGGATGCAGGGCTTCGTGGTGGTGCTTTTCGATCTGCTTTTCCATGGCGTCCTCGACCTGGTGCGGGTCATCGAGGTTCATGGTCATCATACGCAGCGTGTCGCAGATGAAATCGACCACGAAGTGGTCTTTGCAGAGCTTCGGGTACTTCTGAAAAATCGGGCTCTCATTGGGCTTTTCGATGTGCGCTTCGAGCGCAACGACGCCTTTGGTCTTCATCAGCT
This sequence comes from Alphaproteobacteria bacterium Ga0077535, assembly GCA_001464425.1. Taxonomy (GTDB): domain Bacteria; phylum Pseudomonadota; class Alphaproteobacteria; order Caulobacterales; family Aquidulcibacteraceae; genus Vitreimonas. Next base: position 53,461 of record LNEK01000027.1, read on the forward strand.
TGGTCAGCTGGAAGAGCAAAGCGAGCAGATCCGAGTAGTCCTTCTTATTCCACTTGGGGCCGGACATCACCATTGCGAAGCCGCCGACCACCTTCTTGAGGCCGTGCATGTCGTTGGAGATGATCAACGCGCCGACAGCGGCGCCGAAGATCATCATGAATTCCATCGGCGCAGCTTCGATAATGACTTCGAAGTGGCCGCCCGCGAGCATGAAGCCCCCGAACACCATCCCGAACACAACAGCGAGGCCGATAATTGGAAACATGAAGCGCGCGTTTACCTTAGGCGTTCTGCCGACAGCGCTTTATGCATGCTGGCGCTTAAGGAGCCGTTTCGGTTGTCGGAATGAAACACTAACAGCCGTTAGGATTGTCGCCGCCCGAAACTCCGGCACCGTGAAAGCGAGGGAGAGGTGCATGAATCGAGCGATTGGCGCGATCGTCCTGAGCTTTGCGCTCGCCGCCTGCGCGCACGCCGCGCCAGATCGGCCGGCGGGATTTGTCGACGCGGCGCAGATTGTCCCAGGCCTGCGTGTTGACATGCGCTACACGGGCGCGCGCAATTTTGTCGGGCGCCCGATCGATGGCTACGAGGCGCCAGTTTGCATTCTAACGCGCGAGGCCGCCGAAGCACTGGCGCGGGCGCAAGCCGCGCTGGCGCCGCGCGGGCTCGGGCTCAAAGTCTTTGATTGCTATCGCCCGCAGCGCGCCGTGGCGCACTTTGCACGCTGGGCGGCGGATTTGAGCGATCAGGGCACGAAAGCGGAGTTCTATCCGAACGTCGACAAGAGCCGGCTCTTCGAGCTTGGCTATATCGCCGAACGCTCGGGCCACTCGCGCGGGTCGACGCTTGACCTCACGATCATCGATCTCGCCACAGGCGCTGAGCTCGACATGGGCACACCTTTCGATCTCTTCGACACGCGCTCATGGCCTACTGATGAAACTGTAAGTCCAGAAGCACGCGCCAATCGACTGATGCTTCAGAACCTGATGCGCGCGCACGGTTTCAGATCATTGCGCGAAGAATGGTGGCACTTCACGCTTGAGGGCGAGCCGCATCCGGAGACGTATTTCGACTTTGTCGTTCGATGAACGCTGCGTCGGCGGCGATCCTACCCGCCTCTCCCTACGCAACCCCGTAGCAAAATTACAGAACACCCAAGCGGGGTGAATACCGCCGACGACCACCTTTCGCCCCGGTGGCGTTCGGCGTAGCAAAGCAACTCGACCGATGCCCGACTCCCAACCTCCCTCACCTGACGGCGTGCGCGCCGACTCCCGCGCGCCAATCGGGCGCAATCGGCAATTCCGGCTGCTATTTCTATGCTTGCTCGTCATCGGCGCAGGCAATTCGATGCTGCTTGCGGTCGCGCCGCCTTTGGTGCGCCAGCTTGGGCTCAGCGATTCCAGCGTCGGCTGGATTTTTTCACTCTCGGCGCTGCTGTGGGTGCTGATGAGCCCCGGTTGGGGCCGCGCTTCGGATCGACACGGACGCAAGCCGATCGCCGCGCTCGGCCTTGCCGCCTACGCAGTCTCCATGGCCTCGTTCGGGCTTGTGGTGATGCTCGGTCTCAACGGGCTTATCACCGGCTTTTGGCTTTTCACCTGGCTCATGCTGGCGCGCGCGATCTTCGGCGCTTTTGGCTCTGCCTCTTCGCCCGCCGCACAAGCCTACATCGCCGACCGAACCTCGCGCTATGAACGCACCGAACAGATCGCTGGCCTCACCGCCGCGTTCGCGCTTGGCCAAGCGTTCGGGCCTGCCATTTGCGCGGCGCTGGCGGCACGCTTCGGACTTGTGTTTCCGATCTGGCTTGTCGCCGTGCTTGCCGCTGCGGCCTCGTACGCCATCTGGCGCTATCTGCCTGAGAACACACCGCCCAAAACCGAGCGCCCGAAAAGCGAGTGGCGAGAATCTCTGAAGCTCGTCACCGACAAGCGCATCTCCGCGTTTCTGCTGTACGGCTTCGCGCTCTCGGTCGTCGCTGGCGTCACCGTGCAAGTATTCGGGCTGTTCACGATGGACCGGCTGGGGGTCGAGGGCCGCGAGGGCGCCGAACTCACGGCCGCCGGCTTCATGGTCAACGCGCTGGCGCTATTGGCGACGCAGATGGCGATCCTGCCACGCATCAAGCTCGGCCCGCGCGGACTGATGGCTTGGGGCGCTGGCCTGCTGGCGTTCGGCGTCGCCATCCAGATCATTGCGCCGAGCCTTGGCGCATTGCTGGTGGCGCAAGCTGTTCAAGGGCTGGGCGCGGGCCTCGCGCGGCCTGGATTCACCGGCGGCGCCTCGGTCGCAGTCGAGCCGCATGAACAAGGCGCAGCCGCGGGCTTGGTCGTGGCCGTTAACGGCGCGGGCTTTGTGTTCTCGCCCCTTGTCGGCGGCGTCGTTTATGAAACCGTCGGCATGAACGCGCCGCTGATCATCACAGTCGCGCTGCTTCTAGCGATGTTCGCGTTTGCGCTTGTGAGCCGGCGGCTGCGCGCCGTGCGCACGATCGAGCCACCGCCGAGTGAGCCCACCACGCCGGGCTGACTTCAGCCAGCCGCGTCGCGCGCTGCTTCCAGCACAACGTCCGTCGCGCGTCCGCGCACGGGCAGCCCGCGTGCGCGCTCGAAGTCACGGATGGCTTCGCGCGTACGCGTGCCGATAACGCCGTCCGGCGTTCCGGTGCTGTGCCCAAGCCGGTTCAGCAGCCGCTGCAACTCGCGCACGCCGCTCCGGCCCAGGCCGCGCGGCTCACGCGCCGCTTCAACGGCAACACCCGAGCGCGCGCGTACTTCGTTCAAGAGCGTCGCAGTCGGAAAGCCATCAGCGGGAAGATTCTCGGCGGCTTGAAAGGCGCGCACAGCGCGGCGTGTGCCTGAACCGAACAAGCCGTCAGCCGGGCCGGCGTCATAGCCGAGGCCATTGAGCAGTGTTTGCAGTTCCAGGGTCTGTTCGCGGTTGAGTGAGCCGATCTGGCGCGGCCAGCTGCGCTCAAGCGTGCTGGGGCGCCCATCCATTGCGCGCGCCAACAACGCAACGACCAGCGCGTAGCGATCAGAATTGTTGTAGCGGCGGATCACTCCAAAATTGTGGTGCAGCAAAAGCGCTGGCCCCTGCGCGCCCGCCGGCAAGAAGAGCTGCGCTTGCAGGTTTTCAGCGCCAGCCCACGGCGAGCCATCAACACGCGTTACGCCGCGCGCCGCCCAATCGGCGACTGTGCGCGCAGTGCCATCAGCGAGCGCATAATCAAAATTGCTAGGGAGCCGCACTTCGTCGAACACCGGCTCGCCGCGCCGCCAGCCGCGATCTGCGAGATAGTTGCCTATCGATGCAGCGACATCGCCGCGATTATTCCAGATGTCGCGATGGCCATCATTGTCCCAATCCACTGCGGTGGTGAGATAGACATCCGGCATGAATTGCGGCTGGCCCAAAGCGCCCGCCCACGACGAACGCAATTCGCCCTGCTCGGCCAAACCGCGCTCGACCATTTCAGTCAGCGCCAGGAGATAGCCCTCGAACTGCGCGCGGCGGCGACCTTCGAACGCCAGCGTCGAAAGCGCAGCCTGCGGCGTCCAGTTCAGATCAGCCTCGCCGTAATTGCTCTCCAGCCCCCAGATGCCGACGATAATGCCGCTCGGCACGCCGTAGCGTTGCTCGACAGCGGCCAGGGTATCGCCAATGGCGCTCTTCAGCGCGCGCCCGTCAGTGATCCGGCGCTCTGTCACCCGGTTGGTCACATAGTCCCAAACCGGGCTGACAAATTCAGGCTGGCGTTGATCGAGTTCGATCACCCTCGGATCAGGGCTAATCCCACTGAGGAGCCGGCTCAGGACCGCCGGATCGCGCCCCTGGGCGACCGCGCGGCGCGCAAAATCGTCGCGCCAGGCGTCGAAGTCCTGGTTCCCGGAGGTCTGGAAGCTCGGGGGTGGCGGGGTCTGTTGCGCCACCACGGTGGTCGGGCCACAGGCAATCGCCAGCGAAACCGCTACCGCCAGGAACATCGCTCGCGCCATTAGGTACCTCTTCCTCATCGTCCCAGAACGCCTCTAGGGTGCGTCGGGCGCCACACGCAATCTCTAGGCCCAGCCGTGCATTGACTTACGCCGGACCCGCCCTTATTGACCCCGCTTCCAATTCGCCCCGGACATTTCGGTCATGAAAGTTAAGTCGTCTCTCAAGTCGCTGAAGGCCCGTCACCGGGCTTGCCGGGTCGTGCGCCGTAAGGGTCGGGTCTACATCATCAATAAGGTGGACCCGCGTTATAAGGCGAAGCAGGGCTGAATTAGGCCCTAATCCGAGCCCATAGGCGCCCTCGCCCACTCGCGGGCTTGGTCAAAATCAAGTAAGTTGAACGCGATTCAATCGCGATGCGCCGTATTGTTCTAGCTTTCGCAGCTGCCTTAACGCTCGCCGCTTGCGGGGCGAACGAACGCGCCGTGCGCGCCGATCCGGAACTCGACGCCCTGTTCGAGCAATTGCAGGAAGCCGCCGACGCGGACTCGGCGACGCCGATCCAGGACCAGATCATGGCCAAGTGGTCGGACTCCGGGTCACCGACCGTCGATATCCTGCTCGAACGCGCCACTGCCGCCGCCGCCGAGGGCGACGAGGAGATGGCCGAGGGCTTTCTCGACCAAGCCACCGCGCTCGCGCCGGACTTCGCCGAGCCATGGCGCCTGCGCGCTAACATCGCCTACGGCGCTGAAGATTATGCGGGCGCGATCAGCGCGATCGAGGAGACTCTGCGCCGCGAGCCGCGCCATTTCGGCGCCATGGCGGGCCTTGGGCTCATTTACGAGGAAATCGGCCAGCCACGTCGCGCACTCGAAGCATATCGCGCAGCACTCGTTGTGCACCCACACTACGACGTAGCTCTTCAAGGCGTGCGCCGGCTCGAACCACGCGTTGACGGCCGCGACGCATGATCGCCTGGCTCGTCGTCGCCGCGCTCGCGGCGGGGCTGGCAATCTGGGCGCTCGCTAAAAACGCCGCACGCTATACGCGCGAAACAGAAGCGCGTTTCCCGCCACAGGGCCGCATGATTGATGCTGAAGGCGCGCGCATTCACATGTGCGAAGCCGGCCCCGAGCACGGGCCGCGCATGCTGCTCATACACGGCGCCAGCGCGAACCTGATGGAGCTATGGGGGCCGTTGGCAGAAGAGTTTTCGCCGCTCCATCGCGTCATCGCTTACGATCGCCCAGGCCTCGGCCATTCCGCCCGCCCGCGCCGCAACGCCCACACGCTAGCGCTACAAGCGCGCATCGCCGCACGCGTGCTTGAACAAACCGGCGGCCCTGCCCTCGTCGTCGCGCATTCGCTCGGCGCCGCTGTGGCGCTACGCCTCGCGATGGATCATCCCAAACTCGTAACCGGCATGGTGCTGGTCGCACCCGCAAGCCATCCCTATCCCGGAAAGCCCGCATGGTGGGCACGCGCATCCGCTTCGCCAATCACCGGCCCGCTCTTCAATCTGCTGATCCCTTTGCTCGGTCCGATGCGCAGCGCCGGCGCTGTCGCCAACAATTTTTGGCCGCAGCCCGTGCCTGTGAGCTACCTCAATGACGCCGCCGTGCCGCTCGTCTTTCGCCCACGTGCGTTCAAGGCTAGCGCCTGCGACGTGGTAGCCAGCAACAAGGAGTTCGCAGCTCAGCAGCCACGTTACGCCGACTTACTCACACCTGCCGTCATCATCACGGCGGAGAAAGACAAAGTCGTCTCCCCGAAGCGCCACGCCCGCGCCCTCGCCGCCGATTTGCCGGCAGCGGAACTGGTAATCGCGCCTGACGCCGGTCACATGCCGCACCGCCTGAGGACAGATCTCGTCATCGCGGCGATTCGGCGTGTCAACGAGATGACGTCAGCCGCGGCGGCGGACTAACCTTTCTCAACGATTCGATTCGCGAAACGATTGAGGGTGGGCGCTATGCCGGATTTTGGTGGGACAGATACGGTCACTGCGGTGCAGTCGCTGACGCAAACGACACAAGAAAAGCTGCGCCAGATCGTGGCGCGCATCGAGCGTCTCGAAGAAGAGAAAAAAGGCATCTCGGACGACGTGAAAGAGACCTACGCGGAAGCGAAATCGTTCGGCCTCGATCCGAAGGTGCTCCGCCAGGTGATCCGCATCCGCAAACAGGATCGCCAAGAGCGCGAAGAGCAAGAGCAAGTCCGCGATCTGTATCTCCACGCGCTGGGCGAGATCTGAGCGCGGCTCAGCACGCCTTCACGCTGCGGCCGCGCTCGTGGCTGAGCGTCGGTTACGACGTGCCTCGCCGGGCAATGGATTTGTGCGGCGGCCATGAGGAGATGCTCGACCTCTTCGCTTCCCGCTTGCGCGGCCTTCTTACGCCGCACGGCTTTGAGGTGCACGCGCAATCACTCATGGTGGTTATGATCCGCCCGCTTGAGCGGGGGAGCGAGTTGCTGATCTTGTCATTCGGCTCTTATCGCGACCTCGAGCCGCCAACAGTCCGCTTCGACCTTGAGGGGTGCGACACCCAACGCGGCATTAGCCCCGTGATCGGCCACGATGCAGTGCCTGCGAACGACCCATTCGGCGACCACTTCGCCAAGGCGCGGGATTTGATCTACGATTGGCCAGAAGTGCTGCCCCAGGCTGGCTGAGGGTCGTGATGCCCCGCGAAGTTGATCGCAAACAGACGCGCAAAGCGCTGCGGATCATCCGCAAGCTCGCCGCCAAGGGCAGCGCGCCTGAGACGATTGATCCCGAAACCGGTGAAGTGAAGCCCGGCGAAGGCGCGGTCGACTACTCGCAGTGGGAGAATGAGTTTCTCACAGAAGTCGATAAGCGTCTGGAGAAATACGGCTCCGCCTTCAACGACCTCAGCAAGGGGCGCAAGGACGATGCGCTTTCCAATCTGCAAACCGTGAAGCTGAAAGAGATCGCCGCCAAAGCGCGCGGCAAACCACGCAAAGGGCTGACGACGAAAAAGCCAATGGGCTGGAAAAACCGCCCGCCGCCGCGGCAGCGAGATGAGGACTAGCCGCCTAACCAATCCATCCGCAGCACGATTGCGGCCGCCAAGATATTCACCAGCGCCGCGCACCAGAGCAGCGTGCGAAATGGTTGCTTCTTCGTCTTGTGACGAAAGGCCTGTTGCCCGATCAGCGCGCCGAGCGCGCCGCCGCACAGCGCCAGCGTCAATAAAGTGCGCTCAGCGATGCGTGAAGCGCCCGGCTGCGTCGACTGGCGCTTATCCCAACCGAACGCCAGGAACGCGATGACGTTGATGCCGAGCAAAACCAGCATCAATATCATCGCCTAGCTCCTCAGCCCTCGCCGACAGCGCGCTCTTCCAGCCCATACTCGCGCAGTTTGCGGTAGAGGGTCGAGCGGCCGATGCCGAGGCGGCGCGCCACCTCCGACATGTGGCCGGCATAATGATCGATCGCAAGTTCGATCAAGTCGCGCTCAATCTGCTCAAGCTGGCGCAGATGCCCTTCCCCGTCGAACACAGCAACCGGCGGCGTCACCGTCTCAGCCGCTTCCGCGACCGCTTGCGTGAAAGCGACATGCGCTGCCGTCACGTGATGATCGTTCGCAGGCACTGGCACATCGGCCGGCATCGCGTCATTGGCCGCAACCAACGGCTTCAGGCCAGAGATTTGCGGGAAGTCTTCAGCCTGCAGCAGATCACCTTCGCAGAGAATCACGGCGCGAAACACCGAGTTCTCGAGCTGGCGCACGTTGCCTGGCCAATCATAGTCCATCAGCATCTGCATCGCCGCTTGCGAAGCGCCGCGCACATTGCGGCCCTCTTCGGCGTTGAAGCGCGCGACAAAGCGTTGGACCAAAGTCGGCAGGTCTTCCTTGCGCTCACGCAGCGGCGGCGCTTCGATCGGGAAGACGTTCAAGCGATAATAGAGGTCTTCGCGGAAGCGGTTGTCGGCGACGAGCTTCGCCAAATCTTTGTTGGTCGCACTGATGATACGGACATCGACCTTCACCGGACGCTTGCCGCCAACGGGATCAACTTCGCCCTCTTGCAGCACGCGCAGCAGCTTCACCTGCATATCGAGCGGCAGTTCGCCGACTTCATCCAGAAAGAGCGTGCCGCCGTGAGCTTCCACAAACTTGCCGGCGTGATTGTCCGTCGCGCCCGTGAACGAGCCCTTGGCGTGGCCGAACAGAATGCTCTCGACCAGGTTCTCCGGGATCGCGCCGCAATTGACCGTCACGAACGGGCGGCCCGCGCGCTCGGAAGCGCCTTGGATCGCACGCGCCAGCAATTCCTTGCCGACGCCGCTTTCGCCGGTGATCAGCACCGGAATATTGGAAGCCGCCGCCCGCTTGCCCATGCGCACCACCGGCGCCATCACCGGCGCGTTGGCGACCATGTCGTCAAAACCAAGTTGATGGGTCACGCGCTTTTTCATGCGCACGACTTCAGTTTTCAGGTTTGACATTTCGAGCGCGTTGCGCACCGAAACCATGATCCGCTCTGGCGAAGCCGGCTTCACAAAGAAGTCCGTCGCGCCCGCCTGCATGGCCTGCACAACCGTATCGATGCCGCCCGAAGCGGTCAGCACGATGCAAGGCAGATCGGCCCGACGCTGGCGAATTTCTTTGAGCGCTTCTTGGCCGCTCATGCCCGGCATGACGAGGTCCAAGAGCACGATATCGATGTCGGCGTGCTTATCCACGGCCTCAACCGCTTGGGCGCCGTTCTCAGCCGCACGTGTCAGGAAACCGTTGCGCTCTACTGCCGCCTGCAACAGGCGGCGCTGCGCCGGATCGTCATCGACGATCAGGATCGTCTTGCCCATGTTATACCCACCGTGTTTCGACGCGTTTCTCTGACGGAAACGCTGTTCGTTGGCGGGACCATAACCAAGGGAGGTTCAGGTCGCGTTAAAATGGCACACCAGAATGCGATTATCGTAAGCCCTCATAGGCACTAGATAAACGCTGTGTTCACCACGTCCTCCCCCACATGAGCGATCCGCGCGATCCAGAACGCAACCGCATTACCGCGCGCATCGGGCGCGTGGCGAAGGTTGGCGCCAGCATGTCGAGCGCTGTCGTGGCGCGCGCGTCCGGGGCCGATCAAGCAACGCTGGCGCGCGTGCTGCGCCAAGCCTTGGGTCAATCTAAGGGCCCATTGATGAAAGTAGCACAGCTGCTTTCAACAATTCCTGATCTGCTGCCTCAGGCCTACGCAGAAGAATTCCGCAAACTGCAAGCGCACGCGCCGGCAATGGGTTGGCCGTTCGTGCAGCGCCGCATGCGCGCCGAGCTTGGTGAGAATTGGGAAACCAAGTTTGCGTCGTTCGAACGCGAGGCGGCGGCTGCGGCCTCACTTGGCCAAGTCCACCGCGCGACATCGCATGACGGCCGCGCCCTCGCCTGCAAGCTCCAATACCCTGACATGGCCAGCGCCGTCGAAGCCGATCTCGGACAGCTGAAGACCCTCCTCGGCCTGTTCAAGAGCATGGACGGCTCGCTCGATTCCTCTGAGGCCATCGAGGAAGTGGGCGAGCGTCTGCGCGAGGAGCTGGATTACGCCCGTGAGCTAAAGCAGATGCGCCTCTTCGCGCTCATGCTGGCGGACGATCCGCGCATTCAAACACCCGAGCCGCTGGAGCAGCTTTCCACCAAGCGCCTCCTCACCATGACCTGGCTCGAAGGCAAAGGCCTGATGCACTGGCTCGATGAGCCGCAGCAGCTGCGCAACCGCATTGCTGAACTCATGTTCAAAGCCTGGTGGGGACCGATGACGCATTATGGCGTCATTCACGGCGACCCCCACCTCGGCAATTACGCGCTCACCGAAAATGCTGAAGGCCTGCAGCTGCTCGATTTCGGCTGCGTCCGCATCTTCCCGCCGCGCTTCCTCGAAGGCGTCGTCGGTCTTTGGCGTGGGCTCAAAGCGGAGGACATGGATCAGGTCGCGCACTCTTATGAGATTTGGGGCTTCAAGAACCTCAATGCTGAGCTGATCGACGCCCTGACCATGTGGGCGCGCTTTATCTACGGCCCGATGCTCGACGACCGCGTCCGCACCATTGCCGATGACGTGCCGCCCGGTGAATACGGTCGCCGCGAGGCCTTTGCTGTGCGTGCGCGCCTGAAGACGCTCGGCCCGGTGCTCATCCCACGCGAGTTCGTGTTTATGGACCGCGCCGCAATTGGCCTGGGCGCTGCTTTCCTGCATTTGCGCGCGGAGCTGAACTTCAGCGAGATGTTCGCACAAAGCGTCGAGGGCTTCTCTACGGAAGCCCTCGCACAACGTCAGTCAGATGCAGTGAAGCATGTCGGCTTAGCTTAGGACTGCGAGCACGCCTTGATAGCCTGCCAAAGTCGCGACCAAAGCGGTTTGGCCAGCGGCGCGATAAATTGCGGTCGGTGAGCCGTTCCAGCACGAGGCCAGCAGCAACACCGTGGTCAGCGCCGCAACCGGCGCCATCCAGAACTGCGCGCCCGGCATCATGAGTGTGAACGGCCACGCCACCAATGTTGCAGCATGGGCGAATGCCATGGTGCTGCAGCCATAAGCGCGGCTCTTCACGGCTTCCACCAAAGTGTTCGACGCCAGCAAAAACGCCAGCGCCAAAACCGGTGCGCTCGCCAGCCATTGCGTCGACAAATCTTGCCGACCCATCGAAACGGCCAGCACGAAGCCAGCCACTGAACCGAACGCGGCTGCGCCAACCAAAAACACCAAACGCTCGGAGCGCAGGAAATCGCGGCGCAGCTCAGTGCGGGCGCCAACTTGTCCGAAGGTATCGACTGCTTGGTACGTCATGATGTTCAGCCCGCGTAAAATGTTCGGTCCCTCGGGCTGTTGAACGGATTGCGGCTTTTCTTGTTCCTTACGGCGCGGTTACCTTGCCTGACGTCGCCGTGATGTGCGTTATGGGTGACACCGGGAGGGAGCCGCCGCGTGGAGGACAAATACGCACTGATCACGACCTTGGTGGCCGCGATCGTGCTCGCATTCGTCTTCGGGATGGCGGCGCAGCGGTTTCGGTTTTCGCCGATCGTTGGGTATCTGGTGGCCGGGTTGGCGGTGGGGCCCTACACCCCCGGCTTCACCGGCGACGTCGAACTCGCGCTGCAGCTCTCCGAGATTGGCGTGATCCTGCTGATGTTTGGGGTCGGGCTTAAGATTTCAATAGAGGACATCTGGTCGGTCCGCTGGGTCGCGGTGCCTGGATCGGTTGTGCACACTTTGGCCTCCGGCGCGCTTGGGTTCGGCGGCGGTTTGGCGCTGGGCATGCCGCTGCTCGAGAGCATGATCCTCGGCGCCTCACTCTCGATCGCGAGCACCATCGTGTTTTTGCGGGCGCTGGAGGATCGCAAGCTCTTGAAGACCGAGGCCGGGAGGATCGGCGTCTCGTGGCTGCTGGTCGAAGATCTTTTGATCGTACTTTCGATTGTTGTGCTGCCGGCGCTGGTTTGGGCGATGTCGGCCGAGGGCGCGGCGCTCTCGCCTGGGCGTGTGCTCGGGGCATTGGCAGTCACCTTTGCCAAAATCGCCGGCTTCGTCGCGTTCATGCTGGTCATTGGCGCGCGGCTGTTTCCCTGGCTCATTATCCAAATCGCGCACACCAAATCGCGCGAACTGCTCTCGCTAGGCACGCTGGCGCTCGCTCTCGGCGTCGCTTGGGCGGCCTATTTCTGGTTCGACGCCAGCTTCGCGCTTGGCGCTTTCCTCGGCGGCTTGGCGCTCAACGGCACCAAGTTCAGCCACAAGGTGGCCGAGGATTCGCTGCCGCTGCGCGATACGTTTGCGGTGCTGTTCTTCGTTGCCGTCGGCATGTTGTTCGATCCGGGCGTGCTGTGGCGCGAGCCGTTGGCGGTCGCGGCGATCGTTGCGATCGTCATTTTCGGCAAGGCTGGGCTGGCTTACGTCCTGATGCGCTGGATGAAGCAGCCGCCTTACGCCAGCATCATTATGGCGCTCGGCCTCGCACAGATCGGCGAATTCTCGTTCGTGCTGGCCGGGCTTGGCCTGCAGCTCGAAGTCATGTCGTCCGAGACCTACAATCTCATCTTGGCGGCGGCGCTGATTTCGATCGCGCTGAACCCCTTCTTGCTCCGTCTCGCGCCGGAAGCGCCCGTCGCGAAACCCGCGCCGCAACCAGGCCCTGGCGAAAGCGTCGCCTAGCGCAGCGCCTTGCGGATTACGAGCTTGAGGCCGGACCAAGTCTCATCGACTGCGCAGACCTTCACATCGACGAACCCCATCGGCAGCGCGATGGCGCGGATCGTGTCTTCGGTGATGTCGGTTTCGACCTTGGCGGCCTTCTTTGGCCACGAGACCCAAACCATGCCGTCTGGCGCCAGCTTGCCGCGCAGGCCCTCCAATTCGGCCGAGAGCTTTGCCGCCTTGGTGTGGAAGATGTGCGCCGCGGCGAGCGCTTTGGTTGGGCGCGCCAGGTAACGTGGGCCGGCCTCGGCATCGAGGATCGCTTTCACCGAGGCCGGCATGCCGGACGCCCAGAGCGGCGCGCCCGGCTGGAAGCCGAGCTTCTTGGCTAACGGCGTGCCTGAATATCCTGCCGGCATCCGCGTCCCTTAAGGAACCGCCCCGCCCCAATCGTGGTTTTCCCGCGAGCTTGGGAGCATGGCCTATGGACGGCGATCCTGTAACCATCCGCGTCTTGTTTGAAGAGCCGGAGCCTCCGGAGGCCGGCGAAACCTGCCCCCATTGCGGTCAGGGCTTCGATTATCGCCAATTGGCCGCAGCGCTCTACCACCGCCAGCCCGCCCACGAGCCGCTCCCGCTCCAGTGAGCCGCCTTGCGGAGGGGAAGTGTTTCCGCTATCAGCGCCGCTTCAATTTTCCCCAGGATTCCGGGTCATGAAAACCGACGGCCACCCCGACTATCACTTCATCACGGTCCAGATGACCGACGGCACCACCTTCAAGACCCGTTCGACCTACGGTGAAGAAGGCGCGACGCTGGCCCTCGAAATCGACCCGAAAGTCCACCCGGCTTGGACCGGCGGCAACCAGACGCTGCTCGATCGCGGCGGCCGCGTGTCGCGCTTCAACGACAAGTTCGGCGGCTTCATGAAGAAGAAGGAAGGCTGAGCCTTTCTGCGACGCTTGAGAATTTCCAAGGGCGCTGGCGTAAGTCAGCGCCCTTTTCTCATGGCGCCGGCAGCGCCTCGAAGTCCGCCTCTGCCGCGTCCGAACTCACATCCCGCGCGAATAAGCCATCCTCCAAGCTGACGTCAAAGCGACCATAATAATCACTCTCGCCGACCCGAAGTTGATAGACGCCAGCAGCAGCGTCCGCGCTCCGGCCTTCAAAGCGGAAACTCAAAGCGAGCGACTGGGCGGCAGGAAACTGATCGAAGAAACGTTGAAACGATCCTTGGATCGCGGCGCGCCCCTCGAAGCGTTCTTCCGGCGTGCCTTCATACGCATAGATGACGACGCCGTTCTCCGTGTAAGCGCTCGCGGCGGCTGCGGCGTCACGGTTCGCATAGGCTTGGCTCAGAACGCGGAAGGGATCGCTTGGCGCTGGCGCGCACGACGCGAACGCCAATGCGAGGAAAGCCGCAGCAAAGAACCGTCCGATCTGCATCTTGTTCGCGTCCGTTTTGGTTGGGGCGACATTAGCAGCCGACGTTAAGCCAGCAAGCTGCTGCGATTGACTGATCACTAGTCATGCGTTCGCCCGCCCAGACCGACTGGTCTGTGCCGCGAAGCTAGTTCACGTCTCCCCAAAGGGAGAGCGGGGCGCGCGATCCGCGCTGAGTAGTCTCTGTTGGGTATGCGATCCATCTCTGAACCGCATTGCGCGCTGCGCGCGCCCCGCGATTTCGAAACCGTTTTTCCCGGAGCGTGCATAGGAGTTCAGCGAGGACATCCTGGGGTTTGAGCGCCAGGCGTCTTAGCTCCATGGCCGCTTAGGCCGGTG
>LNEK01000028.1 GCA_001464425.1 Alphaproteobacteria bacterium Ga0077535
CGGCCTTCACTCCAAACGACAGTTGCCGACGAAGTGCTGACGATGCGAACGCTGGTGACGCGGACATCGATATTGGCCGGATTGTTCGGGTACATCAGCACTGCGAGCGCGTCCCAAAGGCCGCTCACTTCGGCATTGGAGACTTCCGTATCGCGCGCAACCACGTCCGCCAGCGAAGCGGCGACGTTTTGCGCGCGGCTGTTGACGGACAGCATGTCGATCGTTTCGACCGAGCCGAACAGCAGGAAGATCATCATCGGCGCGATGATTGCGAACTCGAGCGCAGCAAGGCCCTTCTTGGCCTTTGCGAAGCGGCGGAGACGACGGCGCATGAGCTTGATCATAGGTAGGGCTCGTTGCGGAACATCATCGTTGAAACGAGAATTCGTTCGCCGTTCGAAACATTGGCGAACACAGCCTCGAACATCGGTGTCATGATTTTCCAGCGATAATAGACGCGGACGACGACGATGTCGGACTGGACGCCCGGCGAGTAACCCATGCCGGCGGGTTGGAACTCGCCGTTCTGGATGGGGTCAGCAGCGTTGTTGCTGGCGTTCGTAAACGAGTCGAAACGATCAATGTCGACGAACAGGTTTCCGTCGCATTCCAGCAGCATGAACTTGTTGAGGTCGTCGCAGAGCGCCGCTTCGATCTGCGCTTGCGTGGCGCCGGATCGTTGGGCTTGGCCGAGGCGGATAGTACGCGAAGTGTCCGCGACGGCGTTGTTCAAGCTGGTCTGGGCAAAGCCGATCATGGAGATTTCGGCGAGACCGAACATCAGCAGGAAGAACGGCAACGCGACGAGCCCAAACTCGACGGCGGTCGAACCGCGGCGCGCGCGTGCGAAACGCCGAAGCTTTCGCGAAAAGGTTTTACGCGGCGCGCCCATGAATACTCCAGCGCACACTATGCGCACGGAAGGGCTTAGAAACCGTCAAAACAGAGCGTAAATGGCGCTTAACGAACGCCGGAGGCGGCGGCGCGGCCGGTGATTTGCTGCGTGATCGCCTGCGAAGCTTCGCCGTCGCCGATGTCCGGACGCGGGCGGCAGAGCGGCGTGCACTCAAGGCGCGCAGTTTCCACACCGCGGGTGATCATGACGACATCGGTCTCGTCCGGCGTGACAACGACGCGGCCGGAATAGAGCACCCTGCCCTCGGCGCCAACAACGACCAGGTTGGTCGAACCATAGGAGCGGCCAGTCACGAACAAGAAGCGGTCATTCTGAACGGAGACGCCGGCGATCGCGGGATTGCCGATGGCGACGCCTTCAGCCGGTTCGGCGAGGCGGATCGGAAAAGCCTGGTCGAGCGCGACACGCACATCACGTGCGGCGGCCGGGGTTGCGAACGCGCAGACGGCGGCGAGTGCAACAATATACGGACGCAAGGCGCGCATTGGGCTTTCCTTATAGATACTCCGCTACGTTGCTACGCGCGATTAGTTGCGGGATCGCTAAAGCCCGCGCGCGCAAGAGCGACGAGATGCGCTGCGAAATCACTTTAAAATTCACGAAAAAATAACCGTTTGCGTTGGGCCGGTTGTTAAGCACTGCCGCGTATTGTCATCCTTGCGTCTGGGAATGGGTGTCGGGTGCGACGCTCCCACCGGGCCAGGTGAAAAAGCACTCGACAATCGGAGAATTGAAAATGTTGAAGCGTTTCCTGAAGAACGAAGACGGCGCCACCGCGATTGAGTACGGCCTGATTGCCGCTCTGATCGGCGTTGCGATCATCACGGCCGTTGGCCTGGTTGGCGACAGCCTCGATGAAGTCTTCACGAAGATCTCGACCGACCTCTCGACGGCCAACTAAGCGCCGAAGAACTGGCGCCGCGCACTCCTCGGGTGTGCGGCGCCATTGCGTCCTTAAAGTTTCCCCCTCTTCAACGCCGCCCCTCGGGCGGCGTTTTTGTTTGCGTTTTGGCAAGATCGACCGCCCCTTAATGCTTTCTAAGGAGGCGCCCGGGCAAGTTTACGCCTATGGTCGAACTGCTCGCGCTCGCCGCTTTTGCGGCTCTCTTGATCTATGCGGCGTGCTCGGACGTCGCGAGCCTGACCATTCCAAATTGGATTTCGATCGCGCTGACGGCCCTGTTTATCCCGGCGGCGTTGGCCGCGCGTATGCCGCTCGGCGATCTCGCCATGCATGTGGCGTTCGGGTTCGGCGTGTTGGTCGTCGGCTTCTTTCTGTTTCAGGCCAATGTGTTCGGCGGCGGCGACGCCAAGCTTCTGGCCGCGGTTTCAGTGTGGACCGGCTTTCCGGCATTCGCTCCTTTTATACTCGGCACCGCCGTCGCCGGCGGATTGCTGGCGGTGATGCTTCTCGCGGCGCGCCAATTCGTGCCGCTGACCGAGACGACGCCAGGCTTCGTCAACCATTTGTTAAAAAAACAGAACGGCATCCCGTACGGCGTTGCGATCATGTTCGGCGGACTGATCGCAATCCCTTCGCTTCCGTTCGCCCTGAGTCCGTTAACCCTGCCTTAGCCATGAACGTGGTCTGTTCGGCTGGGAATTCCGGGGCCGAGATCACGCGGGGAGTAAGTATATGTCAGCCCGTCAGCTGATCGTTCTCGTTGTTGCCGCAGTTGCGGCTATCGGCGCCCTCTTCTTGATCCGCAGCATGGGCAGCGGCAACGCCGACGCCGCGGCTGCCGAAGGCGAGCCCGTCGCTGGTGAGCAAGTGCTCGTTGTGGCGCGCGATGTGCCGCAAGGCGCGGCGCTCACGCCGAGCGATCTGGCCGTCGCTGTGTTTCCAGAGGGATCGATTTCACCAAGCTATGTGCGACTTTCGGCGCAACCTTCGGCGCAAGCTGAATATGTCGGCGCAGTGACGCGCCGCGCTTTTGTGGCCGGCGAGCCGATCACCAATGCTTATGTCGTGCAGCCAGAAGGCCGCGGCTTCATGGCGGCGCAGCTGGAGCCGGGCTATCGCGCCGTCGCCATCGAAGTGGCGCGCGAGACGGCCGCCGGCGGTTACATCCAGCCGAATGACCGCGTCGACGTGATCATGTCGCACAGCTTCCAGGAAGGCGGCCAAGAGCGCGTCTCCAGCGAGATCATTCTGGAAGACATTCGCGTTCTGGCGCTGGGCGACACGACGCAAACGCAAACTAGCGGTGAAGCGCCGCAAAGCATCGACGCCGCCGTCGCCGTGCTTGAGATGTCGCAAGAAGACGCCCGTACGCTCGCCCTGGCCGATCAGCTTGGCGAAGTGACGTTGGCGTTGCGCGGCGCGCAGGTCGACACGGTTGGTTTGAATTCGCAGCGGCGGCGCAATGGCGTTCACGCATACGGCACGGTCTCCGGGGGAAGCAGATGAATCCGGGCAAGTCCCTTCGCGTTACTCTCGCCACGGCGCTCTCCGCGACCGTGGCGCTGACGCCTGGTGTGGTCAGCGCTCAAGTTGAGCCGCCGAGCGCATCGAGCATCCGCATCAATGCGGGCGGCGGCGCACAATCCGCGTCGCTGGTGTTGCCGTACGGCAAGTCGGCGATCATCGATCTGCCGGCGGACGCGCGCGACATCCTGATCTCCAACCCCGCCATCGCTGACGCAACAGTGCGCACGGCGCGGCGCGCGTACGTGATCGGCCGCCAACTTGGCCAAACCAACATCTTCTTCTTCGACGCACAGGGCCGCCAGATCGCCAACGTCGAAATCCGGGTTGAGCCGGACGTCGGTCCGCTGAACGATATTCTGCGCCGCCATACGCCGGACGCGAACATTACGGCCGAAGCTGTGAACGGCACCATCGTGCTTTCGGGCAGCGCCCGCAGCGCAGGCGAAGCCGATCGCGCGCGCTTGCTGGCGACACAATACATTACAACGAGCGGCGCGACCGGCGCCGGCAGCGCCACCAGCGAAGACCGCGTTGTCAATCTCGTGCAGGTGCAAGGCAGCGAGCAAGTGCTGGTGCGTGTGCGCGTTGTCGAGATGAGCCGCACCCTGGTGCGCCAGCTCGGCATCAACACAAACTACGAAGAGCTCATCAATCAGCTCGTCGGCGAAGACAATTTTGTCGATATCGCAACGCGCAATGGTTTTTCGATCAGCGGCTCGGCCCTGGGCGGCCTCGCTGCCTCCGGCGGTGTCGCAGAGAATATTCTGCGCCCGAACAGCTACACCTACCCTTCCGGCACAGTCGATCCGAGTGTCACCCCCGGCCAAGCCGGCGTCGGTGGTTACGAGTTCGACCCGGTCACGGGCGAAACCACATACGGCCCCGCAACCGTCACGAGCGCACGCCGCACCGACGCATCGATCGAAGCGTTCGAGCGCGCAGGTTTGCTGCGCGTGTTGGCTGAGCCGAACTTGACGGCCATCTCGGGCGAAGCAGCGCGCTTCCTTGCGGGCGGCGAATTCCCGGTGCCGGTGAGCTCCGAGGACGGACAGATTTCAGTTGAGTTCAAGCCATTCGGTGTCGGCCTTGCGTTCACGCCGGTGGTTCTCTCGGGCGGCCGCATCTCGTTGAAGGTTGCGACCGAAGTCAGCGAATTGACCTCGGAAGGCGCGATCTCAACCGGCGACACGCCGATCCGCAATGCTGACGGCACGACGACCGTCATTCGCGGCATCACTATCCCAGCGCTGCAGGTGCGACGCGCGGAAACGACGCTTGAAATGTCGTCAGGCTCTTCGATCGTGCTGGCTGGCCTCATTCAAGAGCGCACGCGCCACGCGCTTGAAGGCGTGCCGGGCGTGATGAACACGCCGGTGATCGGCTCGCTCTTCCGCTCACGCGACTTCGTCAACAATGAAACCGAGCTTGTCATCATCGTGACGCCATACCTGGTGCGGCCGACGAGCCCTGAAAATCTTCGCACGCCTGCCGATGGCTACATGAACCCGAGCGAAGGCGAGAGCCTCTTGAGCGGGCGCTTGAACTCCATCTACCGGCCGGCGCGCGGCTCGGACGGGGCGCGCGAGAACGCAAGCCTGCAAGGCCCGCATGGGCATGTGATTGAATAATGAGGCACGCCATGAAATCCCGCTTGCCCCTCCTGCTCCTCAGCGTTAGCGCGCTCACCGCATGCGCGAGCGTGCCAACGCCTGAAGGCCCGCCCGTCTCCAGCGCTGCGGATCGTCACCGCATCGAGGTGACGCAAACGGCTGAGCGTATCGAAATTCCCGTCGCCAATGGCGAAGTGGCGCTCTCGGCCGAAGCGCGCAGCACGCTGCGCACGTTCGCCGGCAATTATCTGCGCTACGGCCATGGCGCGCTCGTGCTGAGCTCGCCTTCCGGCGGTGCAAACTCTGACTCCGCTTCAGTGCTGGCGCATGAAACGCGCATGGCGCTGGTGGATTCTGGTGTCTCCTACGCCGCTGTCGCTGGCTCGACTTACGACGGATCAGGCGCGGAAGCGCCGATCATCGTGAGCTTCGCGCGTTTTGAAGCGCAAGCGCCTGAATGCGCCCCGCTCTGGGAGCAAGACCTCGCGCACCAAAGCAACAACCAGCCGTGGGCGAGCTTCGGCTGCGCGACACAAGCCAACCTTGCAGCTCTGGTGGAAGATCCAGCCGATCTGCTGCGTCCGCGCAACATGGACCCGCGCGACGGCGACCGCCGCGACACGGTTATGGACGCCTATCGCGCCGGCGAACAAACGCACGCCACGCGCTCGGACGACGAGCGCGTGACTCTTAGCAACGCGGTCAATTAGGGCCTAAGCACATGAGCATCCCCGATCCCGCCTGGAGCCTCGGTACGGACGACGATTTTGTCCTCGAAGACGATGAGACGTTCGGCGTTGGCGAGCTTGAGGGCGTCGACTTGGTCGACCTGCCGCCGTTCGACGACAGCATCGCGCCGGTCGCCGCGAACGAGACGCACGCACCGACACCGCCGCCGGAAGAAGATCCGTTCACGATGAGCGCACCAGCCATCGTGGCCGCCGCGCTGCCGACGATGCTGCGCGACGAAGGCCGGGTCACTGAACAACCCGTGCCGCGCATCACCATTCACGCTGTGTGCGATCGCCACGAGATTGCGGACATCATCGCGGGTATTTCCGCCGACCGCCGCATGGCACGCGCCGAGATCACTGTAGAGCCGGGCGGCATCGATGCGGCTGTTGCGCGGTTTGCCTCACAAGCCAGCCCGAACCTGCTGATCATCGACACGTTGCAGCAAGGCGCTGCGATGCTGCACAGCCTCGACCGCCTCGCGGCCGTGATCGAGGAAGGCACCAAGGTCGTCATCATCGGCGCGGTCAACGATATCGCCCTCTTCCGCGAGCTCATGGCGCGCGGCGTCAGCGAATATATCGTGCCGCCGATCCAGCCGATCGACATGATCCGCACTGTCTGCGGCCTCTATGTGAACCCAGACAAGCCGTTCGCCGGCCGCGTCGTCGCCGTGATCGGCGCCCGCGGCGGCATCGGCGCTTCGACGATCGCGCACAACATCGCCTGGTCTATCGCCGAGCGTCAGGAATCGAGCGCGACCCTGCTCGATCTCGATCTCTCCTTCGGCACCGCGGCGCTCGACTTCAACCAAGACCCGCCGCAATCGATCGCAGACGCACTGATGGCGCCGGACCGCGTTGATGACGTGTTCCTTGAGCGCGTCACCACCAAGCAAACCCAACGCCTGCAAATGCTGACGGCGCCGGCGACCTTGGAACGCGAATTCGAGCTCGATCCGCAATCCTATGAGATGGTGATCGAACGCGTGCGCCGCACCAGCCCCTACGTGGTGCTCGACCTGCCGCACATCTGGACATCGTGGGTGAAGCACACCCTGCTCGCGGCAGACGATGCGATCATCGTCGCGGGGCCGGATCTTGCTTCACTGCGCAACACCAAGAACATCATCGATCTCTTGAAGGCCATGCGCCCGTACGACTCGCCGCCGACAGTGGTGCTGTCGATGGTGGGCGTGCCCAAACGGCCAGAGATTCCGTTCAAGGATTTCGCCGAAGCGTTGGGCTGTGAGCCTGTCGCCTCAATTCCATTCGATCCCCAGCTGTTCGGCATGGCCGCCAATAATGGCCAAATGATCAGTGAAGTGGCGGCACAGTCGAAGACTGCGCTGGCGCTCGATGCACTTGCTGCATCGCTTACGGGTCGCAAGCCGGTGGAGGCGAAGAAGGCGTCGTTCACCGACAAGATCCCGTTCCTGAAGCGCTAGGGGTTTAGATGTTCGGTAAGCGAGGCCTAGGCGATGCGCCCAATGCGACGCCAACGGCGCCAGTCGCCGCGCCGCCCTCCGCTGCGCGCGTTGCTGCATCTGTCGGCGTAAAGCCGGCGGCTGCGCCGCAATCGGCTACGCGCCCCGCTGCTCCGATGTCGGCGCCTGCGCCGCGGCCCGCTGCCTCTTCCGCAAGCGCACCGGCCGTGCGCCAGCGTGAGCCAGAACCAAACGATCAGCCGGAATACCGCTCGGAAGCGTATTACCGCGTCAAATCCACGATCTTCAACGCGCTGATAGAAACCATCGATCTGACGCAGCTGGCGCAGCTCGACCCGGAATCCTCGCGCGACGAAATCCGCGACATCGTCGCTGAAATCATCTCGATCAAGAACGTCGTCATGTCGATCGCCGAGCAGGAAGCCCTGCTCGATGACATCTGCAACGACGTGTTGGGCTATGGCCCGCTTGAGCCGCTGCTGGCGCGCGACGACATCGCCGACATCATGGTCAACGGCGCCAATGCCGTGTTCATAGAAGTCAGCGGCAAGATTTCAAAGACGGGCATCCGCTTCCGCGACAACGGCCAGCTGATGAACATCTGCCAGCGCATCGTCAGCCAAGTCGGCCGCCGCGTAGATGAAAGCTCGCCGATCTGCGACGCGCGCTTGCCTGACGGCTCTCGTGTCAACGTCATCGTACCGCCGCTGGCCATCGATGGCCCGACGCTCACCATTCGTAAGTTCAAAAAAGACAAGCTTAAGCTCTCCAACCTTGTTGAGTTCGGCTCGATCTCGCCTGCCGGCGCGAAGATCCTTCAGATCATCGGCGCATGCCGCTGCAACGTGCTGATCTCCGGCGGTACCGGTTCTGGTAAGACGACTCTTCTCAACACGCTGACGGCGTTCATCGATCCGACCGAACGCGTCATCACCTGCGAAGACGCGGCCGAACTGCAGCTGCAGCAGCCACACGTCGTGCGTCTCGAAACGCGGCCGCCGAACCTTGAAGGCTCCGGCCAGGTCACGATGCGCGACCTCGTGAAAAACTGCCTGCGTATGCGTCCTGAGCGGATCATCGTCGGCGAAGTCCGGGGCAGCGAAGCGTTCGACTTGCTGCAAGCCATGAACACCGGCCACGACGGCTCGATGGGCACGCTGCACGCAAACACGCCGCGCGAAGCTCTCTCGCGTCTTGAATCGATGATCACGATGGGCGGCTTTTCGCTGCCCGCAAAAACTATCCGCGAAATCATCGTCGCCGCCGTCGATGTCGTGATCCAGGCACAGCGTTTGCGCGACGGTTCGCGCCGCATCACCCAGATCACCGAAGTGCTCGGCCTCGAAGGCGATACGATCATCACGCAAGATCTGCTCGTGTACGAAATTCAGGGCGAAGACCAAAACGGGCGCATCACCGGCCGCCACAAGGGCACGGGCGTTGGCCGCCCGCGCTTCTGGGAGCGCGCGCGCTATTTCGGCCTTGAGAAAGAATTGGCGCAGGCCCTCGACGAGACGGAGAGCGCGTAATGGATCCGGCGCTGCTTGCGGCTGTCTTGGCTTTCGTTGCAGTCGGCGGCGTTGGTCTCGCCTTCAGCGGCGGCGGCTCACAACCGGTGACTGCGACGAAGCGCGTCAAGCAGGTTGCGGGCACGCAGAAGAGCGATCGGCGTAACCAAGCGGTTGAGAACGCCGCCCTGAAGCGGCGGCAAAGCACGCAGGAAGCGCTGAAAGACCTAGCCAATAGCGAGAAGCAATCGCGCAAGCGCCGCTACTCGGTGAAAGGCCAGATCGCGCAGGCCGGCATCAAGCTTACGCTCACGCAATATTGGATGATGGCGGGCGCGGCCGCAGCCGTCCTGACGATCGCGGGCCTGATCATCCAAGGGCCGATCGGCGCCGCAATGGGATTCTTCATCGGCCTGTTCGGTCTGCCCCGCTGGGTGCTCGGCTTCATGGTCGGCGGACGGCAAAAAAAATTCGCCAGTCAATTGGCCGACAGCATCGATGTCATCGTACGCGGCGTGAAATCCGGCCTGCCGCTTGGCCAGTGCTTGCGCATCATCGCAGCGGAAAGCCCGGAGCCGCTGCGAAGCGAATTCCAGCAGCTGGTCGATTCACAAGCCATGGGCGTGCCGCTCGAAACCGGCATGCAGCGCATGTACGACCACATGCCGCTGCCGGAAGTAAACTTCTTTTCGATCGTGCTGATCATTCAGCAAAAGACCGGCGGCAACCTTTCGGAGTCGCTTGGCAACCTCTCCTCCGTGCTGCGCTCGCGCAAGCTGATGGTGGAGAAAGTGAAGGCGCTTTCGGCCGAAGCAAAGGCCTCCGCGATGATCATCGGCTCGTTGCCGGTTTGCGTCGGCGGCTTGGTCTATTTCACACGCCCGGCCTATATCGGCGTTCTATTCGAACACCCTGTCGGCCATCTCATTCTCATGGGCTGCGTCGTGCTGATGTCCGCCGGCATCTTCATCATGCACAAAATGGTCAACTTCAAATTCTGAGGGCGCGGACATGGCTGATATCGTCGACACCCTCACCGATCCGCTGACCATCGCTGGCGTCCTCGCCGCAGGCGCATGCTTTGCCACCATCGTCACAGTCGCCGCGCCGGCGATGTCGGAAAACAAGCTTGGCTCGCGGCTCAAGGAAGTCGCCAAGAAGCGCGAAGAGCTGCGCAAGCGCAGCCGCGCCGATCTCGCCAAGGGCAGCCAATCGCTGCAGCACAAGAACGCCAACTCGTTCGCCAAGAATCTTGTCGACAAGTTCAACCTGCAAAAGGCGCTGGCTGACGATACGCTGTCGGAAAAGTTGATCCGCGCGGGCCTGCGTGGCCACGCCGCGCAGACGATGTTCTACTTCTATCGCGCCGCCCTGCCGATCGGGTTCGGCGTCATCGCGCTCTTCTATGTGATGGCGTTCGGCGCAGATCTCGTGCTGCACATGAAACTCGCCGCAGTCGTTGGTGGCGTGGCTGTCGGCTATTACGCGCCGAACATCTATCTGAAGAACCTCGCCGATAAGCGCCGCAGCAAGATCATGGAGGCGTTTCCGGACAGCCTCGACATGATGCTGATCTGCGTCGAGAGCGGCATGTCGATCGAAATGGCGCTGCAGCGCGTCGGCCAGGAAATCGCGCCGGCTTCGGTTGAACTTGCGGAAGAGTTCGCGCTGACGACAGCTGAACTCTCCTATCTGCCAGAGCGCCGCATGGCGTACGAGAACCTCGCGCGCCGCACCAATCACCCAGGCGTCAAGGCCGTCGCCATGGCGCTGACGCAGGCGGAGAAGTACGGCACGCCCGTTGGCCAAGCGCTGCGCGTCATGGCCAAGGAAAACCGCGACCTGCGCCTCTCGGAAGCTGAGAAGAAAGCTGCGTCACTGCCGCCGAAGCTGACGGTGCCGATGATCGTGTTCTTCCTGCCAGTGCTGTTCGCCGTGATCATCGGCCCGGCCGTGATCCAGGTGAACGAGATCCTGAGCAGCCGTGGCGGGTGACGGCGAGAGCTCAGGCGACCTTTGCGATCGAGAAATCGCAAGTCCGCAAGAAGCGTTTGGCGTTGTTTCCGCCGCTGGCGACAGATGTTTGCACGAGCGTATTGCCGCGCAACTTCAAGACGCCACTGAAACTTGCCGTTCCGCGCGCCTGAGGCTGCGGCTTCCATGCACGAAAGCCAATGGCGCGATAATCGGGCGCCCCTGGCTCACGCATCTGCACATCCACGTAGATATCGTCGTTAGTGCTGCCGTCCTCGACGTCAGACACGAACGTCAGCGAAACTTGATAGAGTCCATCCGACGGGACGATAAGCCGACGGCCATCCCACAAATATTCTGGCCGTGGCAGAACCTTGCAGCGCTCGATCGTGTAGGCCAGCACGGCCGGTGAAGCGCCTGAGACGTGCCGCTCTAGTCCCACCGTCAGCGCGACCGGATCATTGTTGAACGCGCCCTTGTTGATTTCGTCTTCCACCGCCATAGCAGTCCTCCCGCAAAACCGTGCGGGGAACTTATCCGAGGCCGAAACGATTGCAACCCCTGGTTGATTAGCCTGCCCGGCCGAGATCGCCCCATCGACGGGGGTCGCTCAAAAGCCCTCGCAGAAAGCGGATGTTTTCAGCCGCTTGCGCGGGCGGCAGATCGATGCGTTCGAGCTGTTCGGCTTCGTCGAAGCGGCCTTGCAGCGCCACCGCGATCGCGAGGTTCTGGCGCGCTTCGGGCGGCGCGTTCGGGCGATCGACGGCGCGGCGCAGGATCGGTTCGGCGTCGGCGGGCTCGCCAGCCATGATGTGCGAGACACCGAGATTAGTGAGGATGCGTGGATCGTCGGGCTGCAGCGCCAGCGCTTCTTGGTACGCTTGGCGCGCTTCGTTGTAGCGGCCGAGCTGATCGAGCGCCGCACCAAGCGCTGAACGCACGCGCCAATTGTCTGGCTCGGCCGCGGCGACGACAGCAAGCGGGCGCAGAGCTTCCTGCGGCCGGTTCGATGCGATCTGCGCCAGGCCGTAAGTTGTGAGAAGCTGGCGATCTTCCGGGAAACGGCCGATGGCTTCGCCCGCGATCTGGACGGCGCGATCCACACGTCCGCCTTTACGCAACGATTCAGCGAAACGCTGCGCCGCCTCGAGATCGTTCGGGAAGGTCTGATACTCGCCGGCCCAGAAGGCCATTTGCGTCAGCGTGTCCTCGCGGGCGATGCGTTCGCGGGCTTGGCGGTCCACTGGGCGGGCGCTGGCGAGCGCGCCTGTCGTGTCGACGGCTTGTTCGCCGCCGCCGGAGGTGGCGCAAGCGGCGAGCGTGGAAACGGCGAAAAGCGCGGCGGGCAGACGATGCATGGGCGCGAATCCTAATAAGCGCCTAATGCTGCCCCGACATGCTCAACAAAGCGCTAATGGCGTACTAGGTAACACCCATGACCAACCTCCCCTTCATCATCGACTCCGCCAACGCCGTTCCCATCCACGCCATCCGCGCCGCGGATTGGAAAGGCTGGATCGAGCGGCATTCGGAGACGCTGCGGCGGCTCGCGACGGCGCTGGATTTCCAAGCGCAGAACGCCCGCATCATGCTGGCGCCGGCCACGGACGGCTCGATCGAGCGGGTGCTGTTCGGGGTTGGCGACAAAGCCAATGTGAACGTGATGGGCGCTTTGGCGCAGCATCTGCCTGCCGGCGATTATCGCATCGCCTTCGCGCCGCGTGAGTTTGACGCCACCTCGATCGCAGTGGCCTGGGGGCTCGGGGCATACGCGTTCGACCGCTATAAGAAGCGCAAGCGTCCGGCCCCGCGCCTCGTCGCGCCAGAAGGCGCAGACATGGAGGAAGCGGGGCGGATCGTCGAAGCGTCCTGGCTGGCGCGCGATCTCGTCAACACGCCGACGAATGATATGGGCCCGGAAGCGTTGCACGCGGCGGCCGCGAAGGTCGCGCGTGAATGCGGGGCCGAGATTGAGGCGATTGTTGGCGACGATCTGCTGAAGCAGAATTATCCGCTGCTGCACGCTGTCGGCCGCGCCGCGGCTGAAGCGCCGCGTTTGCTGCATTTGTCTTGGGGCGCTGAAGATGCGCCCCGCGTGGCGCTGGTGGGCAAAGGCATCACCTTCGATACGGGCGGGCTCGATATCAAGCCGGCCGCCGGCATGCGCATGATGAAGAAAGACATGGGCGGCGCGGCGCACGCTTTGGCGCTTGGGCAGCTCGTCATGCAATCAAAGCTCAATGTGCGGCTCGATGTGTTCTTGGCGGTGGCGGAGAACTCAATTGCATCGAACGCGTTCCGGCCGGGCGATGTGATCGCCAGCCGCAAGGGGCTGACCGTTGAGATCGACAACACCGATGCCGAAGGCCGCTTGGTGTTGGCCGATGCGCTGACGCGCGCGTGTGAAGATCAGCCGGCGTTGCTGCTGGATTTCGCAACGCTGACTGGCGCGGCGCGCACGGCTTTGGGGCCGGACATTCCGCCCTTCTACACCGGCGAAGAAGCTCTGGCGGCCGAGTTTGCGGCGGCGTCACTCGCAGCGAACGACCCGATTTGGCGGATGCCGCTTTGGGATGCGTATGACGGCGACATGGATACGCCGATCGCCGATCTCAAAAACACTGGCGATGGCGCGATGGCGGGCTCGATCTACGGCGCGCTATTCTTGCGGCGTTTCGTGACCGTGCCGGCCTGGGCGCACTTCGACATTTTCGCCTGGGCCCCAAAGGAAAAACCCGGCCGCCCGCAAGGCGGCGAAGCGCAAGCCTTGCGAGCGTCGTACCGGGTGATCAAGGCGCGGTTCGGCTAGCGGCAAAGCGCGCGACTTGCAGTTCGAGGCGCTTCACTTCGCGCAAAGTGGCGTTGCGGTTGATCTCCATCCAGAAATACATTTTCAGCATCGCTACGGCGAGCATGGCGATCACTGCGCCGGCGCTCCACAGCACGGTGTCGCGCACTTCTGCGGCCTGAAATGCATTCCACGCGCAATACACAAAGCCGCCGAACATCGCAAAAGTGATGATCGCAGCGAAGACGTTAAGCGCGCCGGATTGGCCGCGGAACGTGCCCAAGGCTTCGCTGAATTTCCCTTCGTCTTCGAAGCGGGCGAGGAAGGCCGCGTCTTCCGCTGAGAGCGCTTCGCGGATGGCGTTGTCGAGGTTGGTCATTGCACTTCTCCAAAACGCGCGCGCAGTGCTTTGCGCGCCGCAAACAAACGTGACTTCACAGTGCCCGGCGGAACGCCGGTGGCGGCGGCGATGTCGGCGATGCTCATGTCCTCGCCAAAGAAGAGACTGACGACGACGCGTTGCTCAGGCGGCAGCAATTTGAGCGCGGCCGTGAGATCGAGCGTTGCATCGGCGTTGCTTTCAACCGTTTCGCTTGGCGCATCGGCGATCGCGGCGACGTTGCGCGCGTGCCGGTACTTCGAACGCAGCGCGTCAGTGCATTTGCGCGATGCAATGGCGTAGAGCCACGGCCCAAAACGCGCCGGGTCCTCCAGCCGCTTGAGCCCGCGCACGGCGCTTTCCCAGGTATCTTGCACCACATCTTTCGCAGCCTCATTTGTGCCGAGGGTGCGGGCGGCGAACGCCAAGAGCTTTGGCGACCAGCGCGCGACCAGCCGGGCAAACGCCTCCTCTGAGCCGTTCTTCGCCAGCAGGACGAGATAATCGTCGAGCGCTTGTTCAAGTCCGCGGCTCACGGCCTTCTCGCCCCTCCGCAGCTTAAGTCGCTGGATGTGCTGCGCCGGTTCGATCCGGTTGGCGATTTTTTTTCAGAGGCCGGAAAGCCCGTGTCGGACACGGATCGTTTCGGTCTGATCCGTCAAGATTTGGTTAATCATTTCGGCCATTCCACAACATCTTGTGGTTTCGTACTTGCACCGAACACCAAATCGGCGAATCTTGCACTTGCGATTCAATTGGAGGAACGGGCATGGACCTCGGGCAGAACCAAGTAGAAGCATTGGACTTGTGGCGTCGGGTTACCGTCACCACCGTACGTTCGGACGCGCCGGACCTTACCGCCCGCCAACTGGCGGTGCTGATGACGGTACGGCTGCAGCCGGCCCCGCACACGGTGCGCGGCCTCGCCGCCACCCTGAATGTCGGCAAGCCGGCGATCACCCGCGCGCTCGACACGCTGTCGCGCCTCGGCTTTGTGCAGCGCCGCCGCGATCCGAAGGACGGCCGCAACGTGTTCGTGGAACGCACCGAAAAGGGTGACGCGTTCCTGGAACAATTGGGCGCCACCATTCTGCAGGACGACCAAGCCCAGCAGATCAGACCGGTGCTACAAGCGGTCTCATGAATGATCCACGGCTGACGCCGGCGCGCAGTGATGTAGCGGCGGCGAAGCTCAGAGGCACGATCGATGCGGAACGCTTTGTCGAAGGCGTTCCGCATCAGGTCAAAGTCGGCGCTTCCGTTTTACGCGAAGCGCCGTCTTTCGTTGCGCGGCTGGAGACGCAGCTGCTCTACGGCGAGATCTTCGACATTTACGATCAGGACGAAGACGGCTGGGTGTGGGGCCAAGCGCGGCTCGACGGTTATGTCGGCTATGCGCGGGCTGAGAGCTTTGACGCTGAGATTCATGTGCCGACACACCGCGTCGCGGTGTTGCGGACCTTGGTATTTCCCGAGCCGGACAAGAAATCCCAGCCGCCCTCGCCTCTAAGCCTCAACGCAAAGCTCACCGTGACGGCGATGGAAAACGGCTTTGCCGGTTTGAGTCGCGGCGGCTGGGTTTATGCCGCACACATCGCGCCGATCGACGCGCACGTCGATGATTGGGTGGCGAGCGCCGAGCGTTTCGTCGGACTGCCCTATTTGTGGGGCGGCAAGGATTCGAGCGCGGCCGATTGTTCGGGCGTGGTGCAGACGGCGCTGGAAACCGGCGGCATCAACGCGCCGCGCGATGCGGACATGCAGGAAGCGGTGGTGGGCCGCGAAATTCCGCTCAATGCGAAGCTAGAGCGCGGCGACCTGGTGTTTTGGCCAGGGCACGTTGGCCTCATGCGCAGCGCAAAGGAATTGCTCCACGCCAACGCATTTCACATGCAAACTGTGGTCGAACCACTCGCAGAGACGATCGCGCGGATCGGCGCGCCGCGCTCTATCCGTAGGCTTTAGCCGCCTGCTGGCGCGGCGGCGGCGTCAACTTCCGTTGGCGCGGCTTCGCCTTCAGCAGCGGCAGGCGCAGCCTCCGGCAACGGCGCGGGCAGCGCGACATTGTTCGGCGAGATCGAGCGCAGATACGCAATCATCGCCACGCGGTCTTGATCGTTGCGCAAGCCGGCGAACGCCATCTTGGTCCCCGGCACGTTGCGTGACGGTGAGGCCAGAAAGTCGTTGAGCGCCAGATAATCCCAGGCCCCGCCATGAGCCTGCATCGGCTCTGAATACTCAAAGCCGGCATGGCTCGCGACAGCGCGGCCGAAGGCATCATGCAAGTTCGGGCCGATGCCGTTTGCGCCACCAGCATCGAAACTGTGGCAGGCGGTGCACTGCGCCTGAACGCGCGCGCCGCGTGCGATCAGCTCATCAAGTTGAACTTGGTCAGCGAACAGGCGACCGAAATCGGGAGGACCGGCCGGCGCGGCAGCGCCGCCGCTGGCCGCCTCAAGCACGACTTCCGGCAGGTAGCCCGGTGTATCGGGGTAATTCGTGTGGACCAAAGTATCGGCGAGAACGCCGACGCCCATGATGCCAAGCACCGAAGCCAGAACGGCTCCGAACACAGAATTCATCCGCAGATCGCTCATTGCCCTGCCCTGGGTGGCCGCGCGGCCGTCTCGAAACAGGCGGCGTTATGGCCTGCGTCGGGGCCCTCGCCAAGCGGGGCTAATGACGCGGGGCGCGCATCACTGGCCTTGCGCGGCGAACCGCCGCACGGCAAGCCGACGCCCCATGAACTCCGTTGTCGTCATCCCTGCGCGCATGGCCTCCACCCGGCTGCCAGGAAAACCCCTGGCCGATATCCACGGTCGGCCCATGATCGCCTGGGTGGTGGACCTGGCTCACGCCGCCAATGCGGGACCGGTGCTCGTCGCGGCGGCTGAGGAGGAAGTGGCCGAAGCAGCGCTCAAGGCGGGCGCGCATGTTTCGCTGACCGATCCTGATTTGCCCTCCGGCTCGGACCGCGTGCACGCGGCACTGGAAGCGTTCGACCCCGGCCGGCGCTTCGATGTGGCGGTCAACCTGCAAGGCGATATGCCGACGATGCGCGCCGAGGACGTAGCGCGCGCGCTTGCTGCGCTGAAGCCTGGCGCTGACATCGCGACTTTGGTCTCGCCCTCGAACGATGAAGCGGAGCGCGCGAACCCGAACGTCGTGAAAGCTATTCGCGCGGCGGATGGACGTTGTCTTGCGTTCACGCGCGCGCCGGCCCCATGGGGCGAAGGGCCGATCGAACGGCACGTCGGTATCTATGTGTATCGGCGCGAAGCATTGGCCCGCTTTGTTGCGGCGCCGCCCTCGCCGCTTGAACTGCGCGAAAAGCTCGAGCAATTGCGCGCGCTCGAAATGGGCATGACGATCTACGCCGATTCAATCGCGGACTTTCCAAAGGGCGTCGACAGCCCGCCTGACCTTGAAGCAGCGCGCGCAGCGTTGGCGGCGTTCACCTAAATTCCATACGTGTGAGCGCGCATTAAGCCGTGACGCAGTTGCATTTCCTGTTTGGCAATAACTGGCTCTCGTTTTCGTGATTTTCCTTCAGCGCGCGTTATCCCTTCTGGCTGCTTAGTCCTCGTCTGCGTGCACATCGCGGGCGGGGGCAATATATGAACGCGAAGCAAATCCTTGTTCGCCACCTCGCGGCGGCGCGTGTGAAAACGTGGCGCTTGGTGCAGACGGCATCGACCAGTCACAAGCTGGCTTTGGCTTTCGCATTATTCCTTGTCCCGCTTGTGTTCGTGAGCGGCAAACTAGCCTCCGAACAACAGCATCTCGTCGATGTCACGCGCCAAGAGCGTGATGGCGCGGCGTATCTGCGTGTCGTCAACGAAGCGCACACATTGCTCAACATGCAATCGCGCGCGCAACAGCTTGGCCACGATGTCGATAATATCAGCGCCGCTATCCGCGCGCTGCGCTCGGCTGAGCGACGTTACGGCGGCGGTCTCCAAACTGCTGAAATGTCGGAGCGCGCGATTACTGCGATGCGCACGGCGCTCAACAATGATCGCGCTCGCGCCACCGCGGCGGGCGCGGCCGTCATGGCGCTCTGCGATTTGGCGCATCAAATTGGTGATCGCGCCAACCTCGTCCGCGATCCGGATCGCGCCAGCCACGCCGCCGCCGCCATTGTTATCGAGCGCGCGCCGATGTTGGCGCAGCAGGCCCGTGATCTGGCCAGCCTGACAGAAACCGTATTCGCAGACCGGCGCATCGGTGAAGGCGAACGCACGCAAATCCTGCAAGAGCTCGCGGTGCTTGAGCGCACCACCAACGCGCTCGGCGGCGCAATCGATCGCACAGTAGAGAACGCCGCGGACGCTGGCGTGCAATCGTCGCTGGGTCCGCCCTCATATTCGGTCGTCACCAATTTTGCGGCGTATCGCGCGAACATCGAGCGCGCCATCGATCGCGGCCGCCTCAACTTGCCAGATCTGATCGCAACAGAAGCCGGCGCACAATATGCGCTCGCTGACCTTTCAGGCCGCGTCTCCACCGCGCTTGACGCCATGCTGGTGGCCCGAGCCGAGCGGCTTGCCGATGAGCGGACGAGCACGCTGCTGCTCGCGGGCGCGCTGTTCTTTGTAGTGATCGGTTTCATCGTGGCGCTACTGCGGGTTGGCCTCATTCAGCCGATCGACTCGCTCTCAGCCTCGATCCGAGCCATCGCCGACGGAAATTACGACGCCGACATTCCGGCGCTCAATCGCGGAGACGAGATCGGCGACATGGCGCGTGCGCTCGCCGTGCTACGCGATGCAGCCGAGGCGCGGATTGCAGCCGACACCGCGCGCGCCGCGGCTGAAGGCGCCAATCGCGCGAAATCGCAATTCGTCGCGAATATGAGTCACGAGCTGCGCACGCCGCTCAACGCCATCATCGGTTACGCCGAGATCTTGGCGGAAGATGCCGAGGATCGCGGCGACACCTCTTCGATCAGCGATCTGCAGCGCATCAACATGGCGGCGCGGCACTTGCTGGCGGTGATTAACGACATTCTCGATCTCTCCAAGATCGAAGCCGGCCGCATGGATGTGCTGGCGGCGCCCACAGATCCGCGCGGCATTGTCGCCGACGCGATCTCGACGGCGCGGCCCCTGGCGAGCAAGAACAATAACACGCTGGAATGCGATATCGAGCCGATCGAGGCCTCTTACGTCGACGCGCAGAAATTGCGCCAGTGCTTGCTGAATTTGCTCTCCAACGCCTGCAAGTTCACCAAGCAAGGCACCGTGCGCCTGACAATGCACCGCGAAGAGCACGACGGCGAAGGCCGCCTCGTGTTCAAGGTCACCGACACCGGCATCGGCCTCAGCGCCGAGCAATCCAGCCGCCTCTTCCAAGCGTTCGAGCAAGCCAGCGCTACCACGGCGCGCGAGTTCGGCGGCACCGGCCTTGGCCTCATGATCACCCGCCGCATGGCGCAGATGATGGGCGGCGATGTCACGGTGACCAGCGAACTCGGCAAGGGCGCGACGTTGCGAGGGCGACGATGTGTTCGACCGCGAGGGTGATGAAGATGCGCCGCTCGCTATCGTCATCGACGATGAAGCCAGCGCACGCGATCTTGCCGTGCGGGCGCTGACACAAGTTGGCTTTGCGGTGCAGTGCGCGCGTACCGCGGACGCGGGGCTCACACTGGCGCGGACGCTGAAGCCGGCGCTTGTGGTGCTGGATATCAACCTCCCCGACCGCGACGGCTGGGGCGTGATCTCCGACCTTTCACTCGACCCTGAAACGCGCGGTGTGCCGATCGTCGTGCTGTCGATCGAAGAGGATCGCCGCCGCTCGATCGAACTCGGCGCCGCCGACCATTTGGTCAAGCCGGCGACGCGCGATGTTCTCTGCGCCGCGGCGCTGCGCTTTGCGCGGCTGCGCCCCGATCCGGCGCTTGCTGACGAAGCGCCGGTCGTGACGCGGCTTAGCGCCTAGCCGGGAAAGCTTTGCAGGCCGATCGAGGCGAAACCGCCTTCTTCGAGCACCAAGCAATTCAAGCTCTCCATGCCTTGCACGTAGCAGAGCATCGGCAAATTGTTGGCGCGCACGGCTTCGTATTGGGCGCGGTCGATACCTTCGTGCGGATAGAACGGAAACTCGCCGCTGACGGGGCTGTCGGCATTAGCGGCCCATTCCGGCAATTGCGAACTGGTTTGCGCTTGAACCGTCGTCCATTCGCCGAGCGCAGTCTCCATCGCGTTAGTGTCGTCCGCGTGCGAGAGCATCATCACGTGTTGGGCGAGATGCGCTTCCGCGTAGATCGGCGCGCCAGAGCTATCGCGCACGACGAACGTGCCGACAGCGCGCGCGCAATCCGGGCCGGCGGTTGTGGCTTCGAGCGAATACGTCGCCTCGCCCGCCGTCCAGGAACCTACAGCGCGCGCATCGCAGCCCGCCGACATCACCTCCGTCTCTTCCGCTGGTGTGCAAGCGGCCGCGAGCGCGGCGGCGGCGGCAATCAAGAGTATGCGCATCGAGTGTTCCCCCTGGTGTTGAGCGTCACCCTAGCTGCTCCACTCCGCGCGCACCAGCGCACCGACTTCGCGCAAAGCTGAGGTCGCAGTCTTCGAATATGCGGTAAAGTTGAGCCCGCCATGCATAAGCGGAGGATACTTTTTCTCGGTCACGCGCACGCCGGCGGTGCGCAAGGCAGACACGAAGGCTTTCACATCACTACGCACCGGATCGAGTGGCCCACCGCCAGCTACGATGGTAGGCGGCGCAGCGGAGAGATCGACATCGAGCAGAGACGGCAACTTTTCAGCGCCGAGGCTCTTGGCGATGTAGAGCGCCGCAACGCGGCCAAGGAAACGGAAGTTGCGCACTTCCTCCGCGGCCCAGAGCGTGTCTTGCACATGCACGAGCGGATAAAGCAGAACCTGCAGCGCAACGGCGCCAGGTGTTGCGCGATTGATTTCGAGCGCGATGGTGCAGGCGAGATAAGCGCCGGCGCTATCGCCGGAGACGGCGATGCGATTTGGCCCAGCGCCGAACGTGCGCGCGTTCTGAAACGCCCAAACGCACGCGGCGCGAACATCGTGAAGTTGTCCCGGGAACGGCGTCTCCGGCGCGAGACGATAGCCAACCGAAAGGACGCGGCCTTGCGATGACTTCGCCAGCCACGAACAGATTGAATCGTGCGTGTCGATGTCGCCGCATACGAAGCCGCCACCATGAAAGAAAACGATGAGCGGCGCGCGGATGGCGTCGGCGGCTTCGTAATAACGGGCGCGCAACGGCCCGGCGGCGCCAGCGATTTCCAGCTCTTCGACGCGCGCCAGCCCAGCGGCGCGCGCGGCGGGCACCGCCAAAAGCGTGCGCAGACCCCTGCGCGTTTGCGCCAAAATCGCGCTTTCGACAGTTTGCGCCACACCCATTGAGGCATCGCCCCTACCAGAGAAGCGGCCCATACGCTAACGCTCGCCGCCAATGACCGACTATATTTCCTTTCAAGGCGAACCTGGGGCGAACTCACACATCGCTGCCCGCGCCGCCTTTCCACAACTCGAGCCGCTGCCGTGCGCAAGCTTCGACGACGCCTTCGCGGCCGTTAGCGAAGGCCAGGCGCGCTACGCCATGATCCCGATCGAGAACTCGGTCGCGGGGCGCGTCGCGGATGTACACACGCTGATCCCGGAGAGCGGGCTCTACATTATCGGCGAACGCTTCGTGCCGATTAGGCATCAATTGCTCGGCCTGAAAGACGCCACGCTTGAAGGCCTGACGCACGTGCGCTCGCACCCGCAAGCCCTCGGCCAGTGCCGCAAGCAATTGCGGGAGCTTGGCGTGGCTGCAGTGAAGACAGCCGATACCGCCGGCGCGGCACGCGAGATTGCAGAGCTCGGCGATCCGCGCATCGGTGCGCTTGCATCGGGACTTGCTAGCGAGATTTATGGGCTGAAAGTGCTGAAAGCCGACATCGCGGACGCGCCGCACAACACGACGCGGTTTTTGGTGTTCGCGCGCGAGGCGCAGAACGCGGCGCTGGGTTCGGGCCCCTGCATGACGAGCTTTGTCTTCCGCGTCCGCAACGTGCCCGCGGCGCTCTATAAGGCGCTCGGCGGCTTCGCAACCAACGGTGTCAACATGACCAAGCTTGAGAGCTACATCGAAGGAGGCGCGTTCTCGGCGGCCATGTTCTTTCTGGAAGTCGAAGGCCACCCGGAAGAGCAGGCCCTGCGGCTGGCGCTGGAGGAATTGGCATTCTTTTCTACGTCGCTGAAAGTGCTGGGAGTTTACCCGGCCGACCCGTTCCGGCGGACGTAACCGCCGCTAGCGCCGGCGCGTAAGCACTCTCGGGAGGGCCATTGGCGGACGAAACCGCACTTCGAGCCTTGTTGCTCCAGGGCCTCGCGGGCGATGAGGCCGCGCATCGCGCTTTCCTGACGGAAGCGGCGGCGCTGCTTCGCGCCTACTTCCGCAATCGGCTGCGCGGGCGGCCAGAGGATGCGGAGGATCTGGTGCAGGAGACACTGGTGGCGCTGCACACAAGACGCGAAAGTTACGATCCGAACTACCCTCTCACGGCGTGGCTCTACGCCATCGCACGCTACCGGCTGATCGATTTTCTACGCCGCGCCAAGCATCGTGCACATGCGCCGCTCGATGGGCTCGACGTCGGCGACATCGATCCCGACTACGAGGCGACGGACGCCAAACACGATATCGGCGTGCTGCTCGGCAAGCTTCCGGAAAAGCAACGCATCGCCATCCGTATGGTGAAGCTTGAAGAGAAAAGCGTGCGCGAAACGGCGGACGCGACCGGCCTCAGCGAAAGCGACATTAAGATTTCCATCCATCGCGGCCTGAAGACGCTGATGCGCCTGATGGCCGAGGAGCAAGTATCGTGAAAACCGACGATCTCATCGAAGCGCTGGCGCGCGGCGCTGGGCCCGCGGACAAGCAACATTGGCGGCGCGATTTGGCGCTGACATTGCTGGTCGGGCTTGTCGTGTCGGCGGTGCTGGTTGTGGTGTTTCTTCAGGTGCGGCCGGACATCGGCGCGGCGCGCATGCCGGTGATGATGAAGGCGATGTTCTCAGCTTTGGCGGCGGCCGTGATCTTGCCGTTTGCGCTGCAATTGATGAAGCCGGGCCGCCCGCTGGGGTGGCGCATCGGGGCTGTGCTGGTGTTCGCGGGCGTGTGCGTGCTGGCGACCGTCGTCGCGCTTATGGGCGAGATGCCGGAGCGACGCTGGGAAGCGTGGATGGGCGGGCGCGGCGGCGTGCCGTGGTGCGTGGTGCTGATCCCGATTTTGGCCGCGCCGACAGCGGCTCTGCTCACGTGGTTCATGCGCGCGTTTGCCCCGACGCGCATCACGCTGACGGGCGCTGCGATCGGCGCAGTGTCCGGCGGCATCGCCGCGATGGCCTACGCAATGTATTGCCCGACAGACTCGGTGGCGTTCGTGACCACGTGGTACACGCTGGCGATTGCCGTGTGCGCGGCGCTGGGCGCGGTGATTGGGTCGAAGTTTTTGCGCTGGTGATTTTTGACTGACACCGCGTTCAAACTCGCGCGTTCAGCGCCCGCCACGCTTCGATCTGCTCCACGATCTCTCGCGCGCTGTGGTCGCCGAAGACGCAAAGGATGCGGCGGCCAAGCAGTTTGGTTGCGCGTTCTTCGGCGTCGCGCGGAGCGTCAAGCGGATAGGCGAACCAAAGCGTCCGGATGAACAAGAGACTGGGGAGCGGTGCGGGCTTGGTGTCCAGCGGGCCCATCCGAGACCACGCGAAGCTCTCGGTGCGGCCGAGCGTGTGATGGATGAGCGCCCCCGAAGTGAGTTCGAGCCGCCAGCGCTCGCGCATAAAACCGGCGGCAAGAGCGGCGACGAGCGGCAGCGACGCGATGGCCGTAAGCAGGATCGGCATCGCCTGCCAGCTTTCCCAGTGCAGCCACAGTGAAAGCGCCAGCAGCGCCCAGAGCGGACTAAACAGGCGCAAGACTTTTTCGGGATTCACCGGGAAGTTCATCGGCGTTGCTTAGCGTGGCAGATGCGGCGCGTCGCTGGTGAGCGCGCTCTCGCCCTTTGGGGGGGGGCTGAGTGGGGGGGGCCGGCAGGATGCAGCGCCGTCACCAGAACTCGCGATCCATTCTGAAAGCCCCCACCTCCAACTTCTCCCCCAAGGTGAAGAAGAGTTTTCGTGTAACCGCCGCACACCTTCGCGCGACATACCCCCCATACGAGGGGGCACATGCTCAAGCACATCCAACGTTTCGCGCCGATCGCGATCTCGGTTTTCGCCGCTGCGGTCTTCTTAGACTCGTTGCGCTACAAATTCACCGATCACCCGAACACGCAGGAAATCTTCGGCCGCCTTGACGGCTGGGCCGCTTCGATCGGCGCGGGCGGATTGTTCGCGCACACGGGCTTGTTCAGCCAGTACGTCATTGGCTCTGCCGAGCTCGTCGCCTCGGCGCTTCTTCTTGTCGGCCTCCTGCCCGGCTTGGTGCGGCTGAACGCACTCGGCGCTGCTATCGGCTTGGCGGTGATGACCGGCGCAGTAAGCTTTCACCTGTTTACGCCGCTCGGCATCGATCCGAACAATGACGGCGGCGGGCTGTTCGCAGCGGCGGTCACCATTTGGGTGTCGTCGATCGTGTTGCTGTTTCTGCGCCGCGCCGAGATCGGTGCGCTGCTAGGCGACATCACCCGCGCATTCGTGCCGAACGCGGCCGCCACACAAACCCGCTCATCCCTTGAAGGCGCGCGCGCCTGACCGCTTGGAGATTGACTATGCTTCGTCGCTTATTTTTCGCACTAACGCTGCTCGCCGCGCCGATCGCGCTCGCGCCTGCTGCCCATGCTGACACTGCGCCGGTGCACACCGGTCTCCTCTCACGCGTTGCTGTGGGCGGCTACGATCCGGTTGCGTACTTCACCGATGGCCGGCCGGTGCGTGGCAGCGAGCGATATCGCATCATGCATCAAGGCTACGAGTATCGCTTTGCAAATGCTGAGAACTTGGCGGCGTTTCGCGCTAGTCCCGCGCGTTATCTGCCACAATATGGCGGGTATTGCGCCTGGGCGGTGAGCCAAGGCTACACCGCCGCCGGCAATCTGAACAATTGGCGCATCGTCGATGGCCGGCTCTATCTCAACTACAACGACGAAATTCAAACGCGCTGGGAAGGCGACATTCCCGGGCACATCCGCCGGGCCAATACCAACTGGCCCGGCGTGCTGAGCCGTTAAGCCACCGCTTGCGCGGCGCCGACCAGCGCCGCGCCAATCGGCTGGCCGACTGCATCGACGCGGCCGTCATTAGTTGCAGCGGCAGCGACGATGCCGCGATTACGATCGAACATCACTTCGGCGTAGAAGAGCGTGTTCGAGCCGTTGTGCCAGAGCATGCCTTCACGCTCCGCCCAGCCCATCGCGTACGGCCCACCGAACGGCGGCGTGTGCAAAGCTTGCCAGCTTTCGCGACGCAGAAACGGCGAAGCTTGATCGCAGTGCGCGCGCAGATATTTGAACACGTCTTCAAACGGGGCATGAACGCGGCCAGCCGGACCGAGCGCGGCGGGATTGTCCGAAATCGGGCCGCCGGGTGGGAATGGCACGAGCGATGCTGAGGCCTGGCCGTTCACCACCGTCGTCGGGCCGAGCGCGTGGCCGACGGGTTGATCGTACGCGCCTGCCGTACCCGGTGCGCCCTGGCCAGCGTTCGTCATCGCCAGCGGCGTGAAGACGTGATCGCGGATAAGCGTTTCCCACGGCGCGCCGAACCTTTGCTCCAGCATCGCTCCGGCGATGACGTAGCCGGTGTTGGAATATTCGAAGTGCGCTTCCTTGGCGCCCGCCGGCTGCTGCTGCAGGCCGAGTTGCGCGTAGCGGATGCGATCAGCGCGTGAATCGGCGCTTTCGCGTGGGAAACCGATCATCTGCCCCATCTCGATATTCGCCGGCAGGCCGGCGCGGTGGCTCAGCAGATGGCGGAACGTGACGTCCCGATACTCGGCGCGCATATCCGGGATCGCAGCGCCGAGGACGCCATGCACAGTATCATCCCAACGCACACGGCCAGCTTCGACGGCGCGCGCGACGAGCGTTGCGGTCATCGACTTGGTGATGGAGCCCAGGTGCCACTTATCTGAGGTGGTCGCCGCTTCCGTGCGGCCTACAGCGCGCACACCGTCCACAAACGAAACCGCGCGGCCGTTGCGGTTTGCCGCGGCGGCGGCAAACGCTGGCGCACCGCAGCCGGTGCGCAGCGCGACAAGGCCGGCTTGCGTCAGCGCCTCGCGCGCCGGCGCCTGCTCGGCCGCCTGCTCGCGCGTGAAAACAAGCGGCAGTGCGCCGCGCTGGGTGAACTGGCCCTCGATGCGACCATTGCTGAGCCGGCCATCAAAGCTGCCGCCAATGACCGGGATGGCAAGCCGCAGACGATCGCCTTCGATCGTGGTTGTCCCCACCGGGATCGCGCTGTTGCCTTGGTCGATGCTGTAGAGCGTCGAGGTCGGGCCAGCCGCCACGACGAGGCGCAAGCGCAAACGCTGCGAGCCAAGGTCGAGCGCGCCGAACCACTCGCCCATGAAATCGGCGGCGGATTGAGCGAGTGCGTTCGATGCCATGAGGCCTGCCGCAGCGGCGCCCAGCAACAAGGGGCGGCGAGAGATGATCATGTAGTGGTCCCTTCCAAACTGTCAGGCATGGGATGCCGGCGCTGGTCGGAACGGATGCGTCCGCCCCAACTGTCCCGATAGTCGCATTGACGAGGCTTTTCTTACGGGCTTTATGTGCGACCGCGAATTGAACGCGGGTGTGCGCCGCCAATCCTCAAGGATTTCAACGATGAAAGTCCTCGTCCCGGTCAAGCGGGTGCTCGATTACAATCTCAAAGTCCGGGTAAAGCCCGATGGGTCGGGGGTCGATCTCTCGAACCTCAAAATGTCGATCAATCCGTTCTGCGAGATCGCGATCGAGGAAGCCGTCCGCATGAAGGAAGGCGGCGGCGGGCACGCCAAGGACGCGGCGACGGAAGTCATCGCCGTCTCGATCGGCCCGGAGCAGGCGCAAGAGACGCTGCGCAACGCCCTCGCCATCGGCGCCGACCGTGGGATCTTGGTGAAGGCCGAAGGCGAAGTGGAGCCGCTGGCGGTCGCAAAGCTGCTGAAAGCCGTGATCGACGCTGAGAAGCCGGACCTCGTCATCCTCGGCAAGCAAGCCATCGACGATGACAACAACGCCACCGCGCAAATGCTCGCCGCCCTGCTTGACTGGCCGCAGGCGACGTTTGCATCGAAGATCGTGCTGGGCGCAGGCAAGGCCTCAGTGACGCGCGAAGTCGATGGCGGCTTGCAGACGATCGATGTCGAACTGCCGGCAATTATCTCGACTGACTTGCGCTTGAACGAACCGCGCTACGCCTCGCTGCCGAACATCATGAAGGCGAAGAAAAAGCCGATCGACGTAAAGACGCCGGCCGATCTCGGCGTCGACGTGGCGCCGCGCCTGAAGACGATCAAAACCGCCGAACCTGGCAAGCGCCAAGCCGGCATCAAGGTGAAGTCTGCCGCCGAACTGGTTGGCAAGCTCAAAGAAGCGGGAGTGATCTAAGATGGCCGTTCTCGTTATTGCTGAGCACGACAATACGTCCGTGAAAGATTCGACCAACAAGGTCGTCACCGCCGCGAAAGCCATGGGCGGCGATGTCGATGTGCTGGTCGCCGGCGCCAATGCGAGCGCCGCCGCCGCCGCCGCCGCGAAAATCGATGGCGTGCGCAAGGTTCTGCACGCGGACGGCGCCACCTTGGCCAAGCAAATGGCCGAGCCGCTGGAAGCGCTGATCGTGCCGCTGATGGCCAATTACGACGCCGTGCTGTTTCCGGCGACGACGACCGGCAAGAACGCCGCCCCGCGTGTCGCCGCCAAGCTCGATGTGATGCAAGTCTCAGGCGTCATCGGCGTTGAAGGCGCCGATACGTTCGTGCGGCCGATCTACGCCGGCAACGCCATCATCACGGTGCAGGACACGCAAGCGAAGAAGGTCATCACCGTACAGGCAACGGCGTTCAAAGCCGCTGGCAACGGCGGCAGCGCCGCCGTGGAAACGACAGCGGCGCCGAGCGGGCCATTCAAGGCTGCGTTCGTCAGCGAAGAAATGGCGAAGTCGGACCGGCCGGAACTGACGGCGGCGAAGCGTGTCGTTTCGGGTGGGCGCGCGCTCGGCTCGAGCGAAGAATTTCACAAAGTGCTCGATCCGTTGGCCGATAAGCTCGGCGCGGCCGTGGGCGCCTCGCGCGCGGCGGTCGACGCCGGCTACGCGCCGAACGATTACCAAGTCGGCCAGACCGGCAAGGTGGTGGCGCCGGAGCTCTATGTCGCCGTCGGCATTTCGGGCGCCATCCAGCATTTGGCCGGCATGAAGGACTCGAAAGTCATCGTCGCCATCAACAAGGACGAAGACGCCCCGATCTTCCAGGTCGCCGATTACGGGCTGGTAGCGGACTACAAAACCGCGATCCCGGAACTGATGGACGAGCTGGGCAAGGCCGGGGTCTAATCATGGAGCGCGGGCGCCCTCGCCCGCGTAGCCTGACTGAACGAAGCCGCGGGCGGGGGCGCCCGCGCTCCATAGAAGGCTTGCGCGCCGGCCCGCCCTATGCTGCACTGCAACAAGAATTGCAATTCAGCGGCGCTCGGCGCCTATGGCTAACACAATGACGAACATCAAAACGGTCGGCGTCATCGGCGCCGGGCAAATGGGCAACGGCATCGCGCATGTATGTGCGCTGGCCGGCTACGACGTGCTGTTAAACGACGCCGATGCTGCACGCATCGATGCGGCGCTCGGCGTCATCGATAAGAATCTCAACCGCCAGGTAACGCGCGAGCTTGTCGGCAAGAGCGACGCGGATGCGGCGCGCAAGCGGATCAAGGGCTCGGCGCTGAAGGACCTCGGCGCCTGCGACTTCGTGATCGAGTCGATCGTCGAAGAGCACGACGCCAAGAAGCAAATCTTCGCCGACCTGCGCAGTGTGCTGCGGCCGGACGCGATCCTGGCTTCGAACACCTCTTCGATCTCGATCACCCGCCTCGCCGCGACGACGGACCGTCCGGACAAATTCATCGGCGTTCACTTCATGAACCCGGCGCCGGTGATGGAGCTGGTGGAAATCATCCGCGGCCTCGCCACCAGCCAAGAGACCTACGACACCACGCTCGAATTTGTCGGCAAGCTCGGCAAGCAGATCGCCAACGCCGAAGACTTCCCGGCCTTCATCGTCAACCGCGTTCTGGTGCCGATGATCAACGAGGCGATCTACACGCTGTATGAAGGCGTGGGCTCGGTTGAAGCGATCGATAAATCCATGCGCCTCGGAGCGCACCACCCGATGGGCCCGCTTGAGCTTGC
Source organism: Alphaproteobacteria bacterium Ga0077535 (assembly GCA_001464425.1). GTDB lineage: Bacteria > Pseudomonadota > Alphaproteobacteria > Caulobacterales > Aquidulcibacteraceae > Vitreimonas. Next base: position 29,151 of record LNEK01000028.1, read on the forward strand.
GGACTTTATCGGCCTCGACACCTGCCTCTCGATTATGCAGGTGCTTTATGAGGGCCTCGCGGATTCGAAATATCGTCCGTGTCCGTTGCTCGTAAAGTACGTCGAAGCCGGCTGGCTTGGCCGCAAAACCCAACGCGGCTTCTACGACTACCGGACAGATCCCCCTACGCCGACGCGCTAAGAGCCGTCGGCTTTTTCACATTTCAAGAGAGCACGAAGCGCGCGGGCATTCTGCCCACGCGCTCCGCTTTCATGCGCTTCACGCGGCCATTGAGGCCATCGCCACGAAGCCCTGCGCCATGTACGCCGCGACGGCGATGGCGAAAGTCGCGCCGATGCTCAGTTCGAGCAATGTGATTGCTTTGCGCATTTAGTGTCCCCGGTTGCGCGGACGAGGAGGTGTCCGCGCGCTGGAGATAGTGGCGCTGCGCATCGCCAATGTGGCTGCAGCATTAAATGAATGTGAGTTCGGCGCGATCCGGCGCGCGACTTGCATTTGCGCCACACGTCGTCTGGGGACAAATTCATGAGTATCGGCGCAATTGGCGCAAACGCGCTGTTTTCTTTGAGTTTGCCGACACGCGCGTCAAACAACGCTGCGAATTTTTTGCCGAGCCCCAACACGACATCGGCAAATTCTGCCGGCAGCAACTCGGTTTTGCCGATCTCGCCAGTGCCGCCGATCTCTTTCGAGATGTTCATCAACCTGCAAAGCTTGGATGAACCAGAAGAGCTGCAACTCACCGCGCCGAGCGCGACCGAGATATTCTTAGAAGAAGCGCAAAAATCGCCAATCGAGCGGATGCGTGAGCAAATTCTGGCGGAGCTCGGATTTAGTGAAGAGTCGCTCGCGCAATTACCGCCGGATGAGAAGCGCGCGATGGAAGATAAAATCCGCGAGATGATCGAAGAGAAATTCCGTCAAGGCATGGGCGTCGATCAAGCAGGCTCTGAGAGCAACGCCTCGATGATTTCAGTCGTCGCCTAAGCGCTCGAACACCAGCACGAAATTGTTGGCCGGCATCTCGACAGCCTCGCGCAGACGCAAGCCCTGGGCATTCGCGGCAGCTTCAACATCAGCGATGTCGCGCACACCGAACCTCGGATCGCGCGCCTTCAGCCATTGCTCGAACTCTTCGTTCGATGGCGCGGTATGGGCGCCGTCGCGTTTGTATGCGCCATAGGTGAGGAGCAGCCCGCCGGGTCTAAGCAGCCGACCTGCCCCGGCCATCAATCCCAGTGTCGCTTCCCAGGGCGCGATGTGGATCATGTTGATGGCAAGCACCGCGTCGAACGGGCCCTCCACCAGCCAGGCCGCTGCGGACGCGTCCAGCGCCACCGGCGGGCGGACGTTCGCCATCCCCTCGCACCAAGCAGCAATGCTGGCGCGGGCGGCTTGGTCGGGGTCACTAGCCTGCCAATCCCAGCCCGGCATGGCGGCGGCAAAGAACGCGGCGTGCTCGCCCGTGCCGGACGCGATCTCCAGCACCCGCGCCTCCGCCGGCAGCAAACGCTGCAACTGCTCCAGGATCGGCTCGCGGTTGCGGGCGGTGGAGGGCGATTGCTGGCGGGCGTCCATGGCGCTCAACAACCATAGCTCAGAGAAAAGCACAGCCCCCATCCGGTGCGCCCAGGTGACGGGCAGGCCCCCCGCCCCATAAACTCACGGCCATGCGCGCGCCGATCCCGCAAATCATCGCCCCGCTGACGTGGCGGCGGCCGGCCTTCATCTGGACGCCGCTGGCGCTTGCCGCAGCGATCGGCTGGCCGGCGGCGCTGTTCATGGAAGAGCCCAGCTTGCAACGGCTGGCGCTGGTGGCGGGCATGGCGGTGTTTGCGATCGCGCTGATCAGCTTGGGCGCCAGTTGGGCGCTGGGTAAGGCGCCGCGGGCGCGGCGCGTGGTGGTGCTGCACGTGGTGCTGGCGGGCGCGCTGATCGCGGTGCTCGCGCCGTTCGTGCTGACCCAGTTGCTGGCGGCGCTCGCCGATTACGAACAGAACGGCGCCGCAGCCGCGAGCTTCACCACCGATATGGCTCTCGCTATGGCGCCGCTGGCGCTCATTATCGGGCTGCCGATGACTTTGGTTTCGGCGCTGCTGTTCTCGTGGCTGGCGCTGACGCGCGACGCCGCCTGAGTCTGCTCTCGGAAGCGGAACAATAGCGCCGGAAAATCCAGCTTCGCGCCGTTGCTTCGACCGCCTGAGGCGCCCATAAGGGCTCGGGCGCGGGACGCTCCCGGATCAGAGCTGGAAAATTGATCTACCTGCCGATCGCCGAAATGCCGGTGAACGTGCTGCTCATTCTTTTGGTGAGCGGCGGGGTGGGATTCTTGTCTGGTCTCATCGGCGTTGGCGGCGGTTTCATCATGACGCCGGCGCTGATTTTCCTCGGTGTGCCCGCTCCCGTCGCGGTCGCCACCGGCGCGAGCCAAATCGCGGCAACCTCGTTCTCCGGAATCATGACGCAGACGCGACGCAAGTCCGTCGATTGGCACATGGGATTGCTGCTGTCTTTCGGCGGCATACTCGGCAGCGTCTGCGGCGTGTGGCTATTCGAGCGGCTACTGCATCTCGGCCAACTCGATCTCATCGTCTCGCTGCTTTATCTCGTGCTGCTCGCTGGCGTCGGCCTCCTCATGGTGCGCGAGAGCTATCACATCTGGCGCGGACGTCAGGCCAAGGGCGTTTCCATCCTGCGCCGCCCGATCAAGACGATTGCGCACAATTTGCCGTTTCGCATGCGGTTTCCGCGCTCTGGCCTCTACATCAGCGTGCTGCCGCCGCTCGGCATCGGCTTCGTCATCGGCGCGCTGTCCGCGATCATGGGCATTGGCGGCGGCTTCATCCTCATTCCCGCGATGATCTATCTGCTGCGCATGCCGACCAATGTCGTCATCGGCACCTCGTTGTTTCAGGTGTTGATCACCACCTCGTTGATCGTTGTGCTGCAATCGGCGGCGACCAAGACCGTCGATCTCGTGCTGGCGGCGCTGCTCATGCTCGGAGGCGTCATCGGCGCGCAACTCGGGGCACGGCTCGGCGCAGGGCTGAAGAGCGAGCACTTGCGCGCCATTCTCGGCGCACTTCTGCTCGCCGCGAGCGCGAAATTCTTGTGGGACTTGGTCATCGCGCCAACTGAACAATACGTGCTGCGGGGGCTGTGGTGAGAAGGCTCGCAGCGCTCCTTGCTTTGGTGCTCATCTGCGCGCCTGCGGCAGCGCAAACTGGCGCGCCCACCGGCCCCAACGTCGCTGATCTGCCGGCTGGCGTCGCCGAAGATTCGATCACTGTGAGTTCCGATTATCGCGGCTCCTCTGTGACGGTGTTCGGCGTCAATCCTGATCGACAAGGCCGCGGCGACATCGTCGTGGTCGTGCGCGGACCAACCGACAGCGCAGTCGTGATGCGTAAGCGGCGAGTGTTTGGACTTTGGGTAAACGGCGATCCCGTGCGCTTCAGCGAGGCGCCGACGTTTTTCGCCGTGCTCAGCAACAGGCCGCTGCGCTCAATCGCCAGCGCCCAATCCATCTGGCGCTACCAGCTCGATCCAGCTGCGTCGGCGCAGTTGGCCAGCGCTGTGCCGGCGACAGGCGATCCTTCGGCCTATCGCGCTGCGCTCGTGCGCCTGCGGCGCGCGCAAGGGCTCTATCAGGAATACTCAGGCCGCGACGCGCCGGATCGGCCAGGCGGGCTCACCATGTACGAAGGCGGCCTCTTCCGCGCCGTGGTGCGGCTGCCGGCGAACGCGCCGATCGCACAATATTATGCCGACACTTACCTCTTCCGGGACGGGCGTTTGATCTCGGCGCAGCGCATCCCGATTAGTATCACACGCGTCGGCATCGAGCGGCGCATCCACGACCTCGCCACCAATTTCGGTTGGCTCTACGGGCTGATCACGGTGATGTTAGCCCTTGTCTCGGGATGGATCGCGGCGTTTCTTTTCCGGCGTACGTGATCGAACCACAGCCCTTCCTGCCACGCGCCGCTTTGCGGCTCGGCTTTCTCGGCCTCGCTCCCCTTGCGATCGCGGCGCTTGTGTCGCTGTCGCAGCATCACGACACGGCGGTGCTGGGGGCGCTAGCGTTCTCGATCTACGCGGCGGTGTTGCTCTCATTTCTGGGCGGCATACGCTGCGGCTTTGAACTGATGCGGGCGCCGCAAAATCCGAACGGGGTGCGGCTCATCTTTAGCGCGTTGCCGGCTTTGGCGGCATGGGCGCTGGCGCTCTTCGTGGTAATCGTGCCCGCAGGCATCGCCGCGGCTTCGGCGTTCGCCGGCTTGTTCGCGGCGCAATCCGCCTGGGATCACCGCAGCGCGCGCGACGCTGGCGCACCGGAATGGTATCCGCTGCTGCGGCAAGTGCTCACCGGGGGCTCGATGATCGTGTGCTTGCTGATCCCGCTCGCCGCGGCGCTGCAGCGGATTTAGTCGCTCAGCAACCGATCGCTCGCAACCGGCAGCACGCGGTCCTTGCCGAGCACCAGCGCCGTTACGCCATTTGCGAAGATCGGCGCGTACGCATCGTCGCAAACATTGAGTCCGCCCGTATAAGCGCCGAACGCGGGCATCACGAGCCGCGCACCATCTGTGGCGAAGCAGCGACGGCGCACGCTGCGGCCACGGCCGGATACTTTCGCGCATGGATGCAAGTGACCAGCGATTTCGCCGGGGGCTGCATTCAAGGTCGGCTCGTGGCGCAACACTAGCGCACCGATGTGCAACACCTCACGCACCGCGCCGCCGAGCGTTTCCGGCGCGCGGCCATCGTGATTGCCTTCGACCCAAATCCAATCGCAGCGCGACATCAGCAATTTCAGGAGATCGCGGTCAAACGAGTCCCCGAGAGAAACGACGATGTCGGGCTGCAGCCTGAGCATCAGGTCGGTGAGCTTCATGAGCGCCGCGTGCGTGTCGTACGGCGGCAGCATCTGACCGCGCAGCGCGTAGGACGAGCCTTTCTCGAAGTGAATGTCGGACACAATCAGCGTCTTCGATTCTGCGACCCACAGCGCGCCCTCCGGCAGCGCCGCGACCAAAGCGTCACCGAGCTTAAACTCCACGTTCGCGCCAGCGATCGCCATCGGCGCCATCACGCGCGGCGCAGC
>LNEK01000029.1 GCA_001464425.1 Alphaproteobacteria bacterium Ga0077535
ATGAGGCGATCAGATCGGATTCGTTACGGCGTGACGATAGGAAAGTTCGGGTCTGGGGTATCGAACACCTCGTTCAGGCCTTCAAGGGAGCGCCTGTTACCGGCGATGCGGATGCTTCCGGATAACACAGCCCGGGTCATCGTACCGGTCGCCATGGCTTGCAGGAATGTGGCTCGCGGGGCGGTAATGGTGGGCGCGCCGTCCAAGGTTATATCCCGTTCGTGGACCAGCACGCCGTTGCGGATGGAGACGGCGAAGCGCTCATTGCGTTCTGGGAAAACGAGGTTGAACGCAAAGCTGCGCGCGCCAGCGCGTTCAGGATTTAGACGCACCGCGAGCAGATCAAGGATGTAACTCGTCGGCGTGGCGGCGACGAGATCAGCGCTTTGCACTTGGCTCGGGCGGTTGGGCGGGCCCTGCTCCAGCTCGCGCGCAGCGACGAGGTACATATTCCGCCAGATCGCACTCTCAGCCTGATACGCCATCTGCCGATGCGTGCGCGCGAGCAGTTGGCGCGCGCTCGTATTGTCGGGCGCGGCGAAAACCAGATGGTTCAACACGCGTGCGGCCCAGCGATAATCGCCTTCGTCGAAGGCGCGCTGCCCCTCGGCAAGCACACGGTCAGCCCCGCCCATGGCGCGGACGAAACGGGTCGCTTCTTCAACTGGCGGCAGCGGATTGAGGTTAGCGGGATTGGCGTCGTACCAGCCCATGTAGCGCTGATACACGGCGCGCGAATTGTGCATCATCGTGCCGTAATAGCCGCGATTGAACCAGCGGCTGGCGAGCGCCTCCGGCAAGCGCACTTGCTCAGCGATCTCGCGATCGGTGTAGCCAGCGTTCATCAACCGCACAGTCTGGTCGTGCAGATATTTGTACGCATCGCGGTGGCTGGCGATGAAATCACGCACACGCTCACCGCCAAAGCGCGGCCAGGCATGGCTAGTGACCATGATTTCGGTGCGGTCGCCATAAAGGCGCAGCGCTTCGGTGAGATAATCAGCCCACGCCTTTGCGTCACGCACGAGCGCGCCGCGTGGCGTCAGCACGTTGTGCATGGAGGCGTTGGCGTTTTCCGCGAGGCAGAGCACGCCGAAATCCGGGAAGAAGAAGTTCATCTCCGCCGGCGCTTCGGTTTCCGGCGTCACCTGAAACTCGATGCGGACGCCGTCGATGGTCAGCGTCTCACCTGTGCGGGCGATGGTGCGCGTCGGCGGAATGAGCGTGAACGTGCCGGCGGAGATGGCAAGGCCGATGCCGGACGTCATCTGCCCTTCCGGGCCGGGCGGCAGGCCGGAGCCAAACTGATAGAGCGCACGCCGCCCCATAGCGTTGCCGGCGATGACGTTCTCGGTGACGGCGTGCTCCATGAAGCCGTCCGGCGCGATGATCTCGACGCCGGTTGCATCCGGCACGACGCCGCGCACGCCGCCGAAATGGTCGACGTGGCTGTGCGTATAGATGACCGCGCGCACCGGCAGATCGCCAAGCGTACGCCGCGCCAGCGCCAATGCGGCGGCGGCGGTTTCAGCGCTAGTCAGCGGATCGATGAGGATGAGGCCGGTGTCGCCGACGATGATGGTCATGTTCGACACATCGAAGCCGCGCACTTGATAAACGCGTTCATGCACGCGGAAGAGGCCGGCGCGGGCCAATAAGCCGGCATGGCGCCAGAGGCTGGGGTTCACCGTTTCGGGGGCCGGGCCTTGCAGGAAATTGTAAGCGTTGAAGTCCCAGACGAGGGTGCCGTTCGCGCCGCGAATTTGCGGCTGATCAGATGCGGCGATGAAGCCGCGTGCGGCGAAATCTTCGTCCTCGCGGTCGGCCCACGGAAGCGTTTGCGCAAACGCGGCATTGGCGGCGCGCGTGGTGTCGGTGACTTGTGCTTGGGCGGCGCTGGTGAGCGCAAACGCGCAAGCGAGCATGAGTACGAACCGCATCGTTTCCCCCGGTGTTTGTTGGAGCGAAAGTGCGACGTTCGCTGACGGAGCGCAACATTTCCCCTCCCCTAGAGGGTAAGGGGTTAGGGGTGGGGTGATGCGCGGTGCATGAAGGCGTTGCGTCAACGATGCGAAATCTGAACGTGCGGAGTTTCACCCCACCCCCTGCCCCTCCCCCTCTAGGGGAGGGGGTTATTGCATCGCCTCATCGATCAGCGCGGCAGCTTCGGCGAGAATTGCCTCTTCCGCCTCACCAGCGATGCCGACGCGGCCCACTTCGAGCATGACCGGCGCAGCGAAGGGCGAGACGTGCGGCAGGTCGCGGTGAACGAGCTTACCTTTGACACGGCGCAGCAGCGCACCGACGCGGCGGAGATCGAGATAGCCCTCGCCCGCATCCGCGAACGCGGCCTGCATTAGCAGGTGATCGGGCTCGTACTGCTTCAGCACGTTGAAGATGAGATCCGAGGAGAACGTGACTTGGCGGCCGGTCTTGCGCTCGGCGCCCGGAATGTTGCGATCGATCATGCCGGCGATGACGGCGCATTTGGAGAAGGTGGACTTCATCAAAGTGGATTCGCCGAGCCAGGCTTCGAGATCGTCGCCCAGCATGTCTTCATCAAACAACGCATCGAGATCGAGATCCCCCATCGGCTCCAGGCCCCAGACGGCCATCGCATACTCGCTCGCAAGAAAGCCGAGCGGATTTTTGCCGGCGCGTTCGAGGCGGCGCGTGATGAGCACGCCCAGCGTCTGCTGCGCAAGGCGGCCGTCGAACGGATAGCAGACGAGATAATGTTTGCCGCCGCGCGGGAAGGTCTCGATCAGCATCTGATCCGGCGCGGGCACGACAGAGCGGCGCTTTTGCAGCTTGATCCACTCGCGCACTTGCGCCGGCAATTTCTTCTGCCGCTTCGGGTCGTGCAGCATTTGCCGGACGCGCTCGGCGAGGAAGGTGGAGAGCGGAAACTTGCCGCCGGCGTAGGACGGCACGCTTGGATTTTCAGCGCCTGCGGCGGGCACGACTAGCGCATCGGTGTCGCGCTGGCCGACGAAGCGCAGCACTTGTCCGGCGAAAATGAAGGTGTCGCCCGGCGTGAGGCCCTCGATGAAATATTCTTCGATCTGACCTAGCCGGCGGCCAGCGATCATCGGCCGTGCGCCGTCGCCTTTCGGCGTGCCGGGTCGCGGCCGGGCGACGACGCGGTGCGCCATGCGCACGTCGAGCATTTCGGACTCGACAATGGCGCCGACATTCATCCGGTTTTGCTGCGCGACGGAGGGATTACGCGCGCGCCAGAGATTGGTGTGCGGATCTTGCACGATGCGGCGATAGCGATCGTAGGCGCGCAGCGCATAGCCGCCGGTGGCGACGAGATCGATGGCGCGATCGAACTGATCGCGTAACTTCAGCGTAGAGCTCATCCGCGTCGAACGCTTCGCCGCAGGCGCAGCCCATGATGTGTTGCGCGAGGCAATCGAGCCCGCCGACGCGGCGCTGTTCGCCGTCGAGTTCACCGGCCAGCACGGCTTCCTGCGCAGAGCGGCATTCAAGCACTTCGAAGCGATTGCTGGGCGCAAGCAGGGCGCGCGACGGTTCATTGTAGCGGTGATTAGCGCGGCCAATCCGTTGCACCAGCCGCGAGCAGCCTTTCGGCGCGCCGATCTGGATGACGAGATCGACATCACCCCAATCGATGCCAAGATCGAGCGTCGATGTGCAAACAACGGCGCGCAATTGGCCCGCCGCCATGGCGGCCTCTACTTTGCGTCGCTGCGCGACGTCGAGCGAGCCGTGATGCAGCGCGATCGGCAATGCGTCGTCATTGATGCGCCAGAGCTCTTGGAACGTCATTTCTGCTTGCGCGCGCGTGTTGACAAAGACTAGCGCAAGCTTGGCGCGTTTTATGGCCTCGTATACTTCCGGCATAGCGTGTCGCGCCGTGTGCCCCGCCCACGGAATACGCGCGTTGGAATCGAGCACGTCGATAATCGGCTGCGCGCCGGGTGGCGCGCGGACGATAACTCCCCCGCCACCTTGCGGCTGGGCGCCCAACAACCAAGCCACCAGCCCCGCTTCATCCGCCACCGTCGCGCTTAGGCCGATGCGCTTATGCGTCGGCGCCCAGCGTTTTAAACGCGCCATCGCGAGCGCGAGTAGGTCGCCGCGTTTTGTGGGCGCGAGCGCGTGGACTTCGTCGATGATGATCGTCTGCAAATCTTCGAAGAACACGCGCGCGTGCTCAGACGCGATCAGCAGGCAAAGTTGTTCGGGCGTGGTGAGCAAAATGTCGGGCGGGTGCGCGCGTTGGCGTTGGCGCTTGTGCGAAGGCGTGTCGCCGGTGCGGGTTTCGATGCGGACACCGAGTTTCATCTCCTGCGCTGGAATTTCGAGATTGCGCGCGACGTCAGTCGTCAGAGCTTTCAACGGCGAGATGTAGAGCGTGTGCAATTTGTGCGGCCGCCGCGAACCCTGATCCGCCAGCGGCGCAAGCTCGATCAAACTGGGCAGAAAGCCGGCGAGCGTTTTGCCGGCGCCGGTAGGCGCGATCAGCAGCGTGGAGTGCCCCGCCTGCCCGCGGCCGATCAACTCCAGCTGATGCGCACGCGGCGCCCAGCCCCGGCTGGCGAACCAGCCGGCAAAAGGGTCGGGCAAAATGGGCACGCGGGCGTCCATGATTGATCCTAGCCCGGCGGGCGCATCGCCTGCCAACGTGGCGCGCGAACGCCAGGTTTCAACGCTGCTGGGGCGATTGAGGCAGCGGCGGGGGCATGGCAGGATCGGGCTTATGTCCTCCCTCCGCTTTGTCATTATGACCGCCGCGCTCCTGATCACCACCACGGCGTCCGGCCAATCCGTGCCGTCCGTTCTGACGCAGGCGGTAGCCGCGACGGAGGCGGCCAAGACCCCCTACGCGTTCGATATCGAGTTGCAGGGGGCCGAGCGCACCTGGCGCGCGCGCTTTCACCCCGAAACAGATCCGCGTGTTCGACTGATCGAACCGCAGCGCGATCAGCTGAGCGGCGATGAGCGGCGGGCGTTCGATTCCTACGCGCGCGATGTGGAGGGCGTCAGCTGGTGCGCGAGCGAGAACATGGCGCGCGTGCGCGACGTGCGCCTGCTGCGCGAGGATGCGACCAGCGCGACGTACGCCTTCCAGCCCACGGCGGAGAGCGTGCGCGGCGAACAAGCGCGTCGCTATATCGACCGGATGCGCGGCGAGCTCACCTTGAGCAAAGCCAATCCGGACGTGACCAGCATTCGCTTGTTCACACCGGCCCCCTTTAGCCCCGTGCCGCTGGTGGATGTGCGCCGCGTAAACGTCGCCATCACCTGCCAACTGGCGCCCAACGGACGGCGCTATGCGGCAGAGACTGTCAGCGATATCTCGCTGAGCGCGTTTGGACGCGACATCAATCAGCGCACCGTGCAACGGGCGCGCAATCTGCAATGAGCTATCGTTCGCTCGATCCCAACCACATCGTCAACACGATCGAGCGGCTGCAAGAGCGCATCGACAAGCGATTCCCCGGTGCGGGGCTGGGGCGCGTATGCAACGAACTCATGGCTGTGGCGCAGAACTCTTCCACTGAGGCTGCGAGGCTGGCGGAGCGCAATTGGCCGCTGCGAACCGCGATCGGGATCATTCTCGTATTAGGGGTCGCGGCGCAAATCTTCGCGGCGAAGTTCCTGCACTTAGAGCGGTTTGAGGCGAATATTGGCTTCCTGCAAAGCTTGGAAGCCGCCGTGAACCTCCTGCTCCTCTTCGGCGGCGCGGCCTGGTTTTTGTTGACGCTGGAAGAGCGCTTCAAGCGCCAGCGCGCACTCGATGCCCTGCATGAACTCCGCTCGCTGGCGCACGTGATCGACATGCACCAGCTGACGAAGGACCCCACGGCACTCGTGCAGGAACGGGCCCCGCCTCGCGCCATGACGGCGTTTCAGCTTACGCGCTATCTCGATTATTGCGCTGAAATGCTCGCGCTGGTGGGCAAACTGGCGGCGCTTTATGCCGAGCGCGTGCGCGATCCGGTAGTGATCGAAGCGGTCACCGAAATTGAAAACCTCACGACCGGCCTTGCCCGCAAGATCTGGCAGAAGGTGGCGCTGGTTGGTGAGCTGGAAGAAGGCAAAGGGCCACAGCACTGAGGCCCGCGTTTACGCCTCATCAACCTCCTGGTTTCAGCTAATGCTAAACAATCTCCCCTAAGCTGAACGGCTGACCGGGGAGCTTTCTCAAACATGAACGGCGACGATTTCGATCCGTCGGGATTGACCGCGCTTGTCGTGGACGAGAACCATTATGAGCGCGGCATCTCGCTCGACCAGCTGCGGAGTATGGGCTTTCGGCGCGTGATTGGCGCGGCCAATACCGCCGAAGGTTGGGAGGCGCTCCGCAAAAGCAATCCGAACATCGTTCTGGTAGAATGGTTTCACGGTAATGGCGGCGACGGGCTCGATTTCGTGCGCCGCGTCCGCAATGGCGATGCGCCGAACCGCGCCGTATCCATGTTCATGCTGACCGCGCGCGGCACGCAGGCCGATGTCGAGGTCGCGCGCCTTGCCGGCGTTGACGGCTATTTGCGCAAACCGATCTCGGCGCTGGCGCTGCAACAGCGCGTGCACCGGGTCATCGCAAACCCTCAGCCATTCGTAGTAACGGCGTCCTACATTGGCCCCTGCCGGCGGCGTCGCAGGCCCGACCTCAATTATTTCGGCCCGCGCCGGCGCCTCAATGATGCGAACGAACCGAGCTTAACGCCAGACGAAACCGAGGCCGATCTGAAAGCGCAGCTGGCGCGAGCGCGCGTCGCAGCGCTGGAAGTGCACGCACGCGACCTCACCGCTGGCGATTCAACCGCCGCCCGGCACGTGTTCAAGGCTGCGCAGGATTTGATCGAAGTGGCCGAGCAGATCGGCGATGCAAACCTTGCGTTCGGCGCACGTGAGATGACGCGTTACCTGCAAGCGCAAGGCGCGACGTTGCGGCTTGATCCGGAAGTGGTGCGCACGCACGTTGCGGCGCTTCACCAGCTCGCGCACCTGCCGCATGCGCTTGGCGACGAACGCCAAGCCGTGGCGCAGGGCCTAAAGCGCATGGTGGACAAAAAGCTCCGCCAGCTGGCGAGCGACGCGGCTTAGGCCGCTTGCTTCTCTGGCGGCTTCACGAACAACAAAAGCGCGAAGCCCAAGATCAAGAGAATGGCGATCGAGGCGAAGCCGGCGCGCTGGCTTTCGTACGTCGCCGTAAAATGCTCGACCAGGAGCGGGCCGAGCCAGGCGGTGGCCGATCCGGCGAGCGCATAGAGGCCGAACACCTCTCCTTCCATGCCCTTCGGCGCCAAGCGCGCCATCAAGGTGCGGCTCGACGCGTAAGCCGCGGTAATCGACATGGCGATGATGATCGCGAAGGCCATGTAGCCAAGCTCGGGCGCGGTCCTGAAGAGCGGGCTGTCCCACACGACTGCACCCGCCTCAACGGGGAAGAAGAACAGCATCGACGTCGCGGACATAGACACCATGGCGATTAGGCAGATGAGCGTGACGCCAATCTCAATGACGACGGCGCGCTTGGGGCCGATGACGCTATCTAACCAACCGCCGATAAATCCGCCGCACACGGCGAAGATGGTGAGGATGATGCCGTAGGCGAGCATCTCGACGAGGCCCCAGCCCATCGTGCCGGCAGCGTAGATGCCACTGAAGATGAGGATAGCGGTTTTGCCGTCGGCGTAGAGCATGCGGGCGATGAGGAAGAGCGCAACGTTGCGATAGTCGCCGAGCTTGCGGATCGTGCGCCAGACATTGCCGACGCCATGCTTCATCGCATCGCCAAAGCGCTCCCCCGTGGTGACGAGGTCCGGCGTGTAGAGAAACATCGGGATCGCGAACACGATGAGCCAGCCGGCGCACAACAAGGTGACCACACGGCTCGGCTCGAACGCCGCTGGATCAAGCCCGAACATCGGCGCGTCGGGAATGAAGGGCCAATCCATCTGGCCCGGCAGCGCCATGGTGACGAGCACGAACACCAAGAGCAGCACTGAACCGGCATTGCCGAGCGAAAGGCCAAGGCCCGAAACATAAGACAGCACACGCGGCGGGGCGGCGCGGCTGAGCATCGCGTTGTGCAGCACCTCAGTGTAAACGAACGCAACGCCGCTCACGGTGACCGCAAGCCCAAGCGCCCACAGCGGCAGGCCCTGCCCGCCGGGCAAAGCCCACCATTGCACAACGATGCTCAGCGCCAGCACGGCGACGAACAAAGCGAGCAACGGTTTGCGGCGTCCCATGCGGTCGGTCGCAGCGCCGAGGAAGGGCGCGGTGAGCGCGATGATAATGCCGGCCGTCTTGTGCCAGCCAGAGATCAGCGTCTGCCCCAGGATCGGATCGCCGATGACAACGTTCGAAACGTACGGCGCGAACACGTAAATCGTGCCGAGCAACACCCACGGATTGCGCGCCCACTCAAACAGCGCCCAGCTCCAAGCGCCCCGATCGATGGTGGATGCGCCAGTCAGCTAGTGGCTTCCTTGGAGGGCGGCGGCGGTTTCTGAAGCAATGCGCCGAATGGCGGCCTCCGCGGCCGGCGCGGCTTTCGGAAACGCGACAAAGCCGTGCGGCAGCGATTCAAAGCAATGGTACGTCGTCTTCACGCCGGCATCGCGGAGGCGGTCGGCGTAAGCAGCGCCTTGATCTTGCAGCATGTCGAAGCCGGCGGTGTACACCAGCGCCGGCGCGAGCCCACGCAGATCCTGGGTGCGGTTCGGTGAGATGCGCGGATCGTTGAAATCCGGATTCGACGAAAGGTACTGCTTCATGAAGAAGTCGATGACCTCAGCCGTCAGCGGCCAGGCGTCCGCGAAATCGTGCATCGACGGCGTTTCGCTGGTGAAATCGACCCCCGGGTAGATCAGGAGCTGCAGCACCGGCGGCTTGGTCTTGCGGAATTGCTGCGCAATGACGGCGGAGAAATTCCCGCCCATGGAGTCGCCGCCGACCGCCGCCTTGCCCACAGGCGCGCCATAGCGCGCAGCGTTATCGACCGCCCACTGATACGCGGCGATGCAATCTTCGAGCCCGACCGGGAACTTGTATTCCGGCGCCAAGCGATACTCGACCGAGAGGACCGGCGCGCCGGCTTCCTTCGCGATCATGCTGCAGAATCGGTTCGCGGTCTCAAGCGAGCCGACAACGCCGCCGCCAAAGTGGAAATAGACCAGCATCGCGGCCGTGTTGTTGCGTACGGTCGGCAAATAAAGCCGCGTCGGCACCGAATGGCTGCGGCCGGTGACGTAGAGTTTCTCGATACGCACGCCGGAGACAGGCTTGCCGCCGAACAATTCAGAACCGGCTTCAGTCGCGGCGCGGAACTGCTCCAGATTGATCTCTTGGCCCGGCACGGCGCGCGCACGCGCCTGAGCTTCCAGAAACTGAAAATGCGGATCGAGCGTCATGCCGCGCACGGTGCGGGGTTCGCCGCCGGACGCTTTCACAAGCGCCTCGTTCGAACGCGACAAAGCAAGATGGACAAGCGCCTTGCGCAGCCAGGACAAAGTACGACGTCTCCTAAGGTCAGCCCGTTAAATCAACTCTGGCGCGGCGCGCCTTCGAGTCCTTTTAGAATGAGCCCTGTCGCGAACGCGGCCGCCGTATCGATATCGGGCGGCGAGCGACGCAACATGGCCGAGCCAAGCTCTTGCGCGATGCCGATGCAGGCGCAAGCAAGATAATCAGCATCAACGCGCGGCGCATCGCCATGGGCGATCGCATCTTCCAGGCCCTGCCGCACTTCTTGGTAAACAGCCATCATTTCCGGCGTGTCCAGACGCACGTGCGGACGTCGCTGTTCGATGGGCAGTCCCTCGACGCTGTTGTCTTCGACGATGAAGCGGAAATACGCGATGAAGGCGCTGCGCAGATAATCCTCAAACGAGTGCGCATGCTCGCGCGCGTGGCGGAGGATCGGGCGGAAGCGCCGGGCGCCGTCATCGGCCAGCGCTTCGAAAACTTCTTCTTTCGAGCGGAAGTAATTGTAGAAGGTGCCGGAGGCGAGTTCGGTGCCGCGGATGATGTCGCGCACCGTGGCGGCCTCGTAGCCGAGTTGTGCAAAGACGCGCCGCGCCGCGACGAGAATGGCCTGCCGATTGGCCAACTTCGTCCGCTCGCGCTTTCCAATCGGCTCGACTGCCGCTGTGTCGCTCATACCGCTGCCTCAGTGGAGTTGCTGGCCCTAGCCACCACAATAATGACGTGGCGTCAATTTCTATACTTGGCGGGCGGCGTCCGGCGCTGCTAGCTGGCTGTGATGTCCGACCCTAAGCCTCCCCCCGCCTCCTACGCATCGAGCGACGATCCGCTTGAGCGCGTGCGGGCGATGATCCAGTTCACGCCGCAGGCCAAAGCCATCGGCATGGAGGTGACGCGGATCGAGCCGGCGCGGGTCTGGGGGCTGGTGCCTTACCGAGCGGAGTTGGTGGGCGATCCGGAAACCGGCGTCATCGCCGGCGGCGTCATCACCACATTTCTGGACACCATCTGCGGCACCGCGGCGGTGGCGGCGATGGAGCATCCCACCACCGTCGCGACCATCGATCTGCGCATCGATTACATGCGCGCAGCCGAGCCCGGCCGTGACGTGCTGGCGGAAGCGCATTGCTACAAACTCGGCCGCTCGATCGCGTTCGTGCGTGCGGTGGCGTACGAGGACAGCGCTGACAATCCAATCGCAAATGTCGCCTGCGCCTTCATGGTCAATTCGAATGCCGGACGGAAATTCGGCGCGAATCTCCGAAAGAAAAAGCCATGAGCGACACGCCGCAACATCGCGTCGCCGCCGCGCTCGAGCGGATTCCATATGCGCGCTTCCTTGGTTTGCGCGCTGAGCTGAAAGGCGACGAGCTGACGTTGATCATGCCGTTCAGCCAACACCTTGTCGGCAATCCGTTGCTGCCGGCGCTGCATGGCGGCGTGGTCGGCGCGCTGATGGAAGTGACGGCTCTGACCCAATTGGCCATCGCCTCGAAGAGCGAGCGTTTCCCGAAAACCATCGATATCGGCATCGACTACCTGCGCTCGGGAAAGCCGGTCGATACGTTCGCACGCGCGCGCGTCGTGAAAATCGGTCGCCGCGTCGCCAATGTGCAAGCCGAAGCTTGGCAAGGCGAACGCAGCCAGCCGATCGCCACGCTACATGGGCATTTTATGACACCGGAAACCGACGAACCTGCCGCTTAGTTCAGCACGCCGAACAGAAAGAGCAGGATGATGATCGGCAGCGGAATGCCGAGCGCCATCAGAATGCAACCTTTGCCCATTTCTTCCATGATGCATTCTCCTCAGACGCGCGGCGTCGTTTGATACGGCACGCCGTCTTCGAGGCGCGGGCGGCCTTCCCACTTCGGGTGATGTGAACCGAGCCAGCCGCCGGAGATGGCGCCGGCGAGGCCGAGCGAGAGCGCGCCCACCGTCCACCACGCGACCGCGGCGAGTGCGTCCGCAGTGTCTTCAGCTGTTGCAAGATCGGAGGCGTTGGCGCCTTGGCCATCCGTTGCGTCGCTGAGCTCACCGATCGTCTCGGCCACACCGGCGGGAATTGCATCGCCGCTCGCGGTAGCGCCCGCAGCGAAGCCGGCCAGCAGAACTGCAACGAAGACCGCCAAGGCCCAAACGAGAAAGCCCGTCAGCAATCCGCCGAAATGATCGGGAAAGCGTGCGCCCCGGGCGGCAACGTAAGCGCCGACCTGAAACGCGACGAGTTGCGCGAAGATGACGTAGAGCCCGCCGCCAATGCTGATGGCTTCATCTTGCCCGTTAATCTCGTAGGGATTGAACGTGGACGCGCCGATGGCGAGCCCAACCATGTTGAGCAAGAATCCAACCGCTATCGCGGCTACTGCGCCCGCGGCGATGCTGGACCATTGGATCAGCGGATGCGCGTAGTGGCGCCCCGTTGTCGTGTAATCGGGATCAAATCTGTACGCGACCATGGACGTCTCTCCGGTCGAAAAGCTCGACCGGTAACGGAGCCATAAGCCTTTAGTTCCGCAGAAACGCTTGGAACCTAAGCAGCGGCGACGTTTTTCCGGCGCGTAAGCGCCGCAAAGTCATTCAGCAATTGCTCGGTCATTGCGGCTGGCTTGAAGCCAAGCCCTGCAATTTCGCGCACCGGCGTAATTTCGGCGGCTGAGCCAGTGAGGAAGCACTCGCTGAAGCTCGCCAACTCATTCGGCCAAATCGCGCGCTCGACAACTTCAATACCGCGCTGGCGCGCCATCTTGATCACTGTCTGGCGCGTGATGCCGTTCAAGAAGCAATCCGGCGTCGGCGTATGCAGCACGCCGTCACGAACGAAGAAGATGTTCGCGCCCGTGCCTTCAGCGATCTGGCCGCGCCAGTCGAACATCATCGCATCATCGAAGCCCGCGTCGGTCGCGGCATGACGCGAGAGTGTGCAGATCATGTAAAGGCCAGCGGCTTTTGAATTGGCGGGCGCGGTGTCGGGCGCCGGACGGCGCCACGGCGCGATCATCAGCCGAATGCCCTTCATCTTGTCGGCAAAGTAATCGCCCCACTCCCACGCCGCGATCGCGACATGGACGTCATCGCGCTTTGCGGAAACACCCATCTGCTCCGAGCCGCGCCAAGCGACGGCGCGCACATAGCAATTCGGCATGCTTTGCTTGGCGATCAGCTCGGCCTTAGCGCGATCGATCTCTTCGGCGCTGTACGGCACTTTGAAGCCGAGGATGCGCGCTGAATTATGCAGCCGTTCGCTATGCTCTTTGCTTTTGAAGATGACGCCGTCATAGGCGCGCTCACCCTCGAACACGGATGAGGCGTAGTGCATGGCGTGGGTCAGCACGTGCACGCGCGCGTCGCGATGCGGGATGAATTCGCCGTCCATCCAAATCCAGCCGTCGCGATCGTGGAAGGGCTGCGCCATGCCTTGCTCCTGCTATGATCCGCTCTTGCCGAGCCAGCGGCCGAGTGGGAAGGTCTATTCCGCTTCGGGGTAGGTTTTTGAGGATATTCTGTGTCGAGCGACATGCCTGTCAACCAACTCCGAGCCATGCCGGCAAAGCCTACCCTAGATAGACCCCTTTTGCGGGCAATATTATCGGCTTCGCCACGTTGCGAGCGGCGGGCGGGCACATGACGGCCGCCCCCGCCTTCGACGCCCTCGACCGCCCGCCGCACCTCCTGCTGGTGGACGATGACGACCGCATCCGCGAGCTGCTGAAGCGCTACCTCACTCAGGCGGGTGCGCGGGTTTCGGCGGCGGGAGATGCTGCGGGCGCGCGCAAGCTCCTGGAGAGCATGGATTTCGATCTGCTGATCCTCGACGTCATGATGCCGGTGGAGGACGGCTTCTCACTGGCGGAGAGCGTGCGGCGGACATCGAAGGTGCCGATTGTGCTGCTCACAGCGCGCGGCCTAGCGGAGGATCGCATCCGCGGACTTTCCATCGGCGCCGACGATTACGTGCCAAAACCGTTCGAGCCGGCGGAGCTCGCATTGCGTATCAACGCCATCCTGCGCCGCACGATCGCCAATCGCGGCGAGGCGCCGGAGCTGGTGAAGTTCGGCCCGTTCAGCTTCAACACAGCGCGCGGCGAGCTTTCGCGAGAGGGCGCGTTGGTGCGCCTGACAGAAGCAGAAGTGGCGTTGCTACGCGTACTGGCGGCGCGGCCAGGCGACGTGGTGAGCCGTGAAGAATTGGCCAAGCGCACAGGCGCAGGCCTTGAGCGCTCCGTCGATGTACAAGTGACGCGCCTTAGGCGAAAAACGGAAGCCGATCCACGCGCGCCGATCTATCTGCAGACGGTGCGCGGCGTAGGCTACAAGCTGGCGGCTGATTGATGGAGACGCAGCCGAAGTTTCGCTTCCGCGACATCATGCCGAAAGGCCTCTACTGGCGCACGCTGCTGATCATCGTGGCGCCAGCCGCCCTGCTACAGCTGATCATCACGCTCGTCTTTCTCGACGACCACTGGCAAGCGACGTCGAAGCGCATGAGCCAGGGCGTTGCGGCAGATGTCGCGCTCATCATTCAGCTCTATGAACGTGAGCCATCGCCAGAAAATTTAGCCGATCTGCAAGCACTCGCGCTGCGGCCGCTGCGGCTCGAAGTCGAACTGGAGCCGAACGCCGCACTTGAGATTCCGCGCTGCCGGCCGTGGGGCTCTACGCTGGATCGCCACTTCCTGCGCGCGCTCACGCAAGACATTGGCCGCGACGTTTTCTACGATTCCACCTGCCCCGGGCCGCAGGTGATCATCCGCGTGGAAACACCGCGCGGCATCCTGCAACTCAAAGCCTTCCGCGATCGTCTGCAGGCCCGCTCCGGGCCGCTCTTCGTGTTCTGGATTTCCGGCGCGACGCTCTTTCTCATCATCGTGTCGGTGATCTTTATCCGCAATCAGGTGCGGCCAATCGAATTGCTGGCCGATGCGATGGAGCAGTTCGGCCGCGGCGAGGACACAGGGCGCTTCCGTGTGCGCGGCGCGCGGGAAGTCCGCGGCGCCACCAATGCTTTCTTCGCCATGCGGGAGCGTATATCGCGCCACATCGAACAACGTTCGCAATTGCTGGCCGGCGTCAGCCACGATCTGCGTACGCCGCTCACACGCCTCAAACTGCAGTTCGCGCTGATGCCGCCCTCGCCCGAAATCGAAGACGCAAAGCGCGATCTGGCGGACATGGAGGAGACGCTCGACGAGTATCTCACGTTCGCGAAGGGCTTGGCCGAAGAGGCGCCGGAGAGCGTCGACCTCGCCGCGATGGCGCGAGAAGTCGCGGCAGATGCGTCGCGCGCTGGCGGCGCCGAGATTAGCGTCGAGACCAGCGGCGAAGCAGCAACCCCTGGCCGTGGACGCGCCCTGAAGCGCCTGCTCGCAAATCTGATCGATAACGCTGCGGCGCATGGCGACCGGGTGTTGGTAAGCGTCAAAGGCGAAGCAGATGCGGTGCTTGTCTGCGTTGACGACAATGGCGGCGGCATACCGGAGGAGCTTTACGAGGAGGCCTTCCGTCCATTCTCACGCCTAGACGCCACGCGCTCTCGCAACCAAAAGGGCGTCGGCCTCGGGCTCGCGATCGCGCGCGACGTGGCGCGCAGCCATGGCGGCGATATTCAGTTGAGCCAAAGCCCGCTCGGCGGCTTGCGTGCCACGCTGCGTCTGCCGCGGCCGGCGTGATCTCAAGAGAGTTCGTAGCTGCGCAGCGGATCGACCACGCTAGCTGACCACCTGAGTTCACGTTCGACACGCGTCCGCAACGCCTCAGACGCGGCCGGCTCGCCATGAACGATAAACAAGCGCCGCGGCGGATTCTCGAAACCCGAGAGCCACCTCATGATCTCATCTGCATCAGCGTGCGCAGAAAGCTCCGGGAGATTTGCGATTTCGGCGCGGACTGGAATCCATTCGCCGAACATTTTGAGTTCGGTCTCTCCCGCCAAAAGCCGCGCGCCGCGGGTGCCGAGCGCCTGATATCCCGCGAACAAGATCGTGCTGCGCGGATCGGGAGCGAACGTGCGAATGTGGTGCAGAACGCGTCCGCCCGTCGCCATGCCGCTGCCCGCGATCACCACCTTCGGCATTGCGTTCGCCGTGATCGCCTTCGACGCCTCCACATCCCGCGCATAGTTCGCAACACCGCACGAGCCCTCAATGGCCTCCGCATCCAACCTGTGATCTTCTGGATGCGCACGCAGCAGATCGGTGGCGCTGATCGCCATCGGACTATCAAGGAAAATGGGCGTCGCCGGCAAACGGCCTGCACGTTTCAAGAGCCAAAGGTGATGCAGCAAGCTCTGCACGCGCCCGACGGCGAACGCAGGAATAACAACGGTCCCGCCGCGCCGGACCGTGCGCTCGATCGTGTCGCCAAGCGCCTCCATTGGATCAGTCTTTGCATGCGTGCGGTCGCCGTAGGTGGACTCCACCACGATGTAATCGGCATGCGCCACGCTGACTGGATCGGGCATAACTGGGTCATCGTAGCGGCCGAGATCGCCCGAAAATACAATCGTTGCCGCGCCTACCTTAAGCTCGGCGGTTGCGGCGCCGAGGATGTGTCCAGCGCGGCGAAACTTGAGCCCCACGTCGCGCGCGATCTCGAACTCGCTGTCGAACGGAATTGGCTTCAGATGCTTCAACGCCCGCTCAGCGTCGCGCATCGTGTAGAGCGGCAGCGCGGGCGTGTGCTTGGAGAACCCTTTGCGGTTTGCGTAAGCGGCGTCCTTCTCAGCGATCTGCGCGCTGTCTTTGAGAAGAATGTTGCAGAGATCTGCCGTGGCGGCTGTGCAGTGCGCCGTGCCGCGAAAGCCTTCGCGCACCAACTTTGGCAGATATCCGGAATGATCGAGATGGGCGTGGGTTAGGACAACCGCGTCAATCGACTCCGGCGGCACAGCGAGGGACTCCCAGTTCCGCTCGCGAAGATGCTTCAAACCCTGAAACAACCCGCAATCGATGAGTACACGTGTGCCGTCTGCATCGATCAGATGCTTCGATCCGGTGACGGTCCCCGCCCCGCCAAGGCTTCTAAGCGTCAGCTTCACGCACCCTCCGCGACGCCCCACCCTAGGCGCGGCGCACGAAATTGGGTAGGAGGGGCCAACGCGGGCGTGATGTAGTGGTAGCCTGGAAGCTTCCCAAGCTTCTCGTGCGGGTTCGATTCCCGCCGCCCGCTCCAGCCTCGCTTAACGGCCGCGCAGATCGTCGTCTTGTTCGAGAACGACGCCGCCGCCGGTCGGCACGCTCAGTACGCCAACGGACGCCAGCATTTGCCGCTCAGCGACAACGAGATCACGTTCGGCTTGCGCCAGTGAGAGTCGCGCCGTCAGCAGATCGGCTTCCTGGTCGAGCACTTCGACGGTGGAGCGCAGACCCGTTTCCTGCTCAAGCGTCACGCCTTCATACGCAAGCTCAGCCGCCTCCACTTGCTCTCGCGCGGAATCCACCGCAGCGCGGGCGCTAGCTAGGCCCGTCCAAGCATTGGTGACGCTTTCCTGCACATTGCGCTGCGCCGAGGCGAGATCGAGGTTCGACGCCGAACGAAGCGCGCGTTGTGCGCGGGTGCGCGAGCGGATCGCGCCGCCTGGGAAGAGCGGGATCGACACACGCACGCCAACGCTGTCGGTGCTTGTTTCGGAAGTATCGTCGTTGAAATCAGCGCCCATGCCATAGCCGGCTTCGAGCGAGACATTGGCGCGGCCTTGCGCGGCGGCGGAGTCGACATTGGCGTCAGCAAGACGCGTATCGGCTTGGGCGCCGATCAATACCGGGCTGTTCTCAACCGAAAGGTCGAGCGCGGCCGCGAGATCCGGCGGCAGGCCCGTCGCTGGCGGCGGCGCAATCAGGTTTGAAGGCGGACGGCCGACCAAACGTTGATAGGCTTGGACCGATGCGGCCAACGCGCCCTGCGCTTGCACCAATTGCGTACGTGCTTGAGCAAATCGCGCTTGCGACTGCGCGACATCAGTGCGCGTGACGACACCAGCATCGAACTGCGCCTGCGCGTATTCAAGCAGACGCGAAAGATTGGACACCGTGGTTTCGCGCGCAGCGACGACGGCTTGCGCCTGGCGCACGTCTGCGTAAGCGCGCGTCACATCAAGCAACAGCGTTTGCTGTGCAAGTTCGTAGTCAGCCACAGCGCCCGCAATCTGCGCGCGTGCGGCGCGCGTGGATGCGAGAACGCGACCGGAGCCGAACAGGAGCTGCGAAACGTTGGCGTTGGTCGACCACGTCTCGCCGCGATCGCCTTCGAGAGCGATGTTGTCGGAATCGCGATCACTCGCGCTCGCACCTGCGGAGATCGAAACTTGCGGCAACGCGGCAGCAAGCGCTTGCGGCAGCGCTTCGCGGGTTGCGTTCAGACGCTGGCGCTGCGCTGCAAGTGTCGGGTTCGACTCCACGGCCGAGACCATCGACTCCGCCAGTGTCTCTGCCGAGACCGGCGATGTCGCCGCGATCAGAGCGGCAAGAGAAGCAATTACCAAACGCATGAGAACTTCTTCCTCATTCCCGCCGCAGCGCTTCGATCGGATCGAGCTGTGCGGCGCGCCAGGCGGGGTACGCCCCAAACAGCACGCCAACTAAGCCCGAAAAGCCAATCGCGAAGGCTGCAGTCTCGGGTTTTATAACTAGCGGGAGGTTAAACAACGACGTCATCAACCACGCCCCTCCGACCCCGATAATGAGGCCAATGATCCCACCGGCGACGGAAAGCGTCACCGCCTCCAAGCCGAACTGATGCAGAATATCTGATTGACGGGCGCCTAAAGCTTTTCGCAAGCCGATCTCACGCGTCCGTTCAGTTACGCTCACCAGCATGATGTTCATGATGCCTATACCACCAACCAGGAGAGACACCGCGCCGATTCCCGCCAGAAGCGCAGTGAAGACCTGGGTGGTCTGCGCGGCGGTTTCCGAGATCGAGCTCAAGTTCTGAACCGTGAAGTCGTCCTCGCCTTCCCGCGTGCGGTGGCGCTGGCGCAGCAGCGTCTCGACATCCTCCTGGACAAGCGTCAACGCGTCCTCGGAAACGGCCTTCACCGATATCTGACTGACGGTGTCGCCGCGGCCACGGCGGCCGGAGATGCGGCGTTTGACGGTTGTCAAAGGCGCAAGGACGATGTCGTCCTGGTCAGTGCCGAGGCCGGATTGGCCTTTAGATTCGAGCACGCCGATCACTTCATAATTGCCGCCGGCCATGCGCAGCATCTGACCGACGGGCTCAACGTTAGGGAAAAGTTGATCGGCCACCGTTGCGCCGAGAACGATGACGCGGCGCGCTTGACGCTCCTCGGTCTCATCGAACATGCGCCCCTGGGCGATCTGCCAATCGCGCGCTTCGAGATAGGAGGGCGTCACCCCTTCGACCTGCGGATTCCAGTTGAGGCCATTGGCGACGACCTGAGTACGCGCCCG
Source organism: Alphaproteobacteria bacterium Ga0077535 (assembly GCA_001464425.1). Taxonomy (GTDB): domain Bacteria; phylum Pseudomonadota; class Alphaproteobacteria; order Caulobacterales; family Aquidulcibacteraceae; genus Vitreimonas. Next base: position 18,882 of record LNEK01000029.1, read on the forward strand.
TTGTGACGGCGCGACGACAGCGACGTTCTCGACCTGCGCGATAGCCGCTGCGTCATCGATGGTGAGCGAATCCCAGCCGCCGCCTGCCCCGGCCTGCGCGCGCACACCGCCGCCGCCGCGCTGGGCACCAGGGACAACGATCAGCAGGTTCGACCCAAGCGAAGCGATCGAGCGTTCCACCTGCGCCTGCGCGCCAGACCCCAACGCCACCATCGCGACGACGGACGCTACGCCGATGATCACGCCAAGCGCCGTCAGCGCCGAACGCATCGGGTTAGAGCGCAGCGCGTTGGCGGCGCTGGCGATGAGGTCAGACGTGCGCATCATGGCGGGCGCTCCGATCGTTGGCTTTGTCGCTGACGATGTGACCGTCACGCATCTCGATGGTGCGCCTTGTGGCGGCGGCAACCTCGTGATCGTGCGTGACAATTACGATCGTGACGCCCTCGCGGTTCAGTTCTCGAAACAGCGCAAGAATTTCGATGCCGGTATTGGTGTCGAGCGCGCCAGTGGGCTCGTCCGCCAAGATCAGCGGCGGCTGGCCCGCGAGCGCGCGGGCGATGGCGACGCGTTGCTGCTGTCCGCCGGAAAGTTGTGTCGGCCGGTGATCCATGCGCTGGCCGAGGCCGACGCGGGTCAGCAATGCGGCGGCGCGCTCGCGCCGCTCGGCCGGCGCGACGCCGCCATAGATCATCGGCAGCTCGACGTTTTCGAGCGCAGTCATGCGCGGCAGCAAGTTGAAGCTCTGAAACACGAAGCCGATAGTGCGATTGCGGAAGACGGCCAGGTTCTCGTCGCTCATCTCGCCGATATCGTTGCCATCGATAACGATGCGGCCCTCAGTTGGCGTATCGAGGCCGCCGATAATGTTCATCATCGTCGACTTGCCAGAGCCGGAGGGGCCAACGATGGCGCAATAATCGCCGCGCGCGACATCGAAGCTGACGCCATCGAGCGCATGCACGGTCTCATCGCCCATACGATAGTGCTTGGTGAGCTTCTGCGCGCTGATTAGGGCCGCCATTACGTGCCCCTGATGCGTGCGCCGCCCGGCGCGCCGCCGCCGCGACCGCCGCCGCCGCCGAACGGGCTCGCGCTCTGCGCCTCCGCACGCGGGCCGCCGCCGATGATGACGGCATCGCCCTCCTGCAAGCCGCTATGAACGAGCGTGTTGGAATTGTCGGCGACGCCAATCTCAACAAGCACTGGTTCCGGCCGATTGGCGCGCAATACCCACACAACGGCCTGCTGACGCACCTCTCGACGCGGCCCTGCGCCGGCGCGGAGCTGCGCAAGCAATTCGCGTTGGCGCGGCGTGAACGTCGGCTCCAATTCGCGGATCACTTGATCGCGGACTTGCCGCATCGCCGCACGACGATTGCCGCCGCCTTCACCGCGCGGCATCGCCGCGAACGCGGTCTGGAAAATTTCAGTAGCGCGCGCCCGTTGCGCTTCCGTCAGCTCAAGCGTTTCAGCCAACTGGCCGACGCCCCGGCTGGCTTGTCCGCCGTCCTGACCACGTTGGCCGCGTTGACCCGCCTGACGTTCGCCGCCTGTTTGCGCTTGCGCTTCGCCCGCGCGACCGCGGCGCTCACCGGACATCAGCTCCTGACCACGGGCGACGAGTTGTTCATCGGCCGGGCGGAAACGCAGCGCCGTGTTCGGGATGCGCAAAACATTTTCGCGCTGCTCCAAAACGATCTCCGCGTTCGCCGTCATGCCCGGCAGCAATTGGCGCCCCGGATTATCGGCCTCCACGACGACCGTGTAACTCACCACGCCAGACTCAGCGACGCCCTGCTGGCGCACTTGGCTGACGCGCCCCTCGAACTCGCGATCTGGGAACGCATCCACCGTAAAGCGCACGCTTTGGCCTTCGTTAACTTCACCAATATCGGCTTCATCGACGGTGATATTGGCTTGGAGGCGCGAAAGGTCCTGCGCGATGACGAACAGCGTCGCAGCCTGCAAGCTGGAAGCAACTGGCTGGCCGACATTGACCTGACGATCGACGACAACGCCGGCGATCGGCGAGCGGATGACGCTGCGATCCAGATCGGTGCGCGCGGTGGCGACTTGCGCCTGCGCTTGCGCAACCGAAGCGCGCGCGGTGTCACGCGCAGCGCGCTGTTGCAGCATCAACTGCTCGGAGGCGAAGCCGCGCTGCTGCAGCAGCACGTAACGCTGATAATCGGAATTGGCGACCGCCGCCTGCGCCTGCGCCTGCGCCAATTGTGCTTGCGCTTGCACGATGCGCTGCTGAAACGGTGTCGGATCGAGGCGCGCAAGCACTTGTCCGGCGCGCACCTGACTGTTGAAATCGACCAGAACTTCGATCACCGGCCCAGAGACGGTCGAGCCAACATTGGCCGAGACCAAGGGCTGCAACGTGCCGGTTGCGCTGACAACGCGCGTGATCGCGCCTGTATCGACTTGAGCGGTGCGATAGGGATCTTCATCCTCGCCGCCCGTGAACATGTTCCAGCCGATCAGCAGCACGACCAGCCCGCCGAGCACAAAAAACAAGTTCCGCCCGCGCAAGAGCCCGGGCCGTTTGGACCAAAGGTCCTGTGCTTTCTGCTTCAATCCGGCGAGCATGCTGCATCCTCACTTGGCCGGGGAAACGCCCGCGGCAAGCCCCTTCTCCCAAAATGGCGCAGCCGGAGCGTGAAGGTTCGCTCCGGCTGCGCTTGCATTGGGTTTAGTTCCGGCCGCCGCGTTGCGGACGGGCCGCTTCCGCTTCGGCGCGTGTCACACGACCGTCACTGTTCGCATCGAGGCGCTCGAACATTTGCGCGCCCATTGATGCAAACTCCGCGCTCGAGATTTGGCGATCGCTGTTAGCGTCGAAATTCGGACGCTCACGGCGTTCGCCGCGCGCTTGACGATCGCCGCGTTCGCGGCGCTGCGGCTGCTCGTCCGCGGAGATGACGCCGTTATTGTCGGCATCGAGACGGTCGAACATCGCGATCGGGCGCGCGAGGAATTCATCGCGCGTGATGTTCCCGTCGCTGTTTGCATCGGCGCGGGTCAATTGATGACCACCGCCGCGATGGCCGCGTCCACCACGTTCGCCCCGCATCGCACGCATTTCTTCGCGTGAAAGCTGGCCATTGTTATCGGCGTCGAGCCGCGCGAAGTGCGTCGTGCGCGTGGCGTCGAATTCTTGACGCGTCAGTACGCCGTCATTGTTGCTGTCCGCCTCGAACAAGCGCGAGACGCCGCGCTCAGGGCCCGGAGCCGGCGTTGTTTGCGCCATCGCCAAACCCGCCGCGCCGGCCAACGCCGCGAACCCTGCCGCAGCCAGAACGATTTTCCGCATGTGTGAGTGCTCCATAGGCCGCCCAAACGCTTCGGCCAGATTGCGCTTCTACCGGGCTGCTGTTGCGCCCGTTGGTCGCGGTTGCGTCAAAGTTTGTCGGAGACGCAGACAAAAAAGCGGCCGGCGCCGAGGGAGCAGCGCCGACCGCTATCATTTCGGCCCGCGGGAGGGAGAGCCGCGAGGCCCCGGCCCGGCGCTACTGGGGGGAGGGAAAGCACCGTCCGATGAGAAGAAGCTTAGAGTTAATCTGTGTCGTGGGTTTTTCAGCGCTGACCGCAGTTGCGCCGAAACGTGTCAGGGCGCGCGCGGGCGCGGCTCGATCTGCTGACGTGGCGGACGCGCCTGACCGATCAAGCGAATGAACTCCGTGCGTGACAGCACGCCGTTTTCATCGCTGTCATAATCGCCGACGCGCGCGCGAATTTCAGTGTCGAACTCTTCGCGCGTAATGACGTTGTCGACATTGCGGTCAAAGTCCAAGCGATACGGCCCCAGCTGACCGCCGCCGAGCACAGCGTTGGCCCAGTTCTGGAACTCGATCGGCTGGAGATTGCCATCGCCGTTCGTATCGCCCCGCGTGAATTCGCGTTGCAGACCCGCATCAATTTCCGCCGTGGTGACCAAAACATCGCCATCGCTATCAAAGCTCACGAACATCAAAGCATCGGCGGACATCAGCGCGCGAACAGGCTCAGCCGCGCGCGGCCTGGAACCGCCGCTCGCGCAACCAACCAGCACCAATGTTGCGGCCGCCAAAGCAAGCGAAATCCTCAAGCTCATCCAAACGTCCCCTATTCTTCGCCGCCTAGAGGCGTGCCGATCTGGGCGGCCTCAAGGCAAAGCACCCCTTGTTCTTGCCTAAGTGTGTCGAGCATTGCGCGGCGCCAAGGTTTGGCACAAGTCCGGCACGGGTGTTGAGTAGATTTTTGACGCGTCCCGGCGCACTTAAATGAGCATGACGCAGGAGGCCCCCCATATTTTGGTCGTTGACGACCACCGCGAGATCCGCGAGTCGCTCGCCCAATTCTTGAAAAAGAACGGCCGCCGCGCGACCGCCGTCGAGAGCGCCGAGACCGCCCGCAAGGCGATCAAGGAAAACCGCATCGACCTCGTTATTCTCGACATCATGATGCCGGGCGAGGACGGCCTCTCGCTTGCCCGTCACATCCGCGAGACCAATCAAATTCCGGTGATCCTGCTGTCAGCGCGGGCTGAAGAGATCGATCGCATCATCGGCCTCGAAGTTGGCGCCGACGATTACGTCGTGAAGCCGTTCAATCCGCGTGAGTTGCTCGCCCGCATCGACGCAGTGTTGCGCCGCACGAACGCGCTGCCCCCAAGCGCGGAGGCGCCCACCGGCGATGCCCTGCGCTTCGACCGCTGGACACTCAAGCTGGCCGAGCGCGAATTGGTCGACGATGACGGGGCGAGCCACGAGCTCTCCACCGGCGAGTATCGCCTACTCCTCACATTCCTGCAGCGGCCGAAAGTCGTGCTCTCACGCGAGCAATTGCTCGATCTGGCGTTCGACCGCGGCTCGGACGTGTTCGATCGCGCGGTCGATACGCAAGTCAGCCGCCTGAGGCGCAAGATCGAAGTCGATGCGCGCACGCCCAAACTGATCAAGACCGTCTGGGGCGGTGGCTATGTGTTCACGGCCCCGGTAGAAAAAGCGTGAGGTTCAATCCGCTCAACACGCTGACTGGACGAATGGTGCTCGTCACCGTGGTCGCGGTCATCATCTCCTACACGATCGCGTTTGCGATCTACGCGAACGAGCGCGGCGCCGCCTTGCGGCGCGCGGCGGAAATGGGCGTGGCCGATCGCGTCGCGTACGCGGTCGAACGGCTACGCGAGATGCCAGCGCCGCGGCGCACGATCGTGGCGGAGTCAATCCGCGACTTCAACACGCGCTTTAACGTCAGCGCGACGCCCGAGGTCGAGCAAAGCGCCGTCGCCGGCCCTGCAGGGCGAATTGCGCGCGGCATCGAGGAGCGGCTGGCGGGCAGTGATGTGCGAGCACAATCACGCACGATTGACGCGCCTTCCCGCCGCTGGCGCGAAGCGCGCGACCGCGCACGATTTGACAGAGAAAACGTACTGCCGCGTCGCGGCCCGGACGATGCGCCGACCGTACGCGCAACGGAAGTGACGATCTCGGTCGAGATCGACAATGGCGCCTGGCTCAATGCGCGCGCGCGCTTGCCAGGGCCGCGCCCGGCGCCGCTCAGCGTGCTGGTGGGCGCCCTGGCTTCAGTGATTATCGTCGGCATCGGCGCGGCCTTGATCTCGCGCCAAATTGGCAGGCCGCTGGCCGATCTCGCCAACGCAGCGCGCGCGCTCGGCGCCGGGCAATCCAATGTCGCCGCCCCGGTGAGCGGGCCGGAAGATGTGCGGCGCGCATCGACGGCGTTCAACGCCATGGCGGAACGACTTGGACGCCAACTCAGCCGCCAACGGCAAATGCTGTGGGCGCTGTCCCACGATTTGCGCACACCGATCACCGCGATCCGGCTGCGCGCGGAGCTGATCGAGGACGACGCGGCGCGCCAGCGCCTGCTCGCATCGGTCGAAGAGATGGAGCAACTCACCGAGCAAGCGCTGGCCCTCGCCCGCGCAGGGGCCAGCGAAGAGACGCGCGTGCGCGTCGACCTAGCGGAGATTGCGCGCACTCTGTGCGGCGAGTTGCAGGACATGGGCATCAACATTCGCGCCGAGGCGAACGAAGCCGTCATGGCGGAGTGCCGGCCAAGCGAGATCGCACGCGCACTTCGCAATCTCGCGGAGAACGCCGGCAAGTATGGCGGCGGCGGCGTGATGCGCGTCTATCGCGGGGCGGCGAACGAGGCCGTGGTGGAAATCCTCGACGACGGCCCCGGCGTACCGGCAGATCAACTCGCAAAACTCTCCGAGCCCTTCTTCCGGGCCGACACGGCGCGCACGTCCAGCACCAACGGCGCGGGCCTCGGTCTCGCCATCGCCCAAGCGATCGCCGAAGCGCACGCTGGCCAATTGGTGCTGGCCAACCGCTCACCCAAAGGCTTCACCGCAAAGCTGATATTGCCGGGCTAAGGCCCCCACCCCGGCTAGCGACGCGCCCGCCGCTATGCCAATGTCTGGCCACAAAAGAAGCAGGCACTGAGGGGGGATTTATGGGCGTGGACGCGGGCGCGTTGGGCTTGATGGCGCTTGCGCGGTCGAGCGGCGCTGACTTTTCGCGCGTCATGACGATTGGCCGTCACCGCCTCAACGTCTCGACGGACGACCTCGAAACCTTCTTCCGCACGCGCAACCGGGCCGACCTCGCCGCCCGCGCCAGCGATGGCTCGATGGAGGGCTATTGCGAAGAGCTGCTGCGCGTCGCCTTCGGCGCCGAGATCGTAAAATCGATGGACGCCTCGGATTACGAACAGGCCGACATCGTACACGACATGAACACGCCGCTGCTCTCGAACGAACACTACTCAGTGGTGCTGGACTTCGGCACGCTCGAGCACGTCTTCAACGTGCCGGTGGCGCTCGACAATGTCGCCGCGCTTTGCGCGCCCGGCGCGCACATCCTGCACGTTCTGCCGAGCAACAATTATGTCGGCCACGGCTTCTACCAATTCTCGCCGGAGCTGTTTTACCAAGTCTACGCGCCCGAGCGCGGCTATGAAGGCACGCGCGTATTCGGCGCCCCGGCCAGCACGCCTGACGTCTGGTACGAAGTAAAGGCGCCGCGCGATGTCGGCGCCCGCGTGGACATCACCAGCCGCGATCAGATGCATTTGCTGGTGCTGACCCGGAAGGTCGGCGAGCCCGTGCCGCTGGTGCAAAAGCCGGTGCAGCAATCGGACTACGTTCAGATGTGGAAGACGGATCGCAAAGTCGCAAAGCGCGAACGGCGCAGCGATTTGGAACGCTTCGTGCGCGCGGCGCTCAACACAATGCGGCACCGGCGCAAAGTGGCGCGACGGGATGTTTCGAGCCAACGCTCCGACATCACGCCGCGCCAAGTGCTTACGCTAACAGGGTCGTTCTGATCTATTCCACGCGCTCAACGGTGTAGCCCAGCGCGCGCAATTGCGCGACGAGGCCATCTTCACCAATCACGTGGCCGGCGCCGACCGCGACGAAGTCCACACCCGAACCTTGCAGTTCTTGGCGAAGCGTTGCGACCCAGCGATCATTACGATCGGCAAGCAGCACTTGATAGAATTCAGGATACTCGGCCCGCATGTCGGTGACGACGAGTTGCTCGAGCGTAGCCAGATCGCCAGTCTCCCAGGCCGTCGCCATACGTTCCATCAACGCGGCGCCTGCATCCGCTTCATCAACCGCTTCGAGCACCATCTGACGCTGCACATCCGGGCTCATGCCCGCCAGCATCGCGATTTGCTCTTCGGCGGTCTCAAACCAGCGTGCGGTTTTGCCGTTGGCATCGGCGTAAGCGTCGATCTGGCGATCAGCACCGGCGGCAGGATCGTAACCGGCCTGCATCATTTGCACGACTTGAAGCGTAAGCCCGACCAGCCAAGGCTTCATCGCCTCGATCATTTGCGGCTGCAGGCCAAGCCGCTGCGCGGTCGCAACCACGCGCGCATTTTCTTCGGGGCTGAAATAGCTGGAGAACGGCCGGCCCGGTTCGGCCAAACCATAGCGACCGACCAAGCCTTGCATCTGCGCATCGGTGTTCGGCGAGATTTCGAGTTCAGTCCACACTTCGCTCGCTTCCGCGAGGCCGGCTTGAGCGCGCGCGCCACCCCACGCCACGCCGGGGCGGCGAATGTGCAGCGTGCCGAAGAGGTACATCGTCGAGTCCGCGTCGCGCACGACGTACAGGGCTGGCCCCGGTGGGAACTCGGTAGCGGTCGCCTGCTCCGTCGCGCTTGAGGCGCACGCCGTCAGAGCAAACGCGGCGCAAGCCGCAATCATTTTCCGGATCATGTTAACTTCCCCTTGAGCGCCGCGGCGCGAAATACTTTTCCCAAACATCTTTTCCACCCTTCTTCCCTTCTTATTGAACTTCATTCCGCAGCTGCTTCAGCGACATCATCGAAGAAAATTTCCTCGATGTGCAGCGCAAACAGGCGCGCAATCTTGAATGCGAGCGGCAGCGACGGATCGTAACGGCCAGTCTCGATAGCGTTGACGGTTTGGCGCGAGGCGCCGAGTTTCTCGGCGAGATCGGCCTGGCTCCACTCACGCTCGGCGCGGAGCACACGCAGGCGATTTCTCATGCGGGCTTCCCCACCAGATGCATATTGCCCATCGCTTTGGAGGTGACGTAAGTCGTGGCACAAATCTGAATGAAGATGAGCGCAAGGAACACGCCGGTCGCATCGAGCGCAGGCGCCAGCGCGACCGCTTGCAGCGCCGCCCAGATGAACGCGGCGAGCGTCACAACCACAGCCGACACAGCGTAACCGTTGACGACATTGCGCCGCTGCATTTCGTCAAAGCCGCGCCACAGCACGTAATTGGCGACAACGCTCACAACACCAGCCACCCCAGCAATCACGATCGGCGCGGTGCGCTCATCGACGCCGGCTTGCCGCGCAACAGCGAGGCCAGCACACGCAACACCCAACGTCGCCAAACCCAGTGCAGACCATCCGAACACGACACGTTCGGCGCGCCGCACTTCGAGCACTTCGGGATCCACCTCTTCGAGCTGCATCGCCGTCATGGCAGGGCGGCCGAACAACGACACGCCGGTCATCATCAGGCCAATGCCGATGCAATACGCGGCCAGCACCCAGAGAAAAATGTCGAGCACCGTCGGCTCCGCCAGCGGGCCGGCGACGCGCTCGATCATGCCTGGGACGGCGGCGAACAATTCAAGGCAATACGCGGTCAGAAAGCCGGCGACCCCGCCGAACGCCGCGTAGATAATCCATCTCACGGTGCTGGATCGTCCGCGCCCCACGATACGCCCGAGCAAAACTGCTGCGAGGATCACAATCACGGGCAGCGCATAGAGCGCCGCGCGCGCCACGGCTTCGGGCAGCCCCCAGGACTGCAATTGCGCGAGCGATTCAGGCTCGGGAACGCCGGTCGCTGCGAGCAGCGCGCCGGCCACACCCAGGGTGAGCACGCCATAGCCATTGGCGGCGGCGGAAGAGCGTTTCTGCGTCATCGGAGCGACCTTTCTGAAATCTGTGGCGGCCAGATCAGGCGACGATCTGGGCGGCTTGGTTGAGGGTGGACGCCGCGACCGGTGCGAACAGCAGCGCGGCAATGAGTAAGGTGGCCAATCGGGCCGTCAGTGAAGGTTTCATGGCAAACTCCTTTGTCTAAGTGACAAGGGTATTTGTCATATCCAGCCCCGAAATGTCAAGCACCTTTTCCAAAAAGACGCGCGTCTTTTCCCAAAGGACGCAGTCCTTTGTCTAAATGACTGAGCTGTTTGACGTTTTTGGCGCTTAGCGCCAGGGGGCGAAGTGCTTGGAGAGCTTCAAGCCCTGCCCTTGGTAGCTTGAGCCCGCCTCGCCATAGAGCCGCTCAACCGGCCCCGACATCGGCTCGAACACCAGCTTTCCCACCGGCTGGCCGTCCTCGACGATGAACGGCACATCGCGCGAACGCACCTCCAGCACGGCGCGCCCTTCATTCGGCGCGATACCGAAACCGGGATCAAAGAAGCCGGCATAGTGCGCGCGAAACTCACCTAGCTCCGGCCGGATCGGCGCCATCTCCGCCGCTTCGTCCGCGGGAATGACGACGTTTTCCTTAGAGGCAAAAATGTAAAACTGACCGGGCTCCAGCACGACACGGCCCTTACGCGCGTCGAGGGGCTCCCAAAAATCACGCGGATCGTAGCCGCCGATGCGATCGAGATCGACGACGCCGGAATGCCGCTTGGCGCGAAAGCCAACCGGCCCCTTCATCGTCAGATCCATCGTGAAATCGATCTCCCGCTTGGGATGCGGCGGCCCACGGCGCAAACGCACTTGGCTAAGCCGCGTGCCGGTGCGCACCAAAACCGAGAACGTGCACGGGCTGATCTCAGCCCACATCGGGCCGTGATAGCCCATCGGGATTTGATCGAACGATTGCGCGCCGTCGGTGATCAGCCGCGTAAAAACATCGACGCGCCCGGTCGAGCTTTTCGGATTGGCGGCGCCATGCATGTGCGCGGGCAGCGCCAACTCTTCTTGCACTTGTACAAGATAAACGCACCCGGTCTCGAGCACCGCACCTTGCGTCAAATCGATTTTGTGCATCACCAGCTCGCCATCGAGCCGGTCCTGAACCTTTGCGCCAGCGCCGGGCAAAAAGCTGGCGCGCAAGCGATAGGCGGTTTCGCCGAGCCTGAGGTCGATGCTGGCAGGCTGGATTTGATCGTCCAAAAACGGCGTATCGGCGGCGATCCAGCCCTGCTTGATCGCGCGCTTGATTTCCGTATCCGACAGAACTCCGTGCGTTGCCGTCACGTTCGCCTCGAATTTCCCCTAATCCGGGTCCTTGCTGGCTTGCATCGGGCGCTTTGTCCAGCGCTCGAGGCGGAGTAGGATGAGCCCATGTACGAGCAAGAAACAGCGGGCATGGTGGTGCGGGTCGAACCCGCCTTCATGGCGGACGAATCCAAACCGACCGAGGGCCGGTTCGTCTGGTCCTACACGATCGAAATCGAAAACCGCACCGGCGACCCGGTAAAGCTGATCTCGCGCTTCTGGCGGATCACCGATGAAAACGGGCTAACGCAGGAAGTGCGCGGCGAAGGCGTCATCGGCCAGCAGCCGGTAATCCCGCCGGGCGAAAGCTTTCGCTACACCAGCGCAGCGCCCTTGGCGGCGCCATCGGGCGTGATGCTGGGCGCTTATTCGATGCAGCGCGTCGGCAACGGCGAAGCGTTCGACATCAACGTGCCGCTGTTCGCACTCGACAGCCCGCACAACGCCAAGCTGGTGAACTAAGCTTGAGCGAGCTCAAAGAAGCGATGCGCCGCGTCATCACTGGCGATGACGCTGATGGCCATTCGCTGATCATAGTCGATGGCCCGCCCTCCGGCGAAATCGGCGATCCAAACCTCGGCGGCCTGTTCGAAATTTGGCACGAAGCTTTGGGCGAGCCGCTCGATCCGAAAGACGCGCGCGATCGCGGCGAAGCAAAACCCGTTCTCTCGCCCGCTTCAGGCCACGTGAAAGTGCGCTGGTTCGCCATCGCGCCAACGCCAGACGGCGTGCCGGTTGAAATGATCAAAGGCGCCGTGCGCCAACGCTTCGCGGATTTCGAGGCCGAAGATCATCTCACTGATCAAGATCGCCACCCGGCAATGCACCAAACGGATTCGATCGACATCATCTGCCTGATCTCGGGCGAAGCCTCGCTCATCCTCGACAACACCGAAACCCGCCTAAAGCCCGGCCAAATCGTCATCCAACGCGGCACATCCCACGGCTGGACCGCGCATGGCGGCACGGCGCTTTTTCTCGCGGTGCTGATTGAACGAACGATGAAGTAAGCGCGCCCGTTTTTCGCCGGAGACGGTTCTAATTCTCGAACGCTTGTTCATGTGCCGCGATAGCGGCTTCAAGCGAGCCGAACCAATCTTGCGGCTCGGAATCGCTCCTGTCAGTGGCTAAGAACGCTTCCACGAAATAGCGCGCTTGGTCTTGATCGAGCGCGCCACTCGCCTCCACGAAATCCGCTGTGCAGACGCGAAACTCGCCCGTCTGAACGTGCTGAATGCAATTGTAGCGAACTGCCCGCTCGGAAGATAAGCGCCGCCACACTTCGAGTTTCCTGAACACTGGCCCAGTTTCCAACCTGGGTGCATCCGGTTTACTGTCGCTCCACTTGAGTAACTTTGCGTCCACCAATTCCGCGCCCATATGGCGGACAAAAGCGAGCTTGATCTTGTCTTTGAGGTTTTCCCATCGCTTGGGTTCAGAGTTGGGATTCATGTCGTCTGCGAGGAAAACCCACTCGGCGAACTGATCTGCTGTGACGGGCCCTTTCGACGGGATGAATTGGGCAACGTGGAGCGGCTTGCCGTCTTTGATGCAGCCACAGAAACCAAGGCCCACGCAAATCTCATCCATGAGTGCGTCGTATGCGGTGTTGGCGGTCATTTGAATTTCGGCCTCTTAGGGCCGCGACTGTTGACACGACAGCATTGCGCGATCCTCGCGGGAGGATCAAGCGGGGCGTCCGCAAAGAGCCAGATGCGGTCATTGCCTGTCACACCACACGCTTCCCGGCCAAGCGGCGAAGCCGCGCTGAGCCGGGACCCAGGGGGCAAAACACGCCGCACGAGGCACCTAGGTCCGCGCTGTCCGCTGCGCTGCGGCCGTTGGAAAATACGGGGATAGAACCGCACAAATCCGACCGAGTTCAAACGGTGCGTATCATCCACGCATCGCTCCGCTGGAGGGCAGTTGGCCAATGTTCGACCCAATGCGACGAGCGATATGATTGAGCGTGAAGCGTGAGCGAGACGATCC
>LNEK01000030.1 GCA_001464425.1 Alphaproteobacteria bacterium Ga0077535
GGAGTACGCACCGGGGACTGTCAACGAACAAGACAGCCTGCACGCTGCCGGCGCTGAGCCACGGGAGTGAAAGACCTCCTCGCGCCAAGCCGGTAGAAAAAGATCATGGGGCGCGATGGATCGCGTCTAATTCGCGCTGTTCACGCAGCGCACTAACGAGACGAGACCCATCGCGTCCCGCTCTCCACTTTTTCCGGCGAAAGCCCACAAGGATGGCGCGCGCCTGTCCCCAAAAACAAAAAACGCCGCGGCTCATTCGCCGCGGCGCTTCTGTCACTTCAGACTAGTTCGATTACATCGCCGAGAGGCGCAGCATCCGCCGGAGCTCGTCCGGATGGCTGGTGCGGCGCTTCTTGGCTTGACTCGGCTGATAGGCCAGACGCGCATGGTCAGCGCAGTACGGGCCGCCGCTCGAGCCACGGCCGCAGAACGCGAAGGCCGGGTCGGTCGGATCGCCGATCGGATATTTGCACATGCTCTCATTGAGCGTCAGCACGCTGGCGGTCTTGCCGTCTTCGAACCGGACCGGTTCGAGTTCCGGAATGACCACCGAAGGCAGGCTCGACGGCATCCGCAGGCGCGGCGCGGTCGGGCCGACGATGCGCGGACGGGCCTGCCGGACCGGGCGCTTGGCCGGCCGCGAAGGCGTCGCCCGTCCAGCCAGGCCCAGACGGTGGACCTTGCCGATGACGGCGTTGCGGGTGACCCCGCCCAGTTGTTTCGCAATTTGGCTGGCGGACAAGCCTTCAGCCCATAGCTTGCGCAGCGTAGCTACGCGATCTTCAGTCCACATGATCAAGCCCCCTTGGCCCGTGGCCCCGCCCGTATCTGACGGGGACAAGGCACACTCGCTCCTTTGGCGAACGAAAGTCAATCTGTTGCGGTCGAGTCATTGGGGATACACCATATGATGTAGAGATATCCCCAATTCGGTAATGTTTTCCTAACAGGCAACTCAAGGGCTGCTCCTCAGGCTCGACGCACATTATCTGTGCTGCAACCAGCGCTTAGCCCGCCGGGTATGGTTAACGGGCGCTTACAACCGTTAAGATTTTATGAAAGGCCCGTTCTCGTTATGGACACCCAAGTCGCGCCGCCGCAGCTCACCTCCCGCCGCTACGGAGCTGTGAATTGGCTGGGGCTGAAGACGCTCACCGAGCGCGAGATCAAACGCTTCCTGAAAGTCGGCATGCAGACGGTGTTCGCACCGCTCGTGCAGACGCTGCTGTTCATGATGGTGTTTGGCCTCGTGCTGCGCGGCGGCCCCTGGCCGGGCACGGAGCGCGCGTACGCCGACGGCCTCGCGGCCGGCCTCGTCATGATGTCGATCCTCTCGAACGCATTTCAGAACGCGTCGTCGTCGATCGTCATCGCCAAGGTGCAAGGCAATTCGGTCGACTTCCTGATGCCACCGCTGTCCGCGTTCGAACTCACGGTGGCGTTCATCGTCGGCGCCGCTGCGCGCGGAATCTTAGTCGGCGCTGCGAGTTTGCTCGCGGTGTCATGGCTCGCCAACATCACGCCGGCTGAGCCGCTCGCGGCTTTGTACTATGGCGTTGTCGCCTCGATCATGTTCGGCGCCGTCGGTTTAATCGGCGGCATCTGGGCCGACAAGTTCGATCACATCGCTGCCGTGACCAACTTCATCGTCGTGCCGCTGACATTTCTCTCCGGCACCTTCTATTCCACCGACATTCTGCCCGAGCCGTTCCGCACGCTCTCGCACTACAATCCGGTGTTCTTCCTGATCGACGGATTCCGCTACGGCTTCATCGGCTCGCACGACGCGCCGCTCATCCCCGGCGCGCTGATCTCACTTGGCATCACCGCCGCGCTCTGCTGGGCCTGCTGGGCGCTGTTGAAGAGCGGGTATCGGCTCAGGAGCTGAGAGTTGTATGCGTTGGTTCTCATACCCCTGGCAGGTTGGCTCACTGGCCTTTTGATCAGCCTGCATTCAAACAAATTGGGAGGGAAAACACTAATCGTCTCATTGGTTGTCGCGATCAGCGCGTTCTTTCTGACAAGCACAAACAACGATCACCAATGGGGCGCCTGGGCTTATCTTTCAGCAGTTGGGGCCATCTCTGGCGTCATCGGCCCGATGTGCTTTGCCGGCGATAAAGAGCTCGGCATCGGCGCATCCGTGATACTAGGTCCTTGCCTCGTATTTGGAGCGATGACCCTGCTTTTTTCGGCTGGTTGCGTCTGGTCCGGTCAATGCCTCTAACTAAGCGTCTTCGCTAACAACGGCAAAAACACATCCATGCGATAATCCACGCCGGAATGGTCGTCGTCGTATTCTTCGTAAGCGTGCGGAATATTCGCGGCCTTCAGCTTGTTCGCGAAACGCCGCATCCCAAAATGAATCCGGAATTGGTCTGACCAACCGCAATCCATGTAGACGAGCTTCAGCTTACGGAGATTTTCGCCCAGCGCATCGAACATCACGACCGGATCGTTCTTCATCCAATTATTCCAGCGCTCAGGAATCAGTTCGCCGGTGCGCGGATCCATCGGCAGCCGCATGTTGCGGAACTGCGTGGGATCCGGATCGTAGAAAGCCGCCTGCCCCAGATCCATCAGGATCATGCGATCCTTGTCCTTCATCTTCGGCTTGGCTTCGACGTGCTTGATCCATTTCTCGATCGAATAGTCGAACGGCCGCAGCGCATCGCAATCATCGTACAAAGTCGGGATGAAGAGCGTGTCGAAACCCATGTCGCCGGAATTGATGGCGATAGCGCTCCAGACGTCGCTGCGATTCATGCCGTGCCACGCGGCCCCATAGCCGCCGGAGGATTTGCCGAACACGCCGCGCCGCCCAGCGCCACCGCAGGCGAACTTCGCTTCTATGAAAGGAACGATCTCGTCACAGACATAATCGCCGTACCGGCCGGAGCCTTCGCTGTTCAGATATTGGTTGCCGTAGAGCTTGGTGAAGCAATCCGGGAACGCCACCACCGCGCGCGCCATACCCTCAGAGGCCAGCCGATCCAACCTTTCCGGCACGTTCTCGGCGTCTGGCTTCCAACTGGTGTGCCCGAGCCCCGAGCCCCAATAGCCGGTGAGATCGACCAGCAGCGGCAGCGGCTCAGCTGGTGTCCACCCCGGCGGGGTCCAGACATGCAGTTCGCGCTCCGTCGGATCGCCGAGTGAATTGCCCTTCAGGACCTCGGATTGATGGATCAGGCGATGCAGTTCGCCGCGCGGAATGGAATGGTCTCGTCTCATGAAAAGGTGATGATACGCTGCGCTTGACCTTGCAAGCGGCGCGGATCAAAACCCCGCCTTCCCCAAAGACCGAGAACCCATATGTCCGCTGCAGAAAGCCATATCCTTCCCGTCTATTCGCCGCCGGAGCAAAGCTTCGTGCGCGGCGAAGGCTGCTGGATCTGGGACGATAAGGGCGACAAATATCTCGACTGCATCGCCGGCATCGCCGTGAACGCTCTGGGTCACGCGCCGCCCGTGCTGGTGAAGGCGTTGACCGAGCAAGCCGGCAAGCTCTGGCACACGTCGAACATGTTCAAGGTGAAAGGCCAGGAAGAACTCGCCGCCAAGTACGTCCGCGATTCATTCGCCGACGTCGTGTTCTTCACCAACTCCGGCACCGAAGCGATCGAGGGCGCGCTGAAAACGGCGCGCAAGTATCACAGCGCCAACGGCCACCCGGAAAAGATCGACGTCATCGGCTTCCAAGGGTCATTCCATGGCCGCTCGTACGCGGCTGTAAACGCGTCAGGGAATGCAAACTACATTGATGGCTTCGGCCCGCGCCTGCCGGGCTACATTCAAGCGCCGTACGGCGATCTCGAAGCTCTGAAAAAGCTCGTCGGCCCGACGACGGCGGCTTTCATCATTGAGCCGGTGCAAGGCGAAGGCGGTGTGCGCGCTGTGCCGGACGATTTCCTGCGCGCGCTGCGCAAGCTCGCCGACGACAACGGCGCGCTGCTGATCTTCGACGAAGTGCAATCGGGCGCCAGCCGTACCGGCAAAATCTGGGCGCACCAATGGAGCGGCGTCGCGCCGGATATCATGGCTGTGGCCAAGGGCGTCGGCGGCGGCTTCCCGATGGGCGCGTTCCTCGCGACCAAGGAAGCGGCCAAAGGCATGGTGCGCGGCGTTCATGGCACCACCTTCGGCGGCAACCCGCTGGCGATGGCAGTCGGCAACGCCTGCTACGATGAAATCTCAAAGCCGGAATTCCTCGAGCGCGTGAACACAGTGTCGAACCACCTGACGCAAGCGCTCGAAGGTCTGAAGGATCGCCATCCTGACCTCGTCGTCGCCGTCACCGGCAAAGGCCTGATGCGCGGCCTCAAACTCAAGATCGATCCGAAGACGATTCAGGGCAAATTGCGCGACCGCAAAGTGCTCGTCGGCGTCGCCGGCGACAACGTGTTGCGGATGGCGCCGCCGCTGGTGATCAGCGAAGAGGAAATTCGTCACGCAGTGGACGCGATCGACGCGGTGCTCGCAGCGCAAATGGCGGAAGCCGGGGCGTGATCCCAGACGTCCGCCACTTCCTGGATATTTCGTCGCTCAGCACCGAAGAGCTGCGCGCGATTTTGGATGAAGCGCACGCGCGCAAAGCGGCGCGCCTCGATTGGCCGAAGGCTAAGCGCGACGAAGATGCGCCGCTCGACGGCTACGCGCTGGCGATGATCTTCCAGAAGAACTCGACGCGTACGCGCGTCTCGTTCGAGATCGGCATGCATCAGCTCGGCGGCACGTCGATTGTGCTGAACGCCAACGACACGCAACTCGGCCGCGGCGAGACGGTGGAGGACACCGCGCGCGTGCTCTCACGCATGGTCGACGCCGTGATGATCCGCGCCAATTCGCATCAGGACGTGGTCGACTTCTCCGCGGCGAGCGACGTGCCGGTGATCAACGGCCTCACCGATCTCTCGCACCCGTGCCAGATCATCGCCGATATCGTGACCATCGAGGAACGCATGGGCGATATCGCGGGCAAAACCATCGCTTGGCTGGGTGACGGCAATAACGTCTGCACCTCGTTCGTCCACGCCGCCGAGAAACTCGATTTCAAGCTGCGTATCGCGACACCCGCGGCCTATGCAGCGCGTGGTCAAGAGATCGCGGCAGCTAAGGCGGCTAGCGCCGATGTTGAGGTTGGTACGGATGCGCGCGCTGCTATTGCTGGCGCCGATGTCGTCGTCACGGACACCTGGGTGTCGATGGGCGACACCGATAAAGACGCGCGCATGGCGGCGTTTCCGCCATTTTCTGTGAATGAGCAGATGATGCAGTTGGCGTCGAAGGATGCGCTGTTCCTGCATTGCTTACCGGCACACCGCGGCGAAGAAGTCACCGACGCGGTGATGGACGGCCCGCAATCGGGCGTGTGGGATGAAGCGGAGAACCGCATTCATGCGCAAAAAGCAGTGCTGCTCTGGTGCTTAGGCAAGCTTTAGCGGATGGGGTTTGGCGAACCCGCCCTCGCTCCCCATCTGATGCGCGCACATGACGGACCCGACTGACACATCCTCGGCCACCGACGACATCGTCGCCGCCTTCCGGCTTGATAAAGCCCCTGTGCGGGGCCGCACCGTGCGCATCGGCGCCGAAGCGCTCGACCCTATTCTGCGGCGCCACGATTATCCTCGCCCCGTGGCGATGCTGCTGGGAGAAGCGCTGGCGCTCGCAGCGTTGGTTGGATCGCTGCTCAAAGCCGAAGGCAGACTTGTCGTGCAAGCGCAGGGCGAAGGGCCTGTGACGCTGCTCGTCGCCGAGTACAGCGTCGGCGGCGGCTTGCGAGGTTACGCGCGGCTCGCTGAGGGCGCTGCGGAAGCGCTTGAAGCTAATCGGATGCCGCCGGCTGCATTGCTCGGCGTTGGCACACTGGTGCTGACGCTCGATCAGGGCGACAACAAGACATCGTACCAAGGCGTGGTGCCACTCGATGGCGCAACATTGGCCGCGTGTGCTGAAAGCTATTTCAGGGTCAGCGAACAAACCGATACCTGCATCAAGCTTGCCGTCGGGCAGTTGTTCGCGGGCGATGAACCACCGCTATGGCGTGCAGGCGGCATTCTTCTCCAACGGATCGCAGGCGACGACGCGCGGGGCGATACAGGCGAAGACTGGAACCGTGCATCGATCCTATTTGCGACGCTGCGCGACGAAGAACTGGTTGACCCCGAACTCCCTGCCGATCGGTTGCTCTATCGCCTCTTCCACGAGGAAGGCGCGCGCATGGATACGCCCGCGGCGCTCGAAGATCGTTGCACCTGCAACGAGGAGCGCCTAACCGGCGTGATGCGCCAATTTCCTGCAGAGGAACTGCGCGATCTCGTTGAAGACGATGGAAAAATTCACGCACGCTGTCAGTTCTGCGCGCGTGAATATTCGATCGAGCCGCTGCAGATTGGAGCCTAAACGGGGCCTTGTGCGTTGATGCGCCAAAGGAGCCCATCAATGCGTGCATTCGCGCCATTCTTGATCGCTGCTGTTGTTTTCACTGGCGCCGCGCAAGGCCAAGAGCCGGCGTCGCAAACCTTGGTCCAGCGCGGCCAATCGCTCGTCGCAGCGAACTGCAGTTCGTGTCATGCAATCGGCGGGCGCGAGTCCAACGCCACGCGGACAGCGCCCGCATTTCGCACAATTGCGCAGATCTATCCCGTCGCGCATCTCGAAGAGGCGCTTGCTGAAGGGCTGAGCGTTGGCGCTGGCCATGAGCACGAGGCGCTTCAAGCGGGTGAGGTGCGCGCGATCGTCGCTTACCTCGAAACCATTCAGACGGAGCAGACGCCGCAACAGCGTCGAGCGCCCCCGGCTGTCGGCTAAAGCTTACGCGTCCACGTCCAGCGCGTAGCCGGCGCTGCGCACGGTGCGGATGGGGTCATTCTCGTCACCGACCATCAGCGCTTTGCGCAGCCGGCCGATATGCACGTCCACTGTGCGCGCCTCGACATACACATCCGAACCCCAAACTGCATCAAGCAATTGTTCGCGGCTGAACACGCGGCCAGGATGCTGCATCAAGTGATCCAGAATGCGGAACTCGGTGGGACCCAGATGCACTTCACGCGATCCACGCTTCACGCGATGAGACACGCGGTCCATGACGATGTCGCCAGCAATAATCTGATCTTCAGCCAAACCAGGCCGGATGCGCCGCATCACAGCGCGCAACCGCGCCAATAATTCGCTCATCGAGAACGGCTTGGTGATGTAATCATCAGCGCCGATGTCGAGACCGCGGATACGATCCCCCTCTTCAGTGCGGGCGGTGAGCATTACGATGGGTGTGTTGCGGGTTTCTTGGCGCGCGCGTAGCCGGCGGCACACTTCGATGCCGGGCGCTTTCGGCAGCATCCAGTCCAGCACAACAAGATCAGGCGGCGTTTCTTCCGCGGCAAGCAGCGCTTCTTCACCATCTGTGGCGATGGAAACGCGGTAGCCTTCCTTCTCTAGATTGTATTTGAGGAGGTCCGCCAAAGCCGCCTCATCCTCTACCACCAGCACGTGCGGCGCCTTGGCCATCGCGTGAATCCTTAGTCAGATGCCTCCGCAGCGGCCCGCGGCCGTTGCGTCGCGATTTCCTCACCCGTGACCAGGAAGTGGATGTACTCGGCAATGTTAGTGCCGTGATCGCCGATCCGTTCCAGATTCTTGGCGACAAAAAGCAAGTGCGCGCACGAAGAGATCATGCGCGGATCTTCGATCATGTAGGTCAGCAATTCGCGAAACAGCGAATTATAGTGCGCGTCGATGTTGTCGTCGGCGTTCCAGACGTTGACTGCGGCCTGCACGTCGCGATTGGCGTAAGCGTTCAACACTTGGTTCAAATGCGAGGCGGCGATCTTGCCCATGCGCTCAACAGAGCGCGTCAGCTGGATCGGCTCTGCCTGGTTCAAAATCAAAGTGCGCTTGGCGATGTTTTTGGCCAAGTCACCTACGCGCTCAAGTTCGCCCGCGATGCGCCATGCGGTTAGGACAACGCGCAGATCGCCAGCCATCGGCTGGCGCAGCGCGAACAATTTGATCGCGCGCTTTTCCACGTCCCGCTGAGCCTGATCGATCTTCGAGTCACGCTGGATCACAGCTTGCGCCAGCTCGGTATCGCGGCGCGCGACCGCCGAAAGGCTGTCGTTCACAGCGATTTCGGCCAAGCCCCCCATGCGCGCAACCTCTTGGGTCAGCGCGTCGAGCTCTTCCGTGAACGCTTTGACGGTATGCTCAGCCATTATCGCCCGATCTCCGCGGCGCGGCCGATTAGCCGAACCTGCCCGTGATATAGTCTTGCGTACGCGTATCGCGAGGGTTGGTGAAGATTTCCTCGGTCGCGCCGGTTTCCACCAATTTGCCGAGGTGGAAGAAGGCGGTCTTTTGCGAGACGCGCGCCGCTTGCGCCATCGAGTGCGTGACGATGACGATGCAATAATTCTCGCGCATTTCGTCGATCAGCTCTTCGATGCGCGCGGTTGCGATCGGGTCGAGCGCCGAGCACGGCTCGTCCATCAGGATGATGTCCGGGTTCACCGCCACGGTGCGGGCAATAACGAGGCGCTGTTGTTGGCCGCCCGAGAGGCTGGTGCCTGGATTGGCGAGGCGATCTTTCACCTCTTCCCACAGACCGGCGCGGCGCAGCGATTGCTCGACGATGCCGTCCATGTCGGTCTTGGACTTGGCCATGCCGTGAATGCGCGGGCCGTAGGCCACGTTGTCGTAAATCGACTTAGGAAACGGATTCGGCTTTTGGAAAACCATGCCGACGCGGGTGCGCAGCACAACCGGATCGACATTCTTGGCGTAAGCATCCTTGCCTTCGATCTGCAGCGAACCGGTGACCCGGGCGCTGTCGATCAGATCGTTCATGCGGTTGAAACAGCGCAAGAAAGTGGTCTTGCCGCAGCCCGACGGGCCGATGAAGGCGGTGACGGCGCGGTCAGGGATGTCGATCGAAACATCGAACAGCGCCTGCTTGTCGCCGTAAAAGACGTTGACGTCACGGGCGCTGATCTTGGTCGGGGCGCCGACGATGGAGCCGCCAGAAGCGCGCACGACGGGGGCGATCATGCTGGTCGGGCTCGAAGTGCCGCGATCTGCGCCGGTTGAGGCGAATTCCATTCTAGACCCCTTCCAGCGGCCGTCCGGGAGCGCGGACTCAACCACTCTATACGTCCCCAGCTCTTATGCCGGTTTCGTGACAGTGATGTGAAACGAGCCCTGCGCAAGCTCAGGCCTCCCCTGCCGATTCCACATATGCGGTGAACGCGGAGCCGCGTCCCGGCTGGCTTTCTACGAGGAACCCGCCGCGGTGGCGATTTATGATGTGCTTGACGATGGCGAGCCCAAGGCCGGTGCCGCCCCGTTCGTTACCAAGCTCGCGCTCGACTCGGAAGAACCGCTCCGCCAGGCGCGGCAGGAAGTGCGCCTCGATGCCGGGGCCGCCGTCTTCGACCCGGATAAAGGCGTAGGACAGGTTGGCCGCCGCAGTCGGGGTGAGCATGGCGACCCGGCTGGCCTGCTCCCAGCGCCGGCCGGCGCTGGCGGCGGTTTCTTCCCGGTCGCCGCCCTCAGCGACCTCCACCACGACTTCGCCGCCGGCGGGCGTATATTTGGAAGCGTTGTCAATCAGGTTCTGGACCACCTGGGCGAGTTGGAAACGCTCACCGACCACCATCACCGGGCTGGCAGGCGCGATCAGCCGAACGCGCACATTCCGCTCAGTCGAAACCGGCGCCAGCGCGTCGATCACCTCGCGCGCAACATCGGCAAGGTCTGCGCGGTCGGACGGCGGCACGTGCTCATCGAGTTCGATACGCGAGAGCGAAAGCAGGTCATCAATGAGCCGCCGCATCCGATCGGCTTGCACCTGCATCATCGCTAGGAATCTGTCACGATCTTGCGCGCTGTCACGCGCGGGACCAGCCAAAGTTTCAATCAGCAACGTGAGTGATGCGAGCGGCGTGCGCAGCTCATGGCTGGCATTCGCGAGAAAGTCAGCGCGCATGCGCTCTGTGCTAATTCTGGCGGTTTGATCATGAAAAACCAGCATTGCGGCACGCGCTTGCCCCCAGTTGACCGGGGCCACGTAGCACCGCGTGTGACGCTCCACCTGCGCCGTTGTTTCGTATTCAACCGCGCGCGTCTCGCCTTCGCGCACTGCCGCTTGCACGGCTTCGAGCACATCGGGATGGCGCAAGATCGACGTTAGAAATTGGCCGCGGGCCTCGAACTGCATCTCGCGCCGTGCGGCCGCGTTCGATCCTACAATACGCCCCTCCGCGTCGATCAGCAGCGCTGGATCGGGCAGCGCTTCAATCAACGGCGCAAGCTCGCCAAGCCCCAACGCCGCGGCGGCGCCTCCGGCATTCGGCGTAATGACGAAGCGGCGCGCCTCGCGCACCGCCCAGTAACAAGCAGCGCCCGCAAGCATAGTCAGCAATGCCGCCTGTAAGCTGGTGGCCACCGCAATGAGCGCCGCAAAGACCGCCAAAGCGACCCCCACCCACGCCGCGAGCGGCACACGGTCAAGGCGCCAGCGCGCTGCGTTGAATTGGGGCGTCGCCATGCCGACCGGGCTTAGGCCGCGGCGCGAGAGTCGCGCAACGGGGATAGGAAGCTGAAGTGTCGCAAATGACGGTTACAGGCCGTCCTTGGGACCAGAACACAGTCATTGAGCGTAAAATTCGGTCGTTTCGTCGTGACTGGTCGCCAGCCGCATCCAAACAGCGAGGCGCCGGCATCCAGTCTCATAGAAGGGGACATGCGCCCAGCTGAAGGCCAACCAAACCTTATCGATTTTCAATATCCATTTATTGACTTTCGAGAGGGTGGTGGGTAGAGCGGGTGCTGCGAGGGAACATGGCTTACGGGGTGCGTCTGTTGATCGGCTTGGGCCTTGCGGCCGCAGCCGGGTCGTGTGCGGGGCGTAACTTGCCGCCGGAGCCGGATAGCTACGTCGCGGCGGACGCGATTGGCGCCGAGCGCGCTGCTGAACTAGCTGCTTCCCCAGCGGCAACATGGCTTGATGACCTCAACGCACCCGAGATGTCGGTTCTGGCTCGCGAGGCGCTTGCGGGTAGCCCTGACCTTCAGGCTGTCGAAGCGCGCTATCGCGCCTCGCGCTGGCGCGCGCGCGGATCGTTCGGCGGCAATCTTTTGCCGAGCCTAAGTGTGGGCGCCGATGCGACGCGGACCGAAACGCCCACAGCCACGGACGAACGCATCCGCACCGAGTTCATGACTTCGAGCGTCGTCGCCAGCTGGGAGATCGATCTCTGGGGGCGCCTCACCTCTCGCGCGCTTGCAGCGGACTCAAGCGCAGACGCAGCGCGCCAAGATTTAGGCGATGCGCGGCTCTCGGTGGCCGGCCAAGCCTCGATCGCTTGGGTTGATCTCATTGAAGCACAGCAATTGCTGACGCTGGCGCAGGAAGATTTGCAGACGCGCGAACGCGCGCTCGATCTAACGCAGCGCCGTTATGATGCCGGTATTGCAACGTCACTGGCGTTGCGCACCGCGCGCAGCCAAGTGGCGTCGGCGCGCGCGTTTCAAGCACAGGCGCAAGACGCGTTGCTGATCGCATCGCGCCGCTTGCAGGAAATCATGGGCCGCTATCCAGACGGCACGTTGCGCGCTGAAGGCGCGCTCCCGGAACTGACGCCGCTTGCCGCCGCTGGCGCGCCGGCTGATTTGCTTGAACGTCGCCCGGATGTGCGCGCCGCCGAACATCGCCTACGCGCCGCCGGCTTCCGCATTCATGAAGCGCGCGCGGCGATGCTGCCGCGTCTGACGCTCCGCGCCACCGCCGGCGCCACCGACACAGGGCCAAATCCGGCCCTGAACAATATTGATGACAGCGCCAACATGATCTCGAACATCGTCGCCGGCATCACCATGCCGATCTTCAACGGCGGCGCCCTGCTCTCTGAGTCGCGCGCCACCGTGAATGACCGGCGCGCTGCTGCTGCGGATTATGTGCGCACCTCAATCGCCGCTTGGCGCGAAGTCGAAGCCACGATCAGCGCCGATCAGAGCTTTGAAGTCCGCGAAGCGCAATTTGAGATCGCCGCCAACGAAGCGCGCGAAGCACAAGAATTGGCTGAGCGCGAATACGCGCGCGGCGTAGCAACTTTGTTTGAACTCATCGACGCCTACACGCGCCGCATCGATGCCGAGCGTGGCTTTATCGCTGCACGCGCCGCCCGCGTCTCAAACCGTATCACCTATCACGTCGCACTTGGCGGCGGCGCCCGTACGGGCGGCATCGACGAAGATCTGGAAATCGCGCCATGAACAAGATGGACATCAACATGACCTCGCAATCCGCTGATGAGGCCGAACCGAAGCGCGGCTTCGTTCATGTCGTAGGCCGCTTGCTCGCCTTCGCGGCGCCATTCGTTGTCATCCTCGGCGGCATTGCGCTGTTCGCCGTTATGCTGGCGACAGGCCCGAAGCCAGAGGAAAAAGCCGACGACGCCCATCCTCCGGCTGTCCAGTTTGCTGTCGCCCACGCGCGGCCGACGACGATCGCAGTCAGCCTCCAAGGCGAAGCGCGCCCACGTAACGAGGCCTCGCTGGCGGCGCAGGTCACAGGCCGCATCGTTTGGGCAAGCCCGAAATTCGCCGATGGCGGCGCCTTCAACGAGGGCGAAGTCATGGCGCGCATCGACGACGCCGATTATCGCCTCGCGGTCGTGCGTGCGCGTAGTCAAGTTGCACAGGCGCAAGAAGGCGTCGCGCGCGAGGAAGCAGAGTCGGAATTGGCTCGGCAAGATTGGCAAGCGCTGGGCCGCGGCGAGCCGCCGCCGCTGGCGTTGCGTGAACCACAATTGGCGCAAGCGCGTGCGGCGTTAGCCGCAGCGGAAGCGGCTTTGCGTTCAGCGGAACTTGATCTGGCGCGCGCCTCAATCCGCGCGCCCTTCACTGGCCGGGTCCGCGAGCGACGCGCCAATGTCGGTGACTACGTTGGACCCGGCACGACCGTCGCTGTGATGTTCGCAACCGAGACGATGGAAATTCGCATTCCGCTGACCGACGCTGAGCTCACCGCCATGCGCGTCCCGCTTGGCTTCGCCGCTTCGACGGCGAACCCCGGCCCGGCCGCGCACGTCAGCCACATGATGGGCGGACGCTTGGTCACGTGGGAGGGACGCCTCGTCCGCACCGACGCTGCCATGGATGCGCGGACGCGCCTTGTCTACGGCATTATCGAAGTCCGCGACCCATTCAACGCGCGCAACGCCGCTCCGCTTGCGCCTGGGATGTTTGTGTCGGTGCGCCTCGAAGGCTCGGCTTTGGAGACGCTCGTGGCGGCGCCGCGCAGTGCGCTCAAGCGCAACGAGTTCGTGTACGTGGTGCTGCCCGACAACACGATCGAAGTGCGCCAAGTGCGCGCTGCGCAGACCACGGCCGATGAAGTGCTTTTCCGCGAAGGTCTCGCCGACGGCGAACGTGTTGTCGTCTCGGTGCTGACTTCGCCCGTGCCCGGCATGGCCGTGACGCCAATCGATCGCGAAGGCGGCACTGCAGCTACGCCCGCCGCCGCACCACCCGCGCAGCCGCAAGGCAGCCCGGACATTCGAGACTAATTCTTGAGGGCGGACGGCGCGTCCGCCCCGGAGACGAAGCATGTTGAAGGGTTTAGTTGATTGGTGGGGCCGCAACCCGGTTGCCGGCAACCTGCTGATGCTGTTCTGCGTCATCGCGGGCATCTTCTCGTTCAACCGAATGGAGAAGGAATTCTGGCCGCCGGGCGCAGACAATTCCGTTTACGTGCAAGTGAGCTGGCCCGGCGCCAGCCCCGAGGACATCGAGAGCCAGATCGTCGTGCGCGTCGAAGAAGCGACGGCCGATCTCAACGGCGTGGATTGGGTGCGCTCGCGTTCGGGCGAAGGTTTCGGCTGGATTAGCATTCAATCTGAATCCGGCGCCGACATCGACGCAATGACCGCTGAAGTGCGCTCGCGCGTGGAATCCATCAGCGGCCTCCCGCCGGCGATGGATCCGATCCGCGTGTCGCGCCAAGTCGGCCGTAATGCGTCCTTCATCATCGGCCTGCACGGCAACATCGATGAGCGCACTTTGCGCGACACGGCCGAACGGCTGCGCGATCAGCTCTCTCTCGTCGAAGGCGGCGCCAACACGGAAGTGTGGGGCGCACGCTCACCGGAAGTTTCGATCGAAGTCTCGGAAGCGTCGCTGCAGGCGTTTGGGCTGACGTTCGACGACGTTGCGCGGGCCGTGCGCGTAAGTTCACTCAACGCCGGCGCCGGCGCCGTGCGCACCGATGACGGCAACTTCCAACTGCAAGCCCGCAATCTCGCTGACACTGAGCTCGATTTCGAGAACATCATCATCCGGCAAACGCCCGATGGTGGAACGGTACGCGTGGCCGACGTCGCCACCGTCATTGACGGCTTCCAGGACATCAATTCGTATTCACGCATGAACGGCGAACCGTCGATCTTGGTGGCGCTGCAAACAGCAGACACGTTCAACATCTGGAACACGGCGCGCGAGACCCACGAACTCCTGGATGAATTTCGCAACACGCTTCCAGCTGGACTTCAGCTAACGATCATTCAGGACGAGTCGCAGGACTACAACGCGCTGATGGGCATTCTTTTCCAGAATGCCATGCAGGGCTTTGTTCTCATCTTTGTGCTTCTGCTCCTGACGCTGCACCCGAAGGTCGCGTTCTGGTCGACGCTGGGCGTCATGACCGCGTTCGCGGGATCGTTCTTCATCTTGCCCTACGTGGGCGTGTCATTGAACTTTATGAGCGTGTTCGGCTTCCTGCTGGTGCTGGGCATTATGGTCGATGACGCCATCATTGTCGGCGAGGCGATCTACGAGAGAGCCGAAAAGGGCCATAGCGGCGTCGACGCATCGATTCTGGCGACGCAAATGGTGTTGAAGCCACTGGTTGCGTCCGTGTTCGTCACGATGATCGCGTTCAGCCCGATGATGCTGTTCTCGGGCGAAGTGCGGCAATTCACGTCGGCGATTTCGATCGTCGTCATCTCGACCTTGGTGTTCTCACTCATCGAGAGTCTCATCATTCTGCCGGCGCACTTGGCGCACGTGACCAAGCCGAACCCGCAGGGTAACGGCCTGGGTTCACGACTGATGCGCCTGCAGCAGCGCTGCGCGCATTCGGTTCTGTGGGTGGCGAATAACCTGCACGCACCTTTGGTGCGCGCGGCCGTGAAGGTGCGCTACCTGACTTGGGCCACGTTCCTGGTCATCTTCATCCTGGCGATTGGCCTTATGGTTTCGGGTCGGGTGAAGCAGACCTTTATGCCTGAAGTCGAAGGCGACTTCATGATCGCCAACATAACGCTGCCGCAGACGACTCCCTTCTCGCGCATGGAGCAAGTGGCCGCGCAGCTCGACGCCGCGCGCCGCGCGCTTGAGGACGAGACAACCGAGTTCGCCACGGAAGATCCGAACACCGGCGTCATGTCACGCGGCGCGGTGCGCTCGTGGAGCCAGTTCATCAACGAGAACTCGATCCAGGCTTATGTCGGATTGACCGCGCCGGAAACGCGGCCGGGGTTGCGCTCGCGCGAGATCACGGAGCGTCTCGAAGAATTGCTCGGCGAAGTGCCCGATGCTGACCAAGTGAGCTTCTCGCTTTCTGGTTCAGGCTCGCCCAGCATCGACATCGCGCTCATCAGCGAAAATGGAGAAGATCTTCAGATCGCGGTTGATGAACTGAAGTCGCGCTTGCTGCAGTTCGAAGGCGTCACCAGCGTGCGTGACAGCCAAGACGCAGCTAATGAAGAACTGCGCTTCCAGCTCCTGCCGGGCGCTGAACAACTAGGCATCACGCTCTCCGATATTACCCGGCAGGTCCGCCAGGCCTATTTCGGTGAAGAAGCGCAGCGTCTGCCACGCGACGGCGACGATGTGCGCGTCTATGTCCGCTATCCGCGCGACGACCGCCGCACGCTGGAAAGCCTTGGCTCATTCCGCATTCGCACAAGCGACGGTCGCGAGGTGCCGCTCGCGGCGGTGGCGACGTGGGAGTTTGCACCAGGCGTCACCGGCCTCGATCGCCGCCAACGCCAAAGCTCGATCCTGGTCACGGCCGATCTGATCAACGCCGAGGCGCGCGCCGACATCATGCGCACGCTGGACGAAGAGTTCTGGCCGCAATTCGAGGCGAGCTACAGCACGGTTACACGGCGCGCGATTGGTGAAGCTGAAGGCCAACAGGAGTTCATGAACGAATTCCTGATGCTGATGGGGCTCGCCTTCCTGGGCATCTACTTCTTGCTCGCAGTCACGTTCCGCTCCTACGCGCAGCCGGTGATGATCTTGTGCGTCATCCCGTTTGCAATGGTTGGCGCGCTGCTCGGACACATGCTCTTTGGAACGAGCTTTGCGCTCTTCTCCTGGCTAGGTGTCATCGCGGCCATCGGCGTTGTCGTGAACGACAACGTGGTGCTCGTGGATCGCTGCAACCAGATCCGCGGCTACTTTGCACTCCGGCGCAAAGGATCAGGCACGCCCCTCTCTGAGGACAGCACGTGGCAGACGCACGACATCACGCTGCCGAACGGACAAGTGGTGGAATATATCGGCATCGCCCCTGACCTTGAGCCGCACGAGGAGTTCATCATCCAGGGCGCTGCGTCTGGGTTCCAGCGCGGGCCGATCGAGCTGAAGACCTCGGACGATATGCGCCACGACGCGACGGAATATCGCGAACAGGCCGCGGAGCTTGAGGCGATGGGCTTCCAGGTCATGCGCGTGAAGGCGGAAGTTGGTATCACAGAGGCCTCGATCTCGCGGTTCCGTCAGATCTTCCTGACCTCGGTCACGGAATTTGTCGGCACCTCGCCGATGATCCTGGAGAACGCTGCCATCGTGCAATTCCTGAAGCCAATGGTGCTCAGCCTGGCCTTCGGCGTGCTCATCTGCATGCCGGCGACCTTGATCCTGACGCCTGCCTTCTACATGATCGGCATCGACATCAAACGGGTCACCACCGGCCTGTTTGGCTTTTACGGCAGATTATACGGGGGCCGTCGCAAACTGGCCGCGGCGGAATAAATCCAAGGCATTCGGAGGACGACTATGATTACGCTTTCACGCCGCGCCATGGGCGCGTCGACGCTGGCCCTTTTGGCGGGCTGCGCGACGGGCACGAGCGGCGGCACGGCCAACGGCCGCGGCGCACCGGCCATCGGCTCGTTCGGCGTCGATCTCGCCGGCCGCAACCTCGCTGTTCGCCCAGGCGATGACTTCTTCCAGTACGCCAATGGCACGTGGGCCAGCACCACGGAAATCCCGTCCGATCGCACCCGCTGGGGCACGTTCGATATTCTGCGCGAGAAAGCCGACAACGATCAGCGCGTGATCATTGAAGAAGTCGCGCTTGCTGGCGGCGCACCGGGTTCGAACCAAAAGAAAATCGCCGACTATTACAACGCCTATCTCGACCAAGCCGCGATCGACGCGCGCGGCCTCGAGCCTCTGCAGGCGGAACTCGCGCAGATCGCTGCGATCCAAAACCACGAACAAGCGATCCGCGTAATCGCCTCTCCTGGCATTTCGGTCACCTCGCCGATCGCGATGTATGTCGGCCTCGATGAGCGCAACCCGAACCGCTACATCACCAACATGACGCACGCGGGCCTCGGCCTACCCGAGCGTGAATATTATCGCCGCACTGATGGCGTCTTCCCGGGCCTGCGTGAATCGTATGTCGCGCACATCGGGCGCACGCTCGGCCTCGTCGGCCAAAGCGACCCAGCCGCAAAAGCAACCGCGGTCATGGCGTTTGAAACGCAGATCGCTGAACGCCATTGGCCGCGCGCCGATCGCCGCGATCGTTCGCGTACTTACAATCTGAAAACCCGCGCTGAAATTCGCGCCTTGGCGCCGAACTTCCCGTGGGATGCGGCGTTCGACGCCTCTGGCATGGGCGCAGTGCAGGAAGTCGTTATCGCCGAGCTATCGGCCATGGGCCCGCTCGCCGAACTCTTCATGGCGACGCCGGTTTCGACGATCAAATCCTACCTCACCTACCATTTGGTGCGGAATAATTCGTCGGTTCTGCCAAGCAACATCGACGCGGAAATTTTCGAGTTTCACGGCAAGACGCTGAGCGGTCAGCCGGAACAGCGCGAGCGTTGGAAGCGCGCAGTCAGCGCAGTGAATGGTTCGCTCGGTGAAGCGGTCGGCCAAATCTACGTGCAGCGCCACTTCCCGCCCGCTGCGAAAGCGCAAATGCTTGAACTGGTCGAGAATATGCGCACGGCTTATGGCCAGCGCATCGACCAGCTGTCGTGGATGTCCGCCGAAACCAAAGTCGCGGCGCGCGAGAAGCTCGCGACCTTCCGTCCGAAGATCGGCTATCCGGATCGCTGGCGCGATTATTCGGCGCTTGAAGTCCGCACCGGCGATGCGTTCGGCAACGCCAAGCGCGCGCAAATCTTCGACTGGAACGAGAGCATCGACCGCCTTGGCCGCCCGACCGACAAGGACGAGTGGTTCATGACGCCGCAAACGGTGAACGCCTATTACAATCCGGTGTTCAACGAGATCGTCTTCCCGGCCGCGATCCTGCAGCCGCCGTTCTTCGATCCGAACGCCGATCCGGCCGTGAACTACGGCGCGATCGGCGGCGTCATCGGCCACGAAATGGGCCACGGCTTCGATGACCAAGGCGCGAAGTCCGACGCACAGGGCGTGCTCCGCGATTGGTGGAATGCGCAAGACGTGGCGCGCTTCGAAGAAGTCACCGGCCGCTTGGCGGCGCAATATGCTGAGTTCGAACCGCTACCGGGCCTGCCGCTCAACGGCCGCCTAACGCTTGGCGAAAACATCGGCGACAATGGCGGCCTGCAGGTTGCCTATCACGCCTACACGATCTCGCGCGGCGGTCGCGAAGCGGAAGTCATCGACGGCGTCACCGGCGATCAGCGCTTCTTCCTCGGCTGGGCGCAGGTGTGGCGTTCGCTGATGCGCGAAGAAGCGATGCGCAACCAAGTGCTGAACGGCCCGCACTCGCCGGGCATCTACCGCGCCAACGGCCCGGTGCGGAACATGGATGCTTGGTACGCCGCGTTCGACGTGACGGCGGAGGACGATCTCTATCTGCCGCCGGATCAGCGCGTCACGATCTGGTAAGCGTTAAAGCTTGAAACGATGAAGGGGAGCGCTGCGAGGCGCTCCCCTTTTTCATTCTGGATACTTCTTCGCCATCGCCTTCCAGCTCTTGGCGGCGAGCTGGTGCAGAACGGCTTCATCGACATCGGCCAGCTTGTTGATGTAGAGACAGCTGCGGCCTGTCTTGTGCTTGCCGAGTTTTTTCATCAGCGGCTCGTTCTCGTAGCCGTCCATCATGTAGAGCACGAGATTGGCCTTGCGCGGGCTGAAGCCGATGCGCGGCCACTTGCCGGTAGCGCCGTCGTATTCGCCATAGCCGATGATCGTCGGACCCCACATCGCTGGCTTTTCGCCAGTGATTTTGCGCAGCATTTTGTCGACGGTCTTCGCGTCCTTGCGGCGCGTTTCGTCTTCGACGGCGGCAATAAGGGCGGGGACTGAGGCTTTGGTTTTCTGTGTTTTTGGTTCAGCCATAATCCTCACCCTTCACATCAAAGTTTGCTCAGCAAAACACCAGCAACGCACCCGTCCGGATCGAATGTTCGGCGAAGCCGTGGAGCTTCGCGCACAACATCGCGGCGATTGGATGCTCCTCCCACGGCGCGCGAGGCATTGGCTTAGGCTTAAACAAGCTCCATCCCTTACGGGCCGCACCTTGCGTTTCCCGGATCGCCGCAGAGAAACGCTCACTTTCGTAGTCGGCCAGAAGATCATTTGGCAGTTCGAGCGTGGCTGCTACGCGGGCGCACTCGCGCCTCAGCGCATAACTTGATCCAACCCAACCATAGGCTTGATCGTCAGAGATGATCACGCGAGCAAAGTCCTGCGGCACGTAAAAGCCTTCAGCATCGCTGTGCATAATCAGGTGGTCGAACAGGCGCGTCGATGCTTTAGCAAACGTCCCGGGCTCTGCGCCGTTATTCTCGTCCACGAACTCAGCGCTGTATCGCGTGTAGAGCGGATCGTGCATCGCCTGCTCGTCCGGCGCTAACGGCGGAGGCAAGCTGCCGTTGAACTGAAGGTGCGCTGCACAGCGTCGCAAATTGTGGAGCCCGGAATAGCCATACGTGCTTGTCGAATGGACAGCACTCTGGGCGGGCTCCGCGTGCGCGGCCAAACCAACTTTCGCCAGCACACCGTCAAGTTTCTTGAGGTCTTCGCGAAACCATTCCGCGCCCTCGTCGTCATTGACGATCAAATCGGCTAGCATGCCGACTTCGAGCGCTAGCCCCATGCCTCAGAGCCCCTTCACGATCTCGTCCGTCATTTTCTTCGCATCACCCAGCAACATCATGGTGTTGTCGCGGTAGAAGAGTTCGTTATCAACGCCGGCATAGCCGACACCGCCCATGCTGCGCTTCACGAACAGCACCGTTTTCGCCTTCTCGACGTCGAGGATCGGCATGCCGAAGATCGGGCTTTGCGGATCGGTCTTCGCGAGCGGATTGGTGACATCGTTCGCGCCAATGACGTAGGCGACGTCGCACTGGCTGAACTCATTGTTGATGTCTTCGAGTTCGAACACTTCATCATACGGCACATTGGCTTCGGCCAGCAGCACGTTCATGTGGCCGGGCATGCGGCCCGCGACGGGGTGGATGGCGTATTTCACGTCAACGCCCTCCTTCTTCAGCATGTCGGCCATTTCGCGCACGCTATGTTGCGCTTGTGCGCTCGCCATGCCGTAGCCCGGCACGATGATGACCTTGGAGGCGTTCTTCATGATGAAAGCTGCGTCGTCGGCGCTGCCAGCTTTGTAGGAGCGCTGGATCCCCGTGGCCGCGGCGGTCGCGCCATCAGCGGCGCCGAAGCCGCCAAGGATGACGCTGATGAAGCTGCGGTTCATCGCTTTGCACATGATGTAGCTGAGGATGGCGCCTGACGAGCCGACGAGAGCGCCAGTGATGATGAGCGCGACGTTCTCCAGCGTAAAGCCGAGCGCAGCCGCGGCCCAACCGGAATACGAATTCAGCATCGAGACGACGACGGGCATGTCGGCGCCGCCGATCGGAATGATGAGCAGCACGCCAATCAACAGGGACAAACCTGCGATCGCCCAGAAGTGCCAGGCCGTGCGGCCGCCATCCTGGATGGTCATCACTACGAGCGCGACGATCGCAACGGCGATGGCGATGTTGATGAGGTGCCGCGCCGGCAGCATGATCGGCGCGCCCGACATATTGCCATTAAGCTTCGCGAACGCGATCACAGAGCCGGTGAACGTGATCGCGCCGATTGCGGTGCCGAGCGCGAGTTCAATCAGCGAACTCATCTTGATGCCGCCGTCTGCGGTGGCAATGTGGAAGCTCTCCGGCGCATAAAACGCAGCGGCAGCAACCGCGACGGCCGCGAGGCCTACCAGCGAGTGAAACGCCGCCACGAGCTGCGGCATCGCCGTCATCTTGATCGAGCGCGCGATCAGCGCACCGATACCGCCGCCAATCACGACGGCGCCAACAATAATCATCAGGGTGGTTGTGTCGGGCGAGACCAGCCACAAAGTCGTGGCGATGGCGATGGCCATGCCAAGCATGCCGAAATTATTGCCTTGGCGGCTCGTTTCGGGACTGGAGAGCCCGCGCAGCGCCAGGATGAACAGCACCCCGGATACGAGATAAAGCAGCGCAGCGAGATCAGCGTTCATGTCAGCCCCTGGGTCCGTACCGGCGCCAACGCGACCAGCCGGAAAGTATTGTCACCGCAGGCGCGGCGAAGAAGACGAGTGCGGCAAGCCAAGTGGGCCAATCCCAAATCTCGGTCGCGCCAAGAAAAGCAAGCACGTTGCCGATGATCGGCACGAAAGCGAGTACCGCGCCCACAATAGTGGACGGCAGCGCTGGCCACTCGAACGTCAGCTGCACCCATTCGATCACCACGAACACTTGCAGCACGCAGAGCGCCAGCCAAGCGATCGCGATCACGCAGCCGAGGCCTGCGCATCCCGCCACCTGGATCTGGAAGCGCCCGATATCTTCGCGCGCCCGCGTGCGGTCAAACGTGTGTGGCGCGACCGCGGGTTCTTCGCGGAGATTGGAGAGCGCGCGCTGCGCCGCAGCGCGCAACTCATCATCGTTGACGGCGCCCTCTTCGCGCACCTCGTTGACCTGCGCTTCGAAGGCTTCGACCGTCACCTGCATCGCCGCGATCGCACGCGGCACAGCGCCGCCGGATGCACGCCAGCCTTCGACAAAGCGGCGCATGAACGCCTCGGCGGAAAGCCGGCCGTCCAGATAAGCTTCGATGAGGGCCCGCCACTCCGCCGCGTTCATCGTTCCATTCCGGGATGAGGTGATTTTCGACTTCTGCCGAAAGTCACTTCTTCTCTTTCTTTTTGTACATCGCCAGCATGCGCTGCGTGACCAGGAAGCCGCCGAAGATATTCACCGCCGCAAGCCCCGCGGCTAGCCCGCCGGCGCCCTTGGCAATCCAGCCATTCTCAACATTCGCGTTTGCCGCAGCCGCGATCAACGCGCCGACGATAATCACGGACGAGATCGCGTTGGTGACGGCCATCAGCGGCGTATGCAGCGCCGGCGTTACTGACCAGACGACGTAATAGCCAACGAAGATCGCCAGCACGAAAATCGCCAAATAGAAAACGAACGGATCGACCATGCTCTTAGCTCCCGAACCGTTCGCGGCACTGCGTCGCTGCAGCACGCCGATCCGCCGATGATTGCTCTAGCCAATGACTGCGCGCGGCGCTGGCGGCGTAGCGGCCAGTCATGCCTTCGACCCCTTCCATCGTGTTGAGTTGCGTAAGCAGGCGGCCCAGCACGTCGGCCCATTCACCGGAGGCGCCGCGTGGATAGGTCAGCACATTGAGGTTGGCATGCGCGGCAATCGCACCCGCGCACATCGTGACGGCGCTAATCGACGGCCCATCTTGCGCATAAGCGGCCGGCGTCGACAGCGCGGCAGCGAAGAGCACCGCGGCGGAGGCTTTCCGTATCGTGCCCATCATCGCGCGTCTCCTTCTTGAATTAATTTGTGTCGTAGGTTGCGTCCGCACGCACGACCAGACCGGCAGCATCCATCTCGTGCGTCTCTGCAGCGCGTTCACCGCGATGATTCCGATAAATCAGGGTGTGGCCTCGCGCACCGACCAGCAGCGCCTCCGGCGAAAACGTGAGCTGCGGCGCACGTTCCAGCGCGCGCTCGAAATACGCACGCAGCATGGCTTTGCCATGAATGACGCCGTCATGTGAGAAACCGAGCGCGGCGATATAGGGCGACGAGAACTCGATGTCGTCCGCATAAAGCGCAACGATCGCCTCGATGTCGCGCGCATTCCATGCGGCGTAGTATTTTTCGGCGAACTCGTCGTCGTTCATGCAGCGCTCGCTGGAGCCAAGGATGGATGGATGATCGCCCCCGCCTTGGTGAGCATGGCGCCCTTGATGATCTCGTCGTCCCAAGCCGGCGAGAACGCCTTGCTGTCTTTGTCGGTAAGCAACGGCAGCAACGCGAGCAGGTTCTTCGCGTAGAGCGAAGATGAATCCGCCGGCAGGCGGGCCGGCAGGTTGGTGAAGCCCATGATCTTCACGTTGCCGAACTCTACCAGTTCATCAGGCTTCGAGAGCGGGCAGTTGCCGCCCTGCGCGACAGCGAGATCGATAATCACGGAGCCCGGACGCATCGATTTCGCTTGTGCTTCCGTCACCAGCACCGGCGCCGGTCGACCCGGAATGAGCGCCGTGGTGATGACGATGTCTTGCTTGGCCAAGTGCTCTGTGACCAGCGCAGCTTGCTTGGCCTGATACTCAGCACTCATCGGTTTGGCATAGCCCGCAGTGGTTTCTGCCTGTTTGAACTCTTCATCTTCGACAGCGACGAATTTGGCGCCAAGCGAAGCCACCTGCTCTTTCGTCGCCGGGCGCACGTCGGTGGCGGTGACGACAGCGCCAAGACGGCGCGCAGTGGCGATGGCTTGCAGGCCGGCGACGCCGACGCCCATCACGAACACGCGCGCGGCGGCAACAGTGCCGGCGGCGGTCATCATCATTGGGAACGCACGGCCATAGAGCGCGGCGCCCTCGATGACCGCGCGATAGCCGGCGAGATTCGCTTGGCTGGACAGCGCGTCCATCGCTTGAGCGCGGCTAATGCGCGGGATGAATTCCATGGCCAGTGCGTCGACCTTGGCCTTGGCCAATGCGTCAATGACGGCTTTGTCGCCATAGGGTTCGAGCAGCGAGGCGAAGCCTACGCCAGCTTTCATTGCGCCAATTTCGGCATCGGTCGGGCGACGCACTTTGACGACGAGATCGGCGCTGCCGATGCCGCCATCGGCGCTCACTTCGGCGCCCGCATCTTTGTAATATTGATCCGGCACGCTCGCGCCCACGCCGGCGCCCGCCGCGACCGTGACCGTGTGACCTAGACCAATTATCTTCTTCACCGTGTCGGGCGTCGCCGCGACACGCGTTTCACCGGGAGCGCTTTCCTTTAGGACCGCGATCCGCAACGGCTCAGCCCATCACACTAGTGAGAGCAGGAACGATAAGGCCGCCTAGGCCCAGCAGCACCCACATGGCGACTTGCGCGGCCCAGTAGACACTGGAGAGACGAAACAGGAAACCCGCGACAATGCCGATCACGACAAACGCGATCCAGCCGGCCCACCAGCCGGTGCCAATGGCGAAGGCCAAAGTCAGCAGCGCGATCGCCTGGACGACCAGCGTGCCGCCCCAAACCGAGGTGAGCAGGAAACCATGGAAGGTATCCTTCTGGTCCTGGATTTCCATGTGCCCGCGTGCGCCGTCAGTCTGCGCCATTCCAAATCTCCTCGCTGGTGAGCGGGGTTTAGACCGCGTTGCCCGGGCGAACAAGCGGGCCTTGCGTCGCGGCGCTTACGATCTTGGGCGGCGACTAACTGGAAGAAAGCTGACCTGATCGCCCTCGAAACGGGCGGCAGTCAGGATGCCGGACGCATAGGCGCCAGTATCGACCGCGATCCGGCGGCTATCGGCGTAAGGCTGATCGACGGGGGTGTGGCCGTGGACGACCCGGTGCGAGAACGGGCGCTTGGACGCGATGAAGGCGCCCCGGGCCCAGAACAGGTCCTCATCGGTCTGCTCTTCAAGCCGGCGGCCGGCATCGACGCCAGCGTGAACGAAAGCATAGTCGCCGAGTTCGACGTAGCGCTCGAGTCCCTGAAGGAATTCGTAGTGCCCGGCAGGCAGGCATGCCCTCAGGTGTTGAGCAACGCCAATCCAGTCATGCTCCTCAGCGCCGACGGGCGGCGGAGG
The DNA here is from genome assembly GCA_001464425.1 of Alphaproteobacteria bacterium Ga0077535. Lineage (GTDB taxonomy): Bacteria > Pseudomonadota > Alphaproteobacteria > Caulobacterales > Aquidulcibacteraceae > Vitreimonas. The sequence goes on from LNEK01000030.1 coordinate 25,350, forward strand.
TTGCACGCCATAGGAGAGCAGCGTTTCAGCACCGCCCTGAAGGAGCCAGGCGCGATGGGCCATTGGGTCATCGAGAAACCCGAGCATGGACTGCTCGTGATTGCCCTTGAGGTAGCGACCGTGGCAGCCGAAGGGCCGGCCCGCGACCAGGAGCTCAATGACGCCCTTGCTGTCAGGACCGCGGTCAACGTAGTCACCCAGGAAGATGACCAGGGGCGGGCCGCCGGCGCGCGTGTCCTCGCTCGCGCGTGCTTCGAGCATGGCGATCATGTCAGCCAGCAAATCCGCGCGGCCATGAATGTCGCCAATGGCGAATCCTACCCGGTCCGCGGGAAAATACGCGGCGGGCGGCGCGGGACGCTCGAACATCCGCAGCAATTCCATGCGTTTGGTGTAACGCCCGGCGTCCAGAGGTGGCAATGCAGTTCCCTTTACCGCAACAGTGCGGCGCGGAGCAGAACTTGCAGCGCGGCGGGTGAAGAGGCAGGCCGAATAGTATGAACGCGACCGCCGCGGCGCCGCGAGTGTCCGTGATCATGGCCAATTTGAACGGCGCGGCCCACATCGCCGCCGCCGTTCGCTCCGTGCTGCGCCAAACTGAAACTGCGCTCGAACTCATCATCAGCGATGACGGCTCGGCCGATGATAGCCTGGCGCGCGCTCGTGCGGCGGCCGCCGGCGACCCGCGCCTCGTCATTCTCACCAGCGAAACAGCACGGACCGGCCCTGCCGCGGCGCGCAATCGGGCGCTAGCCAAGGCGCGCGGACTTTGGGTCGCCATCGTGGATAATGACGACGCCATTCACCCGGAACGGCTGGAGCGGCTGATCAATGCAGCCGAGGCGGACGGCGCTGATATCGCCGCCGACGATCTGCTTACCTTCTATGACTCTATCGAAAAGCCGCCGCACGCTCATCTGCGCGGAGCGCTCGTGGCGCGGCCGCATTGGATCGACGCCGCCGCCTACGAGCGCAGCAATCGCCTGCTCGGCGCGGGGCCGGCGCTTGGCTATCTGAAGCCGGTGTTCCGCCGAGCGTTGGACGCGCATTACGACGAGACGCTCAGGATCGGAGAGGATTCAGAACTGATCCTACGCCTCCTGATCGGCGGCGCGAAATTCAGGCTCTATCCTGATCTTGGCTATTTCTACCGCAAGCACGACGCGTCGATCTCGCATCGGCTTGATCTGGCGGCGATTGAGGCGCTGGACGCGGCGCACGCCAAACTCGAAGCCGGCGCGGCCCCCGATTTGCTGCGTGAACTGCGCGCAGGCGCAGCGGCGCGGGCGGATGCGGCGACGTTCACCAAGCTGATCGCGGCGCTGAAGGCGCGCGATCTCGGCGGCGCCGTTAGCCACGCGCTGGCCCGGCCCCTCGCTCTAATTTTGCTGAAAGACCCAATCCGGGCACGGCTCTCCAAGCCTGCGCGGCGGCGCGCCGCCATCCAGCCGCGCGTCACGCTGATCTCCCGCCAGCGCATTGTCGGCGCCACGAATGGCAGCTCGGCCTATGTGTTGGCCTTGGCCAGCGCGCTGAAAAACGCCGGCTATGCTGTGGATTACCTGGGCGCTTCGCCGAAGATTTTCGGACGTTGGGCGGCGCTGAAACTGCGGCCCGAACTGGCCGTGTTCGACCGTTATCTCGTCCATGGCGGCGCGCGGCTCGGCAATGTCGTCATTGCGCGCGATCCGAAGGTATGGATCGCCTCGGCGCTCGCCGTTGCGGATCGGCTGTTGAGCAAAGTTGGTATTTCAGGGCTCAGCCAGCCGGCGGAGTACGCCCAAGGCGCCGTCGCCAACCGCGCCGATCAGCTCTGGATCGCCCGCAACGCCGCCCCGAACGCGCAAGCCGTGCTCTGCGACTACGCGTTCACCGCCACGCTCGCGCCCTACGCACTTTCGCCGAACGCCCGGTCAGCCATCATCATGCACGATCTCATGTCGGCGCGCGTTGCAGACGCGGCCGAGACCAACACGGTAAAGATCAGCGCCGCCGATGAATTCCGGATGCTCGACTTGGCGGACGCGGTGATCGCCATTCAGCATGAGGAAGCCGCCAAAGTCCGTGCGGCGCTGCCGAAGCGCCTTGTGTTGACGGCGCCACACTCGACCGAACCGGTCCTCGCGCCGCAGCCGGGGGAAGACGACCTCCTCTTCTTCGTCGGCAGCAACACTGCGCCAAACATTGTCGGCCTGGAGTGGTTCCTACGGAAAATCTGGCCCGCGATCCGCGCCAAAAGACCCGCCGCGCGGTTGAAAGTTGCAGGCTCAGTAGCGCGCGGGATTGGCGCCGTCCCGGACGGCGTAACCATGTTGGGGGTCGTCGGTGATCTTGCGCCGCTCTACGCCGAAGCCGGCGTGGTTATCTCGCCGCTCTTCACTGGCTCCGGGCTGAAGATCAAACTGATCGAAGCGCTGGCCGCCGGCAAAGCCGTGGTTGGCACTTCGGTGACGGCGCAGGGTGTGGAAGGCCAGGTCGCTGGCGCAATGGCGCTCGAAGACGATGCGGCGCGCTTCGCCGACGCATGCGTCATCTTACTCGGCGAACATGAACGGCGCGCCGCGCTCGCCGCCGCGGCGCTCGGCTGCGCCAACACGCATTTTTCCGCCGCTGCCTGCTTCCGCAACCTTACTGCCTTTGTCCGCGGCGATGACGCCGCACCGGACCAAAAATCCTTGCGCAAAGTGTCGTCACAGTCCCAATAGGCGCGAAATTCTCCCTAGCGCCGCAAAAGCTTGGAGACGCCGCTTAGCTTCGTCAAAAGACCGGTATTCCGCGGTTTTCGGTCGGCGCAGGACGCGCGCGCATTAAGCATAACGCGGCAGGGAAATTGCGACGCGGGGCGCAACTTTCGCGCGGGAGTTCTGTGATGCCGATTTCGGACAATGTTCGCCTGGGCGAGGGTGTGATGATCCATCACCCGCAACTCGTGAACTTGTACGGCTGCTCGGTCGGTGCAGGTTCGCGCGTCGGCGCCTTCGTCGAAATCCAGAAAAACGCGCATATCGGCGAGCGCTGCAAGATTTCTTCGCACACCTTCATATGCGAGGGCGTGACGGTGGAAGACGAAGTCTTCGTCGGCCACGGCGTCATGTTCATCAACGATATCTTCCCGCAAGCGGCGAACGAGGATGGCTCGGCGCAGTCGGAAGCCGATTGGTCGGTCGTTGAGACGCGCATAAAGAAACGCGCCTCGATCGGCTCCAACGCGACGATCATGGGCGGGATCACGATCGGCCAGAGCGCGCTCATCGGCGCCGGCGCGGTGGTGACAAAGGATGTGCCGGATTTCGCGATTGTCGCTGGCGTGCCAGCGAAGGTCGTCGGCGATGTGCGGGAAAAACGGAAATAAACAGCGCACCGAATAGGTGCGCAAACAGAGTTAAAGCGGGACGGTCAGAATGATCAGAATTGGTGTCATCGGCTACGGTTATTGGGGGCCGAACCTCGTCCGTAACTTCGCGGAGCTGAAAGGCGCCGAGTTGGCGGCTGTGGCCGACCTAGACCCGAAGAAGCTCGAACTGGTCAACAAGCGCTTCCCCGCCGTGAAGACGACCACCGACTTCCAGGAAATGCTGCGCGATCCGACGATCGACGCGATCGCGATCGCGACGCCGGTGTCGACGCACTTCGAACTCGGCATGGCGGCGCTAAAGGCTGGCAAGCACGTCTGGCTCGAAAAGCCGATGACGGAAACGTCTCTGCAGGCGCGTCAGTTGGTGGAAACGGCTGAGAAAAAGAAGCTCGTCCTCCACGTCGACCACACCTTTATCTACACGGGCGCCGTGAAGAAGATGAAGGATCTCGTCGCCGCCGATGAGCTGGGCAAGATCCTTTACTATGATTCAACCCGCGTGAACCTCGGCCTCTTCCAGCGCGACGTGTCGGTGATCTCCGATCTCGCGGTGCACGATTTTTCGATCCTGGATTATTTGCTCGGCGAACAGCCGACGGCGGTTTCGGCTGGCGGCATCAACCACTTCCCGGGCACGCCGGAAAACCTCGCCTACATCACGATGTTCTACGACTCGGGCGCGATCGCGCACGTGAACTGCTCGTGGCTCGCCCCGGTGAAGGTGCGCACTGTTCTCGTCGGCGGCACCAAGAAGATGTTCGTCTATGACGATCTGCAGCCGTCCGAGAAGCTGAAGATCTACGACAAGGGCGTCTCGTTCACCGACGATCCGGCGAAGATCTACCAAATGCGCGTCGGCTATCGGACGGGCGATATGTGGGCGCCCAAGCTGGACGAGTCCGAAGCACTGCGCGCTGCCGCAAACGATTTCGTCGAAGCCATCGGCGCCAAGAAGCAAACCCTGTGCGACGGCCGCCTCGGCCTGCGCGTCATCCAAATCATCGAAGCCGCGACCTCCTCCATGAAGGCGCGCGGTGAAACCATCCATCTTCCCCGTGCGGAGAAAGTGCTGTGAGCGTCCCTTTCGTTGACCTGAAGTCGCAATACCTCTCGATCAAGCCGGAGGTGGATGCAGCGATCCAGCACATCCTCGACAACACCCAATTCGTGCTCGGCGCCGAAGTCGCCGCGTTCGAAAAGGAATTTGCTGAGTATTGCGGCGCTAAGCACTGCATGGGTGTCAACAACGGCACCAGCGCGCTGCATCTCGCCATGCTCGCCGCCGATATCGGCGCGGGCGATGAAGTGATCACAACGCCGTTCACGTTTGTCGCATCGGTTGCGGCAATTTGGTACTCGGGCGCCAAGCCCGTGTTCGTGGACATCGATCCGGCGACGTATCTGATCGATCCGGCCAAGATCGAAGCGGCAATCACGCCGAAGACCAAAGCGATCCTGCCGGTTCACCTCTACGGCCAGTCCTGCGACATGGACGCGATCATGGCGATCGCCAAAAAGCACAACTTGATCGTCATCGAAGACGCTTGCCAGGCGCACGGTTCGGAATGGAACGGCAAGCGCGTCGGCGGCATCGGCGACATGGCGGCGTTCAGCTTCTATCCGGGCAAGAATTTGGGCGCGTACGGCGAAGGCGGCGCGACCACGACCAACAATGACGAGTATGCACGCAAAATCCGCATGCTGCGCGATTGGGGCGCCGAGAAGAAGTACATGCACGTGCTCAAAGGCTACAACATGCGCCTGGAGGGCATGCAGGGCGCCATCCTGCGCGTGAAGCTGAAGTATCTCGAGAAGTGGACGGAAGCGCGCCGCGAAGCCGCGAAGCGCTACGACGCCCTCTTTGCTGGCACCGGCGTTGCGACGCCGTTCGTGCAAGACAAGTCGCGCCATGTCTATCACATCTACTCGACGCGCACGACCAAGCGCCAAGAGTGGCAAGATGCGATGGCCGCGAAGGGCATCCAATCCGGCATTCACTACCCGATCGCGATCCACAATCTGCCGGCCTACGAAGACCTCGGCTACAAGAACGGCGATTTCCCGCACGCGGAAAAGGCGGCGGCTGAACAGCTTTCGCTGCCGATGTTTCCAGAGCTGACCGCTGAAATGCAGGCCGAAGTCGCGGCGGCGGTTATCGAACTGCACAAGAAGGATGCGGGGATCGCCCGATGAACGTCGAAGGCGCGAAAATCCTCGTCACCGGTGGCTGCGGCCTGATCGGTTCGACGACGATCGACCTCTTGTTGCGCGAAGACGTGGCGAAGATCGTGATCTTCGACAACCTCGTCCGCGGCTCAATGCACAATGTCGCCGAGATCCTGAAGGATCGGCGCGTTGAGCTGATCAAGGGCGATATCCGCGATGTCGAGGCGACGCGTCGCGTCAGCGAAGGCATGGATGCTGTCATCCACATGGCGGCGATCCGCATCACGGCGTGCGCTGAGCATCCGCGTGAAGCGCTGGAAGTAATGTGCGACGGCACCTTCAACGTGGTGGAAGCGGCGCACCTCGCCGGCGTCAAGCGCATCGTGGCGGCCTCGTCTGCCTCGGTTTACGGCTTGGCCGATAGCTTCCCGACGACCGAGAAGGATCACCCGTATAACAACCGCACCTGGTACGGCGCATCGAAGGTGATGCTCGAAGGCCTGCTGCGTTCGTTCAACGACATGTACGGCACCGAGTATTGCGCGTTCCGGTACTTCAACGTCTATGGCCCGCGCATGGACATCCATGGCAAGTACACCGAAGTGCTGATCCGCTGGATGGAACGCATCGAAGCCGGCCAGCCGCCGCTGATCCTGGGCGACGGCAAAACTTCGATGGACTTTATCTATATCGACGACATCGCCGCCGCGAACGTCGCGGGCCTGCGGTCCGACGTTTCGGATGAAGTGTTCAACGTCGCCAGCGGCGTCGAGACCGATCTGAACGAACTGGCGGAAGCGCTGATGCGCGTCATGGGCAAGAAACTGCAGCCGGAATACGGGCCGGAGCGTAAAGTGAACGCCGTTCCGCGGCGCTTGGCCTCGATTGAGAAGACCAAGCGCATGCTGGGCTGGTCGCCGAAAGTCGATCTCGATGAGGGCCTGGAGCGCCTGGTGACATGGTGGCGCGCCAACAAGGAGCACGTGGCCTGATGATCCCGCTGATGAAGCCGCTGATGGATGAGCGCGAAGCGCAAGCGGCTTCGCGCGTGATCCTGTCCGGCTGGGTGACTCAGGGCCCGGAGGTTGCGGCGTTCGAACGCGAGTTCGCCGAATTCGTCGGCGCGCCGCACGCGACGGCGGTTTCGAACTGCACGACGGCGCTGCACCTGGCGTTGCTCGCGGTTGGCGTAGGCGCCGGCGATGAAGTCATCACCGTCTCGCACTCCTATGTCGCGACGGCGAACTCGATCAAATATTGCAACGCCGAGCCGGTCTTCGTGGATGTCGAACTCGAAACCTACAATATGGACCCAGCCAAGATCGAGGCCGCAATCACGCCGAAAACCAAGGCGATCCTCTGCGTCCACCAGATCGGCATGCCGTGCGATGTGGATGCGATCGTCGCCATCGGCAAGAAGCACAACCTGCCGGTCATCGAAGACGCCGCGTGCGCCATCGGTTCGGAAATCCAGATCGACGGCCAGTGGGAGCGCATCGGTGCGCCGCGCGGCGACATCGCGGCGTTCAGCTTCCATCCGCGCAAAATCGTCTCGACCGGCGATGGCGGCATGCTGACGACGCGCAATCCGGTTTACGACAAGCAATTCAAGCTGCTGCGCCAACACGCCATGAGCGTGCCCGACACGGTGCGGCACGGCTCAAACCAAGTCATCTTCGAAACCCACCCGGTACTCGGCTACAATTACCGGATGACGGACATTCAAGCTGCGGTCGGCCGCGAGCAATTGAAGCGCGTTCCGGAAATCCTGGAAACGCGCCGCCGCTTGGCCGCGCGATACAACGAGCTTCTGCAGAACAATCTCGGCATCGAAACCCCAATCGAACCGGCGAACAAGCGCTCGAACTGGCAGAGCTATTCAGTGACGCTGCCGGAGCGCTGCGATCAGCGCGCTGTGATGCAATCCATGCTCGATGCAGGCGTCGCATCGCGCCGCGGCATCATGTGCGCGCACCGCGAAGATCTTTACAAGAACGGCTGGGACCTGCCGAACTCCGAGTTCGCGCAAGATCGTCGCCTGATCCTGCCGCTCTATCATTCGATGACCGATGAAGAGCAGATCACCGTCCTTGAAGCGCTGAAGAAAGCCTGCGCCTGATGAGCGCTGAGGCGCACCCCGCGCCGACGACTGCGCCGCAGATCGTCGAAATCCGCCCCGACCGCGGATGGCTCGACCTCGATCTCGGGGCCGTGTGGCGATATCGCGAACTCCTCGTCGTGCTGATGATGCGCGACATTCAGGTGCTCTATAAGCAAGCGTTGCTCGGCGCTGCGTGGGCGATCCTGCAGCCTGTGTTCGCGGTGGTGATCTTCACCATCGTGTTCGGCTACTTCGCGCGCATGCCGTCGGAAGGCATTCCCTACCCGATCTTCGCTTTCGCCGGCGTGCTGCCTTGGACGTACTTTGCTGAAGCCGTGCGCCGTTCGGGCACCGGCCTGGTGACCGATTCCGAACTGGTGCGGAAAGTCTATTTTCCGCGCCTGATCATGCCGCTGGCGAACGTGATCTCGCCGCTGCTTGATTTCTGCATCGCGTTTGTGGTGCTGCTTATCCTGATGGCGTTCTACGGCATCGCGCCGAGCTGGAAGATGGCGCTGGTGCCGTTCTTGATGGCGATCGCGGCGCTGCTGGCGCTTTCGATTGGCCTGTGGCTGGCGCCGATCAATGTGCGCTTCCGCGACATCAAGCACACGCTGCCGTTCATCATCCAAATCTGGATGTACGCCTCGCCGATCGTCTATCCGCTCTCGATGGTGCCAGAACAATGGCAGGGCCTCTATTCGCTGAACCCAATGGTCGGCGTCATCGAAGGCTTCCGCTGGGCGGTGTTCGACCAAGGCGCGCCGAACTTCCAAGCGCTTGGCGTTAGCGCCATCGTCATCGTGTTTCTGCTCGCGGGAGGGCTCGTCTTCTTCCGCCGCATGGAACGCACGTTCGCGGACGTGATCTGATGGACGATTTCGCCATCTCCGCACAAGGCGTCGGCAAACGCTATCGCCGGCTCGCCCGCTCCGAGCGGCATGACAGCGTGCGCGATGTGATCGCTGCCGGCGTCCGGAACATGTTTGCGTCGAAGCAGCTGCGCGATGAGCGGAATGTACGCAACACGTTCTGGGCGCTCAAAGACGCAAGCTTCGAGATCAAGCGCGGCGAGAACGTCGGCATAATCGGCCTCAACGGCGCCGGCAAATCGACGCTGCTCAAACTGCTCTCGCGTATCACCGTGCCGACGACCGGCTCGATCCGGATCAAGGGTCGCCTGGGCGCCTTGCTCGAAGTCGGCACAGGCTTTCATGCCGAACTGACGGGCCGCGAAAACGTCTTCCTCTACGGCTCGATTCTCGGCATGAGCCGAAAGGAAGTCGAAGCCAAGTTCGACGCGATTATCGACTTCTCAGAGATCGGCGAGTTCATCGACACGCCGGTGAAGCGCTATTCGAGCGGCATGTACGTGCGCCTCGCATTCGCGGTCGCCGCGCACCTCGATCCGGACATTCTCTTGCTTGATGAAGTGCTGGCGGTGGGTGACTTCGCGTTCCAACGCAAGTGCATGAACTTCGCCAAACAGCTTCAGCACAAGGGCGCCACGATCCTGTTCGTTTCGCACAACATGTTCTCAATCAAGACAATGTGCCAACGCGTGATCTGCCTGAAAAAGGGTCAGGTGGTGTTTGACGGGCCGACGACCGAGGGCCTGAAAATGTACGAGGCCGACAGCCGCTTGGCCGACGTGCCCTGGTTTGATGAACCCGAAGGCGGACGCCGCATCACCTTCTCTGACGTGCAATTCCTCAACGCTAAAGGCGAGGAAGCATCCGTGTTCGATTACGGCGAGCGCATGAAGGTGCGGCTGCGCTATCAAACCCAAGGTCGTGTTGAGCGCGCGGACATCCGCATCGGATTCGATCGCGACGACGACACCCACTGCATGACGTTCTCGACGCTCACGGATAAAGCGCCGATGCCCTATATCGAAGGCGAAGGCGTGGTTGAGCTGACAACGCCACCGCTGAAACTGGTTTCGGATCTCTACACCTGCAATGTCGTCGTGCGGGATGCGAATGGCCACATGCTGGCTGGCCAGATCGGTGGGCGCTTCCATGTACGTCACCCGGATTTCTCGGCCAGCGTTTGGGGCGTCTTCCACGAAACCGGCGAGTGGCGGATCGAAGCGGTCGAGGTGGCGCGGCTTAACGAGGTGAAAGATGGCGTCGGTTGAGGCCTCCGCCCCGCCGTCAATGACGGATAAGGATCGCCGCCTGGCGGAACGCTTCGCCGAATACGAAATCTACGTCGAGAAGGCGCAAGATTTCCTGGCGCAAGGCGATCTGCAAACTGCCGCCGCCTATTGCGCCATCGCCTCACACGTGGCGACGCAGAACCATTGCGGCATCTTCTGGAGTCCGCGCGCCGAAAAAGTTTTAAACGAAATCGGCCGCCGGCTTGAGCCTGAAGCGCCGCCTCGCCCGCGTCCGACCGAAATCAAGCGTATCCTGCAGGTGTGCACGCAGGTGTCCGCCGTGGGCGGTCATACCAAGATGCTGTGCCAATGGGTGCGCGCTGATCAGGACCGCGAACACACATTGGTGCTAACCGAGCATCGCGGCCCGACGCCGAAAGTCGTGCATGACGTGTTCAAAGCCAGCGGCGGGCGCGAAGTCGAAAAGCTCAACCACCGCCCAAGCAATCAGATCGACTGGGCGCTGCGTCTGCGCGAGATCGCCAAGGATTTCGACCTCGTTATACTGCACACACATTGCGAGGACATCGTCCCGCTGATCGCGTTCGCCGATCCGAGCAAACATCCGCCAGTTCTAGTCCTAAATCACGCCGATCACCTCTTCTGGTTCGGCCCAAGCGTTGCGCACCTCAACATTAATCTGCGCGACGCGGCGCAAGACATCTCCATCAACCGCCGCGGCATCGCCGCCGAACGCAACATGCTGATGCCGACTTTGGCAGAGGGGATTGTGCGGACCCGCTCACGCGAAGAAGCCAAGCGTGAACTTGGCATCGATCCCGACATCGTGCTGATGGTCTCCGCCGCGCGGCGCGCCAAGTATCGCACTATGGGCGGCGTCACCTATGCCGACATTCACGCCGACGTGCTGAAGCAGCACGAAAACACCATGCTGATCACGGTCGGCGCGGGCGAACATGAGGACTGGGCGCCGGTGCAAAGTGCGGTGAACGGGCGCCTCCGGTCGATCGCGGAAACGCCGAACCCGAAAATCTACTTCGAAGCGGCGGATATTTACGTCGACTCGTTCCCGTTTGTTTCCTCCACCTCGCTCATGGAAGCAGCGGGTTACGGCACGCCGTTGGTGACGATCTTCACGTATCCTCATGAAGCACGCATTTTCGGCATCAATCACGTCGCTCTCGTCGGCAACGTCATGCAAGCGACGTCGTTCGACCAGTATCGCGGCATGCTCAGCCAATTGATCGCCGAACCGGCGCTTCGCGAGCGGCTTGGCACGGAGGCGCGCGCCGCCGTGCAACGTGAGCATAACCTGCCCGGCTGGCTGCGTTGGATGGAAGCGGTGTACGCGCGCGCGCTCGAATTGCCGCTGCTCGACAACCGCCCCATGCTCGAAGCGATCGATCACCCACACTTCGGCGAGCCGGATACGCGCCACGAAGATATCTTCGGCGGCACATGGCCGACGATACGTGTCGTCATGAGCTATATGGGCATGATGCCGGCGCGCCAACATTGGGCGCACTGGAAGCAAGTACGCCGCGACGGCGGCTTCAAGAGCAACGCGGAAGCTGCGAGTTACCTCGTTCCGGAATGGCTGAAACGCTACGTTAAAGATGGCGTGTTGAAGCTGCCGGAAGAAGTCACCTTCAGCGGCTAACCGAAATGAATGACGCAGTCAGCGCAGCGCCCCCGCGCGAGCACGCCATGCAGGAAGAGCGCATCGCGCAAAACTTTGCGGCGTTCGAACGCTATCTGGCGCGCGCGCAAGACTATCTCACGCACGGCGAACTCGATGCAGCCGCCGTGCACTGTGCCGTCGCTTCGCATATCCCCGTGCAAAATCACGCCGGCATTTTCTGGAGCCCGCGCGCGGAAAAAGTGCTCGCCGAAATTGGTGGACGCTTACCATTTGCGTCAGAGCCGATCCGAGTGAAGGAGTATCGCCGCGTCCTACAAGTTGGCACGCAAATGGCGGCTGTCGGCGGCCTCACCAAAATGCTCGGCCAGTGGGTGGCAGCAGATAGCGGACGCGAACATTCGCTCGTGCTCACACAGCAGCATGGACCAGTACCGCAATTCGTCACCGATAGCTTCGGCGGTCGCGTCACCTATCTCAACCGCAGCCCCGGAGGCTTTATCGCCTGGGCCGCGCGATTGCGTGAACTTGCGCGCGGCTACGATCTCGTCATTCTGCACACGCACTGCGAGGATGTGATCCCGCTGATCGCGTTCGCGCAGCCCGGCAAACACGCGCCGGTTTTGGTACTCAACCACGCTGACCATTTGTTCTGGTACGGCTCCAGCATCTCACACCTGACAATCAGCTTGCGGGGCGCAGCGCTCGATCTGGGCATCGCCCGCCGAGGTCTCTCCCCCGAACGCAGCATATTGATGCCCACCTTGTCCGAAGCCGTCGTTCGCACCCGCTCGCGTGAAGAGGCCAAGCGCGAACTGGGCATCGATCCAGCGACGACCCTGCTTGTATCGGCCGCACGCAAGCTAAAATACAAAACGATGCACGGCGTAACCTTCGCCGACATCCACGCGCCGCTGCTGGAAAAGCATCCGGATGCGATGCTCCTAGTCGTTGGCGCCGATGAGCCCGCCGATTGGGCGCCGGTGCGCGCGCGCTTTGGCGATCGTATCCGCTCAACGCCGGAACTTCCGAACCCGAAAATCTATTTCGAAGCCGCGGATATCTACGTCGACTCTTATCCATTCGTGTCCTCGACATCACTGATGGAAGCCGCCGGCTACGGCGCGCCCTCGGTGACGATCTTCACGTACCCGCACGAGACGCGCATCTTTGGCATCAACCACGTCGCGCTCGTCGGCAACACGCTGCAGGCAACTTCGTTCGAACAATATCGCGAGATGCTGAGCGATCTAATCGCCGATCCAGAAAAGCGTGAGCTGCTAGGCGAAAAGGCGCGCGAGGCCGTCGCGCGCGAACACAACATGCCGGGGTGGCAGCGTTGGCTGGAGACGGTTTACACACGGGCTTCCGAATTGGACGCGCTCGACAATCGCGCCATGCTTCAAGAAGTCGAAGCGCCCAGTTTCGGTGAGCCCGACTGGCGGCACGAAGATATCTTCGGCGGCAACTGGCCGATCGAGCAATTCCTGAAGAGCTATATGGGCGTACTGCCGCTGCGCCAGCGCATCGCACATTGGCGTGAACTAAAGGCAATTGGTGCGTTCACCAGCCGCGCCAGCGAACTCAACCACACGCTTCTGCCGGAATGGATTAAGCGCGCCCTCAAAGGCTAGCGCGAAAGCAGCACACGAGCAGCAGCGACCGGGTAATTGCGCGGCGGCGTCAGCGCCAAGGCTTCGGCCAACATACCTTTGCGCACCAGGCGCGCTGCGGTGACGGTGACGTACCAATCTATTTCTTTGCGATTCTTCGCAGACATGGCCGCAGCGTGCGGCAGCGCCGAACGTATGAAGGCGCAATCCGTAGCATCCGGCTCGTACGGCCGATAGCGCGAGAGTTCCATGAGCTTCGCGGCGGCGGCAACACGCAAATGATCTGCTTCGTCCGCTTCAAGATCGCGAGCGGCGACCGCGCACATCTTCTCCAAGCTCATTGCCGCGCGCAGCGAAGCATGGAGTTCACGCGGGAAAGGAACATCACGTCGCCCCGCGCGCCGGCGCAGTGCGGAGAGCGCGCCAAGCTGAGAGCCCACCGCCATGACACGGCCGTTTATGATCGAACTTGAAATGCTAGCCGTGTGCACACGATATTTGCCGAACACCTCCGGCAGATTGACCAGCGCACCACGTTCGGCGAGCCGCCAGAATAGATCGCTATCTTCAGAATTCGGCACATGGCGATAACCACCGACTGCAACGACGTCTGCGCGACGAGCCATGAACGTCGAATGGACGATATAAGGCTCAAGCGCCGGCGCCTGCGCTGGATCGGCTAGACCTGGATCACCCTGCTGCGTCATGCCGGCAATTTTCGCGCCGCTTTCGTCGACATGTTCAACCTCGCCGCCCAAACCAACGCAATTCGGGTGCGATTCGAGGTAGGCCAGCTGTCGCGCCAAGCGCTCTGGGAATGCTGCGTCGTCTGCATCCAGGCATGCAACGAATTCAGCATCGCAGGCGGCAAGTGCGTCATTGCGAGCCTCGACGATTCCGTCGTTGTCTTTGCGCAGAACTACAACGCGCGCGTCCTCGGCTGCTAACGCAGCCAGGATCGCGGGGGTATCGTCTGTTGATCCGTCATCAACGACGATAATGCGGATGCCGCGAAGCGTTTGCGCGCGCAGGCTGTCAATCGCTTCGCGCAGCGTCGACGCGGCATTATAGGCCGGCATCATGACATCGACACGCGCAGGCATGATCAGTGCGCGCTAACGACAGGTGGCGGCGGGTGATCGCGGCGCGGCGTCAGCGAAGCCAGAAGAGCTTTGCGCAAAGGCTTCGGCGCAACCAAGTGATACGCAGCGCGCATCGGGAATGTGCGCATCGCGCCCCAGATCGCGCGCCAAATTTCGGTGCGAGGATGACCATCCTCAGCGCGCTCGGTCGCAGCCTCTACGAAGTACTCGTAATACTGCCACATCACATTGCGGTAGGCGCCCAGCAGACCTTTGAACGAGCCGAACACTCGCTGTTCTGGAAGAGCGTGCCGGAAGAACACACGTCGGCCAAAGCCAAGGCGGCGCAGGCGCAGCGCGTCGTAGGAGCCCGGCGGCCGTTGCCGGAAGTAAACGCCCGGACCCGGCATATAGACGAGCTTGCGCCGGCGCGCGACGCGCAGCTGCCAATCCCAATCCTGATCGCCGAGCAAACTTTCATCGAAATAGCCGACGGCGTCGCGCACCGCCGCGCGCACGACAGTGGCGCCGATCTGCGGATAGTAACCGCTCAGCATCGACTGAACCAGCTCATCGCCATCGCGCGGCGCACGAATTGGCCAGGGCTCATCGAGCGGGCGAAGCGCATCATCGACGGCGATGACTTGCGTCATCACACCCTCGATCTCCGGCTGCTCCTCAAGCATGGCGAGATGCGGCCGGATGTGGCCTTCAAGCCAAACATCGTCATCGTCCAAAAATGCGATGTATTCGCCAGTCGCGTTGCAAAGCCCGGCGTTGCGAGCAGCGCCCGCGCCTGCCTCCACAACCGGGATGTAGATCGCTGCGAACTCGCCCGCCACCTCCCGGCTGCGCGGATCGGACCCGTTATCGCCGACAAGGATCTCAAAGGTTAAGTCCGGCCCTTCAAGTGCGCGTATGCTCGCAAGCGCTTGCCGCAAATACTCCGGACGGTCGCGCGTAGGCACGACCACCGAGACTCGATGGCTTGGCACGGTATTCATGTGTGCCCAAATCCTTGGACCTGTGCGGCAGCCCGCACAAGCCGGAACACCAGTCACGCGTGAACGAAAGTCGCGAACGTCATAAGCATATGCATCGTGGCGTCGGCGCCGCGCGACGCACGCGGCAGGATCGCGCCAAGGAATGCAATGCGCAAGCGTCGCCACTTAAAGAGATGGTAAACGGTTCGTAACGGAAATACCTGCGCGGCGCACCAGATCGCTTGCAAAGCCTGCCACCGTTCACCACGCGCCGAAGCCCGCACAGCGCAATCGACGAAGTAGCGATAGAAGTGCTTAAGCGTGCCGTAGTGCGCGCGCCAAATCTCGGCCGGTGAACGCCAAATCTCCCATTCGGGGATGGCGTGGCGGAAGAAGACTTTGCGGTCGTATCGGCTGCGGTCGAGTTGGAGTTGATCGCAACTGCCGAGCGTACGCCCCCGGAAAAGCACGCTTTGCGTTTGCACCACAGCGAGCTTACGCCGACGCGCAAAACGCAGCAGCCAATCCAGGTCTTCGCCGCCGATCAGTTTTTCATCGAATACGCCGACTTCTTCGAGCGCGCTTGCGCGTACCACGACAGACCCAATCTGCGGGAAATACCCGCTCAACATTTTCCGGATCAACTCGTCGCCTTCGCCAGGCGGGCTTGCGGGCCAAGGCTCGCTGATCGGACGCATGAGGTGATCGGCGCTGACAACTTGACCGATCACGGCATCAATTTCGGGCCGACGGTCGAGCAGCGCCAAATGCTCGCGCAGGTGCGAGGCAAACCAGCGATCGTCATCATCAAGGAACGCGATGTACTGCCCGGTCGCTGCGTACATCGCGGCATTGCGGGCGACGCTAGCGCCAGTGCCGCGCTCGGCGCGCACGTGAAGTGCGCCATATTTCTCCGCCAGAGCGATATTCTGCGGCGTATTGCCGTTGTCGCCGATCACGATCTCTAGATCGAACTCCGGCCCTTCCAACGCACGGATGCTTTCCAGCGCTTCGCGGAGAAAATGCGGGCGATCGCGCGTTGGCACAATTACCGAGACAACCGGCCGAAGCTTTGCCTTGGCCGCCGGCGTCACCGCATGAACCTCCCTGTTCAGTACGTCCACGTCCACTCCTCCCAGCGGTCATAGGCGCCGCGTAGCATGGCCTTGAAAATCCGGTCGTCATCAAAGTGCGTGACGAACGTACGCGGGATGGTGCCGGGGGGGCGGGTCTCTTCGGCTTGCGCGTAGATCGTGGAGTAGCCCACGGCGCGCGCAGCTTGATCTGCGGCTTCGTTCCAGTTCTGCGACTGGCCGAAGGGGATGGCAAAAGCTTCGGGCGCAAAGCCCAGGCGTTGCTCGATCGTCGTACGTGAAAGCTCGAACTCTTCCTTGGCGCGCTCGACATCGATCTCGCCGAAATCGCGGTGCGTGGCCGAATGGCTGCCGAGCTCGACGCCGTCGGCGGCCATGCGTTCAAGCTCGCGCCAGCCGAGGACCGCGGTCTTCTGCCAATCGAGCTTCTGCTCCGACCATTCGGAGACGACGAACACCGAGTACGGGATCGAATGCTCGCGCAAAATTGGATCGGCCTGGGTGAGCACGCTCGTCAGCGCATCATCGAAGCTGACCGCAAGATCCATGGGTCCACCGCCCGTGCGCGCGATCTCAGCTGGCGCGACGAAGCGATAGCCCTGCTCCAGCGCGAGTTCGATCTGGCGACGGAAGCGAGCCGGCTCAACGTCATTCACGCCGAACTCGGGTTGCCCGACGGAATGATAGCACAGAATGCGGCCACGCTCGCGCGACCGGCGAAACGGCGTCACAGTCGCCAGCGCGTGGCGTTCACCGTACATGCGCGCAGCCTCAAGGTGCTGCCGACGCAATCCGGTGCTTTGAACGAGCTTTTTAACGGCCTGTTTCACCACAACCCCTGCCCAAGTGATGACCTCAAAATCAGCGCTCGGTCCAGCCCGTTCTCACGTGGGACTACACTAAATTTGAGGTTGAGGCGGTCAATCCCCGCTCGAGACAACTGACCGGCGATGCTTGCCAGAAAGGCGCCGCCTCAGGGGCTTATCATAGGCGACATGCAGCACCGCGGCGACGGCGACGGCTGCAGCTGCTGCAATCAAAACGTTGGCTGCACCTGGGAGCGTAAGCGACGCGCGCTCCAGTCCCAGCTGGAGCCAGCCCCAAAGCGGTACATGCAGGATATAGACGCCGTAGGACACCATTCCGGCGAACGTACTCGCCTGCAAAATCAACCCTTTTGCGCGAGTGTTGGCGCAAGCCGCCACGAGGAGGGGAAAAACAACCAATGCTGCGGCGAGGTCGACGATCGCACGCCACACACCCTCACCTGGGATCATGAATACGCCCGCGAGCAGTGGGTACGCCGCCCAAACGGGTAACGCAGGCACGCGCTCATGCGCACGCACAAGATAGAGCCAGACGCCGGTGAAAAACCCAAACGTCACGCGCGGAAAGCCAGCGACAAAGTTCGACCAGGCGAAACCGCCGTCCAACTGGCCAAATCCGAACGCCGTCGGTACCAGTAGCGCACCGCCGATCGCCATAAACGTGAGGCAGAGCCTCGGCGTCAGCCAACGCGCGACGAGCGCGAACACTGCATTGATGAAAAGCTCGAAGAACAACGACCACGCCGGGCCATTCAGCGGGAATGGTGCATTGGGCCAGATCGAGAATACCGGCGGGCACGGCAGCATAAACGCCGCGAACGCAAGCGACGTGGCGACCTGCGCGGACGAAGCCTCCCCCCACCCCTTTACCGCGTAGAGAAGCGCCAGCGCGGCGCCAGCTAACGTGCCGACGATATAAAGTGGATAAAGTCGAACGATGCGAACGCGCATGAATTCGCCGAACGACATCTTATCTTTGAGGCGCTGCGCATAGACGTGAGCAAGCACAAAACCGCTCAAAACAAAGAAGAAATCGACGGCGAGATACCGGCCAGGTAGCAAAGCCGTCATGAAATCTGACGGGACGTGATCGGCAATCACAGCAAGCGCCGCCAGGCCGCGCATACCGTCCAGTATGGCGAAGCGCTGCCTCTCCGCGATCTCGGTGCTAACCATGCTGACCCCGCGCGCCGCGCGCAAATACGCTCCGCACAATCGCGTTATCTCGAAACGGACTTCTCCCTTGAGCCGAGATATTCGCGCTAGCGTGTAACTGTCATTTCAGTGCGGCAAAAGCATTGCATACCGTGCCGAGAATATTGGGCGCTGGCGTTTCAGCCTCGCCAGAAACGAGCGAGGCCATCATTAACCCTTCGAGCTCCCCGCGGCGCGCTCCCGCCACGCTTGGCTTTGGCACGAGCTTCCTTCCAGGCACCCTGGCGCGGAGCGAGGCCCTTGCCCTGTTGAGCGCCGCCTATGACAGCGGCATCCGACACTTCGACGTCGCGCCGCTCTACGGATGGGGGGCGGCCGAAGAGTTGTTTGGCGCTTTCGCGGCAGGCAAGAATGACCTCACGATTGTTACCAAAGCTGGGATTGCCGCTCCCTCGAAAATCGAGCGGTTGATAGCCAAGACGCCGGGTTTGCCGGCGGCGCGTGCCAAATTTGGCCAGTTCAATCCTGGTCAGGTGAGCCGCAGCCTTGAAGGCAGCCTATCGCGCCTCCGTGTCGAGCGGGTTGAGGCGCTGTTG
Organism: Alphaproteobacteria bacterium Ga0077535; assembly: GCA_001464425.1. Classification (GTDB taxonomy): domain Bacteria; phylum Pseudomonadota; class Alphaproteobacteria; order Caulobacterales; family Aquidulcibacteraceae; genus Vitreimonas. The sequence continues at coordinate 44,083 of LNEK01000030.1, forward strand.
CTCCATGAGGCAACCGCCGCTCTGGTGACGGATAAACTGGTCGCCGAGCTTCAAACGCTCAAGCAGAGCGGAAAGACCCAGCGACTTGGGCTCGCGACATCAGCAGCTCACACGCGCGAAGTGCAAGCCCGTTTTCCGGACGTCTTCGAAATCGTGCAGGTCCCTATTGCAGAACTAAACGACCTTGGCCCCAATGACAGCTTTCTGGTTCTTCACTCGGTGCTGGGGCGACGGCTGAAGACCTTGGCCGATCATGCCTCCCGCGACCCCGAACTGGCCGACGATCTCGCGCAGCACCTGTTGCGGGCTGCGTTGGCGCAAACACATGGGGGCGTCGTGCTGTTTTCATCGACCCGGCCGGCGCACATCAGGCACAACGCCCAGTTAACGGCAGCAGAGCCCGAATTGCTCGCGCGAATTGAGCAGGCGCTTGCAGATGTCCCACACCTGCAAAGTGCAACGCGCTAGCGCGTCCTACTCGCCTGATGCACACTAGCGCCATGGTGCGGGCCATATTCATAGCGATGGGGTTGACACTTCTTCTGTGCGGAATGGCGCGCGCGCAAACGCCGCCCGACGCATTCCTTGAGAATTTCGAAGAACTGGACGAAAGCCGCTGGCGGATCGCCGATGGCTGGTCGAACGGTTCGTGGACAGCCAATGATTGGCGGCGTTCCCAGATCAGGCGTGTTGCACATGGCATCGAGATCACGCTCGCGCGCTCGCGCGGCGGTCAAAAGCGCTATTCATCAGGCGAATTGCAAAGCGAAGAGATCTATCGTTACGGGTATTTCGAAACGCGTTTGCAGGCGCCGCGCGGCTCCGGTCTAGTCACTGGCTTCTTCACATACACACGCCCGGGCGAAGAGAACACCTGGGACGAGATCGACATCGAAATTCTCGGCCGTGACACACGCTCGATCCAATTTACCTATTTTCGTCACGGCCAACGTCACATCACAACTTTGCCGCTAGGCTTCGACGCCGCCGATGGAATGCACACATACGGCTTCGAATGGACGCCCCGCGCGCTGCGCTGGTACGTGGACGGACGCTTGCTGCATCAGGAAACCGGGACCAACGGCCCGCTGCCGCAATCACCACAACGCCTCTACTTGCACCTGTGGAACAGCGAAACATTGACTGATTGGCTGGGGCCGATCTTGCCGTGGCAAGGGCCATGGCGGCTCAACGTCTCGTGCATCGCTTACGCGCCGCGCTATGACGGCCAATCCCTCTGCGTTGAATAAAACGATGGCCGCCGGCAACGCTACCGCGATCATCATCGCCGCCTACAATGCCGAGGCGACGCTGGCGCACGCAGTGCATTCAGCCTTGGCGGAGCCAGAAACCGCGGAGATTTGCATCGCCGACGATGCATCGACAGACCGCACGCTCGCGATTGCTCAAGAACTCGCATCGACGGATGCACGCATCAAAATAATCCCGCTTGCGTCCAATGGCGGTCCCTCCATCGCGCGCAACGCAGCGCTCGCCGCAACGCGTTCGCCGTGGATCACAATTCTAGACGCCGATGATTACTTGCTTCCGGGACGGCTTAGTAGGCTGCATGCCATCGCGAACGACGCCGATTTCATTGGAGACGCGTTAATCCGGACGCCCACTGGCGTTAAGCCTGCCTGGCGCCCCCGCTCGCTCGTGCCCAACGCGTTGACGCTTACCGACTTTTTGCTCGGCAATCTTGGCGATGCAAAGGGCGCACTCGATCTTGGATTTCTGAAGCCGCTGATGCGGCGAAGCTTCCTTGATACGCACGCGATTAAGTACCGCACAGAGATGCGGCTCGGCGAAGATTACGAACTTTACGCCCGGGCGCTCGCCCTTGGCGCGCGCTTTGTCGTGTGCGGCGAAGCCGGTTATGTCTCCGTCGAGCGCCAAGGGTCTCTCAGCAAGGATCACTCAGAGACAGACTTGCAGCGCCTGCGCGATTGCGACGACGCGATCGCGCAGCTGCGCCCACTTTCGTCCGCCGAGAGCACTGCCCTCAAACGTCATTGGGCCAGCGTCGATCGGCGGCTGCAGTGGCGGCGCCTCATCAGCGCGGTGAAGACGCGAGATCCGGCCTCTGCGCTCTCGACGTTCCGATCACCCGACGCGGCGCTCTATCTGTGTGGCAAGTTGGCTGAGCAGGCTTGGCTCCGGAGCACAGGGCGCGGGCCGCGGGCCTTATCCACAGAGGCGGCGCGTTAAGCAAAGACGGGAAATTTGTCGCGCGTCTGCGCGCGGTCCGACCTTTGCGGCGCTTGTTGCATGGCGTAAGACGTCCCGGAGGTCGCCCGCATATGTCTTCGCCAATTTGGCACAATCGCCGCACGCTTTTGATCGGTCTGGCCGGCGCCGGATTGGTGAGCGCCTGCGGCACCGTAGCCAGCACGCCCGCCGATAGCTTCGCACAACCGACCGAGTATCGCTTGGGCCCGGGCGATCAGCTGCGGGTGACCGTGTTCAACGAGGCGGAACTGACCGGCCAGTACGTCGTCGGCTCACAAGGCACGATTTCCTACCCGTTGGTCGGCACGATCGAGGCGTCTGGCCTCACCGTTGCTGAATTCAGCGAGCGGCTGCAGACGGCGCTCAGCGAATTCATCCGCCAACCGAACGTCAGCGTGGAAGTCGCAAACTACCGTCCGTTCTTCATCCTGGGCGAAGTGCAGCGGCCAGGAACCTATCCCTACTCGGCCAGCCTGACGGTGCTGAACGCTGTCGCGACCGCCGGCGGATTCACCTATCGCGCGAATCGTGGCCGCGTCTTCATTCGCCACGCCAATGAATCCGAAGAGCGTTCCTATCCGCTGTCGATCGCGACGCCGGTTATGCCGGGCGACACGATCCGCATTGGCGAGCGCCTCTTCTAAGCGCAGCAAACGCGCATCACGCGAAAACGCGCTGCAATCGACACAATAGTGCGGCGCAAAGCATGCATAAAGCTCGTGCGGAGACGACATCGCCCGGGCTGCTGTGCTAGGTTGACGCCGTTTCCTAAAGGCGTTTTTTGCGCGCTGGGAACGGGACTTCGTGCGCCATGAATAAGATGAACAACGAGCCGCTTCCGGGCGCTAACGGCTACAACGCCTCCGCGCCGCAAGGCTTAGCGGAACTCTTCGGCGTAACCGCCGCGATGCAAATGCTGCGTCGCCGGTTCCTGATCATGGGGCTTGTCGGCCTCACGGTCGCCGCCGCCGCGTTCACCTTCTTGATGCTGCAAACGCCGTCTTACACGGCGACATCGCTGCTCATTATCAACCCACGTACCGAGCGCGTTCTGGATTCGGAAGCCGTCGTCGGCTCGTTGCCGCTGCAATCGTCAGCGATCGACTCCGAAATCGAATTGCTTCGCTCGCCCGCGCTGATGAACGAACTCGCGGCCGCACTCGGCCTGCAGAGCCAGCGCACCGGCGGCGAGACACTTTCCACCGACGATATCGCCGAGAGCCTCGCTGGCGCGATCACGGTAAACCGTCGCGGCATGACGTACGTGATCGAGATCACGGCCCGCTCCACCGATGCGCAGCGCGCCCAGCTCATCGCCAACACCTACGCCGACGTCTACATCGCCAGCCAAGTGAATGCGCGTGTCGACACCGCCCAGCGCGCCAATTCCTGGCTCTCACGCCGCCTCGCCGAACTGCGCGACGACGTGCAAGCCAAGGAAAGCGCCGCCGAGACGTTCCGCGTGCAGTCGGGGCTCATGTCGGCGCAAGGCTCCACGCTGCAAGAGCAGCAGATCACCAACGTGCAAAGCTCCGTGCTGCAAGCGCAGGCCGATCTGGCCGAGCGCGAAGCGCGCTTCCGCCAAATCCAGGAACTCCGCCAGTCGGGCGCGCCGCTCGAAAGCATCGGCAATGCGCTGAACTCGGAAACCATCCGCAACCTGCGTGAGCGCGAGGCCGATATCGCCCGCCGCCAGTCGGATCTCGAAAACCGTTACCTGCCGACGCACCCGGCCGTCCAAGCGATCCGCGCCGAGCGCGGCGACATCGAAGTGCAGATCCAACGCGAAATTCAGCGCATCTCCGTGAACCTCGGCAACGAAGTCTCGGTCGCCCGCGCGCGCCTCGCTACGCTGCAGCAATCCATGCGCGACGCCACCGGCGATCTCTCGAGCAATTCGGGATCTAGCGTGCGTCTGCGCGAATTGGAACGTGAGGCAGCAGCAAGCCGCGAAGTCTATGAGAGCTACCTGCAGCGCTACCAAGAAATCGCCGATCAGGATCAGCTTAACACCTCGGATGCGCGCCTTCTGGCCTACGCGTCGAGGCCGAATGCACCCTCGTCGCCGAAGCTGCGCATTTCGCTCGCGCTCGCGATCGCGATTGGCTTGTTGCTTGGCATCGGCGCTGGCGTGATCTCGGAAATCCTCGATCAATCGGTGAAGAACGCCGACGATCTGGAATCGAAGGTCGGCTATCCAGCCATCGCCTCGATCCCAACGATCTCGAAGCGCATGATGCGCCAAATGCCGCCGGCGGAGCGACATCCCTCCGGCTACCTTGTCGGCAGGCCGATGTCAGCGTTTACTGAAGCGCTGCGCGTGCTGCGGACGGTGATCGTGTACTCAAAGCTCGACTTCTCCGTGAAGGTCGTCGCCATCACGTCGGCGCTGCCGGACGAAGGCAAGACTACGATCTCGATGTGCCTCGCACGCGTCGCCGCCATGTCGGGCCAACGCGTCTGCGTCGTCGACTGCGATTTGCGCAAACAATCCATCAACGATGTCATCGATATCGAAACCGATGTCGGCATTCTGCAAGTTCTGGCCGGCGAAGCGCCGTGGCGCTCGGCGATCGTGCGCGATCCGAACTCGGACGCACACGTGCTCCCGGTCGCGACCTCAGGCTTTACGCCGCGCGACGTGTTCGGCTCGGAAGCCATGGAGCGCCTCGTCGGTGAGCTTCGCGCGCACTACGACCTGGTCATCCTAGACTGCGCGCCGATCCTCGCCGTCGCTGAAACCCGTATCCTGGTGAAGCAAGCCGACACGACCGTGCTGGTCGCGCGCGCTGGCCGCTCAGCCATCGGCGCGGTGCGCTCGGCCGTGGCGCAAACCGAGGGCGCTGGCGGCAAAGTGCTCGGCATCGCTCTGAACTGCGTCCTGCCGCACTGGCAGAGCTACGCCGACAGCCTCTACTTCTATCAATCGAAATCGTACTACAGCGTCTCCTGACGCCGCTTCACGGCATCGAGCATCGCTTCAGCCACGCGCTCGCCAATGGCGGGTGCGTGTGCGTTTGAAACATAGGCGTGCCCACGCCGCGCTAGCATGCGCTTTAGCGTTGAGCGCCCCCAAAGCTTCAGCGCCGCACGCAAAACCCCCACTGCATCTGCCACGACAAGCAGATCGCGGTTGGCGCGCACAGCGAGCCCCTCGCACGCCTTCGGCGTCGCCACTACCGGGCAGCCAAGCGCCATACCGTCCAACCACAGGCGCAAGGAAAATTCCGGCGCCGCTCAAGACAGCAAGATCATCGACGCGCCCAAGGAAACAAAAGCGGCGCGCGTCCATCTCCGCCGCTAGCTCCGGCGCATGATCCCCCACGGCTTCGATCACCGCGCTTTCGGGCCACTCGCCTGCGGCTTCCAAATCTTTCACTGCCGCAGCCAGCGCACGTAGCATGACGATATTCTCGCCATAGCGCATGTTGCCGAGGAAAATTAGCCGTTCGCCAATTGTCTCTGGCAGGGGTCGCGCGGCAATCAGCGGCGGGGCCGCCATGACGTTCGGCGCGTCGAACGATGCCGCCTCAACTGGCGACGTGAAGAGCACTAGATCGACATGGCGCACCAAGTCGCGCTCGTACGCCGCGCAGCGCCGAGACTCTGCGCGCAAGATAGGCCGCGCAAACGCACGTGCGATCGGCGCGAGCGGGCCGACGCGGCGCGTGAGAAAGCCCATGACTTCGTAATCTTTGCCCGCCGCTTGTGCGTAGCGCGTCGAGAGAAGATCGTCGTAGTCGACGATCCGCGCGCACGTCGGCACGATGTCCGCGGCCAACGGCGCGAGCCGCAGCATGTCGACATAAACCGCCGCTGCCCCGCTCTCCTGCGCTAAATGCGCGACCGCCGCGCGCGCAGACGCGCTGTGGTACAGCCACGTCTGCATCGGCAACGCGCCCAGCCGCACCATATTCAGCGCCGCTGCGAGCGGACTGGCGAGCGGCAAAAAGGTTATGCCTTCATCGTGCGCAGCGCCGGTGGGCGCTCCAAACACCACCAATCGCGGCTCAAACGCCAGCTTCGCTTGCGCGATCCGCTGACGCAGCATCGACGCGCGCCCGCTGTTCTCGGCATACGGGTGCCGGCTCAGCAGCATCAGGAGCGCAGGCTTGGTCATGCCTGCACACGCGCCGCTTCGAAAACGACCTTCAACTCATCTTTTGGCTGCAGAAACACGTCGCTTGAAGTTGACGCGAGACGGGCACGCGCTTGTGCGAGCTGCGTATGGTCCAGCCTTTCGATGAACGCTGGCAGCGTCTCCTCTAAGGGCTCGGCCAATGTGAAACCAACGCCATGCGCGTCGATCCAGCGCCCCGTCTCACTATCCGACGGCGCAATTGGTGGTGCGCAATAATACCCGCCCTCATAGAGGCGGTTCGGCAGCAACCACTTCGAGTTCGCGCCTGGATCGTGGAAATCACCCGCCCACACCAAATCCACGTCAGCATAAATAGAAGCGAGATCGCCCGGCCAAGCATAACGGCCGCCGAAGCTCACATTTGTGCGGCCCGCAAGCTCTGCCTCGAAATTTCCAAGCTCGGTTCGCGCGGGCGCGCCGCGGAGCGAGAGTTCTACGCGCTCTGGAAACCGATCCGCAAACGACAGCAGCAAGCGTAGACTGCGGCGGCAACGCAAATTGCCGAACCAGCCAATGCGGATCGGGCCCGAGCGTGCGACCGGCGTAATGGGCCGCGCACCATAATCGAACCCCCAAGGCAGACGATTCTCAATGAGCAACGTCCTGGCACGGCCGGCCTGGCGCTTGTCGAAGTATTCGCGCGCAAAGGCAGGCGAGCTGATGACCACCGCACTGGTATCGGCGAGCAAGCGCCGCTCGATCCCACGCATCACTGTGCCGAGCGGATCATCGCGGGTCATGAAGCGATGCACGTCAAGGCACTCATAGACGAGCGCCGCGCGCGAGCCACTCATGCCGCGCCCCCAATGCGCAAGCGCCAGCATATCAAGATTGCGCGCGTAGAGGACATCTGCCCGCGCCAGCGCCTCGCGGTGCGCGCGCAGGATTGGCCTTGCGCCAAACAACGCGCCTATGCGCTGGGCGAAGGCCGCATCGCTAGTTTCGCCCAGGTCAACGTTTGGCCACGCCGTTGCCCCCGCCGGACCGCGACGCATGGTGAACGCACGGACTGCAGCTCCGGCGTGCCCGAACGCCTGAATCCGGCGTTGAACCGCCGGATCGTGAGCGTCGTGTCCAAAGAAAATCAACTCTGCCAAGCGCGCCTACCAGGGGGTCAAGGGCCCCGAGTCTCGGCCTCGCGCAAGGGCTTACGCCGGAAAAGCCTCAGGCGTTGCTGCGCTTACGCGCAACGACGCGTTCTGCGCCGGCAGCAGCGCGCGCCTTCGCCAACTTCAAGCCTGGCTTCCAAAGTTCGCCGCGGTCCCGCATCGAGCGCGGCGCATCCCACAGGATCAGCGCATCGGTGGTGAGCGACCAGGCCAGCGTATAGGCCTTATACTGGCTCGCCTCTTCCTCATCAGCGTCCACCACGGCGCTGACGCCGATCACGCCGGGGCGTGCGCTCAGATAATAGCGCTTCGCCGTCTTCAGCGGCTCAAGCTCCTCGCGCGACAGCGGCGACGGACCAACCAGCGCCATATCGCCGGCAATCACGTTAAACAACTGTGGCAGACGTTCTAACGCACGACGCCACTTCGCCTGAGGGTCCTCGGCTTGGACCGCAATTGCGGTCAAGTCGTTGGCAGGCGCCTCATCCGGCTCACCAGGAAGACGCAAACGCTCAATCTGCGCCGACGGCGGATCGATGCGAAGCTTGAAGCACTTAAAGATCCGTCCGCCATACCCAATGCGCTCATGCGCCAGGAACACCGGCGCGGAGTGACGCAATTTGGAAACCAGGGCGGCGACCGACAGAATGACCAGCCACACCGGCGCACTAATCAGGGTGAGCGTGAGATCAACTGCACGCTTGGACCATCCGCCAAGAACTGCATCGTAAGAAACCACGGGCGCACTTGCGAGATCACGCCGGAGCGCGGCCTCGAATGCATTATTGGTTTCCGCATTCTGCGAACCTTGCTGGTCAGCCGACCCGCGAGGCAATTGGATGAGCATTTGCGATCCTAGGGGCTTAGCTATGGGAGATTAAGTACAGCCGTTGAAAGTGCAATCGCCAACAACCTGCGCGCCGCTAATATTTGTGAGCCGCCGCTAGCGGGCCACAGAAAGACGCACTTGCAGCGAGAAATGCCGGCCACGCATCTCCTGCTTGTGGATAAAATCGCGGCGCACGAAACATTGTCCTCGCCGCGACGTTGAGCGGGCGGCTGAGGCTGGGGATTGCGCTTCGGCTCGCACCATCGCAGACAGCATTTGGGGCGGGGAGCGCGAGACGAGTGACGGCACCACTGACAGGCGACCGGACAAGGTACGAGCCCGGAACGCTTGGAGCCGCCACGTTGCGCACCAGCCGGCCTTCCCCCTCCCTCCTCGGCTTTCGCTTGCGCCGCGCCGTGGTACGCCAAGTACTGCCTGTTATTCTCATTACACTCGCGATCGGCGGCATCGGCGTCTTGTACGACGTGTCCGGCGGGGTGCGGCCGCTTCCGGCCAGCCTGTTTTGGGGACCGCTTGGGTTAGCAGTCGGCCTCGGCTTTGCGCTGATCGCTGAAATCGGAAGAAACACGGTCACTTCGCTCTCTAGCTTCGGAAAACATCGTGGCTACGCGATCCTGGGCGCGGCACCCGAGCTTCTGCCGCGCACTCTGCGCCAGCTCCCTCCCGACAAACGCTCGCCGGCCGGCTGCGTCACGTTCCAGCCGGCCTCCCCGTTCGCGACCGCCTTCCGCGACCTCCAGGGCGCTCTGCCAGATGGCGGGGTCGTCTCTTTCATCGCCGCCTTCCAGGACGACGGCGCAACGACGGCAGCGCTCTGCACCGCGCTCAGCGCCGCCCAGCAGGACCGGCGCGTGATCGCGCTCGACTGCGACCTCCGCCGCCGAGCGCTGAGCCGTTCGCTCGATGCCGACGTCGAAGACGGCATCCTGCGGGCTTGCGAAAATCCGGAACGTTGGCGCGACTACCTTTGCGAAGAAGAGGAAACCGGGCTCCACTTCATCCCGGCAGAGCGCGGCTTTAATCCGTGGCGAACTTTGACGGGTTCGCCAGGCTTTGCTGCCCTGCTCGAAGAATTGAGCACTGCCTACGATCTGATCGTTTTGGATTGCCCGCCCGCCCTCAGCAGCGCTGAAGGCCCCATCGTCGCCACCTTCGCTCGCACGTGTGTCGTGGTGACCGCCTGGGACCGCACCCGGATCAGCGCCGTGCGCAATGCGATGCGGACGCTGCAGCGCAGGCAAAACTTGAACACGGGCGTTTACGTCAATCGTGTGCCGCCGGCGTTCCGGTTTGGGCGGTTGCGGCCGGACTAGACCCGCTGCGCGCCGCAAGCATGCCATCCGGCGCCAATGCGCCGCCAATCGAAATCGCCAGCTGCGGAAATACCGGCGCAAGGTTGCCCCGGAATTCTCCCGCATGCGCCCAGTCGGGTGTCGCCGGTCGCGGCTGCACGCGCGGGGTGGAGCGCACTGCCTTCTTACGGATGAGATCTTGAATGAACGGCGCAGCCGCGCCGCCCCCGACTGCAACCGCCTGCACTTCCGTTCGGCCGCGCGCGTCAGCATCGTCACGCACCACCGCAAGCGCGTGCGCATAGGCCTCAGACAAACCCTTATAGAATAGGCGAAAGTCCGCGTCCTTTTCGATATCGCGCATGGCGATCGATATCTGCTTGCCCTTGATCCGCAGCGTCGCACGCCCGTCAGCGAACAGAGTTTCTTTGATGTCGCGCATCTGGCGCATCAACACATTCCAAAGCTCGCTTCTGTCGGCAGTGCTGCGCGCCCAGGAGGCGCTATCGAGTACGCGGTTGGCGATCACCTGATCAATGAAGTCGCCCGCTTGTTTCAGCGTGACGCGTGCTTCCGGCAGTTCCATCGTGCGCGGCCCTAAGCGCGCCAGCGCGGCGATATCTGTGGTGCCAGCGCCCATGTCGACCACGATGAAATGCGACCCTGCATCTTCTAACCCGATCGACGTGTAGGCGGCCGCCGCAGTCGCTTCGAAGATGAGCCCCATCTCGAAGGGTTGCGCCTGCGCTTGCGCCTTTGGCAGAGCCCTCTCGATCAGCGAAAGCGGCAATCCCTCCGGGGCCAGCAGCGCCTCGCCCACCGCTTCGCGAAAGGCGTCGGCCTCACCAAAAAGGCGCACGATGCTGTCGTGCATGCCCGCACTATCGCCACTGCGCCACGCTGGCGCGGCATAGCGATAGCTGATGCTCGAAACATCGGTGAGCAGCGGATCATCCGCGCTCGCTTGCTCCACCGCCTCGAGCAAATACGCCAGATAAAGCACGATCAAATCGCGCATCTGAAACATGCGGTGCGGATCGACTGAAAGCGGCGCGTTTGTATTCAGCGCACGATCCAAATCGCTCACACTGAGCAATGTTTTGAACGATTTTAGCGCCATGCGCTTTTTGTTGGCGGGCACATTCGCAGCTGCGAGCGCGGCGCGGCCAAGCAAGACATGGCTGTCATCAACGAACACCGCGCTGTCGAGCAAGAAGGCGTTTCCGCCCGGTTCGTGGCCGCCGACCATCAACGGACGCACTTGGCTCGGCTCAAAGTGGCTCCACGCCCCCAAAGGCGCCGCCGCCGCCTTCGAATAAGCGGTGCCAAAGTCGATGCAGAGCGTCCAATCGCTCATGGCCGCCTCTTACGGAGGCGCCGAACGCGGATGGGGCAGAGCACTTCAGCGCCACGCGAGACGCCGCGGGCCGCAATCCGAACGGTCTTGGGCGCGCGACCACCCGCGTCATCCAGCACTTGGCGCGCCGGATCGTAAGGCGCGCGCGCGCCGAGCTCACCTTGGCGGCTTAGGCCGCGCTTGCGAGCGGCGCGTGACAGTGACTGCGCCAGCATCGCCATAGCGTCGTCGCGAGCCGCCTCGTCCGAAGCCGTCTGAGCTTCGTCGAGATCGGCCAAGGCCTCCGCTAAGGCCGCGTCCGCCTCAGCCCATGCTGCCTCCGCCAGTGCTCCGGCAAGCGAAACGGCAGGCGCCGCACGTTTCCGCGCGGCGCCCTTTTTTCGTCTCCCCTTCTCAGGGGTTTTTGCTCTGGATTTCCCAGCCGCGGGCATTGGCGTTCCCAAGCTCATCAGTTTGCAGCTTAGCGCCTCCGCCGCCGGAGCCTAGAGGCGCAGGCTGACGCCCAGCGAGAGCGTGTTCACCTCATAGTCCCGGTACGCGGCAGCGCCTGACGATTCAACTTCGTCGCGGCGATAACGCGCTTCGAGGGCCACCCGACGGTTGAGCAGGTAATCCGCGCCGATCTCGGCATAGCTGAACTCATCCTCGCGATCGATTACATCATACTCGCGCTGGCCAGCTTGTAGCGAGGCCGTGAGGATCACGTTGCGCAGCAATTCGTGGTCCACGCGCGCGCCGTAGCGTGTTTCGACATACGGCAGCCCGGTTGCGCCGCCGACGACATCTTCGGCGTTGCGGTCAGCATTGAAGGTGAGCGTCGTCAGACGCGTGACGTACCATTCGAGTTCGCCGGCGACAGCCAGGCCATCAGTCGTGCCAAGCGCATCATAGTCGCGCTCGAACTGGCCGACAGTGAGTTCGCCGCGCATCAGATCGGTCAAGTTGAAGGTGACGCCGGCCATGTAGGTCTGGCCTTCCGAGTTCAGCACTGGTGCGTTGTCGTAGTCGCGCTCATCGTGCGTCGCTTGGAAAACAACGCCAAGGCGCGGCGTGACTTCAGCTTCCAAGCGCCCGCGCAGCACGGTTTCGTCGTTGTCGCGGAAGTCCTGCAAACCCTCGAAATCGTACTCGCTTTGCGCTGCTTCTGCGCTGATGCGGAAGCGATTGAAGGTGTGCGCAACCGCAACAGACATGTCGTTGCGATCGTACTCGACCGGGTCAGGCGTCAGCGGCGAGTCCGGATCGGTGCGCGGTTCAACTTCGTGCGCAAAGCCGAGCACGCCGGTAACGCTCGTCGAGCTGCCAACATCCAGGCGGCCCACGCCGCGGATGAAGTGCGTGTCGGCATCTTCGCTCGAAAAATCTGCGTGACTCTTGAACGCCGCGCCGCCTTCAACCGAAAGCGCGTGACGTGACCAGCCTGAAGCGAGGCGCGCCCACGGACGAACCGTGTAGATCATGTCGTCATCTTCAGCGCCTGAGGGCTCGGCGAAAAGGTTGTCGGTGCTGGCGACGCCGAGGTTCAGTTCGGCGTTCAGATTGAAGCCGCCAAGGCGCGTGCCGAGCGGATCATATTCAGGGCGCGGACGATCGCGGACAGACACGCTGTCTTCCACCTCCTGGGCGGCGACTTGAAGCGGCGCAAACGCGATCAGCGATGCGGCGAAAACGGAAAGGACGCGATGGAAGCGCAAAATGAATCCCCCTGCACAGGCCGGCGCCGCTTGGCTGGCCAAGCGCGATCGGCGCGATTGGGCGCACCGTCCTCCGGAGTTCATCATGAAAGCAACATGTTGCACTTGCGGCGGGAATGTCTTCACGGAGCCACCCGCGTGCTTTGACAAGATCATTTTGGGCTCTCCCAGACGGCTGCCGCTCGAGCAGCGCGTTCAAAAGGGAGGCTAGGCGGGCGAAGTTAAAAAGACGGGACCGGACTGTGACGCACAATCCACAGCTATTTGGCGCTGGATTATTGTCCGCCAGCCGTTGCGACGCGGACCATGTCGACGCCGAACGTGCCGACAGCCCAAATAAGCATCCAAAAAACAGAGCAGTAGACCAGAAGCCCCGACACAACGAGCCATTTCGGCGCGCGCGTGCTGCGACGAACCTCTTGCGCCTCGGGGCTAGCCGGCGAGGCGCTGGGCGCCATTTCAGGGTGCTGGCGGCGAAGAGCCCCCAAGGCCAACTCCAATACAATTCGCCGGTACGGCGTTACGACCACCCATAACGACTCTAATCAGGCGATTGTTCCAAACAAGTTTCCAAAGCAGCCCCTCACCAATGGAGCGACTGGGATTGCAATGCACAACGGACGCATGCCAAACGTTACCAAGCCATTAGCGGAGGAAATGGCGGGGGTCTTGGACTGATGGCGAACCAGATGATCGAGACGGGCTCCGCGGTTCGGATCCCTTTTCGAGGCCGGCAGAATGCAGGCGAACGCTACAGAGCGGCCGAAGCGCGGATCGCGCATCGGATCACCGATCGTCGTTTGATCCGCAAGGTTCGCGCAGCGAATGGACGCCTAAAAAGGACCTTCGATTTCGCAGTTGCAGCAACGGCCCTCCTCTTCCTCGCACCAGCGTTTCTGACCATCGCTTTGCTGATTCGCCTGACTGACAAGGGCGCGATTTTCTATCGTCACACCCGAGTCGGCCGCCAAGGCGAACGCTTCGAGTGCCTCAAGTTCCGCACTATGGCGACGGATAGCGAGGAGCGCTTGGCGCACATCCTTCTGACCGATCCGCACGCTGCTGCTGAATGGCAGGAAGGCCAGAAGCTGCGCAACGATCCGCGTATCACCAAGATCGGCGCCTTCCTCCGCAAGACCAGCCTCGATGAATTGCCGCAACTCTGGAATGTGCTGCGCGGCGACATGAGCATCATCGGCCCGCGTCCGATCACGCGCGCTGAACTCAATCGCTATGGCCGCGATCGCCGTTACTACCTGCTCGTTCGCCCGGGCATCACTGGCCTCTGGCAAGTCAGCGGCCGGTCGAGCACCGGCTATGAGCGCCGCATTCGCTTTGACCGCGAGTATCTCGAAGAATGGTCATGGCTCGGTGAGTTCTGGATCTTGCTGATGACGATCCCGGCCGTTCTCAAAACCGAAGACGCCTGCTGACCTAGCCTTTGAATGGCGCTCGCGCGCCTATTCACCGCCAGCGGTATAAGCCTTCTCACCCGGTCGCGGCTCACGGCGCTGGATAGGCTTAAACACGCCCGTACCCGTAAGCAGCGTCCGATCGGCGACCCATATACGACCGCGGACGATATAGAGATCATCTTCGCGCGAGAGCACTTCGCTCGCGCCTTCAACCCAGTCGCCGGTATGCGCGCTGGACAGGAAGTCGATCGTCAACCGCACGGTCACCCAATACGAGGAGGTTTCGACCGAGACGACGTGGCCCCAAGCCATATCGGCAAAGCTCATCAGCATGCCGCCGTGCGCGTTTTTCATGCCATTCGTGTGCTGCTCCTCCACACGGAAGGCCATGCGATAGGAATCGCCCTCCACGCGCCGATAGAGCGGCCCAATCTGCCGTACAAACCCGCGCCGCCAGTCGAGCGCCGTGTAGCCCTCAGGGATTTCAAACGCCGCCGGAGCGGCGATATCGTCGGACATCAGTGTCTCCGCGTCGCCGCGTACACATTACTGACGCGAACTCAAAAAAGCGAAGGGCGCAGCCGCCGCATGCGACCGCGCCCCTCACCGAGAGTCGCCCAAGGCCCGAACCAATAAACTCTATTCGAACGCGAGGTCTTCGCTGTCGAGGTCAAAGTCCTCGACGAAAACTTCTTCCGCAACCGGCGCCGATTTCCGCGCTCCTGTAGTACGCGGCATGCCGTTGACCATATCGCTGCGCACGTCGAAACGAGCAGCGCGGATCGCCGGGTGAAAGCCCACGTTTTGCAGTGCGATCATAACGTGCTGGCCACGCTCGCGCCAATACGCCTCAATCTTGGCCTTCAGCGCCAAGGCGCCATCGCGCGAGCAGAAATCATACTCGCCTCGGCTAGCAGCGCCCCCAGCGCCGCTTACCCAATCCTCACCGGTATCGGCAGCAAAATGAAGCGCGAGATTGTCCACTCTGAGGTCCCTTCGCCCGCTGAGACACAGCTTAGGGCCCAGTAGTGATGACAAAAGTTCGCGCACGCGAATATTGCACAGAAGTCGTGGTCGAAGACCTAGGCGTAGCGTCACCCGATTGGGGAATGCAGACATAGGT
Source organism: Alphaproteobacteria bacterium Ga0077535 (assembly GCA_001464425.1). GTDB lineage: Bacteria > Pseudomonadota > Alphaproteobacteria > Caulobacterales > Aquidulcibacteraceae > Vitreimonas. The sequence continues at coordinate 59,296 of LNEK01000030.1, forward strand.
CGCGACCTATGTCGTGCGACCTAGGCCCGCACGAAGCACCTGCACAACGCGCGTTCCACGTGGTCTTTTCCTTCCCATGGCGCCCGCCAAACCCCTGATCCTGGTCCTAGAGGACGACGCAGCGTGTGCCGAGGGATTGAGCATGGTCCTGGCCGATTGGGGCGCCGAGGTCGTGCACGCGGTGAACGCCGACAAGATTAGCGGTGTGGTAGGATCGCGCTTGCCGGAAATCAGGTACATTATTGCCGATTACAATCTCGGGTCGGGTCCGGACGGTGTAACACTGGTCCAAAGGCTCATGCAGCTAAACCCGCACGTGCGCGTTCTGGTGCTGTCTGGATCGTTTCATGGACGCGCCCTCGAAGCGGCGGTTCGGATCGGGCTCGACGTGATGCAGAAGCCGGCTAACCCGCAGGCTATTCTCGCATGGCTGGAGCAGACGTAGACGGAGCGCGACGTGACCACCCCAGAGTCCGAGCCGCCTTCACGTTCACTTCCCCGCAATCGCTCTGATCGGCTCATCGCCATCGCGATGGGCGTGCTGGCGCTTTGTGCGGTCGTGGTCGTCATCGGCCTCGTTAGCGTAGACGGAGCGCATCAGAACGTGATGCGCGAAGTTCAACGCACGCGGGACGCACGCTTGGCGGCGTACGGCTTAATGCAAGCCTCGATCGACGCCGAAACCGGCCAACGCGGTTATCTACTGACCAATGATCGCGATTTTCTGGAGCCGTATGATCGCGGGCGTGTGTCTGCGGACCAGCAGCTCGCGCGCCTCGCTCAGCTTAGCCTTGATCAGCCTGAACTGCGCGCACGATACGAGCGGGTCGACGCGCTAACGCGCACCGCGCTGGAAACACTTAGCGAAGTGCTCGCCGCCCAGCGCGCCGGTCAGCTAAGCGAGCGCGAGTTCCGCGCATCGCTCGTCCGCTCAAAGGAGAACATGGATGAAGCGCGCACCGAAGTCAGCGCGCTGCTGCAACAGGTCGAAGGCCTCATTGATCGGCAACGCGCCGAAGAGCAGCGGCTGCGGGATGGGCTTTTGCTAATCGGCGGCTTACTCGCTGCACTGGCGATTATCTCTATATCCGTCACTCTCGCAATGTTACGCTCGGAGCAACAGAGTTGGCAGACCGCTTACGCCGCCTCTGAGGAAGCACTTCGGCGCGCCGCCGCATCGGACTTGGCTAAGAGCCGTTTTCTCGCTGTCGCCAGTCATGACATGCGCCAACCCTTGCACGCACTAGCGTTGTATCTCTCTGCCCTAGAACGGCGCGTACAGACAGACGAAACGCGCGGTATCGTTGCCAAGATGGACCGCGCCGTCCAATCGATGATCGGCATGTTCAGCAGCCTGCTGGATCTCGCGCGCCTTCAAGCTGGCGTGGTCACGCCGGACCCGGCTGACACGCCACTCCAGGGCATCCTGGACGCAGTGATCGCGGAACACACCCCCAACAAAGTTGAAGCGGCCACCACGCCGCTGATTGTTCAAACAGACGCAAGACTTCTGTCGCGATTGCTTTCCCACCTCGTCGCAAACGCGATCCAGCATGGCGGCGGCATCGCGCGGATCAGCGCACGCGCCGAGAACGGTGTAGTAATCATCACCGTTTCGGATGACGGCCCAGGTATCGCACCAGAAGATCAGGAGCGTGTTTTCGAGGAATTCGAACGTCTCGACGCCAGCAGCGATGGATTGGGCCTTGGCCTGCCGGTGGTGCGCAGGCTTGCTGAACTCCTCGGCATTTCACTCACAGTCGACTCCGCAAAAGGAAAAGGTGCGCGGTTCACCTTGCGCGTTCCCAAGCCGCTTTCAGCGAGGTCAAGAACTGCGCCCGCCCCGATACGAGCTGATGCGCTTAACGGCGTGCCTGTGCTGGTGATGGACGATGACGCGCTCGCGCGAGAAGCAATCACCGGCCTCCTCTCCGATCTGGGCGCTGAAGTACGCGCATTCGCGGATGGCGAAGCGGCAGAGGCGGCGCTGCAGAACGGATACATCCCGCGCTTGCTCGTTTTGGATTTGCGCATTCGCGGCGAGCTACAGGGGCTCGACATCGCTACGCGCTTGCGCGCCAAGCTCGATCCAGCGCCGCGCACAATTATGGTGACGGGAGATACCGGGCCCGAGACGCTCGATGCCTTGCGCCGCTCCGGTCACATTTGGCTAATCAAACCAGTCGACCCTGACGATCTCAGGGCCGCCGCACTGGCGCAACTCCGCGCCGCTTAAGCTGCTATACTTTCAGCCTTGCGATCGCTTCGGCGCGCGTCCTTACGCCGAGCGCGCGATAGATCGCTGCAAGATGAATCTTCACAGTGCCCTCTGCGATGTCGAGCGTGCGCGCAATCTCTTTGCTCGCTTGCCCCTTCAACAATTCGTTGAGAACCTCTTTTTGCCGAAGCGTGAGCTTGCTCTCGCCCTGGGCGGCGGAGTTGCCAGCCGCAACTGGATCGCCCGGATCGCGCCGCCCAATGGTCGCCGGTACGTAGATGCGGCCATCGAGAACGGATCGCAACGCCGCAGCGATCTCGGCGGCGGAGAGAGATTTTGGAATATAGCCGTGCACGCCAGCGCTTAAAGCCGCGAGAATTTCGGCACGCTCTTCCCACGCCGAAACGACGACGATCTTTGCATTTGGGAAGCCATCGCGCAGCGCGGCCAATGCTTCTGCGCCCGACATCCCCGGCATCCTGAGGTCGACCAGAACCAGGTCGCCTGCGCCTTCGTCGGTCAAGATTTCGATGGCTTGATCGAAAGTCTCGGCTTCGCGGACATCTTCCACGCCGAGGGCATCGACAAGTAATTGCTTTAAACCGCTGCGAAACAGCTCATGATCGTCTGCAATCAGCGCCCTAAGGGCCATAGCTTACTTCCGTTGCAATCCCGCGCGCGCGCGGTACGCATCTCCATCATGAGCATGCGACGATTTCAGCGGAGGCTCAACAGTAGAGTTGAGCTGGCGCACGCCGTGATTGCGTACTAGGGCGCACCCCGAGCTTGCGCGGCAGGTGATTCCGCGGCGAACGATACCGGGGTCTCGCGCGCCCGTACCTGGCGCATAGTGTCGATACGCGATCGCTCGATCATGAAGAGTTCCAGCGCCCGGCCCTCCAGATTGCGGCCAGTTGCGACACGCAGCGTCATTGGGTTCATCTGCCGGCCGCGCAGCATCACCTCATAATGGAGGTGCGGGCCGGTCGAGCGGCCCGTGGTGCCGACATAGCCAATAACCTGCCCCTGGCTCACCCGCGCGCCTGCACGAATGCCGCGAGCAAAGCGCGACATGTGCGCATAAGCCGTCTCATAGCCATTGGCATGACGGATGCGGACGTAATTGCCGAACGCGCCGAATGGGCCAACCCGCATGACGGTGCCCTCACCTGCTGCGAGGATCGGTGTCCCAGTCGGCGCGGCAAAGTCAGTGCCGCGGTGCATGCGCGAGTAACCGAGGATCGGGTGGCGGCGCATGCCAAAGCCGGATGAAAGGCGCGCGCCGTTGATCGGCGTTTTCATCAGGAAGCGGCGAGCGCTTCTGCCATCAGCATCGTACCAGTCTTGGCGGGAGTCGCCGGGCGCCAAGAAGGAATAGAAGGCGCGCGACCCGCGCCCGGACTCGAGCGAGACGAACAACATATTGCCGGTGCGGACCGTATTGCCCTCGTCGTCGTAATAACGCTCGAAGACGATCTCGAAATTGTCGCCTGGGCGAACGTCGCGCTGGAAGTCGACGTCATACGCGAACGCATCCGCGAGCGCAGCGACCTCACGGTCGGTCGCGCCAAGTTCGAGCGCGCTGGCGTAGAGGCTCGTCTCCACCGGTGCAGCAATGCGAGCGATCTCGAACGTCACCGGCATTAACACTTCGCGCGCGGCGAAATCTCCGGCCGTGGTGCGGTTCGCCGTCACCGATGCGCCAGGCTCAGAACGGAATGCGACGCCCGTTAAGCGCGCGTTACCGGAGCGGCGATCGAAAAAGAGACTGACGGGCTGGCCCGGTCGAAGCCGGCGCGGATTGTAAACATCCGCGATCGACGCGAGAGCGGCATTGGTCTCGGTGCTGCTCGCGCCGGCGCGGACCAGCAAACCCGCTAAAGTTTCGCCATTTCCGACGCGAAGTTCCCGCTCTTCATGCGCCAGGTAAACTTCCGTAAACGCCAGGTGCTCAGCCCGACGCGCGGCTTCTTCGCGCACCGCTGCAGTTTCCGCAGCAGCAGCCTCCGCGGCGCCCGAGAAAAGCCCAGCGTTCCAGGCAAGACCAAGGCCCACCACGGCGGCCCCGGCCATCAGGCCGAACGCCGTCAAACCTTTCCTGGCTTTCATGAGCCGTTGAGCGAATTCTGCTCTCAATCTCGTGCTCCGCTGCCTGTCAGGCGAAAAAAACTAGGCCCGACAAGCATTTTCAGCTGTTTGGTTATCTAGCCGGAAACTGAAGTGACGTCATTCCTTCGTCTCGGCGCTGCCCTCTGGCGGGTAGAACCGAACCAGCAAGGACCACGCCAAGCGATGGATTATGGCACATAGGTCTAACCAGGCCGTTGCGAGTCAAGACCAGGCGCCCCTCACGCCTGACGAACCGCCGCCGCCCCGCCGATTTTTAATCGGTTGGGTGACAGCGGTGGCCGCCCTTGGCGTGTCCACGTCCCTGGTCGGTCTCGGGCTATGGTTTACGCGCCTGCCGCTGGCGGACTTTATGATTGGCGCCGCTCTATCAGAGCGCGGGGTCGAAGCAGATTTTCAAGTCGACAGTCTAGATTTCGGCGGCGTCACCCTAACCAATGTTCGCTTTGGCGCGATCGAAGCGCCCGACGCTGCAATCCAACTCGTCGAAGCGAGTTGGCGCTGGAACGGGTTAATGCCGGAACTCGACGCCGTCCGGCTGACTGAACCGATGGTGCGCTTGCGTTTGACGCCGCGCGGCGAGGTCAGCGCCGGAACGCTCGATCGCTTGGGCGGCGGGCCGCGCGGCCGCCAGCGCCTCTCCATTCCAGAGATCAATTTCGAGATCGTCGACGGTAATCTTTTCGTGGAGGCGCCGTTCGGTGAGGTGCAGGGCGACATGCGCGCATCCGGCCGCATCGGAGAAGACTTCAGCGCCGTCGCGCGTATCGCTGAAACATCGCGCACCGCCGACAACTACACGCTTGAGCGCGGCCAAGGCGAACTCGTCATCACATCGCGTGAAAACGAAGACGTCACGGTGCGGTTCTCCGCGTCCATGGCTGGCGTGAAGTGGTCCGGCGCAGAGGCTGCCGACGGTCGCCTACTCGTCCTTGCGCGCACTCCAGTAAATCTGGAGCACATTGATCTTCAAATTGCATGGCGCATTGGCGCCATAGACTCTCAAAGTGTCGACGGCAGCATTCTCGAAGGCGCCTTTGGCGTTGAGGCGCTGATGCGCGACGACGCCTTGGAACTAGCCGCTTGGGAGGCGCAAGGCCGCGTCAGTGCTGTTTCGCTTGCTGTTGCTGATCTTCGCATGCAGCGCCCACGCTTCACTGCCAACGCCGAAGGCTCTGGCCGTCAGGGTCGCGCCCGCTGGACACTTGGCGGCGATCGCTTCGAAGGCCTGACGCTTATCTCTCAACAACCCGCCGCTTCGGGCCGCCTAACACTTGGCGAAGATGGAGCGTTGAGCGGCGATGCGCTCGTTACCTTGGCGCGGTCCGCACTAAATGCCGATGCGCAAGCAGATATGCGGCGGGCTTTGCCCGAGTTGAACGGCACACCCATTGGTCCGACGTTCGCACAGGCGCGCGTCGCACTTGATCGCGCCGCAGACAGCTTCACGCTGACCGCCCCACTGTTGGTAGCCGCGACGAACGGAAATCTACGCATCACGCTTGATGCGCCGGCTGAAGCGCGGGCGGCCACGGGCGCTCGACTGCGGCTCGGGCCTCTTCGTCAAGACGCGCCCGCCATGGTGGTGCAATGGCCGGGTCCAACTGCGCAGGGCAGTGTCGCGCTCGAACTGTCCGGCGGCGGCGCGCCAAGCGTTTCGCTGCTGCTCGACACCGTCACGTCTTCGGAGGAAGCGCCGTTCGAAGCAGATGGGACGCTGACGCTAGCCGATTGGCGCGCGGGCAACGCCAGCATATCGGCTGCTGAGCTCGGCATCACCATTTCAGCGCAAGCGAATGGCGGCCGTATTGATTTGCGCGGCCCGGCCTTGATCAGCGGCCCCGTTGGCGATGGTGAAATCCGCGATCTCACACCGACGCTTAATCTAGGCATTCACTGGGGCGAGGGTTGGCGCGTTACGCCCAACAGCGGATGCCTTCCAGTACGCATGGGCGGGCTCGATGTTGCGGGACTTTCCTTTGCAAACGGCGCATTTTCTCTGTGTCCGCTGGACGGTGCGTTGATGGCTGCGGATGCGCGAAACAATTTGTCCGGCGGCTTCTCCATCCAACAATTGGCGTTGAACGGCCAAATGGCGGGCCCTGATGGCCAGCCGGCGCGCGTCGCCGCTTCAAATGTGATTGGACGCTTTGGAGGGCGCACCGGCGACATCGCGCTTGCGCTCGTCGCGGATCGCCCAAGCATCGGCATCGACATGGCCGACGATCGCACACTCACCGTCGCGCTCCAGCGCATCACCGCCAATGCACGCATCGCCGACACTTGGCGCGTCGATGGCGCGTTCGAACAAGGCGCACTAAGCGATCCGACCTTGCCGGGTTCGGTCTCCACCATCGAAGGCGGTTGGACCGCAGCGCCCGAAGACGGCAAGCCGGTGATCCGCGTCACTGCGGCGGAAGCCGTCCTGACTGCAAACCGCCCCGCCACGGATAACGAGCGCCCGCTATTTAATCCGCTGCGACTCGTCGATGTCGATGCGGTGCTGCGTGAAGGCGTGGTCGACGCCAGCGGCGCCATTCTCCTAGACGGGGAAGAGCGGCGCCAACTCGCCAACTTCACTGCACGCCACGTTATCAACGAAGGCGCCGGCACGGCGCGCATACTCGCCGCCGACCTCACCTTCGGCCCAGACCTGCAACCATATGACATTACCGAGCGAACGCGCGGCTTAGTCGACAACGTAACGGGCGGCGCAGACGTGACGGGCGATATTGTTTGGACACGCGAAGCCATTACCAGCACCGGGCGCGTCCTGTTGCGCAACGTGTCGCTCGCGACCTCGACGATCCCAATTGTAGAGACCGTCAACGGCGAAATCTATTTCGACGACTTGTTTGCGCTGACCACACCGCCCGGCCAACAAGTCCACGTCGGCGTGCTCAATCCTGGCGTCGAAGTCAGCAACGGGCGCGTGCGCTTCCAGTTGCTCACCGATCAGCGCGTATCGATCGAAAACGCTGAGTTCGATTTTGCGTCTGGCGTTCTTGAGATGCGACCGACGACAATCACGCTTGGCGCCGATGAAACACGCTTCGAGCTTCAGCTCCGCGACGTCGATGCATCGAGCTTACTTTCAACCCTGAATGTCCCGGATCTGCAGGCGACCGGCCGTCTTGAAGGCTCGTTTCCCCTCATTCTCACGCGCCGCAGCGCGTTTGTCGAAGGCGGCGTCGTACGCGCGCAAGGCGAAGGCGGCACCATCTCCTACACCGGCCCGGCCGGCCAAGACGCCACCGGCGTCTCACGCATCGCCTTCGATGCGCTGCGCAGCTTCAGGTACGATACCCTGTCTCTCACGCTGGACGGCGATCTCAACGGCGATGTGATCTCTTCTATCGAGTTCAGCGGCCGCAACACCGGCCGGCCCGTCGATCTCGGCCCAATCGCCCCCGTCCCAGGGCTCGGCAGCGTCACCGTGCGCGGCGTTCCCTTCGAATTCAACGTTCGGGTTTCGGCGCCCTTCCGCCGCTTGGCGCAAACGGCGGCAACAATCACCGATCCCGGCTCCCTCATCGAACAGGGCCGGAACGGAGGTCCAGAGGAGACTGTTGACCAGGACGACCCAAGCTCAGAATAAGTCTGGGCTTCAGAGGCCATTCAGCTCACCGCCGGTAAGACGGCAGCACGGAGTTTCACATGCGCACGCAGGCACTGCTGCTTTCGAGCCTAGGCGCGGCCGTCGCCATCGCGGGCTGCATTCCGGTGCAGATCCAGGCGCCGGATGAGCCAATCGAGATCAATCTCAACGTCAATATTCGCCAGGAAGTGATCGTGCGCCTCGAACGCGACGCCCAAGAACTCCTGGAAAACAATACCGACCTGTTCGGAGGCTCGACCCCATGATCCGCGTACTTGCAGCAACTCTGTTGACCGCCGCCACCCTCGCGTTCGCTGCGCCAGCCATGGCGCAGGACGCCGCCCTCAACCAAGCGCGCGGCGCGGGCCTCATCGGCGAGCAAGCCGATGGCTATCTTGGCTTTGTGCCGGGCGCGAACATCTCCGCTGACCTGCGCGGGCGGGTTGAGCAGAACAACATCCAGCGACGGCAGCTGTACACACGGCGCGCAACCGAGCGCGGCGCATCCGTCAACGAGATGGCGGCGGCAGTGGCCTGCGAAGTGTTCGAGCGCCGTATCGCGGTGGGCGAGCGCTATCGCGACGCCAACGGTCAATGGCGCCAGCGCACGGCGTCCGCGCCGGTGGTGATCCCCGCCTTCTGTAGCTAACGGAGAGCGGCAAGCGGCGTTGACGCGCGACCTTCTGGCCGCTGGCGGCGCACGCCGCCCCGCCCCATCTTGCACGTATGAAAGCCTTCCTGCTCACGCTCACGCTGGGCGGCCTGCTCGCAGTCGTCACGTTCGGCACGCTGACCGGCTGGGACGGCTCGGCGATGAGCATCCATGGCTGGATCGCGTTAACCTTAGGCACGGTGCTCTCGCTCGCTGTCGGCGGCGGCTTGATGGCGCTGGTGTTTTACTCAGCCCGCAAGGGCTATGACGACCGCATCGAGATCGATACCTCGCACGACGACTGAGCCTTTATGGTCTCGCTGAGCATAATGTGCTAGGCTCCACGCGATGGCCTCCCGCAGATCGTCCGCCAAGAGCTTTGACTCCCTTTACGCGCATGGCTTCGTGCGCGTGGCGGCGTGCGCGCCGGTGGTGCAGCCTGCCGATCCCGCTGCCAATGCGGACGCGATCCTGAAATTCTGGCGCGACGCGGATGCTGAAAAAGCGGCCCTGCTGCTAACGCCGGAGCTTTCGCTCAGCGGCTACGCTATCGATGATCTCCTGCTGCAAGATACGCTGTTGAACGCCGTCGAAGCGGCGATCGCGAAACTTGTCGCGGCCAGCGAGGATCTCTTCCCAATCCTGGTCGTCGGCGCGCCGATCCGCTCGCGCACGTCTGTGTTCAACTGCGCCGTCGTGATCCATCGCGGCGCCATCCTCGGCGTCGTGCCGAAGAGCTTCCTGCCGAACTATCGCGAGTTCTACGAGAAGCGCTATTTCAGCGTCGCGAGCGATACCGAGGACGATCTCATCCAGATCGCAGGCGAGTGGGTAGATTTCGGCGCCAAGGTCGTCTTCACCGCAACAGACCACGCCGACTTCGCCTTTCACGTCGAGATTTGCGAAGACTTCTGGGCCCCGCAACCGCCATCGACAGTCGGCGCGCTTGCCGGCGCCAACGTCCTGCTTAATCTCTCCGCGTCCAACATCGTCATCGGCAAAGCCGAGGACCGCGCCGTGCTCTGCGACAGCCAATCGCGCCGCGCCATCGCAGCTTACGTGTTCGCCGCCGCTGGTTATGGCGAAAGCACCACCGACCTCGCTTGGGACGGCCAAGTCATCGCTTACGAGATGGGCGAGAAACTGGCCGAAGGCGAACGCTTCGCACGCGAGCCCAAGCTAGTAACCGCCGACATTGACGTCGGCCGTGTCGCGCAAGAGCGTCGCCGCGTCGGCACCTTCCACGACGCAGCCGCCCGCGCCAAAGACGAACTCACCAAATGGCGCCACATCAGCTTTGACCTCGGCACGCCAGAAGGCGTGCCGCTGAAGCGAAAGCTCGATCGCTTCCCGTTCGTTCCAGATGATCTCAGCAAGCGCGACCGCGATTGCTTCGAAGCCTACAACATCCAAGTCTCGGGCCTCGCCAAGCGCATCGAAGCAACGAGGACGAAGCGCGTCGTCATCGGCGTATCCGGCGGCATCGACTCAACGCACGCGCTGATCGTCATCGCGCGTGCCTTCGACCTGCTCGGCCTGCCGCGCAAAAACATTATCGGCGTCACCATGCCGGGCTTCGCCACCAGCGACGCCACCAAGTCCAACGCCTGGGCGTTGATGAACGCGCTCGGCATTGATGCGCGCGAAGTTTCTATCGAACCGCTCGCCCAGCGCATGCTGGAAGATTTGAACCACCCCGCGGCGCGCGGTGAGCCGGTGTACGATGTCGCCTACGAAAACGTGCAGGCCGGCCTGCGCACCGATTACCTTTTCCGCTTGGCCAACACCGAGGGCGGCTTCGTCGTCGGCACCGGCGACCTCTCCGAACTCGCACTCGGCTGGTGCACGTATGGCGTCGGCGATCACATGAGTCACTACAACGTCAATGGCGGCGCGCCGAAGACGTTGATCCAACACCTCATCCGCTGGGTCGCCGATAAGCAAATCTTCGACGCTGGCGTTTCGCAAACATTGATCAGCGTGCTCGAAGGCGAGATCAGCCCCGAACTCATCCCCGGCGATGCACCGCAAAGCACGCAAGCGGTCGTCGGACCCTACGAGCTGCAGGACTTCAACCTCTTCTGGTTCACGCGCTACGGCATGACGCCGAGCAAAATCCTCTATCTCGCTTGGAACGCGTGGCGCGAGAAATACGACTACGCCACGCTGAAGCATTGGCTTGAAGTGTTCCTCACCCGCTTCTTCGCCAACCAGTACAAACGCAGCGCCGTGCCGAACGGCCCGAAGATCGTTTCCGGCGGCGCGCTTTCCCCGCGCGGCGATTGGCGCATGCCAAGCGACGCCAGCGCCGCCGCTTGGCTTGCGGACTTAAAGCAAAACACGCCTGACAAGCTGGACTAGCGCGTGCCCGCATGCTTCAAGCGGGGCACATGCTAAAACTCGAAGATCTGATCTCGCTCGCGCTCGAAGCTGGGCGTGAAATTAATGCTGTGCGCGCGGCGGGGTTTGATGCGCAAACCAAACTCGATGGCTCCCTCGTCACCATCGCCGATCAGCGCGCCGAAGCAATCATAGAAGCGGGCTTACAGCGCCTTGCGCCGGGCGTACCGATGATCGGTGAGGAATCCTGCGCCGAAGGCCGCATCCCAGAATGCGGCGCGCGCTGGTTCTGCGTCGATCCACTCGACGGCACCAAAGGCTTCGCCGCCGGCGGCGATCAGTTCACGGTCAACATCGCGCTGATTGAAAATGGTGCTCCCACGGTTGGTGTTGTGTACGCGCCAGCGACCGGTGAACTTTACGCAGCTGAGCCGGGCCGCGCGCTCGCCGGCCAGTGCGATCCCGCTACCGCCGTGCTCCGCGCGCCGCTGCATGCGATCCGCACTACCGAAAAGCCAGCACAATGGCGCATCATCGCATCGGAAAACTCCGGCCGCGACGCGCGTACTGCAGCGTTCGTGAGCACGCTCAATGGCGCCCCCGCGCACGCAAGCTCATCGATCAAGTTCTGCAAGGTCGCGGAAGGCGCAGCCGATCTTTATCCGCGCTTCGGTGAAGTGTGCGAGTGGGATGCCGCCGCGGGCCACGCCATTCTCACTGCAGCCGGCGGAAACATCATGCGCCTCGACGGCGCGCCGCTTACCTACGGTGATCGCGCCGGCAACTTCTTGGTGAAGGGCTTCATCGCCTATTCCAATGAAGCGGCGAAACAAGCGGCGCTCAGCGCGCTAGTTTAGGTGCGCGATCAGCCGGCGCATGAACGCAGCGCCTTCTTCGATCTGGCTTAGCTCGATCCACTCGTCCGGCTGATGCGCCTGCTCAATTGAGCCCGGCCCGCAAATCACCGCCGGCAATCCTGCACGCTGAAACAGCCCCGCCTCTGCGGCATAGGCCACCGCGCGCGTCTCATTATCGCCCGTCAGCGCACGGGCGAGCACTTCAGCTTCGCTGTTCTGCGAGATCGCCAGCCCCGGCGTCAGCGAGCGCCGCGTCACCTTCACACCGCCCTCGGGCGCGCGCGCTTTGATCTCCGCATCGAGCTTCGCCGCGGCCTCGCGAAAGCGTGCTTCGATCGCATCCCCCTGCGCTTGCTCGGGCGAGCGCAAGTCCCAGACGAACTCGCACCGCCGCGCCAGAATGTTCGCAGCGGTACCGCCCTCGACACGTCCAATCGTCAGCGTCGGCCCCGGCGGCGAGAAATGCGCATGGCTCATGCCGCGCCCTTCCTCCGCCATCTTAGCGACCAGCCCCATCAGCTTAAGCGCTTCCATCACGGCGGAGACGCCCGCATCCGGCAAACTTGAATGCGCCTCGCGCCCCGTTACTTCGACCAAGAACGAGCGAACTCCCTTATGCGCGGAAACAACCTTCATCAAAGTCGGCTCACCGACGATCACAGCCGCCGGCTTTTCAGGCAGCGCCGCAAGCTCTGCGATCATCGACGGCGCGCCGAGGCAGCCGATCTCTTCATCATAGGAGAACGCCAAGATCACTGGCCGCTTCATCGCCGCGGCTTGCATCTGATCCACGTGCGCGAGCGCCAGTGCGATGAAGCTCTTCATGTCGGACGTGCCGCGCCCGTAGAGCTTGCCGCCGCGCTCGCTCAGCACCCACGGATCACTCGACCACGGTTGGCCATCGACCGGCACGACATCAGTGTGCCCCGACAGCACCACGCCGCCAGCCACGTTCGGGCCAATCACCGCATAGAGGTTGGCCTTGCTTCCATCGGCATTTGCCACCCGCCGCGAAGCCACGCCGCGCGCACGTAGAAATTCCTCCACCCACTCAATGAGCGCGAGGTTCGAATTTCTGGACGTCGTATCGAAAGCGATCAGACGCGCGAGAATATCGAGCGTCTGATCGATCTTAGACATCCGCCTCAGCCCGGATCACCAACCGGCTCACCGCCCGGCTCTTGGAACGCCAGCAGCACAATGCGGAAACGAAGTGCTGCATTCGGCGGGATCGGGCCGCGGCCCGACGGGCCATAGCCCAGCGAACCCGGGAACGTCGCAATCACTTCATCGCCGGGACGCATGTGCGTGATCGCTTCAGAGAAGCCGGGCACTACCGCCTGCAGCGGAAAATCCACCGGCTCACCGCGCGCGAAAGAAGAATCGAACACTTCGCCGCCGTCCACGAAGCTGCCTTCGTAGTGCACGAGCACAGTGGAGGCCATCGACGGCTGCGCCAATGTTTGATTTGCGCCGCGGCGTGTGAACTTCAATTCGAGGCCCGACGGCAAGGTTTGCGGCTGTTCGTCCACTTCGCTTCCAATCTCATTCAGTGCGTTGGTGATCGCATCGGCGCGCTCCGTATCGGCGCGTTCGATCTCGCGCTCCACGCCGCTTTTTTCATTGGTGTTGCAAGCGCCCAGCGAGAGCACGGCGACCGCAGCCAGGATCAATCTCTTCATCGGTAAAGCGCTTCCGTTTGTTCAATGGTCCAAGGTTCAGCTTCCGCCGCGCGTTCCCACTCCTGGAACGCCGCGTCGGCAAAAATGGTGGCGCAGTACGCCTGCGCAAACTCGGGAGCCTCGACCGCATATGTCCGCAGCCGTGTGGCGATTGGCGCGAACATGGCGTCGGCGATCGAGCGCTGACCGAACAGAAAGTCGCCCTCGTCGCCGAAGCGCGCGCGCAGGCCGCCCCAGAGTTCAAACAGGCGCGTCATATCCGTATGCGTATCCGCTGGCCATTGCGGCGCGCGTTCGAGCCTGCGCCGGATGTTGCACGACATATCGCGCCGGATCGCCGCAAAGCCCGCGTGCATCTCAGCCGATGCCGCGCGCGCTTCTGCTCGCACGATCGGATCAGCCGGCCACAGCGACGGCGTCTGCTCGGCCGCCCATTCGCAAATCGCGATGCTTTCGTGGATCACCGCATCGCCGACGTGCAGCGCCGGCACCCGCCCGCTTGGCGATACCGCGCGCACTTCCTTGATCTCGGAGCGGCCATAGCCTTCTCCGCCGAGCGGGATGATGTGTTCTTGAAAGCCGATGCCGCCCCATTTCAGCGCCAACCAAGGACGCATCGACCAGGACGAATAATTCTTGTTGCCGATATGGAGGACGGGCGCGGCCATGGCGGGCTTGTTTCAGAGCCGAGCCGGGAGATCAAGTGACGGCGCCGGTAGCTTCCCCGGACCGGCTTCGCGGGCTAGGCTACCCGGAGCTTTTCTGGGGCCCCCATGCGCATTCTGGCGGCGATCGCGACAGTGGCGGCCTGCGTAACGGTGAGCTTTGCCGCAGCGCCCCAGGCGCCGGCGCGCTTTGATCCACGCGCCTATTTCCACCAGGTAGAGCCGCCAAAACCCACCGCGGGCGTTACCCCGGTCGGCAATGATTCCTGCGCCTTCGCGCGCAACAACGATTGCGACGAGCCAGCGATCGGCTCCGGCCTGTGCCCCGCCAACTCCGACAATACCGACTGCCAGCGCCTCCGCCGCGATATCGAGGACGATTCCTGCCAGTGGGCGAATGACGGCGAATGCGACGAGCTGCGCCTCGGCACCGGCGCCTGCATCCAAGCCACGGACGCTACCGATTGCGCCGCCATGAGCTGGTTGCGCAATCTAACCGACACCTGCGCCACCTCGTTCAATGACATCTGCGAAGAGCCAGGTATTGGCAACGGCGCCTGCGCCGCACGAACGGATCGCTCCGATTGCCACACGCGCGAGCGTCCAATGGGCATTATCGATCATTTCTACGGCCGCGATGATCGTGTCCGTGTCGATGCAGGCGAAGCTCCCTGGCGCTTCATGGGCCGCTTCGTCAGCGCCGCCGGCCAGCGCTGCACCGCGACGCTCATCGCCAGCAACGTCATCGCCACAGCCGCGCATTGCATCGTTAGCGACAATGGCGTTCACGCCGCCGGCGTCTTCACACCATCAGGCAACGGCCAGAGCGCCCGCGCCACCGCCTATTTAATTAGCCCTGCTTTCAACTTCTATCGCTTCGCCACGACCAGCGAGCTCGACGGCCACGATTGGGCGCTCCTGCGGCTCGATCGCCCGCTCGGCGATACGCTTGGCCACGCCGAAGTGCGTCGCTTCACGACACGAGAGCGCTCAGCGCCGCGCGGCGTGAACTTGCTCCAGGCCGGCTATTCCTGGGACACGGGCGGCGACTTGCTCTCGGCCCACATCGATTGCCATCCAATTCAGATCTACGATGACGCCACCTTCGCACATGCCTGCGACACCACTTTGGGCGATTCAGGCTCGGCTTTCCTGATCCGAGACGGCCGGCGCTTTCAACTTGTCGGGGTCGACTCGAAATACCGCCCATCGCCAGGCGCGACGCCGAAATCGATCGGCGTCAGCGCCGCCGCATTTGACCGCTCCGTCGCGGATTTCGCCGCCGGCCGGACCGGGCTCCCCGCCACGCGCTAGGCCCAGTCCTTGCTTCGCCAGATGAGCGAGTTGAGCAAGGCGGATTTCGTGCGTTTCGAAACGATACATCCCAAGGAATTGGGCCAAGCTGACATTGAAAAATGGCGCAGCCATCAGCGCGCCGGAACGTTCAGCCCCTATCTCACGCCGGACTGGGCCCAACTCATCGGCGCCGCACGCGCCGACGCACGCGTTGTCATCGTTAATGACGGTGAAGGCTATTTCGGCGCGCAGCGGCTCTCACGCTTCAGCGCCATGGGCCTCGGCGCACCGATCAGCGACTATCAAGGCCTCGTGGGCCGCGAACGCCTCGAGATCGCGCCAGCACGACTTTGCCGCGCCCTCAATGTCGGCCGCATCGACCTTACGCACGTTCCCACCGGTGCAACGCCGTTCAAAGCAGCGGGCGCGGAAGGCTCATGGATCGCTGAAACGCAAAGCAGCAGCGAACTCTATGAGGCAGCGCTGCGCACGCGGCGCGCAGAATTCGTACGCCAGACCGACAAAAAAGCCCGCAAGCTTGAGCGCGAGCGCGGTCAGGTCGAGTTCCGTGCGCAAAGCTCTGAGCGCGCTGACTTTCAGACGCTGGTCAGCTGGAAGAACACGCAGCTCCAGCGCACCGGCCAGCCCGAAATCTGGGCGGCGCCATGGGTGCGTCAAACGCTTGATCGCTGCTTCGCTGCCCGCGAACCTAGCTTCGGCGGCGCCTTGTTCACGCTGAGCGTGGACGGCGCCATGGCCGCCGGCGCGTTTTGCTTGCGCAGCGGCAGCGTCCTTCACTTCTGGATCGTCGCGCACGACAGCGCCTTTGACGCCTATTCTCCCGGCGTCCAGTTGGCGCGGCGCATCATTGGCTGGGCCGCCGACCATGGAGTCACCGAGGTCGACTTTGGCCCGGGCGACTACCAATACAAACGCCAACTCTCGACCACGCAGCGCATGCTGGAATGGGGCGTTGTCGCTGGCGCATCCTTTTCTGGTGCCGTGCGCCGGGGCGCACATGGATTGCGTTCCCAGATCGAGAAGGCGCCGCAACCCAAGCTCGCCGCCCTACCCGGCAAAGCGATGCGTCGGCTCGACCTGATGCGCGCGCTTGGCGCCTGATCATTGAACCAGCGCGCGACGCCCGATAGGGTCCGCCACGTCAATGTCAGATCGCCGCCCATCCCAGCCCGTCACGATTGAGGACGTCCGCGCCGCAGCGCTCCGCTTGGAGGGCCGCATCGACCGAACGCCGATGCACCATTCGCGCACGCTCTCGAAAGCGACGGGTATCGACGTCTGGGTGAAATACGAAAACCAGCAGCTGACCGGCGCCTTCAAAGAGCGCGGCGCTCTGAACCGCCTGCTCCAACTCAACGAAAGCGAACGCACGCGCGGCGTGATCGCAGCATCGGCCGGCAATCACGCGCAAGCATTGGCGCATCATGCTCAGGTGCTGGGCGTGCCGGCCACTATCGTCATGCCGCGCGCGACACCGCATGTGAAAGTCGAACAGACCCGGTCACGCGGCGCCACGATTGTGCTGGAGGGTGACACGTTTGACGATGCGTACGCACACGCCATCAAGCTGCGCGACGAGCAGAACCTCGTATTCGTACATCCGTTCGACGATGCAGCGGTGATCGCAGGCCAAGGCACTGCAGCACTTGAGATGCTCGAATCTGCGCCTGACCTCGATATTCTCGTGATCCCGATCGGTGGCGGCGGCTTGATCTCCGGCATGGCGATCGCCGCAAAGGCGGTAAAGCCCGAGATACGCATCATCGGCGTTGAATCGTCCATGTATCCCTCGTTCGAGAGCCGCACGCGCAACGAAAAATGCACTACTGGCGGCCAGACAATCGCCGAAGGCATCGCCGTGAAAGCAGTTGGCGAATTGCCGTTCGCGCTGGCGGCATCCTTGATCGACGAAATCATCCTGATCGACGAGCCGGGCTTCGAACAAGCGATCGCGCTTTATGTCACCGCTGAAAAAACCGTCGCGGAGGGCGCTGGCGCGGCCACCCTGGCCGCGCTCCTGGTCGCGCCGGAGAAGTTCGCCGGCAAGAAGGTCGGCATCGTTCTTTCTGGCGGCAATATCGACACGCGCGTCCTGGCTTCAGTGCTTGAGCGCTCGCTCGTTCGCGAGGGCCGCATCGCCATTCTGCGCTTCATCGGAGACGACCGCCCCGGCATCCTCGCCACCGTCACGCGGATCATCGGCGACAAGGGCGGAAATATCCTCGAGGTCGAGCATCACCGCATGACGCTTCAGGCGCCCATCAAGGGCGTCGAGTTCGACATCAAGATCGAAACCCGCGACGCCCAGCACACCGCCGAGATCATCGCCGCGCTTCAAGATGCTGGGTACGAGGCGCGCTGCCTCTAGGCGTTAGGCGGCGATAACCGTCTCGGCCGGATCGTGCTCCGCCACGAAGTGCCCGGGCGCAACTTCAATCCATTGCGGTCGGTATTGTGTAGCATCCGGATTATCCACGATGCGTGACTTCAAGAACCGCAGCGGCGCACGCGTATCGAGCGGGCTCGGCAAATCGCCGACGAGGCGCACGCGCGGCTTGTTGCGTGCGATGTCCGGATCGGGCGTTGGCGCGGCAGCAAGCAGCGCGCGCGTGTATGGATGGCGCGGATCGCGCAGGATCACTTCTGCCGGCCCGTATTCGACCGAGCGGCCGAGATAGAGGACCAGCACATTGTGCGAAATCTCGCGGACGACTGCGAGATCGTGGCTGATGAACAGGAAGCTCGTATTATATTCGCGCTGCAGGTCAGCGAGCAGCCGAAGAATTTGCGCCTGGATTGAAACGTCGAGCGCTGACACCGCCTCATCGCAAACGACGAGCTTCGGCTTCAGGATCATCGCCCGCGCAACGCCCACGCGCTGGTTCTGCCCGCCCGAAAGCTCATGCGGATAGCGGTTGATCAAATCGGGATCGAGCCCGACTTGTTTCATCATTTCTTTCACGCGCACTTCGCGTTCAGCACGCGACAGCGCAGGCTCGAACGCAAGCAAAGGCTCACCGATCGATGCGCCAAGCGTCATGCGCGGATCAAGGCTGGCGAGCGGGTCCTGGAAGACGATCTGCAAATCGCGGCGTGATTGACGGATGGCCTCACGCTCGCTCGGCAACAGGTTGCGGCCGAGGAACGTCACTTCGCCGGCATTGCGCGGCAGGAGCTGCACCACAGCGCGGGCCAGAGTGGACTTACCGCACCCGCTTTCGCCCACGATCCCAAGCGTCTCGCCAGCTTGCAGCGTGAAGCTTACACCATCGACGGCGCGCAACGGTTTCGTTGTGCCAAACAGCGAGCCGTCCTTGATTTTCACCGGGAACGTGACGCGCACATCGTCCACCTTCAAAATTGGTGGGCCAGCTTCTGGCTGCGGCAGCGCAACATTGCGATCGCCGTCGATGCGCGGCACTGCTTTCAGCAACATCTGCGTATATTCGGCCTTCGGCGAGGCGTAAATTTCATCGACGGTGCCGGTTTCCACCACTTCGCCGCGCCGCATCACAGCAACGCGCTGCGCCATGCGGGCAATGACGCCCATGTCGTGCGTGATCAGCGCAACTGCGGCCCCAGTGTCTTTGCGCAAATCTTCGATCAGATCGAGCACTTGCGCTTGCACCGTTGCGTCGAGCGCCGTTGTCGGCTCGTCCGCCACGAGCAGCGCGGGTTCCGACATCATCGCCATGCCGATCATCACGCGCTGGCGCATGCCGCCGGAGAGTTCGTGCGGGTATTGCGAAAGCCGGCGCGCCGCTTCCGGGATACGCACGCGCTCCAGCCATTCGACTGCACGTTGTCGCGCTGCATCACCTTTGACCTGGAAGTGATGCTCCAGAACTTCGCTCATTTGCGTTTCAATGGTCAGGTGCGGCGTCAGCGCCGTCAGCGGATCCTGAAACACGAAGGCGACATGGCGGCCGCGGAACTTGTCCATCTCGCGCCGCGGCAAGCCGAGCACTTCACGGCCCTGGAATTTCACCGAGCCCGAAACACGGGCGTTTGGTGAGGTGAGGCCAAAGGCGGACAGGAATGTCTGGCTCTTGCCCGAGCCGCTTTCCCCTACGATGCCCAGGCATTCGCCCTTGTCGATCTTGAAGGATACCCCCTTCACAGCCTCCACATCGCCGTCCGGCGTGTCGAAGGTGACGACGAGATTGGAAATTTCGAGAACGGTTTCAGTCATGGGCGCGGAGACTAGCCGCGACGATTCAGATGTCCAATCCCGGTAGCGGTCTGGTTCCGCCTATGGGACAAAAGCCGCGACGGAGCGACCCATGGCCCAGATGAATTACCTCACCCAGTGCACCTTCGATTTCGGCGCCCTGGCGCAATTGCCCAAAGTGCTGAAGGCGCATAGCGTCACGAAGCCCTTCGTGGTCACCGACCCTGGCCTCAAGGCCAACGGCCTCCTCGACACCCTGCTCGCCGCCCTGGCCGAGCCGCCGGCTGGCGTATTCACCGATACGCCCGCTAACCCGACCGAGAGCGCCTCCGAACAGGCCGCCGCTGCGTATCGCGCCTCGGGCGCTGACGGGATCATCGCCTTTGGCGGCGGTTCCTCGATGGACCTGGCCAAGGCCATGGGCCTCATGGTCACGCACGAGGGCCCGTTCGAGCGCCTCGGCGGCTCGCAGCGCGGCATGCGCCACATCACCAAAATCCCGCCGCTGATCGCGGTGCCGACCACCGCCGGCACCGGCAGCGAAGTTTCGCCGGGCGCCGTTGTCATTCTCAATAACGGCCGCAAAGAAACGTTCGTCTCGGCTTTCCTCGTCCCGGTCGCCGCCGTTTGCGATCCTGAGCTCACGATGGGTCTGCCTCCTTTTCTCACTGCCGCCACAGGCATGGACGCGATGACCCACTGCATCGAAGCGGTGCTGACCCCGGTCGTGCACCCGCCGGCCGAAGCGATCGGCCTCGATGGCGCCGAGCGCATCAACACCTGGATCGAACGCGCCGTGAAAGACGGCTCGGACCGTGATGCGCGCTGGCACATGATGATGGGCTCTTTCCAAGGCGCGCTTGCGTTCGCCAAAGGCCTCGGCGCCGTGCACGGGCTTTCGCACGCGCTTGGCCGCATCCATGAATTGAAGCTGCATCACGGCACGCTCAACGCTGTGATCCTCCCGCACTCGCTGGCGATGATCGGTGATGCGCAACCTGAGAAATTCGCCCGCCTGCGCCGCGCGCTCGGCCTCGGCCCCAATGGCGATCTGGCGCAGGCAATCCGCGATCTCAACGCCCGCATCGGCCTGCCCGCCTCGCTGAGCGCCATGGGCGTCACCGAAGCGCATTGGCCGTCGACGCGCGATTATGCCGTGAGCGACCTCGCCACCTTAAGCAACGCCATCCCGTTCGACGGCGAAAAATACGACGAACTGTTCAAGCGCGCGCTCTAACGTCGAAAGACAAAAAGCCCTGGTGCAAACCGGGGCTTTTTTGCAGGACGAAACCGACAAGCACGCCAATCTCGCCGCTTACGTCGAACGCTGCACCGCGCGCGCCGCGTGCCAACGTGCGCTTGCGGCACAATTGGGAGATTTCAAAGCGGCGGCCTAAGGCTTCCGTGAAAAGCCGGCGTCAGAGTGCGACGCCGGCCTTTTCCAACACGCGCCGCGCCGGATCGAGCAGCGCGCCATATTTTTCCCAGCGCCCCACCGCCGTATTGTACATCGGCGCCCGCACCTGCGCCGCACTGGGGGTGCCGACGCCAGCGGCGTTGCGGTGAAACGCCAGCACACCGTCATTCCAGACGAGACCACAGAATGCGGTAAGCTTGCGGCTCATCTCTTCCTGCGCCGCCACCAATTCCTCGTACTGAACGACCATGAAGCGCTCAGCCGGCAGCACGCTCTGCCAATGCCGCACCACGCGATCAAACTGAACGTACTTATGCGCCGCTGTCTCCAGATCGTAGACGTAATCGTAGTAGCGATCGTCCAGCGGGAAGAGCTGCTTGTAATTCGAGAGCACGCTATCGAGCGGATGCCGGCGCACGACGATGACGCGCGCATTCGGCAGCGCGCGCAGGATAGACGCGGCGAGCAGATAATTGCTTGGCGCCTTATCGATAAAGCGCGTCGTCGACCCCGAGAGCGGGCGCGTGCTTTCGATATAGAGCTTACCCAAGCGCGCGTAATCTACAGCGTCAGCGCGCGCAAACGTATCGGGGTCAAGCGTCGGCCGCGTCGCGGAGCCAGAGAGCTTCTTGTTCAGCAACGCAAAATTGCCGATCTCCCCAAGCGACTTCACATCCGCATGGCTGGATAGAATGCGATCCACCAAGGTTGTGCCCGAACGCGGCAGGCCCGACACAAAGATCGGCTCTTCGTTTGAAAAGCCGCCACCCGGCGCATACGCGACTTTCATCGCCCCTTGCGCGAGCTCTTCTTCCAAGGCGCGATTATAAGGGCTCACCGCTTTGCGCTTTTGCTTGCCGCGCGTCAGCCACGCGATCGACGCTTTAACGTCGCCGAGATCTTCGTACGTCTTCGCCAACGCATGCCCGAGATGCGCCGTGCGCCAGCCATCTTCATCCGGCCCAGCGAATTGCGCTTCCATCAGCGCGATCTGATTGCGCTCCGGCGTCTGCTTCTGCAGCCGCACCAAAGCCTCGCGCGCCTTAAAATAGTCCGGCGCGGCGCCAACCGCCTGCTCATAAGCTTTGATCGCCTGCTCAAACTTGCCGGAATATTCCTGCGCCAAGCCAAGCTCGAAGAGGATCGCCGCCTGACCGGGCTGCAGCACATTGGTGCGCGCAAACGCTTGCGCCGCGGCCGCGTAGTCACCGAGCAATCTGTACGCCACGCCAGCGCCGAACAGCGCGCGCGGATCGTTCGGGCTTTCCGCTTTGGCGCGATCCGCCAGCGCGCGCATAGCGCCAAAGCGCTGAACGATTTGCGCGAGCTCGTTTTCGTTGATCATCGAAGCTGTTTCAGAAGCCGGTCTTCTTCCGCTTTTCGATCGAGGAGATGTGCATGTCCGCTGCCTCGTACGTGGCCACGGCCTGGCAGCTGCGGCACGCCAGTGTTTGCGGCGCCTTGATCTCTACCGGCTTGCCTTCGAACACCGGCTCATCGACCACGCGGAAGTGCTTGCTGCAGGATTTGCACTGCACGAACAGATACGACTTTCCGGGGACAGGTCTGGTCATGATGGGCTCCGTTTGAGCCGACTTTAGCCGAGCCTAGCCGCCAGCGCATCCGCTGCGTGCCGTTGGCGAGCCCCGTTCGCGCCACAAACGAAAAAGGGCCGCCCCAAAGGAGCGGCCCTGATCTTAAAGCGCTAGCCGTGGCTTAGGCGCGGAGCTTGGTCAGCACTTCCGTCGCCACGGCGCGCGGCACTTCTTCGTAATGGCTGAATTCCATCACGTACGAAGCGCGGCCCTGCGAGAACGAGCGAAGCGTGTTGACGTAGCCGAACATGTTCGCCAGCGGGACCATCGCATTGATGATCGTCGCGTTGCCGCGCATGTCTTGGCCCTGGATCATGCCGCGACGTGAGTTCAAATCGCCGATCACCGAGCCGACATATTCTTCCGGGCTCGTGACTTCGACCTTCATCACCGGCTCGAGCAGACGCGGATCGCCCTTTTCCTTCAGTTCGCGGAACGCAGCTTGCGCCGCGATCTGAAACGTCAGGACGTTGGAGTCGACGTCGTGATACTTGCCGTCGATCAGGCGGGCGGTGACATCGATGACCGGGAAGCCGGCGAGCAGGCCGTTTTCCTTGGCCATGTTGAGGCCCTTCTCAACGCCCGGCACATATTCGCGCGGGACGTTGCCACCGACGATCTTGTTTTCGAACTTGAAGCCCGAACCCGGTTCGCCAGGCTCGAACTCGATCTTCACTTCGGCGAACTGGCCCGAACCGCCGGTCTGCTTCTTGTGCGTGTAGAGAATGGTCGCGGCGCGGCCAAGCTTCTCACGATACGCAACTTGCGGCGCGCCGACGTTAGCTTCGACTTTGTAGGTACGGCGCAGGATATCGATTTTGATGTCCAAGTGCAGTTCGCCCATCCCTTTGAGGATGGTTTGGCCGCTTTCCTGGTCAGTCGAAACGCGGAACGACGGATCTTCGTTCGCGAGCTTCGCCAGCGCGACGCCGAGCTTTTCCTGATCGGCTTTCGACTTCGGCTCGACGGCCACTTCGATAACCGGCTCCGGGAATTCCATGCGCTCGAGGATCACCGGCTTGTTCGGATCGCAGAGCGTGTCGCCGGTGCGGACTTCCTTGAGGCCAGCAAGCGCGACGATATCGCCAGCGAAAGCTTCCTTGATGTCTTCGCGGTTGTTGGCGTGCATCAGCAGCATGCGGCCGGCGCGCTCTTTCTTGTCGCGGGTCGAGTTCAGCAGCGCATCGCCAGCGTTCAGCACGCCGGAATAGATGCGGCAGAACGTAATCGTGCCCACGAACGGGTCGTCCATGATCTTGAACGCCAACAGCGCCAGCGGCTCAGAGTCGCTCGACGGACGCGTCAGTTCTTTTTCCGGGTCGTCCATGTCGACGCCCTTGATCGCCGGGCGGTCGAGCGGGTTCGGCAGATAATCGACAACCGCATCGAGCAGCGGCTGCACGCCCTTGTTCTTGAACGCCGAGCCCAAAAGCATCGGATACCAAGCCGCCTTCAGCACCGCGAGGCGGATCAGGCGCTTCAGCGTCGGCGTGTCCGGCTCGTTACCATCGAGGTAAGCGGCCATAACGTCGTCGTCCATTTCGACGGCGGCTTCGACCAGAGCGGCGCGATACTCGACCGCCTTCTCTTTCAGATCGTCCGGAATTTCGACGATGTCGAACTTCGCGCCGAGGGTTTCATCCTTCCAGATGATCGCATTCATCTCGACGAGATCGACGAGGCCCTTGAAGCCCGACTCGATGCCGATCGGCAGCTGCAGCGGCACCGGGCGCGCGCCGAGGCGCTTCTTGATGTCGTCGACGCACATGTAAAAGTCGGCGCCGGTCTTATCCATCTTGTTGGCGAAGATGATGCGCGGAACCTTGTACTTGTCGCCTTGGCGCCAAACGGTTTCGGTCTGCGGCTCAACGCCTTGGTTGCCGTCGAGCACGACGACAGCGCCGTCGAGCACGCGCAGCGAGCGCTCAACTTCAATGGTGAAGTCGACGTGGCCGGGCGTGTCGATGATGTTGAGGCGCTTGTCCTGCCAGAACGTCGTCGTCGCAGCCGACGTGATGGTGATGCCGCGCTCTTGCTCTTGTTCCATCCAGTCCATCGTGGCCGCGCCATCGTGGACTTCGCCGATCTTGTGCGACTTGCCGCTGTAGAACAGAATCCGCTCGGTCGTCGTGGTCTTGCCCGCATCGATGTGGGCCATGATGCCGAAGTTGCGGTAGTCTTCGATTTTGTACTGACGAGGCATGACAATTCTGTCCGTGTGTTTGGACCACCCGGCGCCTGGACGATGCCGGGTCTAAGACCGGCGTCGAAAGCGCCGGCGATCCGTTTGGATTACCAGCGGTAGTGTGAGAACGCGCGGTTGGCTTCGGCCATCCGGTGCGTGTCTTCGCGCTTCTTCACCGCGTTGCCGCGGTTGTTGGCGGCGTCTTGGATTTCACCAGCCAGACGCTCTTGCATCGTGTTTTCGTTGCGCGCGCGGGCGGCGCCCACGAGCCAACGGATCGCCAGCGCCTGGCGGCGCTCCGGGCGAACTTCAACCGGCACCTGGTAGGTGGCGCCGCCGACGCGGCGTGAGCGCACTTCGATGGCCGGCGCGACGTTCTGCAACGCATCATGGAACGCTTCGATCGACGGGCGCTTCAGCTTCTGCTCGACGGTCTCGAGCGCGCCATAGACGATCTGCTCGGCAGCGGACTTCTTACCTTCGTACATGACGTAGTTCATGAACTTCGTCAGAACGAGATCACCATAAACGGGATCGGGCAGAACTTGACGCGGCTCGGCGCGGTGACGGCGGGACATCTCTTCTCTTCCTTACTTCGGTCGTTTCGCGCCATAGAGCGAGCGGCGCTTGCGGCGATCCTTGACGCCTTGCGTATCGAGCACACCGCGCAGGATGTGATAGCGAACGCCCGGCAAATCCTTCACGCGGCCGCCGCGAATGAGCACAACCGAGTGCTCCTGCAGATTGTGGCCTTCGCCCGGGATGTAGCACACGGCTTCGATGCCGGTGGTGAGGCGCACCTTGGCGACCTTCCGAAGCGCCGAGTTCGGCTTCTTCGGCGTCGTCGTATAGACGCGGGTGCAAACGCCCCGGCGTTGCGGCGACGCCTTCAGCGCCGGCGACTTATTGCGGTTCGCTAGCGGCTTCCGCGGCTTGCGGATCAGCTGGTTGATCGTCGGCATTCGCCTCTTCCGTTCCGTTCGTTCAAACTCAAACAGCGCGCCAAGCGGTCCTTGCGGGATCCGCGTTTGGCGCGCCAAATTCATGGCCAATCGGCGGGGCGGCGCTTTGAGCTGGCCGCAGCCGTTCCGAATGAGGGCGGACAAATACGAGCGCGAGCCCCCAAGGTCAAGCCAGGGCGATGCGGCAAGGAGGCCTGTTTTCGCCCCTCCGCGTGATCTAACCCGTCGGATTCCGGGGATCGAGCGGCAACCCCTCGGCCTGGCGGCGCTTGAGGAGCCGCAACCACCCGTGCAGGGCCTCGCAATCCAGCCCGTGCATCATCAGCCGAAAGCCCGCCTGCATGGTCGAAAGCGGGACCAAGGGGTGGCCGTTTTTGATGAAAGAGAGGTGGTAGTCGGTTCCCAGGATCTTGCCGATATAGATCGCCACCGGCTCATCCAGCTGCAGCGAGTTCGAGGCCCGAATGAAATCCGACCGGGGCAGCATCAGCGCATAAAGAGGCGTGTAGACCTCAACCGCCGTCTGCACGTCGACGAAATTGAGCCAGCCCTTCTTGGTCGGCGGAATATCGAACGGGCCGTCGGTGATCATCGAGAAATCCGGCCGCTCGATCGGCATCAGGTCTCGCCCCTGATCGCGCAGGCTCTTGTTCAACTGGATGATGAAATTGAACACGTTGAGATCGTGCTGGAGGAAAACGTTGTCCTCCAAATCCTTCAACGTCCGCGGCCTGAGCGGCACCGTCTCGACGCTCACCGGCCCAGCATTGGCTTTGATAAACGCCAGCAGTTCAGTGCCGACATGGAAGTGGCGGCGAATGAGCAAATTCGCATCGGGTGAGCCGAACGTGCGCAGGCCCCAATGAATGGTCTTATGCAATAGACCGTTCAAATTGGGATGATGCGGAGAAATCCCGCGCACCAATTTCACCAGCAGAAAGAACGTAAACACGAACGGCCGGATGATGTTGAACATCCAGCGCCGCGACCACGAAGCCGAGCCGCGCAACAGCGCGCCCTTCGCATCCGGGTCGATCGGCAAACTCTGATCCAGCGCCAGCGCCAGCCACGGATCGGGATCGCGCGGATCGTAATTGCTGGTGCTGAGATCGGCGAGCGTCACTGCAGGATTTCCTCGATCTGCAACGCATAGAGCCGCGCCGTCACCTCAGCCGTGCGCACGATACGTTTCGCCGCCGCCTCATCCGGCAACACCATCGCCAACATCGATTTGAACTCTTCAATGTGCTCCACATCGTTTTCGCCGTGATAGAGCAGAAACCGCACCGCCTCGTCCGGCAGCGCCAGCGTCTCCTTTACGCGCCGCCCCCATTCCTGCGCTTTGATCGAGCCCAAGCCTTCTATGATCCACATCGCGCCCAAAAGCCCAAACGGATTAGCTTGCGACGCCTGGTGATACATCCACGCCGAAAGCGCTTCCGAGCCAATATTTTTCTCACCGCTTTGGATCACCGAAAGCTCGCCGCCGCTCGCCACGTAATCAGCTTCGAGCAAACGAAAATCGCGATGCTCCGTCACCGCGTGCCGCATCAGCAACGAACGCAATTCCAAATGCTGATCATCAATGTTCGACGCCGCGCGCGACATCCACAGCGCGCCCTCTTTCACCTGCTGACGCAGCTGCACCAGAAACGCGTGATAGTCCGCCAGCTCAAACCGCCCGCGCGTCAGCTTGCGGATCAGCGGCGTCTGCTCCAGCCGCCCCTCAAACTCGGTGAACACGATCGTGAGTTTGCGCAGCGTGTCAGCGACGTCGCTCATACCGCCTCCAGCATCATGAAACCCACCAGCGCGCGCCCGCTCTCGGGCACCACGCACAAAATCTTCTGCCCCGGTTTCACCTGCCCGCTGCGCATCAGCCGATCCAGCATCAGCCAGATCGACGCCGAGCCAACGTTGCCGACTTCACGCAGCACCGAGAACCACTTCTCTTGCGGGATCATGCCGGCCGTATCCTCAAGCAGCGACACGATCTCCGCGCGCAGCGACTTTGCCGAGTAATGCACCAGGCAGTGATCAACATCCGCCGGCACGATGCGGCCCTGATCCACCTTCTCCAGATAGACGCCAACCCACGCCCGGATCACGCGCTTCAGCAACTCAAAATCCTGCAGCAACGCGATCGCGCCGGCTTCATGCGCCGCGCGCGGGCCAGCTTTCGCCCAGAACGCCAACGGATCGGTGCGATCCTCCACGGTCGCGCCCGCCCACATGCACGGATCGTAGCGATCGGCGAGCGAGATGATGTCAATGAAGTTGATCTTCAGCGCGCCGGGCCGCGGCTTGGCTTCGATCACCACACCGCCGGCGCCATCGGAGAGCGTAAAGCGCAGGAAGTCCGCCTCGGCGCGGATGCGGCCCTTGGCGTCCACGAGCGCCGTGCCCTCATAAAAGCTCGGCCGAAACCAGCGCGACGAGAACTCGCCCGCACAGGCCGCCGTCACATCGTGTTCGCCGGCGCGCACATTGAGCCACGCCGCCTTCGCCGCCATCAGCGACGAGCCGCACACCGACTGGAAGCTCGCAATCTCCATCGGCCCGCCGCCGAGTTCCGCATGCACCTGCGCTGCGTGCCCCGGCGCGAGCAAATCGCCCTGCGTCGTCGCCGCCGCCAGCATGCCGAGATCGCGCGGCGCTAGCCCCGCCCGCTCCAAAGCGGCGCCCACCGCCAGCGCGCACATTTGCGCGTTCGAGTGTGAGACGCTCCCATCCGGCGCCATCGCATAGTGCCGGCTCTCGACGCCATTCCAGCGCAGCGCCTTCTTACCGAAAAGGCTGTCGCGCCCAGCGACGCGGCCGAGATGCTCTTCCATCTGGTCGTTGCTGACCGGCGCGCCCGGCAAGAACGCCCCCGTGCCCGTGATGTAGCCGTCTCGAAGCTCGCTCATGCGGCGCAACCCTACATCAGGCCGTGGCGCAAACTAGGCCGCCGCGTGGCGGACGGGGCCAACAAGCGCCATCCGCCACCCCAAAAAGAAAGCGGCGGGACCGTGAGGACCCGCCGCCATAGTCTTTAGTCTTTGCGTTTCCGCGTAACGACTAGAACCGATAACGGCCCGAGATCGCCAGCGTACGGCCCAGAACACGGTAGTTTTGCACGTCCGTGTTGGCTTGACCGAAGAGGCCGTCCGCAGTTTGCGGCGGATAATCGTCGAGCAGGTTGTCGACGTTGGCCGTGAGCGTGAAGTTGTCCGTCATCGCCCAACGCGCCGAAACGTCGATGTAGCTGCTTTCCGGGTTAAACGTATTCGCCCAGTTGAAGCTGTACGTCTCAGGCGAGTACGACCAGCGCGCGAACAGCGTCCAGTCACCAACGCTATAGGTGGCCGAGAGCACCGACTTGAAGTCCGGCAGAGCGCCACCGATGCCGGCGGACGAACCACCCGCGAACTCGTTACCGTTGATCTGGTAGGAGTCGAGGATCGAGTACAGTTCGTTGATGGTCAGTTGGCCCGGGCCGAGCGGCAGCGACCATTCAAGCTGAATGTCGACGCCTTCCGACGAGAGCGAACCTTGGTTGCCCAAGCTGGTGTTGACGAAGTCGATCTGACCCGTGCCGGTGTTACGAACGACGTTGGCGCAAGAGGCCAAGTTGCCGTTGACGTAGCAGTCGTTGATGAAGAACTGCGCACCAAACGCCGCGATCACGTCCGTGATCTCGATGTTGTAGTAATCGACCGAAGCGCGCAGATCGCCAACCGGGAACCAATCCGGCGTGAACACCACACCATAGGTCAACGATTCGGCGGTTTCCGGCGCCAGGTTCGGGTTACCGAACGCGAAGGCTTGCACCTGCGAGTTGTTGGCTACGAAGCCCGGGTAGTTGCCCAACGGCACGCCTTGGCCAACGCAGAACGCTTGCGTGACGCCAGTGACGTCCGGCGCACCGTTCGAGTTCGCGTCGCGGCAAGGATCGGTAAAGGACGGGAAGCCTTGGTCACCCGATTGGAACAGTTCGATGACGCTCGGCGCACGAGTCGCTTCGTTCTGCATGACGCGGAAACGGAGCCACTCGACCGGCGCCCACTCGCCGCCGATCTTGTACGCGTCGATGTTGCCAACGGACGAGTAGTTCGAACGACGATAGCCGGCCTCGATGCCGAGGTAGTGAGCGAACGGCGCTTCGCTGACGAGCGGGACCGCAACTTCCGTGTACAATTCGTACACGTCAACCGAGCCTTCGGCGTCTTGAATGGCGTTGAAGCCGTAGATGTTGCCGGTGCGCTGTTGGTCGTCAACGAACTTACCAGCGTACGAGTCACGATATTCGAAACCGAACACCGCGGCGATCGGACCAGCCGGAAGCTCGAACAGGTCGCCACGAACATAGCCGGTGACCCGGTTTTCTTCGATGGTGTTGTTCTCGAACGTGGTGACGCGCAGGAATGACGCTTGTGCGTCGCTGAGCGAGTTCTCACCGAAGATGTCCAGCGTTTGGCAGTTCGGCAACGCAGCCGTGCCAAGGTTGGTGCTGACGTCATCGATCGTGCCCAGGATCGTATCCGGGCCAGCCGACAGAGCTTGGCAACCCGACAGACCTTGGTTGAAGGCCGTGCGGTTCACTGAGTTGATGGCGCGGTTGTTGAAGTTCACCTGGCCGTACGAAGCAGCGAGGTTCCAATCCCAGTTCTCGCCCAACGAGCCTTCGAGGCTGGCGAGGAAGAACATGGCATTGTTCTCGTAATACCCGTTACGGGTGCCGACCTCGCTCGTGCGGCGGTTAGCCGTGAACGGAGCGTACGGCGTCGGACGCGACATCAGCGCAGCCCAGAGATCCGGGTGATCTGCTTGGATCATGTTGCGCATGTTGTCGGTCAGACGAACCGTCAGGCCAGTTGCCGGCGTCGGCGCGAGCTGAACTTCAGTGCGGCTGTTGGTGTAGTTGATCAAGATGTTCAGGCGAACATCGTTCTCGAAGTCGTAGTGACCCGTGGTCGTCAGCGCGAGGCGTTCAGCCGGAATGATCAGGAAGTTGTCCGGCGCGAAATTATAGCGCGCAGAGCCCTGAAGCCCCTGGTTCCGCAGCGGGATCGCGCAGAGACCACCGCCGTTAGACGGCATCAAATTGCCGTTCACGTCGAACGTCAAGCTGCCGCCGTTGACAGCAGCCCCACCGACGCCGTCGCAATTGGTATCGGTGAAACCGGCGCTGAAGTTGGAGTTGCCAACGAGCGGCTGGTTGACCGAAAGGTTCGTGAACGGGTTACCGGCGTTGTTAACAACCGTCCCGTAAGGGTTGGTGCCGGAACCACCCGAGTTGGCAAGAATACCTGAGTGCGTGGCGCGAGCAGCAGCGCTATCGCAGATCGAGTAGGTGTAGCCGCCGCCCGCAACCGGGTCATAGCAGATCGCGCCAGAAGTGCGCGAATAGTCATACTCGCTTTGCAGGACGCTTGCGCGGTCGTAGTACGAAGCATAGGCCGTCAGGTTGCCGCGGCCGTTGGCGAAGTTGCCGCCGACGAGGCCGTTGATTTCGAATTCGGCGGCGTTGCCGGTTTCGAGTTCCTGGCCGAACGTCATCGTGACTTCGGCGCCTTCATAGTCGTCCTTCAGCACGAAGTTGACGACGCCCGCCATAGCGTCCGAACCGTACACGGCGGATGCACCGCCGGTGACGACTTCGATACGCGAAATCAGCGAGGCCGGGATCGTGTTCAAATCGACAACGCCCGTGGTGGACGAGGCCGGAACGCGTTCGCCGTTGATCAGAACCAGCGTGCGTTGCGGGCCGAGGCCGCGAAGGTCGACGGTGGCGAAATCTTCGCCGCCCGCGTTGTTCGACGTACGGGTGTTGCCCGGAACGATCTGCGGGAGTTCGTTCAGGAGCGAGTCCGTGGTCAGCGTCGCCGTCAGTTCGAGCTGCTCAGAACCGACCGTCGTGACCGGGCTGATGGCTTCGAAATCTTGGCGCGCGAGACGCGTGCCGGTAACAACAATCGCGTCTTCGCTATCATCTTCAGCATCCTGCGCGTACGCTGGCGTGCCGGTCAGCGCGGCGGCCGCAGCTGCGAGCACCGAGGCGCCCGTCAGCAGAGACTTACGCTGTCCATTCTGCGTCTTTTTATTCGACATAAGTTGAACCCCCTAAGAGCGCCGGGACATCGCCGGGTTTGGCGGCCGCCCCACATTCTCTTCCGAGCGACCATCGCCCGAATTCGCCTTGCGAAAGTTGTCTTGCGTCCCCCCAGGGACGGCTGAGCCGAAGCTCAGCGTCGACTCCCGCCATGCTGCGGCAACGCTAACGACACATTTTAACCAAGGTCAATTTCGGATCGCTGGTTTGCGTCAAAACAAATGGGGAACAGATGTTGGGCGGAAACAGGTGTGTCATTTACGCGGCACTGCGACCTCACCTCCAGGTTGGTCACTTCGTGGTCACAGCCTGGCCAACCCTTTCATTTCGCGATAGAAACCACCCTTGTGGGACGCTCCCGTCGCGTAAAACGCCGGCACAACCACATAATTTCCGGCGCCTCATCGCGGGGCGCCGTCGCCCGCTCAAGCGGCGCCGCCTCTGAGCCTGCGCCGCTGGCGCCAGCCTGTCGCACCCCCTATTTCTGTCCCCTATGGCCCGCTCCCGCTCCTCCCCGCCCGGCGTTTCGGAAGCGCCCGCCACATTTGCCGCCGCCCAGGCGATCTGGACTCCGCACCGCCCGCAGCGGGCGTGGGAGAAGCTCGAAGGCGGCAAGCGCTTCAAATTAGTCAGTGACTACGAACCCGCCGGCGACCAACCGACGGCGATCGCCGAACTTGTCGCCGGCATCGAGAAGCGCGAGCAGGACCAAGTGCTGC
Source organism: Alphaproteobacteria bacterium Ga0077535 (assembly GCA_001464425.1). Classification (GTDB taxonomy): domain Bacteria; phylum Pseudomonadota; class Alphaproteobacteria; order Caulobacterales; family Aquidulcibacteraceae; genus Vitreimonas. Next base: position 91,895 of record LNEK01000030.1, read on the forward strand.
TCGGCGTCACCGGCTCGGGCAAGACCTTCACGATGGCACAAGTCATCGAGCGAACGCAGCGCCCGGCCCTCATCCTCGCGCCGAACAAAACCCTGGCCGCCCAGCTCTATGGCGAGTTCAAGCAATTCTTTCCCGAAAACGCGGTCGAGTATTTCGTATCGTACTACGATTACTACCAGCCAGAGGCGTACGTGCCGCGCACGGACACCTACATCGAAAAAGAATCCAACATTAACGAGCAGATCGACCGCATGCGCCACGCCGCCACGCGCTCGATCCTCGAACGCGACGACGTCATCATTGTAGCGAGCGTTTCGTGCATCTACGGCATCGGCTCCGTCGAAACCTATACGTCGATGACCTTCACCGTGAAGGTCGGCGACGAGTTCGGCAGCCAAGAACTGATCCGCAATCTCGTCGGCACCCAATACAAGCGCAACGAAGCCGCCTTCGCGCGCGGCATGTTCCGCGTCCGCGGCGACACCATCGAACTCTTCCCCGCGCACTTGGAAGACCGCGCCTGGCGCTTCAGCTTCTTCGGCGACCAAGTCGAGAGCATCGACGAGTTCGATCCCCTCACCGGCCGCAAGTGCGCGTCGCTGCCGGCGGTGAAGGTCTACGCCAACTCGCACTACGTCACGCCGAAGATGACGCTGCAACAAGCCGTCGAGCAGATCAAACTTGAGCTCGACGATCGCCTCGCCTGGTTCAAGTCCGAGGGCAAGCTCCTCGAAGCCCAGCGCATCGAGCAGCGCGTCAATTTCGACATGGAGATGATGCTCGCCACCGGCTCCTGCGCCGGCATCGAGAATTACAGCCGCTACCTCACCGGCCGCCGCCCCGGCGAGCCGCCGCCGACCATGTTCGAATATCTCCCCGACAACGCCCTCGTCTTCACCGACGAAAGCCACGTCACCGTTCCGCAAATCGGCGCGATGTACAAAGGCGACTTCAGCCGCAAATCGACGCTCAGCGAATACGGCTTCCGCCTGCCCTCGTGCATGGACAACCGCCCGCTCAAATTCGACGAGTGGGATCGCATGCGCCCGGAGACCATCCACGTCTCCGCCACGCCCGGCCCGTGGGAGCTCGATCGCACCGGCGGCGTCTTCGCCGAACAAGTCATCCGCCCCACCGGCCTCATCGATCCGCCGGTCGAAGTGCGCCCCGTACAAGCGCACGGCCACAGCCAAGTCGATGACGTCATCGCCGAAGTGAAGGAAGTCGCCAAACGCGGCTATCGCAGCCTCGTCACCGTGCTGACCAAGCGCATGGCCGAGGACCTCACCGAATACATGCACGAGCAAGGCGTGCGCGTGCGCTACATGCACTCCGACATCGACACCGTCGAGCGCATCGAAATCATCCGCGACCTCCGCCTCGGCACGTTCGACGTGCTGGTCGGCATCAACCTCCTCCGCGAAGGTCTCGACATTCCCGAATGCGGCCTCGTCGCCATTCTCGACGCCGACAAGGAAGGCTTCCTGCGCAGCGAAACCTCGCTTGTGCAAACCATCGGCCGCGCCGCCCGCAACGTCGACGGCAAAGTCATCCTCTACGCCGACCGCATCACCGGCTCGATGGAACGCGCCATGGCCGAAACCTCGCGCCGGCGTGAGAAGCAGCACGCCTTCAATCTCGCCAACAACATCACGCCGCAATCGATCAAGTCGCACATCAAGGACATCCTCGATAGCGTCTACGAAAAAGACAGCCTCACCATCGACCCCCGCGATCCCATGGCCTTCAAACGCGGCGCCGGCGGCGACAAACGCAGCCGCGGCGGCGGTGAAGACACGACACCGTTCATCGGCCACAACATCAAAAGCTACATCGCCGATCTCGAAAAACAGATGAAAGACGCCGCCGCGGACCTGGAGTTCGAAACGGCCGCCAGACTGCGCGACGAGATCAAGCGCCTGCAGGAAACGGAACTCTTCATCGCCGACGATCCGCTAGCAAGGCAGAGCGACGTAAACGCCAGCGTCAACGCATCGATGCGCGAAAGCGCCGGCAAAGCGCCGAGCACGCCGAAGGCGCGGAATGCGTATCGGGGAAGACGGAGGAAGGGGAGCTAGTACTTGTTCTTGATGGAAGCTTGCTCGACTATCATCTTCGCCCGTTCGGCGGCTATGACGAAATCACCCAAGCGCTCGCCGCCACCAACACCAGCTGAGACGCCCTCACACCACTGAAAGCGAAACGCTGCCACGGCGGCGCGCTTTGTGCTGCGCGCTAGCGCGGCGGCGCGTTCGGATAAAAATCCACCACATCGCCGAGCGCTTCGCGCAACGGGCCGAGATACGGCTCATAGGGCTTCCAGCTATCGAGCCCTTTTGCGCTGATCGGCTGGCGCACCTGTTCCGAACTCGCCGTCTTCACTGCGCGCTGCGTCTCATGCGGCGAAAGGCAAGCGTCTTCGAAAGGCAGTCCGCAATATTCAAGCAAAGCGCGGATGTGCGGCTCAGGATCATTGACCAGCTCTTCGTGGATCACCCGATGCACCCGCCCCGGTAAAACCTCATCGTAATGCTGCATCAGCCGCACATAATTTCGAAAATAGGCGCCGAGCTCGCTCATCTCATAGGTGTAATGCTGCCCCATCGCAAAATGCTGTTTGAAACATGACCAGCCGCACGCCATCGGGTGGCGCCGGGCGTCGATGATTTTCGCATTCGGCAAGATCAAATGGATGAGCCCGATGTGCCGAAAATCGTTCGGCATCTTGTTAATGAACAAAGGCCGCCCAAGTTTTCGCTGAACCCGCGTGGTTCTAAGATACGTTTCGCCAAGCGCTTTGCGTTGATCGGCGCTGAGCCCCGGCAATTTATCGACATACGGATCGGCATCGCGAGCGCCGCCCAATTCGGAAACGATGGCGTTGACGTCGCCCAATTCCATCGTGCCCTCGACCATCGAGTGCGACGCCAGAATTTGCTCCAGCAATGTCGATCCGGCCCGCGGCAAGCCAACGATAAAAATCGGATCTTGCGCCTCGCATCCACCGGAACGCTCCGCGAAAAATTCCTTGGTCAGCGTTTTTTCCGTCGCCTCGACCAGCGAGCTTAGCCAAGCCGGATCATATTCGATGCTGCTCCGATAAAGCGCCGCCCCTTCGCTATAGCGCCCCAAAGCCGCCTCGACCCGTTTTGAATCTTCGTGCGCTTTGCCCAGCGCATAGAGCAAATTCACCCGATCATTCGTCGAAAGATCGGCGCGCTCCAATTGCGCTTCCATTTGCTTTAGATCGTCGTCGCTGAATTTGAACGTCTTCAAATTCGCCAAACTAAACCAAGCCACCCCAAGCTTCGGATCCAGCACCACGCTCCGGCGATACGCCTCAACCCCGTCTTCGAAGCGTCCCTCAGTTTTCAGCACGTGCCCGTAGCTCATCCAAGTCCCGGCATGGCGCGGCGAGTCTTTCAGCAGCTTCTCATAAACTTGGAGCGCTTTCTCATTCTCGCCAAGCGCCACCAAAATCGCCGCTTTCAGCCGGCGCGAACCTTCGTTGCGCGGATCAAGACGCAGCAATTTTTCCGCTTCCGCATCGGCCTCCTCAAGCCGCCCCAGCCCCATCAGCAATTGCCCCAAGGCATGGCGCGCATACCCAAACCCGGGCGCCAAATCCAAAGCGCGGCGTAAACTTAGCTCCGCGTCCTTGCTGTTTCCCACGCGCGCCTGCGCCTCCGAAAGCAAACGGATCGCGACAATATCGTCCGGCCAACGCTGAAGATGCCCGCGCAAAAGAGCTTCAGCTTTCGCCGCATCATTTCCCTGCAGCGCCGCCTCCGCGGCTCGCAGATTCGGCTCCGGCGGAAATGCGCCGTATTGCGCATAAGCATCCTGAGCGCCCTTAGCGTCACCGGCGCTTTTCAACTGATCGCCGAGTTCGCGCCAAATCGTCGGATGCCGCGGATTGAGTTCAGCCGCGCGCTTAAGCGCCAGCGACGCCGGCAAAGCTTGGCCCTGCTCACCGAGGATAATGCCAAGCTGCCGTTGTGCGCCAAACCATTGTGGACGTGCCTCAACTTGCTGGCGCGCGAATTTCAGCGCCTCAACGAGATCGCCCTTCTTGCGAAGCGCCTCGCTCAACACCAATTGCGCATCATCATTGCGCGGATCGGCCCGCAGAGCCGCACGCAAAAGCGTCTCCGCCTTGGCCGCATCCGCGCTCAGCAGCTTCAGCGCTTCGGCGACCAGCGCATGGGCGGCGGCGCTCATCTCTTAGCGATTTCTTCGGCGCGCGACAGCCACGGCTCCAGCTTCGGCATCACCGCCATGATCTCCGCCTCACGCCCGCGCCACTTCCCGTCTTCGGGAGGAGAAACGGTGTGCCTCGCCAACGGCAAACCATCGGCCCCAAGCTTGCGATCAAATTCCAAGTCCATCGCCGCGCACAGACGTTGCACCTCAGCATCTGGATCGGCGATCAGCGCGTCGTATCGCGCCACGGTCCAGCGCTCTTTTGGAATTTCGCCGAGGTCCTTGAGCAGAATTTCTGTCGTGGCGCTCCATTGCGCCGCCACGATTTCGTTCAGGGGCAACGATCCCAGCTCTTTCCATCCAGGCGTCAGCAACAACGACCAAGCGCGTTTTCCGGTCCAGCCAGGCAGATTCGGGTAGGTGCGGAAGCGGCCGGACTCCCAAGCCTCCATCATCGAGGCCAGCACTTCGCGCGGATCGCGATAGAGATAAATGAATCGCGCCTCTGGAAATGCAGCGCGCAGAAGCGGAATGCGCAGCGCGTTCTTCGGCGTTTTCTCCAGCATGCGGATACGGCCCTCGCCCGGCGGGCGATTGTCGCGGTCGCGCAGCATTTCGAGGAAGCGCCCCCGCAAAGTCGTAACCGGACCAGGCAGCGCGTGCTCACGACCGAGCCGGTTTGATGCAAACTTTTGCGCGGCCAGATTATAGGCCGGCACGCCTTCAACGATGTTGTGGCTTTCGCCGCCAACTGTGTAGAGGTTCGGCGCCTGAAGCAGCGTTTCAAACAACAGCGACGAACCCGAGCGCGGCGGGTTCACGATAAAGATCGGCCGATCGAACTTCGGATCAGGCTCGCTCGGCAAAGTCAGCGCGACACGGCCGGGACCAGTTGGCGCCGGGCCATCCGGATCTTCACGCAGTTCGCCGATTGCAAAATTGCGCGGCGTATCGGCGAGCGCGCTCGAAAGCACGAGATACGAAAGCGGACTCATGAACGAGGCGCGGTTGCGAAGACGGATCGTGTGGGCCTGCGCGGCTTTGAGCTCTTCGGTGAAGATGTTCAGCGCCTTGCGATAGCGCGGCCAGCCGTCGCGAGATTCGCCGTAGATCGCCCAGAGGGCGCGCCATTTATGCAGGAAGTGCACCACTGCCTGGCGCACCGGCATGATCGCTTGCTGGCCGGGCTCGGCCTCGTTGAGCAAGAAGGTGATGTGATCGCTGACTTCCCACGGCGACATGACCGTCGGCGTGTTCAGGGTCTCGAAATCCAGCGCATCGATGCTGGTGTTCGCCGGCTCGATCTTAGTCGCGGACCAATTCGGCGGCTCCGGAAAGCTGAAGGCGCGGCCGCGCGCCGCCAGATCCCAAAAGCCCTCGCCGCCGACCGTATCGGCAACCAGGTGGATACGGTTGCGCTCATCGGCGTTCTCGACGCGATGGAGACTCCAGGTATCGAAGATCCAGCACTCGCCAGCCTTCATGTGAATGTTCTGATCGCCGCAATAAAATTGCACCGTCGGCTGCGTGATGATCGGCACGTGGACGCGCATGCGATCTCGCCAATAATAATTCACGTCGACGTGCGGGTTGACGTCAGCGTGAGGCCCAAGACGCATGAGGCGGGTACGGCCCCAAGCAGCGCCGAGACTGGCCAGCACATCGATCATGTACGGCGAACGCTTCAAATACTCCGTTGGCCGCATTGGGCCTTCGAAGCTTTCATCAGCCGGCGAGCCGTTCGCGGCGATCAAAGGCAGGAAGTCGTTGCCCTGAAATCCCTCGGGGTGCGGGCGCCACGCATCGTCGCCCAGCGCCTCGATCTCTTGGCGCAGTCGCTCAACATCGTACGCTACCGGCAATTGAATGAAGCGCGCGTTCAGTTTCATGGAGATCCTCAGCCCCGGATTACCCTGCGGCGCTTCGCTCTCGCAAGGCGAAATGCCTGTGAGGGGCTGGCTTGCCCTGCGGTGTTTCCCCAGCGAAGCGCGCAGCGGCCCAACAAAACGCGCGACGGAGCAAAACTCCGCCGCGCGTTGTCCAAACCGCCAGCGCCACGCTCCACGGGTAACGGAGAGGCCTGACGCAACGCCGTACGGCTTAGAAGCGGTACGCCACCGAGGTCGATACGACCCACGGATTGATATCGACTTCATCCGTCGCGTTGATGGCGCCCGAGATCGTCACATCGGTGTTGATCCAGATGCGGCGCACATCGAAGTTCACGCCCCAATGGTCGTCGAGGCGATAATCGAAGCCCGCCTGCAGCGCCGGGCCGACCGAGGCATCATATTCTACCGAAAGGCCGGCCGGCGGTTCGCTGTCGATGAAGGCGGTGTAGTTCACGCCAGCGCCGACATAGGGTTCGAACTGACCGAAATTGGTCCAGCGATATTTGAGCGTCACCGTCGGCGGAAAGTGAGTGACCTCGCCGAGATCGATGGCCCCCGAAGCCGCCGTCACTTCGTGCGTGGCGACACAGCAGAGCAATTCCGCCGAAACGTGATCGTTGAAGAAGTACTCGACTTGGAGCGACGGCACCCATTCGTCCGAAATATCGACGTCAATCGGATCGCCGCTTTCATCGGGCATCACGCCCGAGACACCGACCTTGATCTGGAAGTTGTCCAGCACCCCTGCTTGCGCCGGCGCGGCGAGCGCCAGAGCTGTGATTGCCGCGAACGCGGCCGCACCCATTTTGATCATTGCAAATCCCCTTGCGATCTGAGCAAGGAGAAGAATGACGCCGGCGTCACTTTTAATATTTGCGTTGGATCAAAAGACAGCAACGCCCGCGATGGACAAACCGTCGCGGGCGTTCGGCTTACCGGGCGTGAAGTGACTAGAGCGTCTTCGCCAGCGTTTCCAGCTGACGCGCGGTTTGGCCCCAGCCTTCATGGAAACCCATCTGCTCGTGTTGGGTCTTGGTTTCTTCGGTCCAGTGGCGGGCGACGGCGCGGTACTTTGTTTTGCCGTTGCCGAGATCTTCGAAGGTGATTTCCGCGACCATAAACGGGCCGGCTGGCTCGTACGTGTCGGGCGTAATTGCATCGGTAGTGACGATCTTTTTGTTCGGCACGATCTCAAGGTAGATGCCGGCGTTCGGGTATTCCTGACCCTCGGGCGACGCCATCACAAAGCTGCTGCGGCCGCCGGGGCGAAAATCGTTGTCGACGCTTTTGATGGTCCACGGCTTCGGCGCGAACCATTGCTGCAAGAGCTTCGGATCGGAATAGCAGCGGAAGAGCTTTGCTGCCGGCGCATCCATTGTGAGTTCGAGAACCAGTTCGTGCTTTTGTTCGGACATGTGAGCTTCTCCGTGTGTCTGCACATAGGACGAACCGGCTGGCCCAGTCCCGACACTCGATGATTACTTTTGAGCGGCGCCGGCAGCGATTTTATCGAGATAGTCGCGAATGGTCGCCGCCTCCGCCGGCGTATTCGCGAGCGCGATGGCGCGGTTGAAGGCTTCGCGCGCCTCGGCGTTTCGACCGAGCTGCATGAGGTAAGAACCGCGCGCGCCGTGAAAATAGAAATAGCCATCGAGCCGTTCGGTCAAAGGCGCGATGAGATCGAGTGCGGCTTGCGGACCGCTCAGTTTTGCAAGCGCAACGCTTCGGTTCAACGTCACTACCGGCGACGGGGCGCGCTGTTCGAGCGAAGCATAGAGCGCGTCAATGCCGGCCCAATCAGTTTCGTCGGGCGTTTCGGCGCGGGCGTGGAGGCCGGCGATGGCGGCTTGAATTTGATAGGCCCCGGGCTTGCGGGCACGGATGGCTTTATCGATGAGAGCCAGACCCTCTTGGATCAGCGGGCGCTTCCAGAGTTTGCGGTTCTGGTCTTCGAGCAGAATGGCGGCGCCTTCTGCATCGAAGCGGGCAGCTATGCGCGAATGCTGCAAGAGCATGAGCGCCAGCAATCCCATAATTTCGGGCTCGGCCGGATACATGCGCAACAACAGGCGCGCGAGGCGGATGGCTTCATCACAGAGCGCGGCGCGATCGCTGGCGGGATCGGCGGCGGAATAGCCTTCGTTGAACACCAGATAAATCATCGCCGCGACGGAGGCCAAACGCTCCGCGCGCTCGACAGCATCTGGCGCTTCGAACGGCACACCGGCGCCTGCCACTTTGGCTTTAGCGCGCGTGATGCGTTGCTCCATGGCGCTTTCGCCGACAAGGAAGGCGCGCGCGATCTGCGGAACGGTGAGTCCAGAGACGATGCGAAGCGCGAGTGCGACTTGTTGCGTGGCCGGCAGATCGGGGTGGCAGCAGATAAAGAGCAAGCGCAGCACGTCGTCGCGATAATCGGCCTCATCGAGGCGCTGCACGACTTCGGCTTCGACATCGCTGAGATCAGAGATCTGGTCTTCATCCGGCAGTGCGGTTTGCTTGGCGCGGCGGCGGGTGACGTCGATCGCGGCGTTGCGTCCGACCATGATCAGCCACGCGGCAGCGTCGCGCGGCGGGCCGTTCTGCGGCCAGTTCTTCAAAGCGCGTAGGCAAGCGTCCTGATAGGCTTCTTCGGCCAAATCCAGATCGCGGAAGTAGCGCAGCAACGCCGCCACCGCCTGGGGCCGCGCGGAGACAAGCGCCGCATCGATCCAGGCGAGATCCGTCACTTAACGCTGCTCAACCGGTGAGCCGGGATTGTAGAGCATGATCGGGCGCAGCTCGTAGGCGCCGCCGGGGTTAGCGGCGGTGAGTTCGCGGGCGAACGAAAGCCCCTCCTCCAGGTCATCGACTTCGATGATGTAGAAACCAAGCAGCTGCTCTTTGGTCTCGGCGTATGGCCCGTCGAGAACTTCGTTGTCCTTTTTCCGAAGCGTAGTGGCGGCGGAGGTCGGCAGCAGGCGCAGCGAGGGCTTCAGCTTGCCGGCCCTCTCCCACTTTTCGTGCACGACATTGAGCCGGCCCATGACGGCGTCGTCCTCCTCCTTGGTCCATGAGAAGACGGCGGCTTCGTCATTGTAGCAAAGGATGGCGTAGAGCATCGGATAGGGCCTCATATCGTAAGGACGAACGCTTACCGGCAGGGCCGACATGGCGCCCGCAAAATATGTCAGCTAAGGCAGCGCCGGTGACCTGGACGAAAACATATACCGGCGCGGAACCGCAGCGCGTCAACAAATGGCTGGCGAACGAGGGTGTCTGCTCGCGGCGCGAGGCTGAAGAGCTGATCGCTCACGGGCTGGTTTTCATCGACGGCGCGCGGGTGGATGACCCTGGGCGGAAGATCGAGCCGGGCCAGAGCATCAGTGTCAGCCAGGGCGAGCAGCGGCCGCCGATCAGCGTGGTCATCAACAAGCCGGTGGGGTTTGTTTCGGCGCAGCCAGAATATGACCAGGTACCGGCGGCGCGGCTGCTCACGCGCACTAACTTAATCGGGCCGCCACGCAATTTGCCGAACAAGCGCACGCGGCTCGCGCCGTTGGGGCGACTCGATCAGGATTCGCGCGGGCTGCTGCTGCTCAGCGAAGATGGCGTGCTGGCGAAAGCGCTGATCGGGGAAACTTCTCAGCTCGATAAGGATTATCTGGTTCGCGTCACCGGACGAATCACGGACAAAAAACTCGCCCTTCTCCGACACGGCCTTTCGCTCGACGGCCGCCAATTGAAGCCGGCGAAAATCGTTCCCGTCGAGCCGCAGCAATTGCGCTTCGTGCTCAACGAGGGCCGCAATCGTCAGATCAGGCGGATGTGCGAACTGGTTGATCTAGAAGTGGTGGACCTCTTCCGCACCCGCATTGGGCCGCTGGAACTTGGCGATCTGCCGGAAGGTAAGTGGCGGGCGATAAGCCCGGAAGAACGCGAGGCGCTAATCCGCGCCAGCAAGTGAGAAACGCATGAGCGCAGAACTAGCGGCACACGATCTCATAACGCGAGCGCTCACTGCCTCCCCTACGCCGGTGTTTGTCGACGACGCCGATTTGGAACAGGCCAAGGCAGGCGCCGACCTGTTGGTCGCTGCGAAGCTTGCAAAGTTTGCAGATGACGGCCGCACGGAAGTCTCGCTCACCAATGCGGGGCGCTATTGGGCGCTGCATGGCGGTTATCTGGGTTTTCTGCGGGAAGAGCCAATCGGCGGCGGAGGCGGACGTCAGCGCAATCCTGAATTGGAGGAAACACGGCTGACGCTGATGCGGCTGCGGCTCAACACGTTCTGGTGGAGCTTCGGCGTCTCTATCGCTGGCTTCGTTATTTCAATCATCTCGCTGATTGTCGCGCTGAGCCTCGGCGGCCGCCTCATAGGGATTTGATTGCGCTCAAGGCGCGCGCCCTGGCCGCCCCTAGCATGCCGGCCATGGGAGGCTTCGCGCATGCATTGGTTCGTCTGGTTCGTTGTCGGCTCGATGTCGACCTTTTTGGCCGTCCTGGCGCTCGCCGCGCTGGCTACGCGGGGCCGCTAAGCTCAGCGCGCCATCGTTGACGCAGCTCCTGCAAGAGCGCCGCATCGAACGCTTCTGGCGGCGCATGATTGAGCGCTTGCACGAAATCCGTAACGTCCGAGAGCGCATGGGCGCGTTCGAAGTTGGGGCCAGGGATGAGGCCGCGGCTAAACAGATATTCGTCTGAGCGGCCGGTGAGAATGTAGGCAGGCGCCCAGTTAAACCCGGCGGCTTTGGCGAGTTCGTTGGTGCAGTTGGAAAAGGCCGTGTTGTAATAGCGCGCGCGGGTTTCTAGCGATTCCGTGCGCTCAAGCAGGCGGCGCAACAGGAAACGTTTCTGTTCATCGCTGATCGCGACCGGATACACGAATGTTTCGTGATCAAGCATCACGGCGCGGCGGATAAGCAAATCGCGCGCGGTGCCCCACACATACGCAAGCTCGAACGCATTGAAGAGCCCGCGCAGCGCGGAATATTGTTCGTCCTGCTCGCGGCGTGCTTCGATTGTGAGGCCGAGTAAGCGATCGCCTTCAAACTCGAACAGCAGCAAAGTGTGCGCCGCGAGTTGGGACCCCGGTTGCGGCTCCAGCATGAACCAGACTTCGCGGAGCTCATCGATATTGTAGTCGCCCTCGATGTAGCGCTCTTCGGCGACGCCATCGCGCGTGTAGCGCCAGTCCGAAATCGGTGCGACGCTGAACGCCTGCTCTTGCATCTCCACGTATGCGGTGCGGCCTAAATAGGGATACCAGTCGCGGTCGAGCTGCGCGGCGCTTGTCATCTTGGCGGCGGAGCCGAGCACAAGGATCGCAACCATGCTGGCGATCGCCGGGCGCAAGGGATTGGCGCCGAACCAGGCTAAAAATCGCTTCAACGCCGCTCTCCCTAACGAACTCCCCATTATGGGCCGATTCCGCCCCGCGCATCGCCTTGTCAGCGCCGCAGAGCATCCCATCTTGCCTGCATGCCCTTTAGCGGGCGAAAAATCAGGAGACTCCCCATGGCGCTGCGCATTGGCGACAAAGCCCCGGACTTCGAAGCCGACACCACTAAAGGCCGTCTGAAGTTTCACGAATGGCTGGGCGATAGCTACGGGATCCTGTTTTCGCACCCGAAGGATTTCACGCCGGTCTGCACCACTGAGTTGGGCTACCTCGCCAAGCTCGAGCCTGAGTTCGCCAAGCGCAATGTGAAGGTGATCGGGCTTTCGGTCGATCCGGTCGAGAACCACGAACGCTGGCGCGCCGACATCAAGGAAGTCACCGGCGGCGACGTGCAATATCCGATGATCGGCGACCACGATCTCAATGTCGCAAAACTCTACGATATGCTGCCGGCGGAGACGACGGGCACCTCCGAAGGCCGCACCGCCGCGACCAACGCAACCGTGCGCGCGGTTTACATCATCGGCCCCGACAAGATCATCAAGGCGACGCTGACCTATCCGATGTCATCGGGCCGCAACTTCGATGAAGTGCTGCGTCTGGTGGATTCGATCCAGCTGACGGCAAAGCACAAAGTGGCGACGCCGGTGAACTGGAAGCAAGGTGAGGACGTGATCATCGTGCCTGCCGTTTCCGATGAAGATGCGAAGACTGCGTTCCCCAATGGCTGGACCACGGTGAAGCCATACCTGCGAGTCGTTCGCCAGCCCGGCTAAACGAGAACCGCTCCCGCGACAGGCGGGAGCGGTTGCACGCCGGGGCGGAAAGGTGGAGTCTCCCCTAAAAAGAGGGAGCGCCATGATTTTCGAGCAAATCGCCACCGGCGGTTGCCAATCGTACCTGATCGGCTGCGGCGATACCTGCGCGGCAGCGATCATCGATCCCGAAGTCCGCCAGATCGACCGCTACAAAGCGCTTGCGGCCCAGCATGGCGTCCGCATCCGCTACGTGATCGACACCCACACTCACGCCGATCATTTCAGCGCGACGAAACAACTCAGCAAACAACTCGGCATTCCGGCAGTCGCGCATCGGCTTTCGCCGGCGCCCTACCCTGATCTGCGCGTCGACGAGGGCGATGTGATCAAGGTCGGCAATATTCGGCTGACAGTGCTGCACACGCCGGGGCACACGCGCGACGCGATGTGCTTGGTAGCGAGTGATCGCGTGTTCACCGGCGATACGTTGCTGATCGGCGCGACGGGACGTACGGATTTGCCGAGCGGCGACCCGGATGAGCTTTACGACAGCTTGTTCAACAAATTGCTGAAGCTCGATCCAGGTCTCAAAGTTTATCCGGCGCATAACTACAAAGGCCATACTTGCTCGACGATTGAAGAAGAGCTCGCCTCCAATCCGCGTTTGCAAAAGCGAGATCGCGGCGAGTTCGTCGAGATGATGCGGACGCTTTCGCTGTCGATGCCCGAGCATTTGACCGAAGCGCTACGGGTCAACATGAGCGGCGGCGTCAGCGTCGGACAGATGCTTGCGGAAGCAGCGGCGGAAGTGCCGTTCATGTCGATGGATGAGGTGAAGGCGCGCGTAGCGGCCGGCGCCAATGATTTCGTCGTCCTCGACGTGCGCGAGAAAGATGCGTTCGAGGCGGGGCATATCCCCACTGCGCGTCACTTGCCGCGCGGTGTTCTAGAACTGCGCGTGAATGAAGCACTGCCGGATCCGACGGTGCGGATCGTGACCTATTGTGAGGTCGGCAAGATTTCGACTTTGGCGGCGGCGACTTTGCGCAAGCTCGGCTTCACGCGCGCCGTTGCGCTCGATGGCGGGATGAAGGCTTGGCGCGAAAAGGGCTTTCCGATGGAGATGACGAGCTAAGCCAACACGTCCTGCGCTGCCGGGTGGCGGCGGAAATACGCTACCGCGTAGGAGCAGCTGGCGCGCAGGCGCATGCCATGCTCACGCGCTTCGGCGACAACAGCGTCCATGAGCTTTTGCGCGTAACCACGGCCGCGCGCCTCTTCCGGCGTCTCGACATGCATGATGACGCGGACGCCAGCGATGTCGCGATAATCGGCGAACGAGAGGCCCTCAGGCGCCTCGAACTCGTAGCGATGCCGGGCTGTGTTGTCGTGAAAGCCATCCATGATCAGGACATGGGCTTCGGCTGCCACAATTCAATCTTGCGGCCTTCATTGTCCATGATGTGGGCGAACTTGCCGTTGGCTTCCTCTGGGAACAGCTTGACCGGCTCGACGCCCGCGGCTTTGGCGCGCGCCAGGATCGCGTCGAGATCATCGACCATCAGGTTAAACATGAATTCCTTATCAGACGGCTCGAAATAATCCGTGTCGTGTTTGAACGGGCTGAACACGGTTGCCGCGCCAGGATGAGCGGCGGCGTCCTGAGGCAAAAACAGCGCGCCGCCCCAATCCGTGAACTCAAGACCGAGCACACGGCCATACCACTCGCGCATCGCATCTCCGTCGCGCGATTTAAAGAACACGCCGCCAACGCCGAGGACCTTTGCCATGACCGCTTCTCCCGCTAAGCCCGTGGCGTGAACTATCGCCACGCCTTCCATGCCGGCAACCATGCCGACGTCCTGAAGCACGCCGTGCTGTTGTTCTGCCTGGATTCGCTGAAGCGCAAGGAGACGCCATTCGCGGTTCTGGATACCCATGCCGGGCGCGGGCTTTACGATCTGGCCGGCGATGAGGCGCAGCGCAGCCCGGAATGGCAGGATGGCGTCAGCCGGCTGTGGAGTTGGCCAGAGCCGCCGCCGCTGGTGGCGCGCTATCTCGATGCGGTGCGCAGCTTCAATCAGGATGGGGCGTTGCGCACCTATCCGGGGTCACCGGCTTTGGTGACAACACAGCTGCGCGCAGATGACGTGCTGATGGCGTGCGAGCTGCATCCGGAGGAGCATGCGGCGTTGCGCCGGTCGCTGCCGCGGCAAGCCAACGTGCAGGTGCATGCGCGCGATGGTTGGGAGGCGCTGAGCGCGCTTCTGCCGCCGCCACAACGGCGCGGACTAGTGTTGATCGATCCGCCATATGAAGCGCCGGATGAACTCAACATTTCCGCCCGCGCAATCGGCGGCGCGCTGAAGCGGTTTGGACACGGCACATATCTTTGGTGGCGGCCGTTGAAGGATGAGCGCCTGCTCACAGCCGCGGACGACGAAGTGCGCGCGCAAGGCGCGAAAGAGATTTTGCGCGCAGACTTGTGGACAGCATCGCCGACGCGCGAGGGCCGGCTGGTCGGTTCGAGTGTGGCGCTGATCAACCCGCCGTTTGGATTGAATGCTGCGTTGCAAGAAGCGTTGCCGTTTTTGGCGGAAGCGCTGACCAAAGGCCAAAGCGGCTGGCGGCTTTCACAAAATTAAAGGGCGCGGATTGCTCCGCGCCCTTCCCCCTTGCCACGAGCGTCGCACCGCTTAAGCGACGATCATCGCGGCTTGGCTCAAGGTCGCCCATGCCATCGGAAAGAACACGGTGGCGGCGGCGATCAGGCAATATAACTTGGTCATTTCGTGCTCCCTGGCTGGAGTTGGTGTCAATCGCGTTGCTGCGATGAGAGAAAGCTACTCACTGCAAAGTGAGTTCGCCGTGACAGGTGTCACGCAGCCAGCAGAGTCCGAAAATTCTAGCGCACGCCAGCGCCAACGACGGGTTGTGCTGTGACGCGCCCGGCCGGCGCACTGAGGCATTCGCCGCGCGTGATGGTCACGCGAGACGGAAATGTCGGCCGCTGAAATTGCACTGTGGTCAAGCCCCAGCGGCGCCAGGTGCGGCCTTCGGCATCGACGATACTGGCGGCGCATGCATCGCCTGCATCATCGGCTTCAACCCAATAGCCCTGATATCGAGTGCGACCTTCGTACTGGCCGCCGAGACCCACCACGAAAATTTGCCCGGGGCTTAAGCCTTGCTCCGCGCGGTAAGTCAGCACTGCCGTTGCGCCGACGTCGCGGTCATACACGAGTTGATTGCCGCTCGGCAGCGACCACACTTCATCAGCGGATGCAGTCGTGGGAAGCAACGCTGCGGCAACGCAAGCGGCGGCAATGCTGAGTGCGCGAATGTTCATGAAGCTCCTCCCGCCGTGATCGGCATGCGCACCTTATCCGCAAGCGACACTGCTTGTCACACGGCGCAAATACGACGACGATTGTGTGACGGGGCGGGCCATGACGTTCGAAGAGATTTTCGCATTTCTGCAGCAGTGGCAGATCGCTTTGCCGATCGTGCTGGCGGTGATGGCCGGCTTCTTCTTCGCCGGATATCGCTGGGCGGCGGTTTATGTCGGGCTGATGCCGCTGATCAATTGGTCGTTCGGCGCGGTGCCGACGGCTGCGATCCCAGAGGCGTTCGGCGGCGGCGCGTTTCAGCCGCTCGCGATCGTCACGGGTCTTGTGCTGGTGGTGCGCGACTTTGCCCAGCGCGAGATGAAGCACTGGGTCTGGGGCGCGATGATCACCGGGCTCATCCTCTCAATGCTGACCTCGTGGATCGTTGTCGTGTTCGCGAGCGCGGCGGCATTCCTGATCAGCGAGACGGTGGACTGGGCGGTCTACACATTCTCCAAGCGCCCGCTTTCGCAGCGCATCCTGCTGTCGAGCACGGTGTCGGCGCCGCTGGACCAGATGGTTTTCATTTGGCTGGCCTCGCAGATACCCAGCCAGGAGGGCATTTTCGCCTGGGGCACGATTTTGACTGGCATCGCGTCGAAGCTTTTAGGCGCTCTGGTTGTGTCACGGGTGATCGCGGCGCAGGAAAAACGGGCGCTGCAAAACGACATGAATCCCGCGTAAACCCTACGTTTGCCGCTTGCGCAGGGGAACCCTGTCGATCATAAGTCGTTTCGTGTAGCGCTGGCCGTGTTGGCCAGTGAAGGTGCGAAGTTCCGCAGAGTGCGGCAAAGTTTTTCAACCCCAACAAAGCAGAAATTCGCGGTGACGTGCGTGCGCTCTTGCGTGCGCGCGGCCGATGGCGTGCGCCTCGGCCTTTAATCAGGACAAGTGGAAATGAGTTTCGACGACGATTTCGGCGGCGGTGACGACGACACCAACGACAAGAAGAAAGAAAAGCGCGGCGGCCGGGGCCGCGAACGGGACAATGCGACGCCGGAATTCGGCGGTGGCGATAGCGGCGGCGGCAGCGGCGGCGGCTTTGGCGGCGGCGGTTATAGCGGCGGCGGCGGTGGTTACGGCGGTGGCGGCGGCGGATATCGCGGCGGCGGCGGTGGCGGTGGTGACCGCGGCGGCGGCGGCGGTGGCGGCTACGGCGGCGGCGGATATCGCGGCGGCGGTGGCGGCTTCGGCGGCGGCGGTGGTGATCGCGGCGGCGGCGGCGGCGGATATCGCGGCGGCGGCGGTGGCGGCGGCTACGGTGGCGGCGGTGGTGATCGCGGCGGCGGTGGCGGCGGCGGATATCGCGGCGGCGGTGGCGGCGGCGGCTATGGCGGCGGCGGCGGCGGTGGTGGCGGTGGCTATCGCGGCGGTGGCGGCGGCAGCGGCGGCGGCGGCGGTTTCCGCAGCGGCCCGCGTGAAGGCGGCGGTGGTTTCGGCGGTGGCGGCGATCGTCCCCCGCGCCAACCCTTGGGTGATCCGCAAGATGGCGTCGTGAAGTTCTTCAACGGCGCGCGCGGCTTCGGCTTCATCACGCCAGACGGCGGCGGCGCCGATGTGTTCGTGCACGTGAGTGCGGTCGAACGCGCCGGCCTGACGCAGCTGGTCGAAGGCCAAAAGGTCAACTTCCAAACCCTGCCCGACACCAAGGGCAAAGGTCCGAAAGCCGTGAACCTGAAGGTCAACGACTAAACGTCCGCGATAAGCGAACAAGCGAAGGCCCGCGGGGAGCAATCCTCGCGGGCCTTTTTGTTTGGCTGTGCCGGAGCGGCTATTCGATCGGGTAGTAGATTTCCGTGCGCTCGACCGGGTCGGTGCCATCGGCGCCTTCGGGCTGCGCAACCGCCGTGACGACTTCCCAGGCTTCCGCGCCGGGGCGCAGCGCGATGCGGTGCGCCTGGCGGTAAGCCTCAAGCCGCTGATACATCGCCGGCACTTGCGAGCGCCGGCCCACGAAAGTTGCGCGAAGTGCAGCGCCGCCGGGAGTTTGACCGACACGGGCGCCGACAAGCACTGGCGCGGGACCACTGTAAGGGTAGCCGACACTGAAGCGATAACGCCCGCCAACGCCATTGTCCTGCGGGAAAATGCGCACAAGCGTGGCGAGGTCGGCTTGGCCGCCGGCCGCAGTGATCGCCACCATTAGGGCGGCAATGCCCTGCTGCTCGGCGCGGGCGCGGTCATCGAATGTCGGCGCGGCGTTCGACAGGGTGACATCAACGAACATCACGTCCTGCGGAGCGACTGGCAGCGCGACAATGTCGTAGCCTTCGAAATCGTACGGCGGCAGCTGCTCGGCGCGATCCTTAAGACGCGCGAGGCCGCTATCGAGATCTTTCTCGATGGTGGACCGCATGATCAGGTTCATGTAGCGGCACGGAACGTTGATCCAGCCCTCGGCGCACACCGCTGAGACTGACCAAGCGACGGCCGTTTGGCCTTCGAGAGGCGCCAGTTCGACGTGAGAGTTCAGCGTCGCGCGCTCGCCGATCTCGATGATGCTCTCGACCGACTCATTCTCCATCGAGCGCACGATCGACATGCGGCCGGAACCGACTTCGCGCAGATTGGAGGACCAGCGCATGGTCTGGCCGGCGCCCGGTTCGGGCGAAATGGCGTACTCGGCATCCGGATCACGCGCGTTATAGGGAGACCACTCGCGCGCAATGTTGAGGTCATTGATCATGGCGAACACGGAGGCGCGCGGGCGCTCAACTTGCGTCGTGCGGGTCACGTCGAGTGCGTTCGGGAGCAGGAAACGGCCGACGCCATAGAGCGCACCCGTCACGAGCGCGATCACCAGCACCAGACCTAAAAACCACCTCATACGCCGTCCCCCGAAGGAAAGGCCTTATCATCGACGCGCAAGGCGCGCCATGAACGACCATGTGCGCTTGCATCGCGCACGCCGGCCTCGCGCCGCGCGCGAACCTTTACGATAAAATTCAACGCCACCACCCGGCCCCGGACGACAGCCTCCCCAGCTAGACTGGGTTAACATGAAGGAAGCGGCCGCGTCAGCACGCGGATGCAGCAATACCGTCAACCAGGCGACGGAACTCAGGTGCGCGTGCGGTCCCAGACATCGAATTCGTAAGCGATGCAGCGTTCCATCATCTCGCGCCAGACCGGCTCGGCGATCGACCAGGAGAGGCCGTGCTTCTCTGCTTCGGCCTTCACATTATCAAGCACTTGCTGGATGCGCGCTTCGTCACGGACGATATTGCGGTTCGGCTTGATGCGGGCGGCGGCGTCCATGTAGCCCTGGCGGCGGGTGATGAGCGCGACCAGCATCCGGTCGATCTCGTCCACGCCGGCGCGGACGTCTTTCATGGTTTCGCAGGCCAGCGGGTCTGGCGCTTCGAAGCGGGCTTTGAAAGCCGTGGGAGACGCATCATCCATGAACTGAACCTGGGCTTGGGCGCGTGGCGGGTCGATAAGGCATGCGGTCGCGGTTCATTCAACCCTTCCCGCCGGGCGGCCGCCGGAGACGACGCGGGCGGCGATCCAACAGGGTTCGGCGCTGCATGCGTAGAGCCAGAGCCGAACATGGTGCCGACCGGATTGCGCCGGTGTCAGTTGAACATAGGGGGTGTCATCGCGGGCGGCGTCGCGTTCGATAAAGCGGCCATCAGCGCCGTAAATCTCCATGTCGAGGTCGCTACAATCGTTATCGCATGCGCCGTAGACGCGATAATTCACGCCGGCTTCGAGATAGACCGACCACAGAAACGGCCGATCGAGTTCGAGCGCTTCGGTGAGATCCGGCACGGTCCGATCAGGCGCATAACCGAGCGCGGCATGGCGCTGCAGGCCGTGTTCAAGATAGCCCAAAGTCTGGCGGCGGTGATCGTCCTGCGCGGCAGCGCTGCCCGTGATCGCGGCTACCGCGAGCGCGACGCCGAGCAGAAATCCGCGCATCCAGCTCTCCCTTTCTGGGCACGGAAGAGGGCTAGAGCCAGGCGCCCCTGGGATCAAGCCGCGCGCGGCCCCATTTGCTACGCTACACTGACGATCCCCATGAGCGGCGCCGACAAACCCACCCTGCCCCCGCTGACCGAGCTGCCGGGCGAAGACGCACAGCGCCCTGAAATGAAGGGCGTGGAGGCGATCCGCGATGCGTGGACGCGGCTGCCGACGAAGCCAGGCGTCTACCGCATGCTCGGCGGCGATGGCGAGGTGCTCTACGTCGGCAAAGCCAAGAATCTGAAAAACCGCGTCGGGCAATACGCTCAAGGGCGCGCGCACACGAACGCTGTGTACCGGATGATCCATCAGACGGTGTCGCTCGAGGTGATCGTCACGGCGACGGAAACCGAAGCGCTGCTGCTCGAGACCAACATGATCAAGCGGCTGCGGCCGCGCTACAATGTGCTGATGCGGGATGACAAGAGCTTCCCGTACATCGCCATTCGCATGGATCACGACGCGCCGGCGCTGCAGAAACACCGCGGCGCAAAGAGCTTTAAAGGCAAGTTCTACGGACCGTTTGCAAGCGCCGGCGCGGTGAACCGCACGCTCAACACGCTGCAGAAAGCGTTTCTACTGCGCTCGTGTTCGGACTCGACGTACTCGGGACGGACGCGGCCGTGCATGCTTTATCAGATCAAGCGCTGTTCGGCGCCGTGCGTCGATCTGGTGAGCGGTGAAGAATACAAAGGGCTAGTCAAAGATTCCGTCGATTTCCTGGAAGGCCGTTCAGCGGCATTGCAGGATCGGCTCGCGGTGGAAATGCGCGAAGCTTCCGACCAGCTAGAGTTCGAACACGCGGCGCGGCTGCGCAACCGCATTCGCGCTTTGGCTTCGGTGCGCGCGTCGCAAGGGATCAATCCAAGCACGTTCGATGAAGCCGATGTGTTCGCGCTTCATTGCGAAGGCGGGCAAAGCTGCATCCAGGTGTTCTTCTTCCGCGCCGGTCAGAACTGGGGCAACCGCGCCTACTTCCCACGTCACGGCGCGGAGGAAACGCCAGAAGACATTCTCGCGGCCTTCATCGCGCAATTTTATGATGATCGCGAACCGCCGAAACTGGTGCTGACCAATGTCCAGCCGACGGACAGCGAATTGCTTGAAGAGGCGCTGTGCCTGCGGGCTGAGTGCAAGATCGAAATCCGCAAACCCGAGCGCGGCGAGAAGCGCGAGATTGTTGATGCCGCTTTGCTTAATGCGCGTGAAGCGTTGGGCCGGCGCATGGCGGAGACGGGCAGCGTCGCCAAACTGCTTGATGGCGTCGCAGAAGTCTTTGGCCTTTCACAGCGGCCGGAGCGGATCGAGGTTTACGACAACAGCCACATTCAAGGCACGAACGCGCTTGGCGCGATGATTGTCGCGGGGCCGGACGGGTTCGTGAAAAACCAGTACCGCAAGTTCAACATGAAGTCGGAAGAGTTTGGCGGCGACGACTTCGCGATGATGAAAGCGATGATCCGGCGCAGATTCGCGCGGATGTTGGCGGAGCGTGATTCCCCCTCCTCCCTCGCGGAGGAGGGGTTAGGGGTGGAGGGGCGCTCCGACGAGCCGCTGCCTGAGAGTTTGAACGCCCCTCACCCCCCGGCTCCACAAGGGAGAGGGGGAGAGATTGCCGACGGCGGCGTCGATTTCTCCAAGGAACGCGATGACGGCGAGCGCGAAACCAAGTTTGGCGCGTGGCCGGATCTGGTTTTGATCGATGGCGGCGACGGACAACTCAACGCGGCGCTTGAAGCGTTGGAGGAGCTTGGTTTGAAGAACCGCATCGTTATCGCGGGCATCGCCAAGGGCGTAGATCGCGACGCGGGGCGCGAGCGCTTCTTCATCCCGAACAAGCCGGCGTTCCGGCTCGACGAGAAAAGCCCTGTCCTCTACTACCTGCAACGGCTCCGCGACGAAGCGCACCGCTTCGCCATCGGCGCACATCGCGGCAAACGCAAAGCCGGCATCGCCAAGAACCCGCTCGACGAAATCGGCGGCATCGGCCCTGCCCGCAAGCGCGCGTTGCTCGACCGTTTCGGCTCAGCGCGCGGCGTTTCACGCGCGGCGTTGGCGGAACTGGAAGCAGTCGAGGGCGTGAACACAGAATTGGCGAAACGCATCTATGACTTCTTCAACGACAACAAACGCTGAGGCGTCCGGCAGCTTGCTGAAGAAGCTGCCGACAGTGCTGACGGTGTTTCGCATCGTCATGGGGCCGGTGGTTGCGGCGCTGGTGCTGTGGGGCGCGAGCGTGACGCACAGCGATCCGACGCTGGCGGGGCTCATCTACGCGCTGGGCTTCCTGCTGTTCGTGCTCGCGGCGGCCACCGATTGGCTCGATGGCTGGATCGCGCGCAAGTACGATGCGGTGACACCGCTCGGCGCCGCACTCGATCATTCGGCGGATAAGGTGCTGATCACCTGCATACTGGTGGCGCTCGCGTATGCGGCGCTGCCGATGCAGTTGGTTGTGGCGGCGGTGCTGATCTTGGGGCGGGACGTTGCCGTTGCCGGTTTGCGCGAAGGCATCGCGGCGCAAGGCAAAACGCTGCCAGTGAGCCAGCTCGGCAAATGGAAAGCAGCGGCTGAGATGGCGGGCGTCGCCGCGTTTCTGGCGTTCCAGACGGCGGCGATGCTGCAGCAATCGGCGGCGTTGGTTATTGGCTTATTCTGGGGCGCGCGCCTGCTCTTGTGGGCGGCGGCGGCATTGGCCTTAATCAGCGGCGCACAATATGTGGCGGCGCTCCTGCGGCGCCCTTAGTCGAGGCGGCCGAACTCGACCAAGTTCAGCAGGAAAATGGCGACGATGAAGACGCCGATGGCGATGAGCGCGGCCATGTGTTGCCTCAAGTGAATTGAAAACGTTGGTGGGCTGTAACTGATCCGCTGGCCGCGGGCCAGTGCGGGGTTGACGCAGAAAGATATTCAACCTATTAGTTGAATATGCAAACAGCAGCCCTCGACGCGACCATGCTGGCCCTCTCGGACCCAACCCGCCGGGCGATTCTGAACCGGCTCACCAGCGGCGAAGCGCGCGTGACCGAGATCGCGGCCCCGTTCGCGATGTCGCTCAACGCAGTCTCCAAGCACATCCAAATGCTGGAGCGCGCCGAATTGGTGCGCCGTCGCAAGTCCGGCCGCGAGCATTTCCTGTCGCTCAATCCCAAGCCCCTCGACGAAGCGGCAGAGTGGATCGAGCAACAACGCACATTCTGGAACAGCAGCCTCGACGCTCTCGAACGCGCCTTGGCTGAGCACAAAGACTGAAGGAGCAGATCATGGAGCTTGGCCGCTTTACCGCGCCGGACACATTTGTTCTCGAACGCCGCCTGAAGGCGCCGATTGAGCGCGTGTGGAGCTATTTTGTTGAAGGCGAGAAGCGCGCGCGCTGGTTCACCGGCGGCGATACGCTGAGCGCGAACGGACAAGCGTTCAGCATCCTCTTCGCGCATCACAACATTACCAATGAAAAGCCGCCCGAGCGCTGGAAGCAGATGGAAACGGGCGAGTTTCCGATGTCGGGCCGCGTACTCGCGTTCGATCCGCCGCGTCTGCTTGCGATCACGTGGGGCGATGGAGACGAGCACGTTTCCGAAGTGCGTTTCGAATTTAACGCCGTCGGCGACGAAACGGTGCTCACGCTCACCCACGCGAAGGTCGATACACTCGCCAATGTCAGAGATTTCGCGGGCGGTTGGACAGCGCATGTTGAAACGCTCAGTGCGCTTCTCGATGGACAATCAACAAACACATTCTGGGCCAGCGTCGTCGCCGCCCACGAAGCTTACGAAAACACGCATTAAAGGGGACACGGCGATGATCCAGAATACCGAACTGATTTCAGGCGATAGCGTGCGCATCGAGCGCGTTCTGGCGGCGCCGCGGGAGCGGATTTGGGAGCATCTCGTCGATCCGGTCAAACGCTCACGCTGGTTCTGCGCCGGCGACACGCTGCAGGATGTTGGCCAGAGTTTCGTGCTTGGCTTCAACCACACGCGCATCACGCCGGAGGAACGTCCTGGCTCGCCTCCGCGCGATCCGAATGAGCCCGACTTTGTCTCGCACGGCGAAGTGTTGGAGTTCGAGCCGCCGCGGCTGCTGAAATTCATGTGGGAGCAAAAGCCAGGAAAGCCATCGGAAGTGATGTTTGAGCTGACTCCAAATGGCGACGGCACGCTGATCGTGATCACGCACACCAAGCTGCCGGGCCGCGAGGACGTCGTGAACATTGGCGGCGGCTGGAACGCGCACCTCGACATTCTAGCTGACGAACTCGCCGCGCGTCCGCACGGGCCATTCTGGACAAATCTCGCCGCTTACGCGGAGGTGATGGAAGCGCGTGTGCCGAAGTGAGCGCGCCGAGTATCCGCGTCGAGCGCCGCCTTGCCGCTTCGGCGGAGCGCGTGTTCGATGCATGGCTCGAGCCGGTTTGGATCGGTCGGTTCATGTTCGGACCGCATCTGCGCGATGAGCAGGTGGTGAGTTTAGAGAACGAGCCGCGCGTGGGTGGCGTGTTTCATTATCGCGTCACGCGTGGCGGCACTGAGATCGATCACACTGGCACATACCGGGTGATCGATCGCCCGCGCCGGCTCGTGTTCACCTGGGGCGTTGATCAAGAGCAAGGCGATCGGAGCGTGGTGACAATCGCAATCGCGCCGGACGGCGATGGCTGCGTGCTGACGCTCACGCACGCAATGCATCCTGATTGGGCCGAGTATGCGGAGCGGACGCAAGCTGGATGGACGAAGATCGTCGGCGATTTGGCGGTGGCGCTGGCCTAGACTAACCCAATAAAACCCAATGCCACCGCGGCACACGCGGCCGCCGCCGCTATCTTCAATGCGACTAAGACTGTGTAAGTCACAGGTTGGTGAGAGAGTACGATTCGCGGACCGCCGAAAGCCGTCGATACACCAGAGCGCAATTCTGGCCAGACAAACCAAAACCCGCCCAGCGCGACCACGGCCGCCATTCCTCGCGCAAGGAACTCAATCACGCAGGCTGCACCAAGCTCAGCATGTTCAAATCCGGATCGTGAAACCAGGCGACCTTTGTGCCATCTGGCGCGCTCCAGATGCCTTTTGCGTCCTGCGGCAGAAATCCGAAGCGCGCGAACACGATGCCCTTGGCGGCGAGGCCATCGACCGATTTTTCCATATCGCTCACGTCAAACGCGAGGATGGCATAAGGCGCGGGCACGACCGCTGGCGTTTTAGAGACGCGTATCTTGAGGTTCTTTGTCGCGAACACGGCGGCGAACTGGTCCTCGTGCAGAAACTTCAGCCCCAGCGTCTCGCCGTAAAACGCTTTCGCGATCTCGGGCTTGGCAGTGCCGACTAGAACCGTTGCGGTGGATGATGCGAGCATGTGCGAACCTCCCTTGGCCTCACCCTAATCACCGAACGCCAAAGCCCAAAACAAAACCGCCGGCCTTTGGGGGGCCGGCGGTTTGTTGTTCTTATGCCCCTTGCGGCTGGGCCCCGCCCCATCCGGGGGAGCCCGTCGCGGGCGCTTCGTCCTCGTCGGTAACGGGAAGCGCCGGCGTCGGCGCCGAGGGCGTCGACGGGGTATCTTCTGGGCGATCTAGCTTTTCGCCGCGGAGCACGGCCGCGATCTCGTCGCCGCTCAGCGTCTCATATTCGAGCAGCGCTTCAGCGAGGCGCTTATGCTCTTCGGCCTTATCAGTGAGAATGCGCTTGGCTTCGTTGTAGCCGAGATCGACTAGGCGCTTCACTTCGGCATCGATCTTCTGCGCGGTGGCTTCGGCCACGTTCTGCGTGCGACCGACTTGCATGCCGAGGAAAACGTCGTCGCCATTGTCGCCGTAAGCGACAAAGCCGAGTTCGTCCGAATAGCCCCAGCGCGTCACCATCATCCGCGCGAGGCGCGTCGCAGCGGAGATGTCGGATGCGGCCCCAGACGTAACCTTGTCTTTGCCGAAGTGGAGTTCTTCAGCGACGCGGCCGCCCATCATGACCGCGAGACGCGAAGTCATTTGGGTGAAGTTCATCGAGTAGCGATCGCTTTCGGGCAGCTGCATCACCATGCCCAGCGCACGGCCGCGCGGGATGATCGTGGCTTTATGCACCGGATCGGATTCCGGCACTTCGATCGCAACGATGGCGTGGCCGGCTTCATGCCAAGCGGTCAGCTGCTTTTCGCTCTCGCTCATCACCATCGAGCGCCGCTCGGCGCCCATCATGACCTTGTCCTTCGCGTCCTCGAACTCCTTCGTCGTCACGACGCGCTTGCCGCGACGGGCCGCGAGCAAGGCCGCTTCGTTGACGAGATTGGCGAGATCAGCGCCGGAGAAGCCGGGCGTGCCGCGCGCGATGGTTTTGAGATCGACGCCCTGCGCCACCGGCACGTTGCGCGTGTGGACGCGGAGGATCTTTTCGCGGCCGCCCAAGTCCGGATTGCCGACCACGATCTGGCGATCGAAACGGCCCGGACGCAGAAGCGCGGGATCAAGAACATCAGGACGGTTGGTCGCCGCGATTAGGATGATGCCTTCATTGGCTTCAAAGCCGTCCATCTCGACGAGCAATTGGTTGAGCGTCTGTTCGCGCTCATCGTTGCCGCCGCCTAGGCCAGCGCCGCGGTGACGACCGACTGCGTCGATTTCGTCGATGAAGATGATGCATGGCGCATTCTTCTTCGCTTGCTCGAACATGTCGCGCACGCGGCTGGCGCCGACGCCGACGAACATTTCGACGAAGTCCGAACCGGAGATTGAGAAGAACGGCACGTTGGCTTCGCCGGCGATGGCGCGCGCGAGCAGCGTTTTACCAGTACCTGGCGGACCGACGAGCAGCGCGCCTTTCGGAATTTTGCCGCCAAGACGTTGGAACTTGCCTGGGTCCTTCAGGAACTCGACGATCTCGCCGAGTTCTTCCTTGGCTTCATCGATGCCGGCGACATCTTCGAACGTGATGCGGCCCTTGGCTTCAGTAAGCAGCTTCGCTTTCGAGCGACCAAAGCCCATGGCGCCGCCGCGACCGCCACCCTGCATCTGGCGCATGAAGAAGAACCAGGCGCCGATCAGCAGCAGCATCGGCAGGATCGCGAGCAAGAGATCGCCAATGTTAGGACCTTGCTTCGGGCGCTCTGTCTTCACTTCGACATTAGCTTGATCGAGGCGTTCGACCACGTTGGCCATCGTGCCCGACGGCAGATACGTGATGAAGCTGCTCTTGCCGTCTTTGGCGGTGCTGAGCAGTGAATCGCCCTGCGTGGAGACGGTGGAGATCTCGCCCGCTTCAACACGGTCAATCAGCTGCGAGTACGACATCTCTGTCGCGCCGCGCTGGTTGTTACCGCCCTGGAGGACGGTCACGAGCACAACGAGAATGAGGGCGACTGCGCCCCAAATCAGCAATGAACGGATTGGCATCAACCGACCTTCTGGCCACGCGCGCCGCACTTAGGCGCGAAAACATTTCATTCAGCAAGATAGGGACCGTAGCCCAGGCTGAACACCCCTTACTGCCATGAAGCGCGTCAAGGCGGGGTGAACGCCAAGCCACAAAGTTCAATGGGTTTTCGTGTCGTTAATGCGGCCCAAAAGGTGCTCTACACGGGACTGAAGCAGCCAATACGCGTCAGACGCCGCAACGGATTGCCGTTCAGCGCCGCGCGCGAGCACTGGCCCGCCGCCTTCGACGATGACAGCCCACCCAGGTTCCCTCATCGCGAGCGCGAGGCGCGCGTCCCAAACTGTCTCCTCCCCGACTGGCAGCGGCAGTGCCGGCGGCGGCTTTGCGCCGTCCGCCCGGCCCGCTAACGCGCCCGGATCACGGGTGATGCGAAAACCTCCCGGCGCCGGCCGCACCAGCGCGCCAGCGCGGGTAAACGGATGGGTGACGTCCTGCTTGAGAGCGACTTCTGCCACGCGTTGCTGAGCGCCTGCGGCGGCTAGCAGCACACTCAGTGCGCGCGCACGGATAGCCGGGCTGGCATCCCAGGCTTCGGAGTCGACGATCATGGCGTCGCCGTCGTAGCTGACGCGGCGTTGAATGAGATCGAACACTGCGTCATCGAGCGCTTGGGCGCGCGGGGCAAGACGTTCGGCCAAAGCAGCCAATCGCATTGGATCGAATAGCGCGGTGGCGAGCGCCTTGCGCGCACGGGCACGCGCAAAATCTGGATTTGCGTTCGCTGGATCTTCGATCCAATCAGCGCCGCGCAAGCGAAGCACCTCCCGCAACGCTTCACGCCTGGCACACAAGAGCGGGCGGGCGAGCCAGACGCCGCGCCCTTCGGGCCAAAGCGGCAAAGGTGTGAACGCCCGCATGCCGGCCAAGCCGCGCCATGAACTGCCGCGCGCGGCGCGAATTAGAACCGTCTCGGCTTGGTCGTCGCGCGTGTGGCCTGTGACGAGAACGGAAGAGCGAAGACGCCGGGCTACATTTCCGACGGCACGATAACGCTGTTCTCGCGCGGAAGCCTGCCCAGCTTTCACGCCCATCGGCCAACTCAATGTTGCGATTTCAGCGTGAACGCCCAGCGCCTCGGCAATCGACTGAGCACGAGCAGCATCCAAATGCGAGCCATCGCGTAGCGCATGATCGACGACGACGGCACGGAGACGCGCTGCACCCAATTGGTCGGCCAGCAGATGCAACAGCGCGACCGAATCGCCGCCGCCTGAGAGTGCAACGAGGATCGGCCCCTCGCCCGCGATCGCGTCGATGCGCTCGATCGTCAACCGATCGAGCATGGCTTTACGGCTTTAAGCGGCGCAGTTGGCGGCGCGGGCTTCGCGGGCGGCGAGATCGCGCACATTGCGCGGCGCGTTGGGATATTGGCGCGCCAGCGATGAGAAAGCGCTGCAGCCGCGGCGGGTGTCGCCCATGTTGACGAGCGCCATGCCGAGACGCACTTGCGCTTCCGCGGCGCGCGGCGCGTTGCGGTTAGCCTGCAAGTACTGGACGAAATTCGCAGCGGCATCGGTATGGTTATTGCGCGCCGCGAGCGTGAAGGCGAACCAGAAACGCGCATCGGCGGCGGTCTCCGCGTTCGGGAATTCCTCCAGGAAAGACGAAAGCGCCGCTTCCGCTTCGGCGAGTTGGCCGTTGTTCAGGAGTTGGCGCGCGCGGGTGTATTCGGCGCCGGCGTCGCGCGGGGCAGACGGCACTGGCGTGGCGGCTGGCATCGTGCCCAGGGTTCCGGTGGCGTTGCGCTGTGCGCCATTGAGCGTCGTAGGCGCGGGATTGGCGCCCTCCGTCGCGGGTAGGACGGTAGCGTCCGACGGCGGCGGCGTAGTGAGTTGCTGGTTCACGCCGGCGAGTTCGCCAACCATGCCGCGCAACCGTGTGATTTCGCGCTGCGCCTGATTGAGCTCGTACTGAACGCGCTCGTTCTCGGCGGTTTGCTCACGCAATTGCCGCTCAAGCTCCTCGATACGGTCCTGCCGCGCCTCAGCGCCGACAGGCACGTTTGGAGGCGGCAGCGAGGTTTGTGCCGAAGCCGTGGCTGCAAAAAAAAGCCCGGCCGCGGCGAAACACGCCGCGAGCCGGGTCCGTACTGGATGGTCCGAACGATGAAGCATGGCCGAAACCTTATCCCACGTCCGGGCTAAATTTGGGCGCTTACGAGACAGCGCCGCTAACGATCTGCGTGTGTGCGTTCCGGTTCACACTCCAGGCCTCTTCGTTCGAACGCGCATCGAGCGGACGCTCTTTGCCGTAGGACACGGTTTCGAGGCGGTTCGCGGCGACGCCGAGCGAGACCAGATAATCCTTCGCAGCGGCGGCGCGGCGCGCGCCGAGAGCGAGGTTGTATTCGCGGGTGCCGCGTTCGTCGGCATTGCCGGCGACGAGAACGCGGACGTTCTGGTAACGCTGCAGCCAGGCCGCCTGGCGCTCGAGCACCGAGCGAGCTTCCGGCGTCAGATCGAAGCGATCATAACCAAAGAAGACGCGGTCACCGACGGAGACGCGGAAGTCTTCAGCGGAGCCGGCAACCGGGCCACGCGGCTGTTCAACCGGCGGGGTCGTGTTGTTGGTCGGCGGGGTGGTTTCGGCAGGCGGGCGGCTGGCGCACGCGGCGAGTGCGGCAACGGCCGCGAGTGCAACTACAAACTTACGCATAAGGATAATTCTCCCCTAATCAGCGGCGCATTCGGCGAACACCGTACCCCCGGCTCAAGAATGCAAACCTTACCGACATGGTTCCTACCAAACAATCGTGTTCCGATCACGGCAAAAGCGGTGACCAGGCGGGGTCAGAAGCGTCAGTTTGCGTGGGAATCTGACGTAAATTCCGTCCAGTAAGGTCAACAGACCATAAACGCGCGCCGGTTCCGCGACCTTCGCGGAAGAACATAATCACTCGCCCATTAGGCGACCAAGTCGGCGCTTCGTCGAGATACGACTCGGTTAGAATGCGTTCACCAGAACCATCAGGACGCATCACGCCGATCGCGAAGCGGCCGCCACCTTCACGTGTAAAGGCGATGAGATCGCCGCGCGGCGACCACACCGGCGTCGAATAGCGTCCTTGGCCAAAGCTGACACGGCGCTGGCCCGAGCCATCAGAGTTCATCACGTAAAGCTGCGGAGAGCCGCCACGATCCGACGTGAAGACGATCTGGCTGCCATCAGGCGAATAGCTTGGGGACGTGTCGATCGCAGCGCTGTTGGTGAGCCGCTGCCGCGAGCGGCTACGCAAATCCATCGTGAAGATCTCGGAATTGCCGTTCATGTCGAGCGTAAAGACGATGCCCTGCCCGTTCGGCGAGAAGCGCGGCGAGAACGTCATGCCCGGGAAATCCCCCAGCACTTCGCGGCGATTAGTTTCGAGATTGTAGAGGAACACGCGCGGCGCGCCGGTCTCGAAGCTCATGTAAGTGATCATTTGCGTCGAGGGCGAGAAGCGCGGCGTCAGCACCATCGCGTCTGATCCAGTCAAGAAGAACGGGTTGGCGCCGTCCTGATCCATGATCATCAGTCGCTTCACGCGGTTCGTACGCGGGCCGCTTTCCGAGACGAAAACGATGCGCGTGTCGAAATAGCCGCGCTCGCCGGTGAGCTGTTCGTAGATGCGGTCGGAAATCTTGTGCGCGATGCGACGCCAATTGTCCGGCGTGGTCGTGTAGCTGAACCCGGTGAGCTGCTGTTCGGCAAACACGTCGTACAGGCGGAAATCAATGCGGATACGGCCATCGGAGAGCGGCGTGACTTGGCCCACCACGAGGCCTTGTGCGTCGATGATCTTCCAGTCGGCGAAGCGCGGCGGCACTTCCAGCGCCTGGATGCGCTCGATGAAGGCGCTAGATGCGATCGGGCGGAACAGCGCAGAGCGTTCGAGGTTAGCGCGAATGACGCCGGCGACGTCGCGCCCGACCTGCTGCGCGGGCGTGTTCGGCCCAAGGAAATCCACCACCGCAATCGGCATCGGGTTGAGGTGGCCCTCGGTGACGCTGACGCGCACCTGAGCGTGCGCCGGAGCGGCGAGAGCGGTCGCAATGATGACGGCGCAGGCCGTAAGAAAGTTCCGGATCATGGCTTCTGCTCTCTTCATTGTTCCAGCTCGAACGTGACTTCCTGGTCCCGCCAAAGATCATAGGCTTCGCCGACGATCGGGTCTTCCGGCAAACGGTCGATCGGATCGCAGGTGCGCACTGCGCGCAACGCACGGTTTACTGCCTCGGTCATCAACGGATCGAATGTGTAATTGGTGGGGCGAATGACGCGCGGCTGGCCGCTGAGACTGCCATCGCGGTTAAGCCGTATCGAAACGGTGACACTCAGGCGCTCCGGGTCTGGCAGGTCAGCAACCGAACGCCAGCACCGATTCAGCGCGGCGCTTGAGATCGAGGCGATGCGCGATTCCAGCGAGGCGGTTTCGGCGGTTCCGCGGCCCGCGCCGCGCTGGTTCCGATCCGCCGTATCGCCGCGCTCACGGCGCTGGCCAGGATCGCGCGAGCGATCGATGAAGTCGCTGGCGTCAGAGAGATCGAAATTATCGTTCTGCGGGCGCGGCGGCGGCCGCCTCGGCGGGGCCGTTGGCGATGGCGTTGGCGCTGTTTGCTCCGCGCTGATCGTGTCTTCCTCGGCGGCAGAGACCTCTTCGTCCGGCACATCCATGGCGAGCGCACGGACGTTGGTTTCCGCCGAGATGTCGACGATCTCGATTGGCACGATGGCGGCGCCTTGCGTTTCCAAACCGCCGCGCGCTTCCCACGCCAGCATTGTCATCAACACCGCGCCGACGTGACCAATAATGGAGACGACCAAGCCGGCCCGCATGGGATCATCGTCTCCCTGCCGCAGGGCGGTCTTCGTCGGTGTCAGTGACGAGCTGCAGTTTGCGGAAGCCTGCCGAACTCACGCTCGCCAAGACTTCGGCCATTGTGTCCCACGAGGTACGCGCGTCGCCGCGAATGTAGATTGCGCGATCGTAGCCTTCGTTGGAAATGGCGCGCAGCCGCGGCACGAGCTCTGCGAGCGTAACTTGCGTTTCCTGCAGATAAATCACGCCATCACTCTGAATGGTGATTGAGAGCGGATCGGTTTCGGCGGCCGACTGCTTCGCTTCGGTGCGCGGCAGCTCAATCGGGATCGAGACGGTCAGCAGCGGCGCGGTGACCATGAACACGATCAGCAGAACGAGCATCACGTCCACGAACGGCGTGACGTTGATTTCGGACAGACGGCCGCGCCGCGCCGAACGGCGCCCGCGCCTGCCGCCCCCGCTTTTGGGGCCGAGGCCGGCCATTAGCCGCGCTCGCTGAGCCGGCGCGACATGCGCGCGGCGACTTCGTCGCTGAAGGTTTCCAAGCGGTCTGCGAAGCGATCGAGATCGCCGGCAAACTTGTTATAGAAGATGACTGCAGGGATGGCGGCAACGAGGCCAAGCGCGGTTGCAAAGAGCGCTTCGGCAATACCGGGCGCGACGACCGCGAGATTGGTTTGCTGTTGCGCGGCAATGTTGGTGAAGGCGTTCATGATGCCCCACACGGTGCCGAAGAGCCCGATGAACGGGGCCGAGGCGCCGACGGTGGCGAGAAAGCCAATGTTGCGCGATGCGCGGCTCATCTCGCGCGAGATCTGCGCTTGCATCAGGCGATCGACGCGATCGAGCAGTTGCTGGCCGGCATCACCTGCCAGACCTGCCCGGCGCGCTTCGCGAAACTCACGCGCGGCGGCGGCGTAAACACGGGCCAGCGCATCGCGAGGCTTATCGCCGCCGCGATCGTCCACATCGTCCATCGAACGGCCGGACCAGAACTCGCGCTCGAACTTGCGCGCCTGCGCATCGAGATCGCCAAACTGCAACCATTTATCGACCGCGATGGCCCACGACCAAATCGAGGCCACGGCCAAAATCAGCATGACGCCCTTCACGACGGGGTCCGCTTCCAGAAAGAGTGTCCAGACCGTGATCTGTTCTGCGCCGGCTTCCATGCTCGCTCCCGCATCCACGGCTACTATGATTCAGCCGCGCCCCACCCCGGCTTAGAGCCGTAATAGTTTGTCAAAAGCTGGACGCCTATGGCTCTAGAAATGGTTTAAGCCGCTCTAAAAGCATGGCGGGCGGCTTTCGGGGCCGGCCCGTGAGGCTAATGCAACAGACTTGAACCTCTGCCGTCACCAGGGTTTCACCTGCTTTTTCCAGCCTCTGCGTGATGAAAATGCGGGGACCCCGCGTCGTTTCGAAGACGGTTCTGACGCTCAGCGCATCGTCGATCCGGGCCGGCCTTAAAAATTCTAGGGTGATCCGGTTCACGGCAAAGCCCAGCGGCTCGGGGCCGTTCAAGAGATCGCTGTGGTGAACGCCGGCCACACGGAGGAAGTCGCTGCGGCCGCGCTCGAAATAGCGCAGGTAATTGGCGTGATAGACGAGGCCGGTGAAGTCGGTGTCCTCGTAATAGATCCGCACCGGCAGGATGTGGGTGCGGCCCTCGAAGCGCCCGGCGCTCGGCTCGTCGTTATTCATGCCCCTGCGATACACGAACCGGACGGCGCGCGGCAATCATTGCGCCAAGGCGTCGGACCAGAGTCACCGCGTCGCCGGCCCGTGCAGTGGAAAAGCTATTCAGTTTGTGTAGCGGTCGGGCAAGCGCGTGAACGGCCCAGAGGTTGGCCGCCATGGTCACGGTCAACAACGTGATGAAAAAGATCGGCCCTTCCCCGTCGATGCGCGGCATCACCCATCGCTCAATTTGCGGGTTCAGCAGGTGCAAAAACAGCGAATTGACGATGAGCAGATTGAGCGAGTTGCGCCCCCAGGTCTCAAGCTTCCCCCCCGCGATCGCGCCATAACGCGCTAACAACACAGAGAGCGCGAGCGCAAAGCCGATGCCAAAAATGGCCGTCGTAAAGAACATCGGCAAATTTCCGAACTGGCCGATCACCATCGAAACGCCAAAGCGGTCACCCAACCACGCCTGACCGCACTGCGCCGTAGTGTTCCAACGGCAACCGTCATTGAGGTGAAATGTGCCGGCCGCGCCAGCAGCACAAATGAGAAGCAGCGCATAAGCCGCGGCCGGCTTGCGCTCGATTGCGTGAACAACATCACGGGAGAAGTGACCGCCGACGAAAGCCGCGAATGCGACGCCGATAAGATTGAGCTGATAAATATTCCGCCAGCCTAGATCGGTCGCAACCAAAGTGAGCGCCAGCAGCATCACAGCGAGCGCAATCAACGCGCTCGGACCCATGCGGATGGCGAGCGCGCCCAACACACGCACAACAGCGCTGGCGACCAGAAACCAAAGTGCAGTCAGCGAGTACTGGTCGCCGAACACCGCCATGCGCGCCAGGCCCCGCACGAAGCGCACAGGATCGAGCGGGGCAACACCCAAAGCTTGTGCGAAGCCGCCAAGCGTCGCGATGAGGCGCAGCACATCAAACAGAGCGCTCGCTATCCATGTCAAAATGACCAGCGCGAGCGCCTGGCGCATCGTAGTGGCTAGCGACTTACTTTCGCGCCAGCCGACGCCGGAAAGAAAGAAGAAGAACACCATCATGAAGGCGGCGCCGAACTTCCATTGCAGGAAGGCGCCCTCGCTGAAACTATCGCCAGCGCTCATGAACCATGGCGCGAGCGCATGGCCATAGATGACGCTAACTATTGCGATGCCGCGGCCGACATCGAGGACGTTCGCCCGCGCGCCATCATAACCGGCCCAATGCGCCGCGCGTGTCCAAAGCATCTTCATTCAAAAGCACAAAACCACGCGCGCGCAGCGCGTCAAATGAGAAGCCCAATCCGCGCGAAAATTAAGCATAGCGGGGGCGCTGCCGCACCTCATGTCAGGCGTGTTTGTCTCAACTCAAGCCAGACGCTTAGCGATTTCAGCGGCCCAAACGCGCAAATCGGGAACCGCTGTGGATTCCCAGTAAGCGCCTTGGCTGAGCGGACCGATGACAAAGACCCCCTCCTGCGGGCGCCCAGCGCCATCAATGGCGCGCGCTTCCGGATCGAGCTCAATCCCGAGTCCATTCGGGCTGGGGCGGACAACACCATCGCTCAGCATCTGCAGAAGCAACGGATCGTCAGTGCGTGTGACATCCATATTGCCGCCGGTGCAGTTCACGATGGCCGCGATGTCGATGTTGTGCCGCACTCTGCTGCCACGCTGGCGATGCTGCACGACGAACGCACGGCCGCGCCGTTCGGCGTTTACGATTTCACCCGCCAGCACACGTAGGCGGCCACTCGCCTTCAATGCCTCTACCTGAGCCGCAATTTCCGGCGCCATGCGATGGCGGTGCACGTCCCACCAGGGCCGCAGGTGGCGCAAGAACCGGCGCTGCGCTTCGAGCGGCAGGCGCTGCCAGAAAGCGGCCGTGTGGTGGCGCATTCGTTCCATCGCAAATTGCCAAGGCTGGCCTTGCTCGGCCATGCGCTTCACTTCAGCGCGGAACGCCGAGACAGCATCGGCAAGCGACGTCGGCAACTCAATCTCGTTTTGCGGCGGCGCAATATGCGGATCGAGATGCGGGCGCGGCGTGAGCCCGCGGCGCGAGAGCGCGTAGATCGCGCCACTCTTGCGCTGCGCGGCCAGCGCGATGGCGACGTCCACCATGGTCAAGCCAGCGCCGAGCAACAGCACATCCCCGCGCGGGATGCGGCGTAATGCGGCGCGGTCCCAGGCGCTTATCAGCGGAATATCGGCGCTCTCAAAGGCCGGAAGTGACGCTGGCGGCCGGTGGCCGATCGCAAGCACGACGGCGTCAGCGTTCAGCAATTTTCCGGACGCCAGTTCAACGATCCATCCATCGTCTTCCCGGCGGCACGCAACCGCTTCGCCGCGGACAGTTTTGATTTTGCGACCGAAGAAGCCGCGCGCTTGTGAGAATTTTTGCGCAGCGTATTCACCGTAGGTACGCCGGCTTGCGAACGCCGTGGGCGTGGCGCCGGATTTAGACTTTAACCAGCGCGAGAAATCGTCGGGTTTGTCGACAGAGAAACTCATGTTCGACGCGCGGACGTTCAGCAGGTGCGCGCGCTCGGCCGTGGAATAGGCGACGCCAGCGCCCAAGCGATTACTACGTTCAACGACGGTGATTTCCGGCGCGCGCGGGCGCGCGGCAAGCTGCGCCGCAACCGCGACACCACTGTAGCCGCCGCCAATTATGACAACGCGCTTTCGCTTCATTGCGCTCTGCCGCGGA
This sequence comes from Alphaproteobacteria bacterium Ga0077535, assembly GCA_001464425.1. Taxonomy (GTDB): domain Bacteria; phylum Pseudomonadota; class Alphaproteobacteria; order Caulobacterales; family Aquidulcibacteraceae; genus Vitreimonas. The sequence goes on from LNEK01000030.1 coordinate 128,099, forward strand.
AGCTCAAATCCAACCCCATCGCGACCATTGTCGCGCCTAAACGCCTGATTGTGCCCATGCAAAGTCGCATAGCTTAGCGCATTCTCCGGGCAGGCCGCCTGGGATCACGGGCACACCGCGCGATGCTTCCCCTGTGACGCGATGATTTCTTCGCTAGAGCGCAAGCTTAGTCGCGCGCGGCGACTCGCTCAGCCGCCCGCAACGCACGCAGCAAATTGCCGCCTGCAAGCTTAGCGAGGTCAGCATCGCTCCAGCCACGGCGAATAAGTTCCGCGAAGAGGTTCGGATAGGTTTCGACGCCTTCCAGGCCTTCAGGCAGCCACGGCACGCCGTCATAATCCGAGCCGATGCCAACATGATCGCGCCCGGCGACACGCCCGATGTGTTCGATGTGATCGGCGATCACACCTACATCGATCTGCGGGCGCGGGTTTGCCGCAATCCATTCGGCGACACCCGCCGTCACCGCGGCGGGATCAGCGGGGTTAAGCGCTTTCAAGCGCGCCTCCTCTGCCGCGCGGCGCGCACCCCATTGCCAGACTTCAGTCGAGGTGAACGCCGGGAAGAAATTGACCATCACCACGCCGCCATTTTGGCGCACGAGTTGCAGCACATCATCCGGAACGTTGCGCGGGTGCGGCGTGATGGCGAATGCGGAGGAGTGTGAAAAGATAACGGGCGCCGCCGTGACACGCAGCGCATCGCGCATCGCTTCGGCGGAGACGTGGCTGAGATCAACCAGCATGCCAACGCGATTCATCTCACGAATCACATCTTCGCCGAAGGGGGTGAGCCCGCCATGGCGCGGCGCATCGGTCGCGCTATCGACCCAATCCGTGTTGAGCGAATGCGTCAGCGTCATGTATAGGACGCCCGACGCGCGGAACTCCCGGATGAGCGCTAGGTTGTTGTTGATCGCCTCCCCACCCTCCATGCCGAACATTGATGCGATGCGGCCGGCGCGGTGGATGCGGACGATATCGTCGGCGCTATCGGCAAATTCGAACGCGCGCGGATAACGCGCGATCATGCGGCGCGTGAGGTCGATTTGCTCGAACGTGGCTTGCGTGGCGTCGAGCCCCTTCAGCGACGCCGGCACGTAAACGGACCAGAATTGCGCGCCGACACGGCCTTGGCGCAGACGCGGGATATCCGTGTGTAGCGGCGGTGTGAGCTGGCGGGTGTCCGCGTTGAGATCAACAGCGTCGATGTTGTTGCCAAAACTGCTCTTGATCTCCCACGGCAAATCGTTGTGCCCGTCGATCAGCGGCGTCTGCCGCAGGATGCGATCGATGCGCTGTTGTTCGGCGCGGGCGGGCTGATGTTGCGCCAAAGCCAGCGAGGGCGTGGCGATGAGAGCGGCGGCGAGAAGAAAAAATTGGATACGCATTCGCGCAAGCTAGTGCGTAATATTTGCTACGTCACGCCCAACCCGCGTTCGAAGCGGCCATCACGCTCAATCCAAAATAGACGAACGTCACCGTGACCAGGCCGAGCAGGCATTTCGACTGCATCGTTTCACTCCTGTTGCGGAGATAATCGACGTTACGCGCAGGCGTAGTGACGGCTGTCACTGCCGCATTGCGGCCGCGCAAATCCCGCAGAGCGAAAGCGCTTTACCGCGCCACGCGCGGAGATCAGGAAAACGCCATGCACGCAGACACGCAGAGCGCTGCAACCAGACGCGCCGATGTTGACCATTTACGCGTTGTCGCCCTCGCGCTGCTGATCGTTTACCATGTTTTGCTGATCTACACGGGGCGCGAGTTCTGGCGCGTCAGCAGTGTGCATCACGGCTATTGGGCCGACTATCTTCTGAACGTGCTGACGCCGTGGCGGATGTCCCTGGTGTTCTTGATCGGCGGCATCGCAGTTCGCTTCATGCTGTCGCGGCCGAGCTTCGGCGCCTTTGTGCAAGAGCGTGCGGCGCGGTTGCTGACCGCGTTTGTTTTCGCTGTCGTTGTGCTGGTGCCGCCGCAGCGTTTCGTGCGGCTCGATGAGCTCGGCGCAAATGCGCAACAGGATTATCTGAGCTACTTACTGCACGAGGCGCCGTTCGCGGTGTCGTACATGGGCGCGCACGTCCCGCAATTCGCACATGCTTGGTTCTTGCCCTATCTGTTTGCGTATTCGGTGCTGATTGGCGCGTTCTGGTGGGGCGCGCCGCGAGCGTTTGCGGCGATGCAGCGCGGTGTAGCCCGTGTGCATGCGGGCGTCTGGGCCCTAGGCACGATGGCTTGGTTCACCTTTCTTGAGGTCGCGCGCCTGCAAAACCAGCAAGGCGAGCACCTCTTTTTGAGTGACTTTCAAGCGCACATGAAGTTCCTGCCGCTCTTCATTTTCGGCGTGTTGATCGGCAAGAATGCCGAATTCAGCCGACAACTTGGCCAGGTCAAATTTCCGCTGTGGGCGACGGCCGCTACGCTGATGGTCACAAGCGGCGCGCTGGAGTGGATGTTTCTGCACAATGCGCTCACCGACACACCGTGGTTGGCGACGCGCGGCCTATACGGCGGCGCCATGCTGTTCAGCGTGTTGGCGTTCGGGAATTGGGCGCTAAACCGCCCGTCCGTCGCATCGCGCTACGCGGCAGATGCCATTTTACCGATCTACCTGATGCACCAGACAGCTTTGATCATCACCGCCGATCTGATCATCGCTCGCGCTTGGCCGTTACCGTTGGAAATGGCTGTGTTGCTCTCTGCAACAACACTACTGCCGCTGGCGGCGTATCAACTCTTCGTGCGTCACACGCCTTGGCTGCGCTTCTTGTTCGGGTTGCGCCCGCAGCTTCGAGCGCATGCGCCGACAGAGCCAGGCGCTGGCGATCCGGCAAACGATGCTGAGCCGGCTACAGACCGTAAGCGGCTTTCATTTCTGGCTCCCTGGCGGCGACGAGCCTAGCCAAGTCAACAATCACCTTAGCCTGCTTCCACGTCGCATCATCGAGCATCTTGCCATCGACAAGCGCCACGCCCGTGCCGTCCGGCATCGCGTCGATCATGCGCTTGGCGAGCTTCACTTCTTCAACGTCCGGCGTGAACACGCGCTTGGCGATCTCGATTTGCGAGGGATGCAGCGTCCAGGCGCCGACGCAACCCATGAGATACGCATTACGGAATTGCTGTTCGCAGGCGGCGGCGTCAGCGAAATCGCCGAACGGGCCGTACATCGGTTTGATGCCGTGCATGACGCATGCATCGACCATGCGGGCAAAAGTGTAGTGCCAAAGATCTTGCTGCGCCGAGGCGCGCTCACTCGCGCCCTCTTCCGCATCGCTCAGGACGCGATAACCCGGATGGCCGCCGCCGACGCGTGTGGTCTTCATTTTGCGCGACGCGGCGAGGTCGGCGGGGCCAAGGCAGATGCCATGCATGCGCGGGCTGGCGCCGGCGATAGCTTCGACGTTGGCGACGCCTTGAGCCGTTTCCAAGATCGCGTGCAGCATGATCGGCCGCTTCACGCCGTGCTTGGCTTCCAAGAGCGCAAGCAGCTGATCCATATAATGGATGTCCCACGGGCCCTCGACTTTCGGCACCATGATGACGTCGAGCTGATTGCCGATATTGGCGACGAGTTCGGTGACATCATCCAAATGCCACGGCGAGTTCAGCGCATTGATGCGGCTCCAATAGCCGACGCCAGCCGAGACGAAATCAAAGCTTTTGCCCATCTCGATCGCGCCCGCGCGCGCGGCTTCTTTGGCATCCGCGGGAATTGCATCCTCAAGGTTGGCGAGGATGACATCGACCTGCTTGGCCATGTCGCCCACGCGGGCCCGGAGCTTCTCGTTATGGGCCGGAACGAAGTGGATCGTTCGCTCTAGGCGCACGGGCAGTTCCAGCAAGGGCTGCGGGGCGCCGCTCGCCAGGGGGGCGAAAAACTGGCGGGGAGGCTTTGTCACGGCGGCTGATCCTGTTCTGTTCGCGTTTGCAGCATGATCTGAGCCGCGCCGGGGCGCAATCGGGCTAAACTGGCTGGGGCTTTACCTTGAAGCAAAGGTCCGGGTGGGTATTGTCCGCCGCTTTAGAGGGTGGGCCGCCGCGCGGCCCAGGGTTTGAGCCGCCTTGCGCACCTATCTCGACTTCGAAAAACCGGTCGCTGAGATCGAAAACAAGATTGAGGAGCTTCAGGCCTTGGCTGAGGCCTCTGGCGCCGATGCGATCTCGCAGGGCGTCGAGCTCTCGCGGCTGAAGACTAAGGCCGAGAACCAGCTCGCCGCGATCTACGCCAAGCTCGATCCCTGGCAGAAAACGCAGGTCGCCCGCCATCAAGACCGCCCGCGCTTTCGCGACTACGTCGCCGCTTTGGTCACCGACTTTGTCGAACTCTCGGGTGACCGCAATTACGGCGAGGACGCTGCGATCCTAGGCGGCACCGGCAAATTTCTGGGACGTCCCATTCTGGTGATGGGCCATGAGAAAGGTCGCACCACCGCTGATCGCTTGAAGCACAATTTCGGCATGGCGCGCCCAGAGGGCTATCGCAAAGCCGTGCGACTTATGGATTTGGCCGAGAAGTTTTCGCTGCCGGTGTTGAGCTTTGTCGATACAGCGGGCGCGTACCCCGGCATCGGCGCGGAAGAGCGCGGGCAAGCAGAAGCCATTGCGCGTTCGACTGAGCGCTGTCTCACGCTCGGCGTCCCGATGGTGGCGGTGATTGCTGGCGAAGGCGGCTCAGGCGGCGCGATCGCGATCGCAGCGGCAAACAAAGTGCTGATGCTGGAGCACTCGATCTATTCGGTGATCAGCCCCGAAGGCGCAGCTTCAATTCTCTGGAAAGATTCCGCGCGCGCCAAGGAAGCCGCAACGGCGATGAAGATCACCGCGCAAGACCTGCTTGGCCTCAAAGTGATCGACCAGATCGTGAAGGAGCCGCCTGGCGGCGCACACCGCGAGGCGGCAGCGGCGGTGGCGACTGTGGGCGCGGCGGTGGCGAAAGCTTTGGACGAACTCGGCAAGCTCAGCCCAGACGAATTGCGCAAGCAACGCCGTGATCGCTTCCTGGCGATCGGACGCTTTGAAGACGGCGTCGCGCCCGGGCTTTAGGGCTCGCATTCAACTTGCACTCTCCCGTGCGCGCCTCATATTTGGGGCGTGCTTGTTGAGGGTGACCGATCATGAGCGATGAGATTTCACGACGCGCGTTGGCTTTAGGCTTGGGCGCGAGCGCTTTGTTGCCGGCGAGCGCGCTGGCGCAGAACAGCGACACATACACCGAGCCAGAAATTGTCGCCGCGGCGGAGCGCTTCTTTGGCGCGGGCGCGGAAGGCGTGGCGGCGGTGGTGAGCCACGTGTTCGACGATCTTGGCCGGCCGAACGGCTACATCCAGGGCGAAGAAGGTTCGGGCGCGATCGGTGTTGGTCTGCGCTATGGCGACGGGCGGTTGCGCATGAAGAGCCGCAGCAGCGTAACGCGCGTTTATTGGCAGGGACCGTCAGTCGGCTTTGACACCGGCGGCAACGCATCAAAGGTGTTCACGCTCGTCTACAATCTGCAGAACGTCGATGACATCTTCCACCGCTATCCAGGCGTCGAAGGCACTGCATATTTCATCGGCGGCGTGGGCGTGAATTATCAGGAGCGCAATGGCGTGACGTTGGCGCCGATGCGCGCGGGCGTCGGATTCCGGCTGGGGGCCAATATTGGCTACCTCGCCTATTCGCGTCGGCGGCGGCTCAATCCGTTCTGATCATTTCTTGCGCCGCTCTTCGAGCGCGCGCTTTGACGCTTCGTGACGTTCGCGGAATTCTTCGGCGAATGAGGACGCGAGAATACCCGTCGGCAGCGCCACGATGCCGACGCCGGCGAGCGCGACCAGCCCTGCAGCGAAGCGGCCCTGAGCGGTTTCGGGGTAGACATCGCCGTAGCCGACCGTCGTCAGCGTCACGATCGCCCACCACATTGCGCGCGCGATCGAGCCAAACGCTTCCGGCTTGGAATCGCCCTCGATGAAGTAGAGCACCATCGCGGCGATGTAGAGTTGCGCGGCGGCGACAGCGAGCGCGGCCATCAACGGCGCCCAAGCGCGGCGCACGGCAGCGCCGACGATTGCGAACGCCGGCACGTAGCGGGCGAGCTTGAACAGGCGGAAAAGCCGGAGCGCGCGCAGCGCTGGAAACCAAGCGCCTGTGGTGTCCGGGAAAAATATCATCGCGACCAGCTCAGGCGCGAACGCGAGCACATCGGCGATAGTCACCGGTTGGATCAGAAATCGGAGCCGACCGATTACGCCGGCATGGGCTGGGTTCTCGCCCTCCGACCAGAAGCGCAGAGCAAACTCGATCGCAAACACCCAGACGATGGCGACGTTGAGCCACTGCACCAGCGGCAACAATCCGCGATCGATACCGGAATCGTCGCGCAGCACTTCAGTTTCGAGTGCAAGCGAGATCAGGCTCACGATCACAAGAATGATGATCGCGCCGGAAAAGAAATTGATGCCGCCCGGCTGATCGGGCTCGAGCCAATCGTGAACGTAGGCTTTGGCGGTCGTGTGCTTGCGCTGGATCAGAGGCATCGCGCCCCTCCTCGCGCGCCGTTTTAGTCAGGCGCGCGAGCCCGGCAAGACGGTTCAGGCGCTCGACGAAAGCTTGAGGCCGACAATCCCCGCCACGATCAATCCGATGCAGCCCAAGCGCACTGCGCTCGCGCTTTCGGAGAAGAGCATCATGCCGAGGAGCGCGGCGCCGACGGCGCCGATCCCGGTCCAGACTGCGTAAGCGGTGCCGATCGGCAGCGTCCGCGCGGCTTGAGCGAGCAACCACATCGATCCGACCATGGCGGCGATAGTAATCGCACTCGGGACAGTCTTGGTGAAACCGTCCGTATACTTGAGGCCAACAGCCCAAATGATTTCGAGAAAACCGGCTGCCGCCAGCATGATCCAGGCATTCATGGACTGCTCCTTAGCGCGTTTCGCGCTTATGGGGCCGTCCCCGCTCTATGGAAAGCACAACGGGCCGTCCCGACGTGCGGTCATGATGTGGGATAAGTACGCGGCCGTTCAAGGATCGGAGCGCGACCGCCCAAGTTCGCGCTCCCTGATCCCTAACCCCTGAGAGTTCCGCCAGTCGCTTTCATGACCGCGCTCACAATCTTGGCAGTGGCCGCCTCGATATCGGCGTCAGTCAGCGTTTTCTCGCGCGGCTGCAGCGTGACTTCTATGGCGAGGCTTTTCTTGCCGGCGCTCATGCGTTCGCCGCGGTAGACGTCGAACAAATTTACGTCCGTGATGAGCTGCTTATCAGCGCCGAGGGCTGCGCGGACGACATCGGCGGCGGGCGTGCCGTCGTCGACGATGAAGGCGAAGTCTCGGGTGAGCGGCTGCAGATCGAGCTTTTCGAGCGGCGCTTTGGTGCGCCCCTTCGCGCGCGGCGCCGGCAATGCGTCGAGGAAAATCTCGAACGCGAGCGCCGGCGCTTCGACGTTGATGGCTTTCAGCGCACGCGGATGGATTTCGCCGTAATACGCCACGACTTTCGGGCCGAGCTTGAGCGCGCCGGTGCGGCCAGGACGCCAATGAGCGGGCACTTCGTTGGAAGTCTGCAGCGACGCGACCGGGGCGCCGAGCGCTTCGAGCACGGACAGGACATCGCGCTTCACATCGAAAATGTCCGGCTGCGGCGCAGCGCGCCAGTGGCGCGGCGGACGCGCACGCCAGACGGCGGTGAGCGTACGTTGCTGGCCGCTATCGTTGGTGTTGGCGTAGGCCGGACCAGCTTCAAACAGGCGCGCATCGTCGAAGCCGCGATCAGCGTTGCGCTGCGCCGCGACGAGAAGTTGCGGCAACGCGGTGGGCCGCATGCAATCGAGATCAGACGCAATCGGGTTGGCGACAAGCATCTCCTCGCCGCCCCCGCCGAAAGCTTGCGCCTGCGCGCGCGAGCAGAAGCTCCAGGTGATGGCTTCGTTGTAGCCTTGGGATGCGGCGGCGCGACGCGCGAGGCGCGTGCGGCTTTCGCCCACGCTGGCCGGCGGCGGACGGAAGCCCGCGGCGCGCGGCGGCGCGTTGGTCGGCAATTTGTCGAAGCCTTCGATGCGGGCGACCTCTTCGACAAGATCGGCGCTGCCCTCCACGTCGCGGCGCCATGTCGGCGGCTGCACAATCAGCTTCTTGCCTTCGCCTTCGGCGCTGGTTTCGAAGCCCAGATCCTTCAACACAGCGCGCACGCGCGTCGGCTTCACGTCGATACCGGCGAGCTTACGAACACGATCGGGATCGAACGTGATCGGCTTTGGCGGCTCGGGTTCTTTGCCGGCGATGACCAGCTCACTCGGCTCGCCGCCGCAGAGATCGAGAATGAGGCGCGTGGCGAGTTCGATACCGGGAATGACGAACGCGGAATCAACACCGCGCGCGAAACGGTACTGCGCATCGGTGGTGAGCGTCAGCGCGCGGCCTCGACAAGGATATCAGTCGTGGACTCAGAGACGCCGCTGTATTCACCGCCGATGACGCCGCCAAGGCCGAGCACGCGCTCATCGTCCGCGATCACGCACATAGCGGGTGTCATGTTATAGACGTTGCCGTTCAGCGCTTTGAAGCTCTCACCTTCCATGCCCATGCGGGCGCGGACGACGCCGCTCAGTTTCGCCGCGTCATAGACGTGCAGCGGGCGCGCGCGATCGTGCGTGATAAGGTTAGTGATATCGACCAGAGCGCCAATCGGCTTTTGGCCGATGGCGCGCAGGCGTTGCTGCAGCCACCCCGGCGACGGACCGTTCTTCACGCCGCGAATGAAGCGGCCAGCGAACATCGGGCACGCCTGCGGCGCTTCGGTCGCGACTTTTTGCGGAGACGGGTAGCGGCCAGGTACGGCCAGCACCGGCTTGGTCGTTTGCTTGCCGACGCCTGCAGCCGCGAGATCGCGCGCGATGCCGGCGACGCCCAGCCAATCGGGGCGGTTCGGCGTGACTTCGATATCGATCACCGGATCGTTGAGGCCGAGCGCTTCGGCGAGCGGCGTGCCGACTTTCAGGTCAGCGTCGAGTTCGAGAATGCCGTCGGCGTCAGTTTGGAAACGACGCCGCGCACGGGCCGCGCTTCCAGCGTGATGCCGCTGCCTGGGATGGTCGTGCCGATCGGCGCGAAGGCGGTGACGAGGCCAGCGCGCGCGTTCGGTGCGCCGCAGACGATTTCGAGCGTGCCCTGAACAGTCTCGACTTTGCAGACTTGCAACTTGTCGGCGTTCGGGTGTTTCGCGGCGCTTATGATGCGGGCGACGGTGAACGGCTTGAGCTTCTCGCCCGCGTTCTCGACACCTTCGACTTCAAGACCAGTCATGGTCATGGTTTCGACGATGGCGTCGATGCTCGCTTCAGTCGCGAGATGCTCTTTGAGCCAAGAGAGCGTGAATTTCATTGTGACAAACCGTTGCCGCAGAAGATCGGCTCAAGAGCGAAGTCCACATTGCTGACGCCGCCGTCGCGCTGCTCCGGCGTAAGCTGATCGAAACGAACGAATGCGCTCAGCGTATCGCCCGCTCTGACCCGTTGAACTTGATCTCCGGCCTCGATCGTCCGGTTCAAACCCAGATCGCCCTCGGCAGTCGGCCAGTCGTTCGCGCTGATGCAAATGTCGCGATCCGAGAGCGACGTGAACTCCACCAGGAAACGCCGGTCGGCGGTGCTTGCCGTGGTTGTCACGCGATAGTCGACGTTGCGTGTCGGTGCGGCGGCAGGCGCCGGTGTGGATGGCGAGCAAGCGACGAGAGTCAGCATTACGAAAGATGAGAGCAGAAGAGCGCGCATCAGCCTACTCCCTGCGCCAAGCCAGGCAGCAGATACGGGCTGAACCCGTAATGCTTCAGCCAGCGTGTGTCGGCCGCGAAGAAGTCGCGCAAATCCGGCATGCCGTATTTCAGCATGGCTAAGCGATCGATGCCCATGCCGAAGGCGTAGCCTTGGTATTTCTCGGGATCGATGCCGCAGCTTTTGAGCACGTTCGGGTGCACCATGCCGCTGCCAAGAATTTCCAACCAATCGTCGCCGGCGCCGATCTTGATCGTGCCGCCGGAGCGATCGCAGCCAACATCGACTTCCGCGCTCGGTTCGGTGAACGGGAAATGGTGCGGGCGGAAGCGCAAGCGCACATCGTCGACTTCGAAATAGGCTTTGATCGCGGCGATCAGCACGCTTTTCAGATCAGCCATGGTCGAGGTCTCGTCGATGACGAGGCCTTCGATCTGGTGAAACATCGGCGTGTGGGTGGCGTCCGAATCTTTGCGGAAGGTGCGCCCCATGCAGATCATGCGGATCGGCGGCTTCTGCTTCAGCATCGTGCGCACTTGCACGGGCGACGTGTGCGTGCGCAGCACTTTGCGCGCGCCGTCCTCGTCCTTCGCATCTAGGAAGAACGTGTCGTGGGTTTCGCGCGCCGGGTGGTTGGGCGGGAAATTGAGCGCGGTGAAGTTGTTGAAGTCGGTCTCGATGTCTGGGCCTTCTTCGACTGAGAAGCCCATCTCGCCGAAGATCGCCGCGAGTTCTTCCATCACTTGGCTAACCGGATGGATCGTGCCCAAGCGCGGCTTCACCGGCGGCAGCGTCACGTCCACCGCTTCGCTTTGCAGCTGACGATCGAGCGCGGCCTCAGCCATCGTCGCCTTCTTGGTGACGATCGCTTCGGTGACCTTGTCTTTCAGAATATTGAGCGCGCCGCCGAAGGTCTTGCGCTCGTCCGGGCTCATGGCGCCCAGGTTCTTCATCAGCGCGGAAATGCTGCCCTGCCTGCCGAGCGCATCAACGCGCAGCGCTTCGAGCGACGCTTCGTCGTTGGCGGCGGTCACGCGCGCCATCAGGTCGGCTTCGAGAGCCGCAAGATCAGTGGATCGGCCGTTCATCGCCGGTGTTTAGCGGAGGCGCCCGCTCGGAAGCAATTTGTGACGCCGCCGCAGATGCCAGTATTCATTTCGTCATCACAACCTTGCCGGGTGGTTTTGGGCTGTGTTACGCCTGGGAAAGGGGGAGATGCATGAAACGGGTGCTTTTGGCTGCCGCCTTGCTGTGTGCGCCAGCGAGCTTCGCAGTCGCTCAGGACGGCGCCTCGGCCGATCCCTCCGCTGCCCCTGCTCCGGCGGCGCCCTCGTTCCGCATCCCTGCCGGCGTGACGGTCCATGTCGAAATCGTCGATCCTTTGAGCTCACGCACCAGCCAGCGCGGCGACACGTTCGCGCTGCGGCTGGTTGAGCCCATCCTGGTCAATAATGAAGTGGCGGTGCCTGCAGGCGCGGTCGGCGGCGGCGAAGTGATCGACGCGCAGCGCTCGGGCATTGGCGGCCGGCAAGGCCAGCTCATTCTGGCGGGACGCTTTCTTGAGATAAACGGTGAGCGCGTGCGGCTGCGCGGCATGCAAATCCTTGGCAATGGCGAGGATCGCTCGGCCACATCTACTGGCGTCTCGATGATCCCGTACGTCGGCGTCGTCGGCGTGTTCATTCAGGGCGGCGAGATCGAGTTTCAGCACGGGGTGCGCGCCACCGCGCGGCTCGCCACCGAAGTGATCGTCCCGCAAGCGCCGGCGGCGCTTGCAGAAGCAGAACCAAACGTGGAGGGGGAAACACCATGAAGACGACACATCTGGCGCTCTGCGCCGCACTGGCTTTCGCGTGCGCCACCAGCGCCTTCGCGCAAGACACAACAACGGACACGCCCGCCGCCGAAACGCCCGCCGCGCCCGCGCCTGACCCTGCTGCTGCTGCGGAGCCGGCTCCGGAAGCAACCGCGCAAGACGCGTCCGTTCCCGCTGATGCCGCGACACCGCCGGCCGCGGAAGATGGCTATGTGGCGGCGTATTCCGAAATCGTCGGCCGCCCGCCGGCAGGCCAAGGCCAGATCGTGTTTTTCCGCCCAAGCCGCTTTACCGGGGCCGCGCTGAGCTTCTCGGTGCGCGAAGGCGATGAAGGCGTCGGGCGCTTAGGCAACGGGCGCTATTTCGTGCACCCCACGACGCCGGGCGTTCATGAGTACAACATTTCCGGCGAGGTAACAGACACGCTGCGCCTCGAGATCGAGGAAGGCGAAACCTATTACGTTCAGCAGACCATCAATATGGGCATTATGATGGGCCGCCCGGTTCTGACGCCGTCGGATCAAGCCACATTCGAAGAACGCCCGCTCCGCGTCTCGACGCAAGAAGGCGTCGACCGCCGCCGTCGCTAAACGCACAGCGCTCGTCAAAAACAAAGAGAGCGGCGATCATCTCGCCGCTCTCTTATTCTTTGTGCTTGTCGCTGAAGCTTACTTCAGCGCGCCTTGCGCTTGCGCGATCAGGCCCTTGAACGCGGCCGGTTCGTTCATGGCGATGTCGGCCATGACCTTGCGGTCGAGTTCGATGCCTGCTTTCGCGAGGCCGGCGATGAAGCGCGAGTAGGTCAGGCCCTCTTCGCGCACCGCGGCGTTGATGCGCACGATCCAGAGCGCGCGGAAGCTGCGCTTCTTGGCCTTACGGTCACGGTAGGCATAGAGGCCGGCCTTCTCGACCGCAGCGTTGGCGGCACGGAAGGTGTTCTTGCGACGGCCATAATAGCCCTTCGCCTTTTTCAGAACTTTCTTGTGGCGTGCGTGGGCGGTGACGCCCCCTTTGACACGAGCCATGGGTATTCTCCGTCAGATTCAGAATGGAAAAACGGCTCAGTCGAGCCCGTAGGGGATCCACAGCTTCACGCGGTCGGCGTCTGGCTTGGCCAGGATCGACGTGCCGCGGTTCTGACGAATGTACTTGGCGTTGTGGCTGATCAGGCGGTGGCGCTTGCCGGCGGGGCCGGCCTTCACTTTGCCTGAGGCCGTGAGCTTAAAGCGTTTTTTGACGCCGCTCTTGGTCTTCAGTTTCGGCATTTCATCCTCATTTGGATCAGGCGCGGGCGCAAACCCACGCGAAGAAGGTCGCCACGGCATGCCGTACAGGCCGGGCCACCCAAGAAGGCGGGGCTGATAGCAGACGGCAAGGAAACCGGCAAGCGGCCCCTCGCCTTGCCCGGATTAGGTGCGCTTAAAGCCGAACCGGTAGGGCGGGCGCTGGTCGGCGGGCCAATCCGTCCAGGGGCCGGGCAGGATCGCCGCGAGCGTGAACGCGCCGTGCGGTGTCTGGACCGCTTCCTCTTCAGAACTGATCTCGCGCTCGCCGGCGCCCTCAATGCTCACTCGGAGCCGGACGCGGCCGGCCCAGACGCAGCGGGCGTTTTGCGGGCAGCGGCTGTCTTCAAGGACTTCGAGAGGGCGCACGCGAAGGCCCCCGCCCAGGTCGGCGGTCTGGCCGATGGCAGCGGCGACCACGCCGGGCTCACGCAGCGCGGCTTCGCGCTGAGCGAGATCTTCGAGGATGTGTTGGGGCAGGTTCGCAGCCGGCGGCGGCGGCGCCTGTGTTTGGGCACAGGCAGCCAAGGCGAAGGCCGCGATCAGAAACGCGCGCATACACACTCCTTATCGCGGCCAGCTAAACTTGCATGAGCTGAACGAAGCCTGACGCGCGCGTTTATCCGCGCGGCGCCATCACCATGACGACCTGACGGCCTTCAAAGCGCGGTTCGTGCTCAACCTTGGCGATGCCATCGAGCTCGTTACGCATGCGATCGAGCAACTCCATGCCGAGGTGCGTGTGCGCCATTTCACGGCCACGGAAGCGCAGCGTGACCTTCACCTTGTCGCCTTCTTCGAAGAAGCGGTGAATTGCCTTCATCTTCACTTCGTAATCGTGGTCGTCGATGTTCGGACGAACCTTGATTTCCTTAAGCTCGATGCGCTTGGCTTTTTTGCGCGTCTCGGCCTTCTTCTTCTGCTCCTCGAAACGGAATTTTCCGTAGTCGAGAATCTTGCAGACCGGCGGCACCGACTGGGGCGCCACCTCAACAAGATCGAGGCCGGCCTCGCGCGCTGCATCGAGCGCGGCGGAGATCGGCATTTCCCCCTGCTTTTCCCCTTCTGCATCGATGAGGAGCACGCGCGGCACGCCGCGGATCTCCTCGTTCACTCGCGGGCCATCCTTCGAGGGCGGCGGCGCGGCGTATGGACGTCTGGCTATCGGGCATTCTCCTGCAGCTGTTGATAAAACACGTGCAGCCCGTACCTGGTCAGGCGCGGACTCACCACGGGAATATTGCGTGTGTGGAGGCTTTCATCAAGCCGTTGCGGCTTGACGGAGGACGCCGCAATTGCGCAATTGGCGCTCAACCTGCTCCACGGGCAGGTCCGAGACCACCGCCGCGGTCAACGCGACCACCCCGCCCCGGCCACGCGGCGCACTCATATCGAGCTTGGCGGCGGTGGACAGGAAGACGAGGCACGGCACGCCAGCGGCGGCAGCGATGTGCATGAGATCGACATCGTCGCCTACCGCGAACGCCGCGCGCTCCATCAAGCCGATGGTTTGAAAGAGGTCCGGCCGGGTGACGAGGTTCTTGGCGCGCGGTTCGGCTTTGGCGATTTCAGCGCCGATTGGACGCTCTTCGGCGCCGCCCAGCACCACCGGCGTCACGCCATGCGCAGCGGCGCGGCGCGCAAGCTCAGCGTACTTAGCGTCATCCCACCGGCGCGACGGATCGGCGTTCGAGCCGCGCGGGAGCAGCACGATGTACGGACCAGTGATCCCAAAATAGTTTGGGCTGAGGCGCGGCGGGTCACGCAGCACGTTACGCACCCACGATACGTCGGCCATGAGCGGCTCATCGCCCAGACCCGCAGCAGCGAGCTGCGCAGCATAGCGATCGAGCGGATGCATCTGGGCGCGCGCGCCATCGAGATAAGCGTAGCTCGCGCCCGGCGTCGGGCCCGACCATTTCGGCGGCCACGGGCGCAGGCCCTGAAAGTAGTTGCTCGTGCGATTGGAGCCCTCGAGGTCGTAGACGACATCGTACTTGGCTGTGCGAATGCGCGAGATCAGCTTGGTAATGGCTTGCGGCTCAGTCGGTTTACCATCGGCCTCGACCGTATCGAAGTACGGCGCCTTCTCGGCCAGCTCTTTGGTGGCCTCAGTCGTCAAAAGCGTGATGCGCGCGCCGACATGGGCTTCGCGGATGCGCTTGGCCGCGGCCAGCGCAAGCACGAACGCGCCAAGGCCGCCGAGCTGGATCACCAGCACGCGCTTGACCGAATTCGTTTCGTCATCGGAAGACGCAGCCGACTTGCGCCAAATCATTCCCACAAACTCCTCGCCCTGCTTCTACAGCACCGGCTTGTGTGTCGTCACCGTCTTGCGCTGCTCCGCATTGCGCAAAAGGCGTTCGTAAACCGCTAATGTGGCGGTTTGGAGCGCGGCTGTGGAGTAGAGCGTGTGGACGCGGAAACGGCCCTGACGGCCCATTTCTGTACGTCTTTCCGGGCCAAGATCGATCATCCGCTCGATCGCGCCGGCCAAAGTGGGCGCCGCGCCGGGAGGAACAAGGAACCCAGTCTCACCCTCAAGCACTGTTTCCGTGTAGCCGCCCAGATTGGTGGCGATCACCGGAACGCCCATCGCTTGCGCTTCCACCGCGCCGCGTCCGAACGCTTCGGCCTCGATCACGGGGAACACAGCGATATCTGATGCCGCAAACGCCGTTGGCATGTTCGCGACGTGGCCAGCGATGACAACGACCTCACTCAGGCCCGCCGCCTCGATCGCGGCTTTGAGTTCGTTGACGTAGCCATGCCGGCCTTGCGGATCACCGGCGAGAATAACTTTTAGCGCCCCGGGGCGCCGCGCCTCAATCATCTTCACAGCTTCGATCAGTATCAGCTGACCTTTCCAGCGTGTCAGACGCGCCGGCGCGATGATCACGCAGCGCGCGTCATTGCGTGCAAGGCCCCAATCAGCGCGCGTGATTTCGATCTCAGTGCTGCTCACTTTGGCGCGGTCGAAGACGTTAAGGTCCACGCCGCGCGGAATCACAGTGATGCTTTCCGGCGGAACGTCGTAGTTTTCTAGAATATGTTCGCGCGTGTAATGCGAGTTGGCGATGACGGCATCGCCGCGTGTCATGATCGAATTGTAAAAACGCTTGAGCGAGGTTCGCCCGTTATAGATGCCGTGAAACGTGGTGACGAACGGCTTGCCGGTGATGCGCGCCGCAAGAAACGCGCTCCAAGCCGGCGCACGTGAACGGGCGTGAATGATGCCAACATTGCGTTTGCGCGCCAGCATGGCGAGCTTCCACGCATTCAAAAGTGCGACGAATGGATTTTTGGTGTGGAGCGGAAGCTTGATCAGCTCGCCGCCGGCCGTCTTGAGGTCCGGCTCAAGACGGCCGCCGGCGCTAGCGACCAAAGCGAGCCCCCCGGCGCGGCTGATCGCCTCCGCTATTTCAAGCGTAGTCCGCTCTACACCGCCAGCATTGAGCTCAGGGGTGACCTGCAGAACTGTAGGTATGTGACCTTCTTGCAATGCTTCGCCGACGCCCTGATCCGCCCCATCCGGCTAAACCGATGTTTAGACACGATTTTGCCAAGGTTGGCGTTGGTATTCGTTAAAGACGCGCTTTCGACCCCATTCTGGCGGCCCAGTTCTCCTGGCAGTAGAGCCACCAGGGCTTAGCCAAGTCGAGGCGCCGGCTGCAGCGCTGTTCGCGGCCTGAGCGAAGCGCTTGGCATCGCGGCGGGCTTCGGGCATCGGTTTTGACCTTGGTCCGGGGAGTTTCGCACGCATGTTGACCGCCTTTGCAGTTCTGATGCTGCCACTCGCCTTGATGCAAACTGGCGCTGCGCCGGCTGGAAGCGCCGCAGCCCACAATGCGCAGCGGTTCGATCAATGCGTGGCGCACATCGAAGAAGACGCCCCTGCCGCCTACGAAGAGGCGATGGCTTGGGCGGCGGAGGCGCAGTCCGTTGGCGCCTATAGATGCGCGGCGATGGCGCTGATCGCCCAGAACCGGCACGGCGAAGGTGCGCGGCGGCTGGATTCTCTCGGCTCGGCGGTGAACCCGGCGGAAACTGCGACGCGAGCAGAACTCTTCAGCCAAGCCGGCAACGCATGGCTTCTGGGCCGTGAACCGGCGCGTGCGCGCGCTTCATTCACGCGCGCTATCACCACCATACAAAGCGACCCGGCACAGCTGCCGGATTTGTTGATCGACCGCGCCCGCGCCTTTGCGATGGAAGGCGAATGGCGCAGCGCCGAGGAAGATCTCTCGCGCGCGCTCGACATACGCGCCGACGATCCGTTGGCGCTGCGTCTGCGCGCCACCGCGCGCATGCAACAACGCTCCTTTGAATTGGCGGAAGCGGATGCGCAACGCGCCTTCACGCTCGCGTCGAATGAAGATGAGCGCGTTGGCGCAGCACTCGTGCTTGGCCACGTGCGCGAAAGCCGCCGCACCGGCACACCGGTTAGCGAGTAACTTCTACACCGCTAGCCAGGCGCGGTGACGATGGTGCGCATGTCCCACTCGTCGGTGCGGATATTATCGACCTTCCAACGGCCGTCTTCCCAAACCAGATCGTAAACTACGACCTGCGGTTCGCCGATATTGTTGAACTGCGCGCGGACGACGGCGTGGCTGCCTTCGACAACTGCATCAGTGGTCGCCGAGATATTGCTCAGCTGAAAATCCTGCGCGTCGATGATCGGGTCGAAATCGAGCGACGGACCGTCGCCATCGCCCGTACGCGTCTGCATGGCGGCGATATCCGCTTGCATCTGCGCTGACCAAGGCGCGGCATCGGCAAGGGCCGGCGCCTGCGCATCCGCGACAATGTAAGGCGCGTAAAGCGCGCTCACGACGGCCGCAGGATCGGGGATAGCGCGGCTCGCGCCGGTCTCCGCTGGCGGCTCGGCCTTCTGTGTTGACGGCGGCGAACACGCCGCGAGCGCCGCGGCCGCCAGTGTGATGATCAGTGCATGGATGCGCATAGAGCCCCTCCCCATCAGTCGCGGGTGGGCTTAATCGCAATCGGCCAGCGCCGCCAGCCTTAGCCCCGCACCCAGCCGACTTCGGCATCGTTGAAATCAACCACATCGCCCAACTCGTAGACGTTGCGATAGCCGTAGCCATAGAGGTTGATGAAGGTCTGGATGTTGAGGGCGAGTTCAACGCGCTTCAGAATCACGGGCTGAGCGTTGTTCGAGAAATTGTTGTTGCAATAGATCAGGATACGGACGTTGGGATCGCGAAGAGCCCCTGCGAGGCTCTGATCGGTGAAGTCGGTGAACGGTAGATTGACCGCACCGTCGATATGGCCCTGGCGAAACGCATCGGCTGAACGCGCATCGAGCACGATCGTGTTCGGTTCTCGCGCCATGCGCTGGAAGTCCGCCAGCGAAACTAGGCGATCCGCGCGATAAGCCTCGACTTGCCCAGCCAATCCGCGAAAGCCCTGATAATCGATCCTTGCGGCAGTGGTGGGACGCATTTTCTCCTGCGCCTGCGCCAACGGCGCGCCGATCGCAAAACTGAGCACCAGAGCAGCAGCAAGCACACGCATCGCAACGCCTCCATCGACGATGCGCATTCAGCGCTCGCATTTGGCCGGTATTGGGGCGCGTCAGCTGCCGGTGTTAATTGCGTCGACCAAGAACGGAATGCCGATGGCGTAGGCGCCGCCCATCAGGAGGCCGACGGGCATACCCATCAAAGCGCCGACATAAGCGTTGCCGAGGCGCTCACCCCAATCGAGGCCGCGCCCGCCGAGGCGAACGACAAAGCCAATGGCGCCGCCGATCAGGCCGCCCATGCCGCCATATTCCCAACCGATCACACACAGCACGATCATGCCAGCGAACGCCGCGATGCTCAGCAGCAGCCTAAGATTGTCCACGCCAGCCTCTTTAAGTCCGCCCCCCGGGGCGCGCGGGCCCTCTCATGGCAGGACGCACCGGGCGCCTGCAAGCGGGGTGCGCAGGATTAGATCGGCGGCCGCGCGCCGCCATTGGCGCCGTTCGCCGCCGACGCTGGGTCATACGCCACCGCCCCCGGCGTTCGGCGCGTCGCCGCCTCGCGCTGCGCAGAGGCGCTGATCAGCCCCAATTCTTGCGGCGTGACCACCATGAGCTGGCCCGAGCCCGCCAATGCCTCAGCGATGTTTTGGCGGGTCTGCATCTCAAGCAGCGTCAAGATCGCGGCGGTGGACGCCGGATCGCGATTGGCAAACACATCGGCGAGTTGATCGATTTGCTGCGGCCGCAAAGCCAGCACGCCCTGCGCACGCATCGCTGCGCGCGCGGCTTCAACCTGCGCCGGCGTCGCCGGCTGGCCATTCGACCCGACCGCATTGCTGACACTGACCGCGAATTCGTCGGGCTGGGTGTAGGTGAAGCTCGCAGTGTGGAAGTTCACACCGAGCGCCATCCCAGGTTCGCCGGCTTCGTCGCCCTCAGCTTCGGACTGACGCAAGCTTTCGATCGCGGCGCGTTCAACATCCTGCAAAGCGGCGCGCAATTCTTCGTCGCGGCGTTTGCCGATTTCGCTGCGAAACGCGCTTTGGATGCGCGTTTCGATCGCAAGGCTGAATTCCTGGATCTCGTACACGTGCTTCAAGAGTTTGCGGTTCAGGCTGAACTGAACGCGCGCTTCTAAGATCACTTTATGCGAATCCGCCGTGACGACTTCGAACGGCAGCGGCGCGCAATAATGCGGGCGCAGATTGATCGAACCCGTCTTGCGATCAAGCAAGCGCACCGTGCGCCGGCCGCCCGTTGTGGGATCGAGCGCAACGAAATCGACGTGCGGCGCCTGGGCGCCCCTCACCACCGTTTCCTCGAAGTCCCAAAGGACGACTTTGCCTTCAAGCGCACGCCGGAAGCCGCGATCGTCCTGGGTCATGTAGGTGCGATCGTAGCGCGCCTCGTAATAGCGGGAGATGACGTAGAAAATCAGCCCGAGCAGCAAGACGCCGACTACGGCTGCAACAGCCACTATCAAAACCATATTCATCGCACTCTCCCCCGAGGCGATTTTACCATACCGCACTCGCAACGGAGTGGCAGTGAAAACTCCGCCAGAGGCGAAATCTAGTTGCGCACGTCACTTTCCAGCACGCAGCCGGCCAGCCCCTCATTGCGCACAACCCGGGCCCGGCCGACCAACATCGCCGAGCGCGACCGCACGTACGGGCCCGGCTGATCGGCGCGCCAGCGATTGGGGTTCGGGAGCACGGCGGCGAGCCGCGCAGCCTGCAGCGGCGTCAGCTCATCGGCCGAAACGCCAAACCGAGCCCGCGCTGCGGCTTCGATGCCGAAATTTCCATCTCCCCATTCAGCGGCATTGAGGTAGGCCTCCATGATCCGCTCTTTCGGCCACATGAACTCGATCAGGGCTGTAAAGTACGTCTCAAAGCCTTTGCGCACCCACGAGCGCTCCGGCCAGAGAAAGAGGTTCTTGGCCGTTTGCTGACTCACGGTAGAGCCGCCACGGATCGGCCCACGGCCCCGTTGGTTCGCTTCGAGAGCACGCTGAATGGCTTCCACGTCAAAGCCGTCATGCGTGCAGAAGTTTCCATCCTCAGCCGCGATCACCGCGCGCACGACGTGCGGTGAAATGCGCTCAAGCGGCACCGGATAATGGCGGATGGTTTGCCCTTCCGCCGCGCGCTGCATCATCAAAATCGTCGCTGGCGGATCAAAGAAAAGATACGCGCCCGCCCACGTGACCGGGATCAGCACGAAGGCAATGAAGATCACCGCGAGGAACGTATTGATCAGGCCAAAGCGCTTGGTGCGCTTGATGCGGTTCAGATCAAGATCGAGATTGGTGCGTGTATCGCGCGCGCGTTGACGATCGGATCGACGCGGCTCGCGCTGCGGGAGCGGAATGTCGGCTTCGCCAAACAGCGGCTCCTCCGATGGCGGAGGTTCATAACGCGGAGACGATGGCGGCGGTGGTGGCGGCGGCTCAGACGTCGCCTCGACCGGATCGTACAACGGTTCGTTCTCTTGAGGCGGCGGCGTTTGCGGCGCGCCCTGCTGGGGCGGCTCATCCCGCTCAGGATTTTCCTCGTCGGGACTCATACTCGTTTTCCCCAATCACGCGCGGCGCCGCCTCCAATTTGAAGCGTAGCGGCGGCAAAGCGCAAGCGGCGCTTGCTTATGTGGTTATTTCAACGCGCCGCCAGGTTCCGGAATCCATTCATGGCGCACCTCGGCGTTGGTCTCCCTCGCCAAACCTGCCGCCCGCAGCTGCGCGAAGCGCTCTGCGCCCAGCAAACGCCGGCAGGCCCACACCGCCATGCCGCGCACGAGTGGCGATGGATCGTCGAGCAGCGCTTCAGCCGACGGCGCAAGCGCAGCGTCGCCAGAATTGCCAATCGCCACCAGCACGTTACGCACGAACCGATCGCGCCCCGTGCGCTTGACCGGCGTCCCGGCGAAGCGCGTGCGAAACGCGGCGTCATCCAGCGCGGCCAATTCAGACAAAGGCGCAAGCCGCAAATCCTCGCGCAGACTCATCCGTGTCTCGCGCGCGTCAGCGGCAAACTTGTTCCAAGGGCATACAGCGAGGCAATCGTCGCAGCCGAAGATGCGATTACCCATCGGCGCACGAAACTCAGCCGGAATCTGACCTTGGTGTTCGATGCTGAGATACGCGAGGCAGCGGCGCGCATCGAGTTGGTAGGGCGCTGGGAACGCGTTGGTTGGGCACACGTCGAGACACGCGCGGCAAGAGCCGCAATGATCCTCATGCGCGGCGTCCGGTTCGATTTCAGCTGCGGTCAGAATGGCGCCGAGGAAAAGCCAGGAGCCGTGCTCACGCGAGACGAGATTGGTGTGCTTGCCTTGCCAGCCGAGCCCAGCGCGCTGCGCCAGCGGCTTTTCCATCAGCGGCGCAGTATCCACGAACACCTTCACTTCGGCGCCGCTCTCGAGCGCGAGCCATTGCGCCAACTGCTTCAGCTTGCCCTTGACGATGTCGTGGTAATCGCGTCGCGCGGCGTAGGCCGAGACCAGCCCCTGTCCACGTTCTTCCAGCAAGGCGAGGCTATCATCGCTCGGCGCATAAGATTGGCCGATCAGAATGGCGCTCTTCGCCTCGGGCCAAAGCCGCTGCGGATGCGCGCGCCTGTGCGCTTCGCGTGCCAGCCAATCCATATCGCCTTGCCGTCCGGCCGCGATGAATTCCTCCAGCCGCGCACCGGAGTTCCAAGCCTCATCGGCCGGCGCGACGCCGAACGCATCAAATCCCAACGCGCGGGCACGGGCTTCGACCAAAGCTTTGCTGAAGACGCTGGCGCTCACCACGCCACCTTAGTGCTCACCGCTCAGCGGGTCAGCTGCGAAAACAGCGCCACCTGTTGGCTGTTGATCTCCTGATATCGCGTCTCGACCTGCGAAATCTGCGGCGTGTAGCGAATATTGAGATCGCCCTCGCTGACGCCCGCGGCCGCGTCGCGCGCAGCGTTCTGCAACAAGGCGACGACGCGATCATTCTCGGCGAAAAAAGTTTCCTCCAAATCGCACATCTGGAGCCAGATATCGCGCTGGCGCGCCGGCATCGCCGCGGCCTCTGCTCGCGCAAGCGCAAGTCGCGCCCGCCCGCTTCGGCCCCAGCCTTCGGCACTGCGTGCGGCAGCGTTAAGTGCTTCACTGCGATTACCCACGTTCGGCATGATCATCGCATACATGCCCTCGTACATGGCCACCATCGCGCCGAGGCTATGATGCGAGCTTTCGCTGCTCGGCACGATCTGCTGGCGCGCGCGCAGCATGACAACCTGCCCCTGCACGAGAAGGCCGGCGCTGCGCACCAATTGCGGCGCCAAACGACGCAGCGTTGCGGTATCCTCGCTTTCGATTGCGTCGACAGTCTGAACGATCAGATCAAGAACGCCATCCATGTTGCGGATGTACTGAGAGGTATCGGACAAGATCGTGCGCGACAGCACGTCATACTCCGACGGAGCGCCCGGATATGAAAAAGGCGCCATCGCGTCGACTTCGCTGCCGAGTTGGCTCATCAATTGCCGCGCGCCGTTGGCGTGCTCACGCACGCGCCGGAACGATTGCAGCTGAACCTCGCGGTTAGCGTTCGGATCGTAGCCGGCGAAGAATCCGTTGAACGCTTCGTTAGCCGCGCCAGCACGATCGAGCACGCCTGTTAGCCGCGTCAGCCAGTCCGCGAAGGCGCGGTGCGCATCCATTTCGGCGGCGGCCGGCGGCGAAGGGTCGGCGTATGCCGGAGAAGAAATCGGCGCACACGCCACCACGAGTGCAAGCAGCCAGCGTTTCAACATGAAATTGTCCCCTTCAGGCATTTAGCCCAGCACAACCGTCAGCTTCAACACGCTTAGGGCTACCCCCCTGCGGCTGAGGCGCCCTATAAAGCGAGTTCGACAGTGCTGAGGGGACCTGATGCTGCGCAGAACTCGCTTGATTTCCGGCCTGGTTGTGATCGCCGCGTTCGGTCTCGTGGCCTGCGGAGAAGCCCAACAATCCGCGCCCGACGATAGTGCGAGCGTACCGGGCGCCGCCGCACCCGCCGAAGAAACCGCCACGCGCGACACGGGCCCGACCGAGTTTTGCGCGGAGGTTGGCAGGCGCGTGTCGCCGGAAGATTGCGCGGACTTCGCCGCCCTCGCCGACGATGCCGAGCAAGGCTCAGCCGCCTTCAACGCACCCGATCCGATGGAGCGCGGCCAGGTCCACACGCTTCAGCTCGCGATCAGCTACGCGCCGCCGGAGGAAGAGCCAGCTGAAGCTGTGCCGCCCGATCAATCCGGCACGCGCGCGCCCAGCGTTCAATTCGAATCCAATATCTCAAGCGATCAGCGGCAACGTCTGGCGTTGCAATTGCAGGAGCTCCGCTCTGAGCGCCAACAGCTTGAGCAATTGCGCACCACGGCGCCCGCTGACCAGCGCGTGCAGCTGGAAGCCCGGCAAGCCGCCATCGATACTGAAATTCAGTCTTTGAACGTCCAAATGGCGCGCCCCCGCAGCGCTGCCGCCCCGACCCCGGCAGAAACCGTCGATCCACTCTCGGGCGAAACGGTCGAGTTCACGCCGCTCGTCGGACGTTTCATGCGCGCAGAATTGGTCGGCAATGGCTTTGAAATAACGCCTCTGTCGCCAGCCTCTCAAGAGGTGCTGCCCGATAGCGTAACGACGTGGAACTGGCGCGTGGTTGCCAATGAGGGCGGCCGCCGCTCACTGACGCTACGCACAGTGGTGGAAGGCTGCACAGCCGATGGCCAGTGCTATCCGCTGCGTTCCACCAGCCGCAATTACGACGTCACAGTCACTGTCGGCCTCATCGGCCAAGCGCGCGATCTGCTCACCGAAGCGCCGACGTGGCTGCGTGTGGGCGCCTGGTTCGGCCTGCGGTCCGCCTTCAAAAAGGGTCGTTCGGAGGCCTAAGCCTCCGGCGATCGCCGCTGCAACCGATCGCGCAGGCTTAAAGCGCCGACGCTTGGCTTCGCGCGATCACTTCAGCGCGCACGCGTTCGAGGCGGCCGATCTCCTCAAGCGGTGCGCGCGTCTGCTCGTCCATGACGGACCAGCAGTCGAGCGTATCGTCTCCGCGCTCAACGCATGCGGCGGCGGCGTCGACGCCCGTGGCGAGCCCGTTGTACGCGATGACCGAATCTGGAAACGTCTCCATCAAGCGCACAATCATCTGTGTCAGCGGCTCCAGCTCCTCGGACTGCGACCAGCGCATTGTCTCGCGCATACGGCTGGCGAGCGCGCTCGTCTGCGCCGTGTTTGAGCGGATATCGCGCGCCGCTTCGCGCAATGCCACTGCAAGCGCTGCGCGGTCGGGGTTGGCGCCGTCGAGCCTGGCCAGTTCGTGCGTCGGCATCGCCATCAAAGCTGCGTAGAAACGCTGCGTGGCAAACATCAACGGCCGGTTTGGATGATCTTGATCGAGAGCCGCGCCCTGAACCTCGACGCGGCGCAAATCGATGCGAACCAATTGGAGCGAACTTTGATAAAAGGCGCGCTGGCGCACTTCCAGGCTTTTGCCGGGCCCACCGCGGAGCGCCTCGATTCCCATCGAGGCAGAGGCTTCCAAAACTGCGCCAATCTCTTCCAGCACAGGCGGTAGATTCTCACGCGCCGTGTGCAGCGCAAATTCTAACGGCGCTGCTGAGGGACCAAAATCGGCGATCGACGGCGGGCGCCGCAGGCCGCGCTCCAATGCGCGAACCGCTTCGAGTTCTGTTCGGTTGTTCACCCGCCAACGATCGAGCCGGGCCAGTGCCGTGCGCTCGTTGATCTCGCCTGCGTCGAACTGCTCGAGGATGGCGACGAACTCATCGAGATTGTCCATCAACTCGCCACCGCGATCGAGCACGATACTATATTCGAGCATCCAAGCGGCCATGTCGGAGAGCGTGGCGCGAACGGAAGCGACAGACGGCTCTTGTTGCTGCGCCGCAGCAGGCGGAGAAGCAGCAAGCGCCAATCCCAAAACCAGCGCGGATACAAATCGCATCATCGGCCACTCCCCTGACGGGGACTTTAGCCAAAACCGGAGCGGCGCCTAGGCAACGGCGGCGGCGACATCGTCCAGCGCGTGCGCGAGGCGCGGCAGCATTTCCTTCGGGCAGATTTGCCAGAAGCGGCCGCGGACATCGCTCCAGTGCGCGAGCATGTGCGCGGCGCGCGGCGAGTTGGTTCGCCGGACATGCTCTTCTATCAACGACTTGAGCACGTCTTCCCAGTGCGCTGCACTGAGCCGGCGCGCGACGACGCTATCGGCGTTGAGCAATTGCTCGAAATTACCGACTTCGTCGTAAACGAAAGCCATGCCGCCCGACATGCCGGCCGCGAAATTGTCGCCGACTTCACCGAGGATCGCGACCGTGCCACCCGTCATATATTCGCACGCGTTGGCGCCTGCGCCCTCGACAACGGCATCCGCGCCCGAATTGCGGACCGCGAAGCGCTCGCCTGCGAGGCCAGCGGCGAACAACTTTCCGGCGGTTGCGCCGTAGAGGCACGTATTGCCGATGATTGCACCGAGTCGATCCGCTTCCTCAGGCGCGGGCTTCAATGTGATCAAGCCACCCGAGAGTCCTTTGCCGACATAATCGTTGGCATCGCCGGTTACGTGCAGCGCAATGCCCTGCACCATAAACGCCCCGAGGCTCTGCCCGCACGAGCCGCGCAGATTGACGCTGAGCTGGCCCTCTGGCAGCGCGCTCATGCCGAACTTGCGCACCACATGCGCCGACGCGCGCGCGCCGATCGCACGCTGTGTGTTGCGAACGGCGACATCAAGCTGACGCTTCTCGCCGCGCTCAAAAAAGCCCGGCGCATCATCGATAAATTGATGATCGAGCGAAGCCGGCGGCTCGTTGCGGCCAAGCTGTGTGCAATAACTCGGATAGGGGCTATCGACGCGCACCAAGAGCGGATTGAGATCGAGATCGTCCAGGTGCTCGGCGCCGCGGCTGATCTGTTCGATGAGCTCTGTCCGCCCGATGATCTCTTCCAAGCGCCGGAAGCCGATCTGCGCCAAAATCTCGCGCACTTCCTCAGCGATGAAGCTCATCAGATTGACGACCTTCTCCGGCGTGCCGGTGAACTTAGCCCGGAGCGCATCGTCCTGGGTGCAGACGCCAACCGGGCATGTGTTGGAATGGCACTGTCGCACCATGAGACAGCCCATGGCGACGAGCGAGGCTGTACCGATCCCGAACTCCTCCGCCCCGAGGATCGCGGCAACGATGATGTCGCGGCCGGTGCGCAGCCCGCCATCAGTGCGCAGGCGCACGCGATGGCGCAGATTGTTGAGCATCAGCACCTGATGCGCTTCTGCGAGACCCATCTCCCACGGAATGCCGGCATACTTGATCGAAGTTTGCGGACTGGCGCCGGTGCCGCCGACATGGCCGGAGATCAGGATCGTATCAGCGCCCGCCTTGGCGACACCGGCGGCGACCGCGCCGATGCCGGATTGCGCAACGAGCTTCACAGTCACACGTGCAACCGGATTGATCTGCTTCAAATCATAGATCAGCTGCGCGAGATCTTCGATCGAGTAGATATCGTGGTGCGGCGGCGGGCTGATCAGCGACACGCCCGGCGTCGCGTGCCGTAAGCGCGCGATGAGTTCTGTGACCTTGAAGCCCGGCAGCTGGCCGCCTTCACCAGGCTTGGCGCCCTGCGCCACCTTGATTTCGATCTCGCGGCACTGGTTCAGATATTCCGCCGTCACGCCGAAGCGACCCGAGGCCACCTGCTTCACCGCAGAATTCGCATCATCACCGTTCGGCAACGGCTTATAGCGTTCAGGATCTTCGCCGCCTTCGCCTGACACGCTGCGCGCACCGATGCGGTTCATAGCGATGTTGAGGGCGCCGTGCGCTTCCGGTGAAAGCGCGCCCATGCTCATGCCCGGCGTCAAAAAGCGCTTCGTGATGTCGGTGATGCTCTCGACTTCGTTGAGCGGCGTCGGGCGGAGCTTTTCTTCACGCACTTCCAACAGATCGCGCAGCTGGATCGGCTGACTGAGGCGCCGCTCACGCACCACTTCGGAATATTTGCGGTAGGCCTTGTAATCGCCGGTATCGCAGGCGCGCTGGAGCTGGTGAATGGAATCCGCTTCGAGCGCATGGCGCTCGCCGCTGGCGCGATAGCGATACTGGCCGCCCATCGGCAGAGCGACGAGCGTATCGTCGAAGCCGCGTTCGTTCTGCTCGCTCGCCTCAAGCGCAAGCCCGGAAAGGCCGATGCCGGAAATGCGACTTGTAAGCCCCGGGAAGAACTCGTCCGCCAACGCGCGCGAAAGACCGATCGCCTCGAAGTTCAAACCACCACGATAAGATGAGATCACCGAGATGCCCATCTTGGAAATGATCTTCAGCAACCCGGCTTCCAAAGCTGCGCGATAATTCGCCGCCGCTTGCTCGGGCTTCAGCCCGCCGCCCAGCCCGCGCTGAACACGATCCGCCACCGTGTCGAACGCGAGATACGGATTGATCGTCGTCGCGCCGCAGCCGATCAGCACAGCGGCGTAGTGCGCATCGAGGCACTCAGCACTGCGCACGCTGATCGAGCAGAACGAGCGCAAACCTTTGGCCACCAGATGCGAATGCACCGCGCTGGCGACCAGGATCATCGGGCAAGCAATCCGGTCCGGCCCCTGCGCTTCATCGGTCAGCACCAAATGCGAGCGCTTGTTGAACGCCACCGCTTGCTCTGCCTCGGCGCGGAGGCGGTGGATGGTGGCGCGCAATGCAACGCCAGCGTCACCGCCGCCAGCGGGCGCGGCAAAGGTGCAATCAAGCCGGGCGATATCGTCGTGCAGCTCACGCGCCATGCGCGCGAACATGCCATTGGTGAGGATCGGGCTCGACAGCACGAACACACGCGCCTGCGCTTCGTCTTGCGCCAGAATGTTGCCGAGGTTCTTGAAGCGCGTCGCCAAACTCATGACCCGGCCTTCGCGCAGCGGATCGATCGGCGGGTTCGTCACTTGGCTGAAATTCTGCCGAAAATAATGCGAGAGCGGCCGGTTCTGTTCGGAGAGCACCGCGAGCGGCGCGTCATCGCCCATCGAGCCGATGGCTTCTTTGCCCTCCTCCAGCATCGGCTGCAGCAATAGCTCGACATCTTCCATCGTGTAGCCAGCCGCAGCTTGACGCTGCAGCAGCTCAGCGCGATCGGGATAGAGGCGCGGCTCTTTGCCTTTTAGCTTCTGATCGAGATCGATGACGTTGTTCAGCCAAGCGCCGTAAGGGTGCTGCGCGGCCAGCGCGTCGACCAGTTCTTCATGGTGATAGAGGCGGCCCTCGCGCGTATCGACCGCAACCATCTGCCCGGCGCCAATGCGGCCACGCTCGGTGATCACGCGATCATCCAGCGGGCACATGCCGGTTTCCGAGCCGACAGCGAGCAAGCCGTCTTGCGTCAGTGCGTACCGGAGCGGACGCAAGCCGTTGCGATCAAGCCCGGCCACCGCCCAACGGCCATCGAACATCGCCAGAGCCGCCGGCCCGTCCCACGGCTCCATCACCGCGTTCGAATACGCATAGAGCGCGCGATGCTCGGACTTCATCGTGCGCGACTTCGCCCAAGCTTCGGGAATGAGCAGCGTCTTCGCCATCGGCGCCGCGCGGCCGGCGCGTACAAGCACTTCGAACACGTTGTCGAGCGCAGCAGAATCCGATCCACCTGGCTGAACGATCGGCTTCACGTCGCCATCCGCATCGCCAAACGCTTCCGACGCCATCCGCACTTCGTGCGAACGCATCCAGTTCACATTCCCCTTCAGCGTATTGATCTCGCCATTGTGCGCGAGCATGCGGAACGGCTGTGCGAGCCGCCATTGCGGGAAAGTGTTGGTGGAATAGCGCTGATGATAGAGCGCAACCGAAGACGTAAAGCGCTCATCGCGAAGATCGGGATAGAAACTATCGATCTGCGCAGCCAGGAACATGCCCTTGTAGACAAGCCGCTTCGCTGACAGCGAACAGACATAAAGCTCAGTGACGTTGTCGCCCAAGGCCCGCTTTTCGATGCGGCGGCGCACGAGAAAGAGATCACGATCGACGACATCGGATTCGCGCGCATGCGGATCGTAAAACAGAACTTGCTCGATCTCGGGCCGCGTGGCGTTCGCTTTTTCACCGATCTGGCTGATATTCACCGGCACTTGGCGCCAGGAATAAATCACGAAGCCGGCCCGGATGATCTCGCTCTCAACGATGACGCGCGCGCGTTCCTGCGCGCCAAGGTCGAGGCGCGGCAGAAAAATCTGGCCGACGAAGATCGGCCCTTCCTTCGGCGTGTGGCCGGTGCGGATCACGACTTCGCGCAGAAACTCCTGCGGCGCTTCGATCAGGATGCCGGCGCCGTCGCCAGTCTTCCCGTCCGCATCGACGGCGCCGCGATGCCAGACCGCCTTCAACGCTGCGATCGCCAGCGTAACAACATCGCGCCTCTGTCTTCCGTCGATGGCGACAACCATGCCAACGCCGCACGCATCGCGTTCATCAGCGGCGCTGTAGAGGCCGTCGCGCGCAAGCTTCTCGCGTTCGCGCTCGTAGCGCGCGATTTCGTCGGCGCCACTCATTCCGCCGCCACTTTCGCGTTTGCTTGCAGCCACGCGTGCATTGCATCGGCGGCGTCGCGACCCTCGCGGATCGCCCACACGACGAGCGAGGCACCGCGCACGATGTCGCCAGCGGCGAACACGCCCGGCTGACTTGTCTCATAGGTCAGCGGATTGACGCTGAGTGTGCCCCAGCGTGTTGTCGCGACATCCCAGCCGCTCAAATCCTCTGGGTCAAAGCCGAGCGCGGCGATCACTAGGTCAGCTGGCGCTTCATAAGCGCTGTTCGGTTGTTCTTCCGGCGCACGGCGGCCGCTTTCATCCGGTGCGCCAAGCTGCATGCGCGCGGCACGCACTGCGCCGGGGCCAACAGATTTCGGCGCGGCGAGCCAATCGAAACCAACGCCCTCTTCTTCGGCATGCGAAACCTCGCGTTGCGACCCCGGCATATTGGCGCGGTCGCGGCGATAGAGGCACGTGACACTCTTAGCGCCTTGGCGCCGCGCCGTGCGCACGCAATCCATCGCCGTATCGCCGCCGCCGATCACGACAACGCGGCGATCCTTGGCGTTAAGCGCGCCTGAGGTAAAATCCGGCACATCCTCTCCGAGACCAACGCGGTTCGATGCTATGAGATAATCAAGCGCGGCAACGACGCTCTGATCATGCGGCGCGTTGAGCGGGCGCGGCTTGTAAACGCCGGTCGCGATCAGCACCGAGTCATGGCGCGCGCGCAGGTCGGCGAAGCTGATGGTCTCGCCGACATTGCAATTGAGCTCAAACTTAACGCCGCCATCGATCAGCCGCTGCGCCCGGCGCTCGACGACTTCCTTCTCAAGCTTGAAGTTCGGAATGCCGTACACCAGCAAGCCGCCGATGCGGTCGTGCCGGTCGTAAACCGTCACCTGATAGCCACGCAGGCGCATGCGCTCGGCCGCCGCGAGGCCAGCGGGGCCAGCGCCTATAATCCCGATGCTTTCGCTGCGCTCGGCGCGCGGCTTAATCGGCGCGACCCAGCCCTCGCGCCAAGCCGTGTCAGTCAGGTATTTCTCGACCGCGCCGATGGTCACCGCGCCGTGGCCGCTCTGTTCGATGACGCATGCGCCCTCGCAGAGGCGATCCTGCGGACAGATGCGGCCGCACACTTCCGGCATCGAATTGGTCGAGGCTGCCACGTCGTAGGCCTCCCGCAGCCTGCCCTCGGCGGTCAGCCGGAGCCAGTCCGGGATATTGTTCTGGAGCGGGCAGTGCGTCTGGCAAAACGGCACACCGCACTGGGCGCAACGGGATGCCTGCGCCTCGGCCTTTTCAGCAATGAATTGGCGGTGAATCTCATGGAAATCGCCCGCCCGCTCGGAAGCAGGGCGTTTGTCGGGCCAGCTTTGCCCGAGCGCGACGAATTTCTGCATGCGTTCAGTCAAGAACGCTCCTCCAAAGGCCAGTCCAAAGGGAGATTATTTCTGTATCCGGCGATTCACCCGCATTTCAAGCAATAAGCTGCCTCTGGTGCTGCAATGCAGCAAAAAACTGCGGTCGATGTGGTTAACGGCCAATTTTCGCCCGTCGCCTGAGGGAGGGTCAGCCCGCTCCCGAGAGCGTTCAGGCCGCAGTTTTGCAAGGTCGCGCCCGAAGCCTTCGGATGAGACAATCACGTGTCGCGACTCGGTGAACTAACCACGATGGATGATCAGCCCGTTCAGGCCGAACCCAACCCAGGGCCAACGCTCTTCGGGCTGAACCACACATGGCTGCTGATCGGCGGCATCGCCGCGCTGATCGGCGCGCCATTGCTGCTCACCCAGTTCGGCGCGGAATTCACCCGCATTGGCCAAGCCGCACTGCTCGGCGTGCTGCAGGGGCTGACAGAGTTCTTGCCCGTCTCATCGACAGCGCACTTGCTGCTCGGCGCAGAGGCGATCGGCTACAATGATCCCGGCGGCATCTTCACGGTAATGATCCAGCTCGGCTCGATCCTCGCGGTGATGTGGCTCTACCGGCAGCGCATCATCGATGTCGTCACCGGCCTGCCGACCAAGCCCGAAGCGCGGCGCTTTGCGCTCATGCTGTTTCTTGCGTTCCTGCCGGCAGTAGCGATCGGCTTCTTTGCGGCCGATTACATCAAGCTCGTACTCTACAATAGCTTCAGTATCATCGCCTGGGCGCTCGTGATCGGCGGCGTTGCGATGCTTTTGCTAGAGCGCTTTGCGCCGAAGCCTGTTGTGACGGACGCAAGCACAACACCGATCTGGCGCGCAGTTGCGATTGGCTTCATGCAATGTATCGCGATGATCCCGGGCGTTTCACGTTCTGGCGCAACCATTTACGGCGGCCTGCTGCTAGGCCTAGACCGTCGCGCAGCGGCGGAGTTCTCATTCTTCCTCGCAATGCCGACCATGATCGCGGCGTTTATCTACGACTTCATCAAGATCAAAGATCAGATCAGCGGAGACCGCATCACCGAAATCGCGGTGGGCTTCGTGTTCGCATTTATCTCCGCGCTGATCGTGGTGCGGCCATTCCTCGATTTCGTCACGCGCGTTGGGTTTGCGCCGTTTGCGTGGTATCGCATCGTCATCGGCGCCGCCCTGCTCGGCGCCATGGCTTTGGGATGGCTGTGAGCACAAAAGTCTGGACCATCGGCTACGAAAAGGTCGGCCAGGCCGATTTCGTCGCCGCGCTTAAGAACGCAAAGATCAAGACTCTGATCGACGTGCGTGAGGTTGCTAACTCGCGCCGCGCGGGGTTCTCCAAAAAATCTCTGGCCGCTGCGCTTGATGAAGCGGGCATCGCCTACATTCACATGAAGCCCCTCGGCACGCCGAAAGCTGGCCGCGAAGCCGCCCGCAAGGGCGACCACAAAACCATGAGCCGCATCTTCGAAGCGAAGATGGTGGAGCCCGAGAGCCAGCTTGCGCTCAGCGAAGCGGCCGAACTGGCAAAGAAGGGCCGCGTCTGCCTCATGTGCTTGGAGCATGACTGGCGCGAGTGTCATCGCACCATCGTTGCGCAGCATCTTGAGGACGAGTTCGGCGCTAGGCCGCTGCACCTTTCGCCCGAACCACGTCTCTGAGAGCAAAGCCAAGCAGCGCGACCCAGGCGACCACGAACGTGAGGCCCATAATGCCGGAACGTGTAACGTGATCGCTCGCCGCTGCGGCGACGCCTAACGTCGGCGCCACGAGCGCGATACCGAGAATCCAGCGCCGCTTCTCGGCCACCAGGCACAAGCCAGCGCAGAACAGCGCATGCGCCGCGAGTAGCGCAAACTTGCTCCAAGCGCCGAAATGCGACGCGCCAAGCAGATCGCCCGGATCATCGAGCACGCCGGTGATGTCCAGCAATGTCGACGTTTCCAGCACGTCGGCGAGGCCGGCAAGAACAGCGCTCGCGACGGCGGCAGCAGCGAGCGGCCTGCCCCACTGCCCGCCAGAGAGGTACAGCGCCGCGCACATGCAGAACGCCACATAGGCCGGGATGAAGGCGAGCAGATCGACGACATTCACCGCGTCCATGGCGGCGATGACAAGATCGCGGCAGATACTGTCCGCCGGGCCGAAAATGTTCGTGAGGTCTTCAGTGTTGCGGGCGAATTCGAACTGAATGACAGCGCCGCGCGCCATGCATTGGCCGGCTTCACGCATTTCCGGCAACAGCGAAAACGCGACTGACACCGCCAGTACGGCAGCGCCGGTTATCGCCGTCGAGAGTGCCCAGCCGCGCGTGCTCACGCGGGGTTCTGACGCGTTTGGAATTGGCCGTACGGGCGGAAGCGCCAAAGGTATGTCGGCGCGATCGACTCAACGCTTTCAAGCTCGCTCACGCCCAGATCCTGGATCGTGCCGGCGCTTGTATCGGCGCCGACGACGTTGTCGGTTTTGAGCATCCGCACTTGATCGCCGGTGAGCGGCGGATCAGCGAACGGGATCAGGCCAAACGTCCAGCCCAGTAGCAAACCTAGCGGCTGCGCGAAGAAAAACGGCAGCGACAACATTGGCACGGGGCGATCTGTTTCGGTACGGATGTAATCCAGCAATTCGCGGAAGGTGTAGACGCGCGGGCCGCCGAGTTCGAACACACGGCCGCGGGCGCGTTCATCGACGACAGCGTTGGCGATCGCCTCGGCAACATCGCCAACGAACACTGGCTGGAAGCGGGTCGTACCGCCGCCGATCAAAGGCAAAGGCGCAAACGGGCGGAAAGCGCTGAACGTGGCGGCCATTTGGCCGAAGCGGTTGAAGAAATTGTCCTCCGGCCCAAACACAATCGATGGCCGCACAATGGTCGCGCTTGGCAGCGAGTCGAGGACAGCGCGTTCACCGGCGTACTTGGTGCGGGCATAGAGGGCGCCCTGGGGCGCAGCGCCGATCGCAGAAACATGCACCAAGCTCTTGATGCCACGGCGCGCGGCGGCTTCCGCGATCGCGCGCGCGGCGTCGACGTGGAGGGCTTCAAACTTTTGCTTGCCGCTCTCGTGCAGCACCGCAACCAAATTCACGACGGCGTCGGCGCCTTCGAGGGCGGCGTCGATGGAGTCCGCAAAGCGCACGTTGGCTTGCACCAGCTGAATTTGGCCAACGTCGCCCATCACGCGCAGTTCATGGCCAAGGTGCGGGCGGCGCATGGCGATGCGGACGCGCTTGCCGCGCTTTGCCAGGGCGCGGACGACTTGTTTGCCGATGAAACCTGAGCCGCCGAATACAACGACAAGTTCTGACATGAATTGCTCCATCAGGGCCGATTCAGCACCGCTCTTGGATAGTGCGCTGACGGCTCCTGAAAGTGTGCCGAGTTGTGTCGCGGTATGAAGATTCCGACAGAACTTGGCAACTGGTTGGGAACCGTTCCGGCGCGGCATGTTCCTGCGGAACGATGTCACGCCCGCCCGGTTTGACCCATTCAACGGCCCGTTAAGTGGTCGAAACCCTCAGAGAGAAGACCCAATGAAGAAGTATCTCGCAATTGCTGTAGCCGCCGCCGCTCTTATGACCGCGGCGCCAGCAGCCGCTCAATCCTGGCAGAGCATCAACCAGCGCCAGGACCGCCTCGACGCCCGGATCGACACCGGCGTTCGCAACGGTTCTCTGACGCGTAACGAGGCGGTGCGCCTGCGCGCTGAGTTTAACGACCTGGTCCGCCTTGAAGCGCGCTATCGCGCCTCGAACGGACTTTCCTTCAACGAACGCGCCGATCTTGATCGGCGTTTCGATAACCTGAGCCAGCGCATCCGATACGAGCGCAACGACCGTGACGATCGCGGCTGGCAGAGTATCAACCAGCGCCAGCGTCATATCGATAGCCGCATCGATTTCGGCGTCCAGCGCGGATACATTTCGCGCCGCGAAGCAACGCGTCTGCGGGCTGAGTTCAACGATATTGCGCGCCTCGAAGTGCAATACCGCCGCAATGGCCTCAGCAATCCGGAGCGTCGCGAACTTGACCGCCGTTTCGATCGCTTGAGCGCTACGGTAGAAGCGGAACTGCGTGATCGCAACAACCGCCGCGGTTAAGCTCAAACACTTGTGAAGAACCAGACCCGCCGGTGCGCAAGCGCCGGCGGTTTTGCCTTATGCTGGCCCCGTTTCCGCGTACACCAGAGCAGCAATGGCACCGCCACACCCTACCCGCCTGCGCGAAGTCGAAGCGCCGCTCGCACATGACAGCCAAGTCATCGACGCGCGCTTCAAAGTGGTGGGCCGGAAAACGCGCGCGCTGCGCATTTTCTGGGGCGCACTGGTTGCGATCTTCTGGGCGGCGCTGATCGGCTTTCTAATTCCGCCGGCCTGGATTTTCTTCGAGAGCATTGGCGAAATGTTCGCCGCAGGCACGCCTTAGGCGCTCAACCGCGCCAGTTCTTCCTCGCTAATGTCTTCGTTCGAATAGACGTCCTGCACATCGTCCAGATCGTCGAGCTGCGTTAGCAGCTTCATCAGCGTCTCGGCCTGATCACCTTCAACCGGGATGGCGAGATCGGTGCGCCAGACGAACTTAGCGCTCGCCGGATCGCCGAACTTTTTCGTCAATGCCTGCGACACGCCGATAAGCGCATTCATATCGCAGGTGACGACGTGCTGCTCATCTTCCACCACGCAATCATCGGCGCCGGCTTCGATCGCGGCTTCGAGCATCGCATCTTCGCTGGCGGCAGCGAGCGGATAGCGCACTTCGC
This sequence comes from Alphaproteobacteria bacterium Ga0077535, assembly GCA_001464425.1. Classification (GTDB taxonomy): domain Bacteria; phylum Pseudomonadota; class Alphaproteobacteria; order Caulobacterales; family Aquidulcibacteraceae; genus Vitreimonas. The sequence goes on from LNEK01000030.1 coordinate 164,159, forward strand.
CGATCCTGCGCCATGAGTTCGAGACCGAATTGGTTTCGCCGAGATTGCCGCCCGATTTGGTGAACGCCGCGCGCACTTCGCCAGCGGTGCGGTTCTTATTGTCAGTGAGGCATTCGACAATGACGCCGACGCCGCCGGGGCCGAAGCCCTCATAGCGGATCTCGTCGAGATTTTCAGCGCCAGCGCCGCCGCCCTTATCGACGGCGCGCTGAATGTTATCCTTCGGCATATTGACGGCGCGGCCGGAGGCAATGGCGCGATAAAGCCGCGGATTGGCGTTCGGATCGGGACCGCCCAGTTTCACCGCCGCCTGAATTTCGCGCGCGATCTTGGTGAAGACCTGCGCGCGCTTTTTATCCTGCCCGCCCTTGCGGTGTTGAATGTTCGCGTATTTTGAGTGACCTGCCATGGCCGGGGCTTCTAGCTGGGGGTTCGCAATTTCTCAAGGCGGCTTGCCGCCTCAGCCGGCGTTTCGGGGTGGGCGCCAGTTCGATCGGTCCTCGAGGTGTTTGAGCGTGGTCAACCGCTCGGCGATCGCGCTAGCCCGCTCGGCAATGCGATACCAGCGCTCCGCTGCGGCGAGATCGCCGCGGCGGCTGGCTGCGCGCGCGTGCTGCACAGCTTTGAAAACATCGTAGGGCGAAGTGGACATAGCTCCTCCGTTGCGCGCTAGGCGCGCGTCATCCTTGTTGGCTTGCGCCGGAAAAATGGAGAGCGGGACGCGATGGGTCTCGTCTCGTTAGTGCGCCGCGAACGGCGCGAATTAGACGCGATCCATCGCGTCCCATGATTGATTTTTACCGGCTTGGCGCGAGGAGGTCTTTCACTCCCGTGGCTCAGCGCCGGCAGCGTGCAGGCTGTCTTGTTCGTTGACAGTCCCTGGTTTCTCTTCCCGTCGTTTCCGCCTTATCAGGGCTTTCCCTCGGGCTTCAGCGTGTGCGGATGGTCTCGCTCACGCTCCACGCTCAATCATATCGCTCGTCGCATTGGGTCGAACATTGGCCAACTGCCCTCCAGCGGAGCGATGCGTGGATTGTACGGCAGCTTTAGAGGTGTGGGATAAGCTTTTTGCGCGGCGCTATTTCCAGGTTGGAGCGCGGGCCTCCGGCCCGCATGGGCGCCATAACTTGAAAGGCCGGCACAATGCGGGCCGGAGGCCCGCGCTCCAACTTTTTGACTGACGCGCTTAGACCAACCACCCCTTCGGGTTTGGGATGGGTTTGCGCATGACGCCGAGCACGAGGCCAATTATGGCGCGCACGACGGCCCAGATGGTCACGGCGACGGTGATGTAGAAGCCGACGATCGCCAGCGCACCGAGGATCATGCCGAGCAGGCTCGCTAGTACGTTGATGGCGTAGCCGATGATCAAGGTGCGCAGCGCGTGTTCGTGGTGGGTGTTGGCCCACGGCATGGCTTCGCCGCGATTGGTGTAGACCAAAAGCACGGCGGCGACGGCGACCGCGAGCGAGATGAACGACCACGGCACGGTGGTCAGGAAAAAGTTCAGCAGGAACGCCGCAATCGTCAGCAGATGCGCGAGCACGACTTTGCCGCGGTGCGATTTGAGGCCGAGCCCGCCCTGCTGGCGCACGGCAGGCTTCTTCGGCGGGCGGCGAAACGGCGTGACGTTATCGGATGGCATGCGCTTGTGTACGGCGATGCGGGCGCATCAAGCAAGGCGCGCGGGCGCAATCCGGTGGACGCTGTGTTGGAACCGTGGCCTAGTCTGCCGATGTCTTCTGCCCGCGACCTCTTTCCCGTAACGCAAACGACGGTGGATGCCGTCTATGACGTTATCTTTGCGCCTTGGCTGAAAGAAATCGGGCTTACGGATTTCAAGGTTGAGGCCGGGCGCGCTTCGGCGCGGCTGCCGGAAGCGGACCATCTGAAGTTTCGCAATGGCGGCGTGTGCGGCCAGGCGCTGATGGCGGCGATCGATACGGTCGCGGTGTTGGCGGTGGCGACGGGCGATAAAGAGATTAAGGGCACGGCCTATCAGCACACGCAGTTTCTGCGCTCGGCGCGGGGTGACGATATGATTGTCACCGCTGAAGTGCTGCGCGCCGGCAAGAGCACGGCTTATGTCGATACGCGCATCACGTTTGTCGGCAGCGGCGCGCTGGTTGCGCATGCTGTACTTGAGTTTGCGTTCTGAGGGGCCACATGCCGCCGATTGAGATTACCAAAGCGGATTATGATGCCGGCAGGATCGGCGCGAATTTCACCCATCCGCCCTGCGCGGCGCATCTCAATGCACGCTTTGAGAGCCACGACCCGGCGGCAGGCGTGTTGCGTATCTCATTCATGCCGCGCCCTGAATTCGCCAATCCCGGCGGCACTGTTCAGGGCGGCTTCATCGCCGCGATGATGGATGACACGATGGGACCGGTTGTGCTGGCGGCGACGGGCGGCGCGAAAGGGCCGGTGACTTGCGATCTCAACACGTCGTATTTCGCAGCAGCCAAAATTGGCGAGCGCTGCATCGTCGAGGCGCGCATCGAGAAGCTCGGCGGCTCGATCGTGTTTACGAGCGCGACGTTGTTCAACGAAGCCGGCGATGTGCTGGCGAAAGCCACGCAAACGGCGCGGCTCGTGGATACGCCGAAAAGCTAAGCTGGCGCGCGCGGCTTGCTGACCATCCAAATGATCCAGATCAGCACCGGTTGCGCTACCAGGCGCAGCCACAGAGCGGGCGTGCCGATATAGGCGTAGCGCTCGGCGTGCAGCAGCATTTCGATGTGAACGGGCGTCACGCAAATTGCGAAAGCGATCAGCGCCCAGCCGGCGATCCGGCGCGTGCGCGGCCAGAGCAGAGCGAGTGCGCCGGCGATTTCGAGCGCGCCGGTCAGCAGCACGACTTCGCGCGGGTATGGCACATAAGGCGGCACGACGGAGGCGAACGTGTCCGTCGCAACGAAATGGCCGATGCCGCCCGCGAAGAACCAGATGAAGACGAGCGCGAGACCCGCTAAGCGCCACATAAGCTAGAGGTTCAGCAATTGGGGGTCGCCGCCTTGGGCGGCGATGTTGTTGCTGATGGCGCGCTCTTCGCCGAAGCGCGGCAGATAATTTGGGCCTCCCGCTTTCGGGCCGGTGCCGCTGAGGCCGGAGCCGCCGAACGGCTGCACGCCAACGACTGCGCCGACGACGGTGCGGTTGATGTAAACATTGCCCGCAGGCACCGCTTCGATCACTTCGGCCGCGAAGCTTTCGAGGCGCGAGTGCACGCCGAGCGTGAGGCCATAGCCTTTGCTTGCGAGCTGCGCGCCGATGTTGGCGATATCAGCGGGGTCGTAGCGGACGACGTGCAGGATCGGGCCGAACACTTCTTTGTCGAGCTGATCGAGGCTGCTGAGTTCGATCAAGGCCGGGCCGAAGAAGTTTCCGCCGAGATGGCTGACGTCGATCTGCTTCAGCACGCGCGCTTCTTTCGACATGCGCGCCATGTGCTTGTCGAGATTGGCTTTGGCTTCGGCGTCGATGATCGGGCCGATATCGGTGAACGGATCAGCGGGATCGCCCATGATGAGCGCATCCATCGCGCCGATAAGTGTCTTGATCGTCTCGTCGGCGGTGTCGTGCGGCAGGAAAAGCAAGCGCAAGCTGGAGCAGCGTTGGCCGGCGGAGTTGAAGGCGGAGACGATCACGTCGTCGACCACTTGCTCTTTCAAAGCGGTGGTGTCCACGAAAAGGCCGTTGAGGCCGCCAGTTTCGGCGATCAGCGGCACGATCGGCCCATCCTTGGCAGCGAGCGTGCGGTTGATGATGCGCGCGACTTCGGTGGAGCCGGTGAAGGCAACGCCGGCAATGCGCGGATCGGCAACGAGTTCGCCGCCGACTTTGCCGTCGCCCTGCACGAGCTGCAGCACGTCGTCCGGCAGGCCGGCTTCGCGGAAGAGCTTTACCGCAAACTCCGCAATGCGCGGCGTTTGTTCGGCGGGCTTGGCGACAACGGTGTTGCCAGCGGCGAGCGCGGCGGCGAGCTGGCCAGTGAAGATCGCGAGCGGGAAATTCCACGGGCTGATGCACACGAAAACGCCGCGGCCGTGCATTTCAAGGTGATCAGTTTCACCTGCCGGTGACGGCAGCGCGCGCGGGCCGGCGAACAGGCGCTCGGCTTCGGCGGCGTAATAGCGGCAAAAGTCGATGGCTTCGCGGACTTCATCGATTGAATCTTGCAGGTTGCGCCCGGCTTCGCGCGCGATCAATGCCACCAGCGGATCGTGGTAAGCTTGGAGCTTGTCCGCCATCGCGCGCAGGATTGTGCCGCGCGCGGCGCCGCCTTTAGCGTTCCATTGTTTAAAGGCGGACAGTGCGGTGGTGATGGCTTCTCCCCCTCTCCCTTGCGGAGAGGGGGTTGGGGGGTGAGGGGCGTTCAAGCGATCAGGCGCCTGCGTGTCGGCATGCCCCCCCTCACCCTGCTCTCTCCCCCACGAGGGGGGAGAGGGTGAGAGGAGCGCGTCACGATCTGACTTGATGGAGAGATCGCGGCCGGTGGAGTTGCGGCGGCTGGCGCCGAAGATTTGCGACGGCGGCGGCAGGCGGCGATGGCGATGCGGGTTCGCTTCAAGCTTCGCGATCGGATCAGCGGCGACGATGTCGGGCGAGACGTCGTCGTCGAGGAATGAATGCACGAAGCTGGTGTTGGCGCCGTTCTCCAGCAAACGCCGCACAAGGTACGGCAGCAAATCTTCGTGTCCGCCGACGGGCGCATAGACGCGCACAGGCGGCGGCGGATCGACGGCGAGATAAAGCGCCTCGCCCATGCCGTGCAGGCGCTGGAATTCGAAGTCGGTGCGCCCGGCGCTGGCGGCCATGCGGCGGATGGCGGCGACGGTGTGGGCGTTGTGGGTTGCAAATTGCGGGAAGATGGCGCTGCCGGCTCGTAAGAGATCGCGCGCGCAGGCCATGTAGTGGACGTCGGTGGCGGCTTTGGTTGTCCAGACCGGGAAATCGGTGCGGCCCATCACTTGCGCGCGTTTGACTTCGCCATCCCAGTACGCGCCCTTCACCAAGCGCACTTGAATCGGCGCGCCGCGGCGGCGCGAGAGTGAGACGAGGCGCTCGATCACCGCGCGCGTGCGTTTCTGGTACGCCTGGATGACGACGCCGAGGCCTTCCCAATCCTTCAGCGAAGGTTCGAGCGCGAGTTTTTCGAACAGTTTCAGAGACAGCACGAGGCGATCGGCTTCTTCCGCATCGAGCGAGAGGCCGATGTTCCACTTCTTGGCGCTCTCCGCGAGTTGCAGAACGCGCGGGTAAAGCTCGCGCATCACGCGCTGCTGTTGGCGCGCCTCGTAGCGCGGATGTAGCGCCGAGAGCTTCACCGAGACGCCGTTGGAGGCGTGCGGACCCTGCCCGCCTGCCGCTTCGCCGACCGCGTCGATCGCGCTGGCGTAGCTGCGCAGATAGCGCTCAGCGTCTTCGTCGGTGCGGGCGCCTTCGCCCAGCATGTCGAACGAGTAGCGGGTGGCGAGACCTTGGCGCACCATGCCGGCGCCGCGCTTCAGCGCTTCGTCGATGTTGCGGCCGAGTACGAATTGTTCGCCGAGGATGCGCATGGCTTGCATGGCGCCGGCGCGCACGACGGGTTCGCCCATGCGCTTGATCAATTTGCCGACGACTTCGCTGGCTTCGCCCTTCAGATCTTCCGGCAGATTGACGACGCGGCCGGTGAGCATCAGGCCGAACGTGCCGGCATTGACCAGCCAATGATCGGACTTGCCGAGGTGCGCGGCCCATTGGCCGGTGCTGATCTTTTCGGCGATCAGTTTGTCGGCGGTTTCGGCGTCCGGCACGCGCAGCAACGCTTCGGCCAAACACATGAGCGCGAGGCCTTCGGCGTTGGAGAGGCCGAACTCTTCGAGAAAGCTCTCCATCACGCCTTTGCGGCGCTTCAGGGCGCGGGCTGCAACGACCAAGGCGCGCGCTTCGGCATTGACGCTCGCGCGGGCGGCGGCGTCGAGCGGCGTATCGGCCAGGAGCGCGGCGACGGCGGCGTCCTCATCTTGATATTTCAGAGCGTCGAGGCTGTCCCAGTCGATGCTGGCGGACGGGTGCGGCGTGGCGGTGGTTTGCATGGCGGGCTTTTGCGCGCGTCCGGCCCTTAGGGCAAGCGGGCGGCGGCTGCCCCTTGCGCGGCAGGGCATCGCAGGCCAGAACGCGCCCCAATGAGCAGCGACGCCAACACCGCCGCGCCGGCGAACCAGGACGCACACAGCGCCGAGGCGCCGGCCCTCGCGACCAAAGTGCTTCTCGTCACCGACGCCTGGGAGCCCCAGGTCAATGGCGTGGTGCGCACCCTCTCAAGCACGACGCAGGAATTGCGGGCGATGGGCTGCGAAGTGGAGGTGATCTCCCCGGCTGATTATCCGAACACCATTCCGCTCATCACCTATTCGGAAATCCGGCTCGCACTTGGCGCGCGCGACGATGTCGAGGATCGCTTTCTCTCCTTCGCACCGGACGCCGTCCATATCGCCACCGAAGGCACGCTGGGCTGGGATGCGCGGGCGATTTGCCTGAAGCACAAGTTTCCGTTCACGACGAGCTACCACACGCAGTTTCCGGAATACGTCACGGCACGCTTTCCGTGGATCCCGCTATGGGCCGGCTATCGCTACATGCACGCGTTCCACGACAAGTCCGGGCGCGTCATGGTGGCGACGCCGACGATGCAAAAGCAGCTAGAGCTGCAGGGCTTCCGCAACACGGCGATCTGGAGCCGCGGCGTCGACATCGAACAATTCCATCCGAGCAAGCGCGGCATCGACGGCGGCGTGTACCCGGCAGACCTGCCCCGTCCGATCTTCGCCTATGTCGGCCGCGTTTCGGTTGAGAAGAATATCGAAGCTTTCCTGAAGCTCGATCTGCCCGGCTCGAAAGTCGTGGTCGGCGGCGGCCCGGCGCTTGATGAGTTGAAGGCGAAATATCCGGGCGCGACGTTCACTGGACCCAAATTCGGCGAAGAGCTGGCGCGCCATTATGCGGATGCAGACGTCTTCGTGTTTCCGAGTTTCACCGACACGTTCGGCTTGGTGATTCTCGAAGCGGCGGCGTGCGGTACGCCTGTCGCCGGGTACATCGCGCCGGGGCCTCAGGATATTCTGCCCGGTACTGGCGCTGGCATCGTCGACAACGATTTACAGAAAGCCTGCCTGGAAGCGCTGCAGCTCAAGCGCGAAGATGCGCGCGCCTTGGCCGAGCGTTATTCGTGGCGCGCCTGCGCAGTGGAATTCCGGCGCAATCTAGAGCCGCTGCCGAAGGAGCGCGGGCGCCGCTTCTGGCACAAGCTCGCGGACCTCCGCAAACGCGCCAAGGAGCGCCGCCGCATCGCCCGCGACAAGCGCTTGGCCGAGCGCGCTAAAGCAAAGCGCTAGAGCTTTACCAGCGGATCGATTTGCGCAGGCGATAGCGCAGGTAGATGGCTGACCCGTTCAGCAGCAGCGTGATGCACAGCAAGACGATGCCGGCTGCAGCCGCGATCTCGAGGAACTCGGCTTGCGGGCGCGAGGTCCAGTTGAACATCTGGATCGGCAGCACGGTGAATTCGGAGTTCAGCCAATTGGTCGGCGACCAGCTGGCGACGGCGTCACCGACGGT
>LNEK01000031.1 GCA_001464425.1 Alphaproteobacteria bacterium Ga0077535
CGTCAGCGGGACATGCGCTTCAGGTCGTGAACGATCCGGACGCGGACGTTGTCCGTCGTATCGGTGCGGGCGATGCGCGCGCCGCGGAAGCGCTTGTGCGTACGCATCTCACCCGCATTCACTCCGTTGCGCAACGGATGCTTGGCGACGTCGCCGAGGCAGAGGACGTGGCGCAGGAGGTGTTTCTGCGGGCGTGGCGCGAGGCGCCGAAATGGCGCCCAGGCCGCGCCAAGTTCGAGACTTGGATGCACCGGGTTGCGCTCAATTTGTGCTACGATCGGTTGCGCCGCCGTCGCGAAACGACAGATCCAGACGCGGGCGTAACCACACCCGATCCTTCGCCGGCGGCGGACGAAGTTTGGCTTGCGCGCCAGCGCGCGCTGCGAGTGCAAGCTGCGTTGGCGGCCTTACCGGAGCGTCAGCGCGCCGCGATCGCGCTGTGTCATTTCGAGGAGATGTCGCAGGCCGATGCCGCCGCAGCGCTGGAGCTTAGCATCGAGGCCTTGGAATCTTTGCTGGCGCGGGGCCGCCGAACGTTGCGGGCCTCGCTGGCCGATATGAGTGAGACAGGTAAAGGACATGGATAAGCAGCGCTTTGACTCAATTGTCGCCGCCTATGGCGCCGATCCGCGGCGTTGGCCCGCCGTTGAGCGCGACGCTGCGCTCGCCTTTGCTGCCGAGGCCCAGCCGGATCTCGCCGATGCGCGCGCGCTCGACGCGCTGCTCGAACTGGCGCCGGCGCCGCAGCCGGCGAGCGATGTGCTCGCAACGCGGGTGCTGCACGATGCTGCTGGCGTTTCGCGATGGCGTTTCGCGCCCGCCATGGCGCTGGCCGCGTGCATGGTGGCAGGCGTGCTTGTCGGCTATGGCGCGGGCGCACGGGCGCCGGCTAGTGACGGGGTGGATTGGGTTTTGGCCGCTGCATTCGAGGGGCCGGACGACAATTGGATTGGGGACGGGTCATGAGCGCGGGCGGCTTTCCTTGGCGCACCGCGCTGTTTGTGTCGGTCGCGATCAATCTGGTTGTGATCAGTATCGCGACTGGCGCTTTTCTCTCCGGTGCTAGGCTTGAGCGTCCCAGCCAGGAGGCGCCGCTGGCGCGGCTAGCTGCGTCGCGGGCGTTTATGCAGGCGCTGCCTCCCGAGGCGCGTCGTGAGCTGCGTCGTGGGCTTGCCGGCTCGCTGTTGGATATACGCGAGCATCGGCGCGCGTCCCAACGCGCACGTCTGGCTCTTTACGAGGCGGCGGGCGCAGAACCTTACGACGTCGTCCGTGTGCGCGCTGCGTTCGCGGACGTTCGTGCGGCGGATGCTGAGTTGGCGGCAAGCTTCCAGGATAGCGTCGCCGAAGCGCTCGGGCGCCTGAGCGCGGAAGAGCGTCGTCAAGCGCTGGATGCGATGATGCGTCGCCAACAACGCCGCGGAATCAGCGAAAGTCGTGACAGCGACTAGATGCGGGGCGCGTGTTAGACAGACGGGCGGCGGCGCGGAACTCGTGCGATCGCAGTTTGTTGGGGCGCCCTGAAAACCGGGCGGCCTTGGTGTGCGTATGACGAGCTATGGCTGAAAACCACAAACCCCAAAATGGCTTGGCAACCGCAGCTGGCAAGGCAAACCAGCTTTGGGCTGACTAATTGGCGTTCGATCGGGCGGAAATGTTGATGCGGGTGTATTCATCAAGAACTTGAACGATGAACTCTGCCTCATCGGTATGGCCAATTCCGCTGCACCGTTCGGTGTCGCCACCTCGCAATATGGCGACCCGCTCACTGCGAGTACCGAGCTTCGCTGCAATTTCGGCCCGTAAGGAGGGGCGCGTGTCGTTGGTTAGCATAAAGGCAATCTTTCACGCCTAAGCAGACCCAACGCTCATGGCTTGGCTCTATCACCGCAAATATTTCGGTCCGGACCGCCGTGGCGGCCGTTTCGAAGTCCGTTTCCTCGATCGTCGCAAACGCGGCGACGAGGCGGCGGGCAGCAGGGTGTCCCTGCAGGCCGCGCTTCGCGATCTTTTCGAGCACGGTTTCCGTTGGGTGGATGTCGCCTCCTACTTTGGGCCTGATCGCCGCTCTGGCGCGTTCAGCCATTTTATTCTTGAGAGGCGGCGTCATCATGCGGCGGGTTCTCCTCCGCCACTGCACGCCGCGTTGCGGCAACTGCGCGTGCGGCTGCTCGACGTGGAAACTGCCGAAGGCCGGGAAGCGCTTAAGGAACGGCTGATCGCGACGGCGTTGCTTGCGGACGCCCAAGGGCGGACAGAGATCGGTGATCATTTGCTGAGCGTTGCCGAAATGCTGGCCGAACCGTGCGCGGATGTCGCTTCGGCGCTGCAGTCGAAATTGCTCGCGGCCGAGGCGATGCTGCACGATACCGTTAGAACTTAGCGCCGCCCCGGCGCGGGTTTGTCGTCTGGTCAGCGCTGTAAAATGCGGGGAGCCTCCCTATTGTGATGGGGGGAGGACGGGTTCCTTGGATTTGAAAGACGTCATGCCGCCGTTTTTGAGCGTGCGCGTGTTCGAGGCTGCCGCGCGTTCGGCGAGCTTTGCGCGCGCAGCCGAAGAACTGGGCATCACTGCCGGGGCCGTGAGCCAGCACATCCGTGCGCTTGAGGAATTTGCCGGCCAGCCGCTGTTTCGGCGGCTCGGCCGCGGTGTTGAACTGACCGAAGCCGGGCAGGCGGCATATGGCCATGCCAGTGCTGCGATGGCGGAAATGCTGCAGGCTGGGCGGGCCATGCGAGCCAGCATGCGCGGGCGGCGCATCTCGCTTTCGACGGCGCCCTCGTTTGCCTCGAAGTGGCTGATCCCGCGCTTGAATCGGTTTCAAGACGCTTATCCAGATGTGGAAGTGCGAATGTCCGCCGATATGGGGCTGGTGGATTTTGCGGCGAGCGACATCGATCTCGCCATCCGTTATGGGCCCGGCGGCTACGAGGGCCTCTATTGTGAGCGGCTTATGTCGGAATCCGTAGTCGTGGTGGGGAGCCCGCGGCTGCTCGCTGGCCGCCCGCCGATTACGAGTGCCGCCGACCTGATTGACCTGCCGCTCATCCACGATGAGTCGCCTGAGCGCGATCCATCGTGCCCGACCTGGACCATGTGGTTTGCGGCGCGCGGGCAAAAACGTCATGACGCCGAGCGTGGGCTCAGGTTCAACCAATCGAGTTTGGCGCTTGAGGCCGCTGCGGCAGGCAAGGGCTTGGTGCTGGCCAAACGCCAGCTTGCGTTGCGCGATATTGCCGAGGGGTTGCTAGTCTCGCCGCTGGCGCAGGCAGAAGATCCGGTGGGCTTTGCCTACTGGCTGGTGTGGCCGCGCGGGCGCCGGTTCGAGCCGGCCCAGGCCGCTTTCTTAGCGTGGCTGCGTGATCAAGTCATTGAAGGCGACTCCGTCGCCGATCAGACCGCCTGAGCCTCCTAAACATAGAGTTTAGCTTAGCGGGCTTCCTCGTTGCTTCGCAGGCGCCCACTCTTCGTTCCCGCTGGGTCCTTCGGCCCGACGGTCCGGGGCCCTTGCGCTATGTATCGCTACGATGCCGTAGATCGTCTGATCGTCGAGGAACGCGTGGCGCAGTATCGCGACCAGACGCAGCGTTACCTTGCAGGATTGATTGACGAAGACGCGTTCAAGCCGCTGCGGCTGCAGAACGGGCTCTACATCCAGCGTTATGCTCCGATGCTGCGCATCGCCATTCCGTATGGCGTGCTCTCATCCGCGCAACTACGTACGTTGGCTTCGATCTCACGGCGCTACGACCGCGGCTACGGACACTTCACCACCCGCCAGAACATCCAGTTCAACTGGGTGAAGGTCGAGGAAGTCCCGGACATCTTGGCTGAGTTGGCGGCGATCAACATGCACGCGATCCAGACCAGCGGCTCGTGCGTGCGCAATGTGACGACCGATGCGTTCGCGGGTGTTGCGGCGGACGAGGTTGTCGATCCGCGACCATACTGCGAACTGATGCGGCAATGGTCGACGCTGCACCCGGAGTTCGCGCATCTGCCGCGCAAATTCAAAGTGGCGTTCAATGGCGCCAAGGAAGATCGCGCCGCGACGCCAGTGCATGATCTGGCATTCGACCTCTACCGCGACGCGGAAGGCGAGGTGCGCCTGATTGTGAAGGTTGGCGGCGGGCAAGGGCGCACGCCGCGTCTTGCCTCGGTGATCAAGCGCGATCTGCACTGGAGCGAATTGCTGACCTACAGCGAAGCGGTTTTGCGCGCCTACAACCGCATCGGCCGCCGTGACAACATCTACAAGGCGCGGATCAAAATACTCGTCGAAACCCTAGGCGCAGAGGCATTCGCCCGTGAAGTAGAAGCGGACTGGGCGCATTTGCGCAATGGGCCGAACACGCTGACGCCCCAGGCGCTCACTCGCGTGGCGGCGCACTTCGACGATCCAACGCTCGATGCGGCGCTGGAGAATACTCACCGCTTGCCGATCGCGGCTGGCTTCCGTGCTTGGCGCCAGCGGAATGTGGTGGCGCACCGCAATCCGGATTATGCAGCCGTGGTCGTTAGCTTGAAGCGGGAGAGTGTTGCGCCCGGCGACGCCACCGCGGACGAAATGGATCAACTGGCCGATCTGGCCGAGCGCTATAGCTTTGGCGAGATCCGCGTAACGCATCAGCAAAACTTGGTGCTGCCGAACGTTGCGCGGGCGCGCTTGCAGGACCTATGGGCCGAGCTGGAAGCGCAAAACCTAGGACGCGCAAATATCGGGCTTGCGTCCGATATTATCTGCTGCCCGGGCGGCGATTTCTGCTCCCTGGCCAATGCGAAATCCATCCCGCTCTCGGCTGCCATCGCCGCGCAGCTGGCCTCCATCGAGGATGAGATCGGCGCGCTCGCGATCAAAGTTTCGGGCTGCATCAATGCATGCGCGCACCACCATGTCGGTCATATTGGCGTACTTGGCGTCGAGAAGGCTGGTGAGGATTGGTATCAAGTTCTGCTGGGTGGCCGCGCCGACGGCGAGGGCAAGCTCGGCGTGCTGATTGGCAAGGCCGTGAGAGCCGAGGACGTGCCGTTGCTGATTGAGCGGCTGGCGCGCCATTATCTTGCAGTGCGGCGCAGCGGCGAGAGCTTCATCGAGGTGGTGGAGCGGTTGGGCGCGGATGCGTTTAAGGCGGCGCTTCGAGTTGAAGAAGAGGCGGCGGCATGACGTTGTTGCTGTCTCTGGACGCGAACGGGCCGCGGATTAGCGGCGAGGCCGAAGAGGTAACGCGTGCGCGGCCGGTCCCGGCCAATGATGGTCACGGCGATGTGCGCAAAAAGATCGTTCCGATCGTGCGGCCGCCAGCTGGGCCATCGCAGGCTGAATGGGAGGGTGGCCCCTGGCTCACGCTGCAGCAATGGATCGATGCGCCAGTAGCTGGCGCGGGGTTGTTGCTTCAGCCGGCCGATGACCCGCAGTCGCTCGCCGGTCGACTGGATGGCGTTGGAATCGTTGGCGTAGACTTTCCGCGCATTGGTGACGGGCGCGGGTACAGCCATGCCTTCATCCTGCGCCAGCGCCTGGGCTACCAAGGTCCGCTGCGAGCAATCGGGGCGGTGACGGCCGACCAAGTGTTCGCGCTTGAGCAAGTTGGCTTTGACTCATTTGCGTTGCGCGCTGACCAAAGCGCCGAGCCGGCGATCGCGGCGCTGAGTACCTATTCAGTCCCATACCTGACTGCGTTCCGCGATCGTGACGCTGCGGTGTTCGACGCGAAGGTGCGGCTGCTTGAGAAGGCGTTGATCGCTGTAGGGCAACGTCACGACCGCCCGGCGTTGGCGACGAGCCTCTCAGCGGAGGACATGGTGATCACCGACGTAATCGCTCGGCTGCGGTTGCCGATTGATGTGTTTACCCTGGATACGGGGCGCTTGCATGCTGAGACGCTGGCTCTGATTGAGCAAGTCGAGCAGCGCTATGGCATCGCAATCGTGCGCGCGAGGCCTGATTCAGAAGCGGTAGATGCGTACGTAGCAGCGTTCGGTGTCGATGGCTTTTATGACGGGCTGGAGCAACGCAAAGCGTGCTGCGGTGCTCGCAAGGTGGCGCCGCTCAATGTGGCGTTGGCCGGACGCGATGCGTGGGTGACGGGACAGCGCCGCGATCAGGCGGCAACCCGCGTCTCACTCATGGAAGCGGAGCACGACGCCGCGCGCGACATGCAGAAATACAACCCGCTCGCCGATTGGAGTTGGGCGGACGTGCTCGCCTACGCGGCGTGGTTCGATTTTCCGATGAGCCCGCTTTATGCGCGCGGCTACGTTTCGATCGGGTGCGAGCCGTGCACGAAGGCGATCCGGCAGGGCGAAGATCCGCGCGCCGGACGGTGGTGGTGGGAGAGTCAGGACGGCAAAGAATGCGGCTTGCATACAAATCCGACGACGACGCGCCAGTGAGCGGCGAAGCTTCGCCAGCGCCGGTTCGCGTGTCGGCGCGGCTTGAGCGGCTTGAGGCCGAAAGCGTCTATATTCTGCGCGAACTGTCGGGGTTTGCGCGGCCCGCTTTGCTGTTCTCGGGCGGCAAGGATTCGGCGGTGCTGCTGCACCTAGCGATCAAGGCGTTCGCGCCGCAGAAAGCGCCGTTCAAGTTGTTGCACATCGATACCGGACATAATTTTCCGGAGGTTCTGGCCTTCCGCGATACGAGAGCGCGACAAACCGGGTTGCAGCTGATTGTGCGCGACGTCGAGGACTCAATTCGCCGCGGCAGTGTGCGGATCGGTCCGGATGGCAGCCGCAACGCCGCGCAAGCGGTCACGCTGTTGGAGGCGCAACAGGAGTTTGAGTTTGACGCCTTGATCGGCGGCGCGCGGCGCGATGAGGAGCGGGCGCGGGCGAAGGAGCGTGTCTTCTCGCATCGCGACGCGTTCGGGGCTTGGCGCCCGCGTGCGCAACGGCCGGAGCTCTGGGGGCTTTTCAACCGGCACATCGGTGTCGGCGAACACATGCGCGTGTTTCCGCTGTCGAATTGGACTGAGGCAGATGTTTGGGCTTACATTATCCAGGAACAGATTGAGCTGCCGAGCCTCTATTATGCGCACGAGCGCGAGGTGGTGCGCCGCGATGGCTTCCTCTTCCCGGTGACCTCACTGACTCCCGCCGAGAACGGCGCCACGAGCGAGCGTATCGTTGTGCGCTTTCGCACCGTTGGCGACATCACCTGCACGTGCCCGGTGGAGAGCGAGGCAGGCAGCGCAGAGCAGGTGCTGGCGGAAACGTTGATCGCAACTGTTTCCGAGCGCGGCGCCACGCGCATGGACGATCGCGCCAACAGCGCGGCGATGGAACGCCGCAAGGTCGAGGGCTATTTCTGATGGACGGCGCGATTTTTCCGCTGCGCGCGAGCGCCGAGACGCGGCAAGTCCGGTTCATGACGGCCGGGAGTGTCGATGACGGCAAATCGACGCTCATTGGGCGGCTATTGCTCGATTCTGGCGTGCTCATGCGCGATCAGGCCGCCTCTATAGGCGACGACGAAGAAGATCTGGCGGCGCTTACGGACGGGCTTGAGGCCGAGCGCGCGCAGGGCATCACCATCGACGTTGCATATCGCTATTTCGAGACGCCGCGCGCCAGCTTCATCATCGCCGATGCGCCGGGGCACGAACAATACACACGCAATATGGTGACGGCAGCGAGTGTTTCGGATGTCGCCGTCATCGTTATTGACGCCTCCCGTGTCGAAGGCGGCGCGCTGAAGCGGCAGACGCGGCGCCACGCGGCGATCGCGGCGCTGATGGGGCTCGATGTCATCGTCGCCGTCAACAAGATGGACTTGATCAGTTGGTCGCAGGAGCGCTTCGCCGACATTGAGACGGCGTTTGCGGATCTCGCGGGCGTGTTAAAGCTTAGCGGCGTGGTGTGCGTGCCGGTGTCGGCGCGACGTGGCGACAATGTGGTGCGGCGCGGCGGCGCCGATTGGTGGCGCGGGCCGACGCTGATCGAAGTGATCGAGCAAAGTCGAGGGCCTGCCACGCGTCATGACGCGCCGTTGCGCCTGCCGATCCAGGCAGTGCTCCGCGATGTCACATCGCGCTTCTATGTCGGACGGCTCGAAGCCGGCTCCTTGCGACCCGGCGACAGTGTTGTCCTTGGCCCACACGCTTACCCGGCCACTATCGCCAGTGTGCGCATAGGCGGGCGGGCGGTCGCGCGTGCAGAAGCGGGCGCATCGGTGGCCATCGAGTTCGAGGACGAGCGCGATGTGACGCGCGGGGACGTAGTAGCCGCTGCCGGCGCGCGATACGCGCGCGCGGTTGTCGCGGATGTGTGCTGGCTGGATGAGACCGCCTGGAGCAAAGGCCGTCGTTACATTCTGCGCCAAGGCACGCTGGAAACTCAGGCGCTGATCGAAGACATCGCGTTCGTCCACGATATTGAAGACTTCTCGCGGCGCGAGGGCGCGTCGTCACTGTCGCTCAACGATATCGCGAGCGTCCGCCTGGTTACGCGCGATCCGATCCTAGCGGACGTTTTTACGCAATCGCCGGGCACTGGCGCGTTCGCCTTGTTCGATCCCCAAACAAGCCAAACCTGCGCGGCAGGCATGATCCGTGAGGCCATTACATGAGCGGCACAGTTTATCTGGTTGGCGCTGGCCCCGGTGCAGCGGATCTGTTGACCTTGCGCGCTGCGCGTTTGCTCGCGGAAGCTGATGTCGTCCTGCACGATGCGTTGGTGTCGGACGAAGTGTTGGCGCTGGCGGGTAAGGCGAAGCTCTACAATGTTGGCAAGCGCGCTAATCGGCCCTCGGTTGATCAACGTCTAATCTGCCGGCTCCTGGTGCGCACGGCGCAGCGTTACGCGGTGGTGGTGCGCCTCAAGGGGGGCGATCCGAACCTCTTCGGACGGGCGACGGAAGAACTAAACGCTTGCCGCGCGGCTGGCGTGGCCGCTGAAACCGTGCCGGGCATTAGCGCGGCGTTCGCCGCTGCTGCGACACTAAACACTTCGCTGACCAGCCGCGGCGTGTCGCGCTCGGTGACTTTCGTGACCCCAAGAATCACGCGCGGTCGTGCAGAGCAAGACACGCATTGGGCGAATGCCGCCGCTGCAGCTGAGACGGCGGTGATCTACATGGGCGCCCTGCAGGCCGAGCGGGTGATGGACGCATTGCTCGCACGCGGCATTCCCGCCAACCGCCCGGTCGCGTTGTTAGAAAGCGTGTCGCTTGCGGGTGAACGGATCGTGCGCGGTGTGGTCGGTGATCTGCCGGCGCTGGCGCTGGACGTGGGTGACGGGCCAGTGATCATGGTAATTGGCGAGGCACTCGCCGAAGTGCGCGCCGCGATCGCGGAAGCGAGCGCCGCATGATTCCGATTTACCTCGATCCTGCGGCGACGCGTATCGCGCTTATTGGCCGCGATGCGTTGGCGCTGCGCCGGCTCAACTGGCTGAGGGCCGCCGGCGCTGCGCCAGACGTGTGGTCCGATGCGCCGAGCGAAGCGTTCGCGGAGACGGCGGGCCTTGTGCAGCGCTTGCCGACTGCGGAGGAGATCGGTGCGTATCACGCCGTTTGGATCGCCGACCTGCCGCGCGCTGAAGCCGATGTGCTCGCGGCCGCAGCGCGCGCGCGCAATGTGTTAGTGAACGTCGAAGATTGCTTGCCGCTTTGTGATTTTCATACGCCGGCGGTGGTTCGTCGCGGCAAGCTAACGCTCGCGGCGGGTACAGGCGGGGCAAGTCCTGCGGTGGCGCGCGCTGCGCGCGAGCGCTTGGAGGTGGCCTTCGCGCCTAATTGGGAGACGGCGCTCGATGAGATCGCGCTCGCCCGCACAGCCTTGCGTGAGCGCGACGCCAGCTTCGATACGCTGATCGCCGATGCGCGCGAGCGCTTGGCCCATCACGGTTTAATCTGAGCACGCGATGGATCCGTTCTTTTGGCAATCCGTGCTGGTGGGTTTCCTCGCTCAGCTCGTCGATGGCGCGCTTGGCATGGCGTATGGCTTGGTGTCGACCTCGTTTTTGCTGGCGTTTGGTATGCCGCCAGCTGCCGCAAGCGCTGCGGTACACACGGCCGAGATGTTCACCACCGGCGCATCCGGCGCGGCGCACATTTGGCGGCGCAACGTGAAATGGGATTTGGTTTGGCAACTTGCGCCGGCCGGCATTGCGGGGGGTATCGCTGGCGCACTGGTCGTCTCGTACTTGCCGGTCGCGATCATGAAACCTGTCGTGTCGGCGTACCTGCTGATTATGGGCGCGTTGGTTGTTGTTCTGGCGGTGCGCGGGCCGAAGTCGCCGGCTGAGATTAAAGGCGTGAAGGGGTTGGGACTGTTCGGTGGCTTTCTAGATGCGGCTGGCGGAGGCGGTTGGGGCCCGATCGTGACCACGACTTTGCTCGGGCGCGGCCACGGCGCACGGCATGCCGTCGGCAGCGTCAACACCACTGAGTTCCTGGTGACAGCGGCGATCTCGGCGTCGTTCTTTTTCGCGCTTGGGGGCGTGCGCTGGACCGACATTCTTGGCCTGATCATCGGCGGCGTGATCGCAGCGCCCATCGCGGCGTTCGCTGTCAGCATTACGCGGCCGCGTTTGCTGATGGGCGTTATCGGCTGCTTCGTCGTGTCGCTGTCGCTCTGGCAGATCGCTGTGGCGATTGATCCCCAAATGACGTTTCTAGCGTCGCTCCGGAGTGGCGTAGGCTGATTTAAACCTTATGACCGAAACCAGTGTTCACGCGGCGGCGCCGCCCAACCTCTGTACCGCGCGCGTGGACTCCGTGCGCCACTACACTGACAAGTTGTTCGGCTTCACCTGCGAGCGCCCAGCGGCATTGCGGTTTCGCTCGGGTGAGTTCGTGATGATCGGGCTGATGAACGGCGAGCGCCCGTTGTTGCGCGCCTATTCGATCGCAAGTCCGTCATGGGACGATCAGCTCGCCTTTTATTCGATCAAGGCGCCGAATGGGCCGCTCACCAGCCGCCTGCAGAACATTCGGCCCGGCGACGAAATATTGCTGGGCCGCAAGCCGACTGGCACGCTGGTCCTGGACGCGCTGACGCCTGGCCGGCGATTGTTCTTACTCTCGACCGGTACGGGGGTGGCGCCGTTCGCAAGCCTCATCCGTGAACCGGAGACGTATGCCCGGTATGAGCAAGTGTTCTTGACCCACACCTGCCGCACCCAGCCGGAGCTCGAGTACAGTCGCGAGATCGTCTCAGCCGCGTGCAAGGACCCTTTGGTTGGCGAGGAAGCGACACGGCAGTTGCGCTACATTACAAGCCTGACCCGTGGAGATCACGCCCTGGAAGGCCGGGTTACAGCGCTGATCCAGAACGGTGCGTTGTTTGACGCCCTGCAGGCCAGCCCTTTTGATCCGGTGTATGATCGGATCATGATTTGCGGTGGTGCGCCGATGCTGCAGGACCTAAAGCAGATCGCGGTGGCTGCCGGCTTTGTCGAGGGTGCGAACCACGAACCGGGGACGTTCGTGATCGAGCGGGCGTTCGCAGGCTAACGGAAAGATTTCGCGATGAAGTTTCATGGTTCTGTTCTCGACGCGATAGGCAATACGCCCCTGATCAAGCTGAAACGCGCGTCTGAGCTGACCGGCTGCACCATCCTCGGCAAAGCAGAGTTCCTGAATCCTGGTCAGTCCGTGAAGGATCGCGCTGCGCTCTCGATCGTGCGGGATGCGGAGCGCAAAGGCACGCTGCGTCCCGGCGGCACCATCGTGGAAGGCACCGCAGGCAATACCGGCATTGGGCTTGCGCTGATTGGCGCGGCCAAGGGCTATAAAGTCATCGTGGTGATGCCGCGTACGCAGAGCCAAGAGAAGAAGGACGCAGTGATCGCGCTCGGCGCAGAGTTGGTTGAGGTGGATGCGGCGCCAGCCGCGAGCGACAACCACTATCCGAAAATCGCGCGGCGAATCGCCGAAGAAAAATCCAAGAGCGAGCCGAACGGCGCCATCTGGGCGAACCAGTTCGACAACGTCGCTAATCGGCAAGGCCACTATGACACGACAGGCCCAGAGATTTGGCGCGACACTGATGGCAAGGTTGACGGCTTTATTTGCACCGTAGGCTCGGGCGGCACGTTGGGCGGCGTCAGCATGGCGCTGAAAGAACGCAACAAGGATGTTGCGATTGGCATCATCGATCCTGCCGGTGCTGCACTCTATAATTGGTACGCGCACGGGGAGTTGAAGGCCGAGGGCACGTCGATCACAGAGGGCATCGGTCAGGGCCGCGTCACCGCCAATCTTGAGGGCGTCATCGTCGACGAAGCATTCCGCGCGGAAGACACCGAATGGCTGCCGGTTCTGTATCAACTCGTGCAGGAGGAGGGGCTTTGTCTCGGCGGCTCTTCTGCTCTTAATCTTTTGGGCGCGATGCGGCTCGCCAAGAAGATGGGGCCAGGCAAAACAATCGTCACCATCCTCTGTGACTATGGCAACCGCTACATGAGCCGCTTGTTCAACCCTGACTTCCTGCGCTCGAAAGATTTGCCGACTCCACCCTGGTTAAGCTGATCCCGCGACGGGCAAGCGGGCCGTTACGTAGGCGGCGCTAGCGTCAAGTTGCCTCGACGTAGCAAGCAGTGGACGCTTTGCCCGGCACTCGTTATCTCTGACCGAGGTGGGTCAGAAGATGCGCGCGGTGTTCCCTTTTTCGGCGATTGTCGGCCAGGACGACATGAAGCGCGCGCTACTGATCGCGGCGGTCGATCCGGGCATCGGCGGCGTGATGGTGTTTGGCGACCGCGGTACTGGGAAATCCACAGCGGTACGCGCGTTGGCGGCGCTGCTACCGCAGATGCGCGCTACCAAGGGCTGCGTCTACCACTGCGATCCTGACGCGGACGCCGGCGCGTGCACTGAGGACTGTCCGTCACGATCGGCCAAGGGCGCGGTAAAGACCGAGCTCTTGCCTACGCCAGTGGTGGATTTGCCGCTTGGCGCAACGGAGGACCGTGTCGTTGGCGCGCTCGATCTAGAGCAGGCGCTGACGCGCGGGGAAAAGCGGTTTGAGCCTGGCTTGTTAGCCAAGGCGCATCGCGGCTTTCTTTATATCGATGAAGTGAACCTGCTCGAGGATCATTTGGTCGATCTGCTGCTCGATGTGGCAGCTTCTGGCGAGAACGTAGTGGAGCGCGAGGGGCTGAGCGTGCGGCATCCAGCGCGCTTTGTGCTCATCGGCAGCGGCAATCCGGAAGAGGGCGAGTTGCGTCCGCAATTGTTGGATCGCTTTGGTTTGTCGGTAGATGTGAAGACGCCGTCGGTGTTGGCGGATCGCGTGGCCGTGGTGCGCCAACGCGATGCGTTCGATCGCGATCCAAAAGGCTTTGTCGCGGCTTGGACGAAAAAGGACGCTGCTGTGCGCGCCAAGATCGAGAAGGCCCGCGCCAGCCGTGGAGACGTGGCACTGCCGGATGAAGCGGTGGAGCGGGCTTCGGCGCTGTGCATGAAGATCGGCTCGGACGGCTTGCGAGGAGAGCTTACGCTTATTCGTGCCGCACGCGCGTATGCGGCGCTTGAGGGCGCAGAGGCGGTGACAGATGCGCATCTGCGTGCAGTCGCGATCCCAGCGTTGCAACATCGCTTGCGACGCAATCCGCTGGACGACGTCGGCTCGGCGCCGCGCATTGAGCGGGCGCTGGCGGAAATGTTTGACGCATGACGTTGGCGGCTTCCGGTCGCTACGACCCGTGGGCCGACGCCTTGCGCGCCGCCGCTTTGCTGGCGATTGATCCGGACGGTCTGAAGGGCGCCATCGTGCGCGCGCTGCCTGGCCCTCCACGCGATGCTTGGCTCGCGGCGTTGAGAGCGATGCTTCCTGCGGATGCGCCGATGCGGCGCGCGCCGGCTCACATTGATGACGAGCGTTTGCTGGGCGGACTTGATCTCGCGGCCACGCTTGCGGCTGGGCGTCCGGTCTCTAGCCGCGGCTTGCTCAGCGAAAGCGATGGCGGTGTGGTGGTGCTGGCCATGGCGGAGCGCTGCAGCTCGGCGACGGGCGCGCGCATCGCCATGGCGCTGGATGCGGGCGAGGTGGTGGGACGTGATGATCGCCACGCCGCACGATTCATGTTGATCGCGCTGGAGGAAGGCGTGGAGTCGGACGAACGCGCGCCCGATGTGCTGGCTGAGCGCATGGCGTTCGCGCTTGATCTGGATGGTGTTCGAGTGTTGTCGACAGCGATGCCGACGGCGGCGCAGATTGCTGCTGCGCGCGTTGATCTCTCGCGCATGAAAGCGGCCGACAACCGCATTATTGAATCGATCTGCACGGCCGCGGGCGCGTTCGGCGTTAATTCGGCCCGTGCTGCAATGTTCACGCTTCGCGCCGCGCGCGCTGCTGCCGCGCTGGCGGGCCGGGGCGTGGTCGAAGACGAGGACTTGTCGTTGGCAGCGCGTTTGGTGCTGGCGCCGCGGGCTCGCTCTGCGCCTCCCGACCAGGCGCCTGAGCCGGCGCCGCCGCCCGAAGAGAGCGCTGACGATTCGACGCCGGTTGATCAAGCTGAGGCCAATGCGGCGGCGGATCGGGTTGTTGATGCCGTGCAGTCAGCGTTGCCAGCCGAGTTTCTCGCGCAATTTTTAGAAGCTCGCGCCGAACGCCGCGTGGAGGCGCGCTCGCGCGGCGCGGGAGCAGCGGCGAAGTCGGCGCGGCGAGGGCGGCCGTTGGGTGCGCGTGCGGGGACGCTTCGCACGGGCGAGCGGCTCGATCTTGTTGCGACATTGCGCGCAGCCGCGCCTTGGCAGCCCTTGCGGCGGCGCGAGGCGGTTGCATCGTCCGCGGCGCTTGTGCTCGTGCGCCGGGGCGACTTTCGCATCCGGCGTTTTGTGCAACGTTTGGAATCTACAATTATCGTTGTGGTCGATGCATCCGGATCGGCTGCGTTGCAGCGTTTGGCGGAAGCGAAAGGCGCGGTGGAGACGCTATTGGCTGATGCCTATGTCACGCGCGCGCGCGTCGCGTTGATTGCGTTCCGCGACTCCAGCGCCGAGATGTTGCTGCCGCCGACGCGTTCGCTGTCACGCGCGAAGCGTGCGCTCGCGGAATTGCCGGGTGGCGGCACGACGCCGCTCGCGACCGCGATTGATGCGGCTTCGGTGCTGGCGCAAAGCGAGCGCGCCAAGGGTCGCACGCCGCTGATTGTGTTTTTGACCGATGGTCGCGGCAATGTTGGTCGCGATGGCGCGACGGGCCGTGTTCAGGCGGAAGCGGATGCGCTTGTCTCGGCGCGCGGTGTTCGCGCCGCAAATCTCGCTGCGGTGTTCATTGATACGTCGCCGCGCATGCGCCCGGGGGCGGGCGCGCTTGCTGCGGAGATGGGTGCAGTCTACGCGCCGTTGCCGTTCGTAGAAGCGGGCGCGGTGGCGAGCGTGGTGCGAGCGCACGCGCCGGCGCGGCGATGACTGGCAAGCCGGACTGGAACGTTGAGGGCCGTGACTGGCCCAATCGCGACGCCAGCCGTTTTGTTGAGGCTGGCGGCTTGCGTTGGCATGTGCAGGTGATGGGCGAGGGGCCGGCGCTTGTGCTGCTGCATGGCACAGGCGCGGCGACGCATTCATGGCGCGCGCTCGCGCCGATATTGGCGCAGAATTACACGATAGTGGCTCCGGACCTACCGGGGCACGGATTTACGCAAACGCCTGAGTACGGTAGCGGCTTCTCTTTGCCGATGGTGGCGCAAGGGGTCGCTTCGTTTCTGCGTGCGCTTAATGTGACGCCGCATGCGTTGATCGGCCATTCCGCTGGCGCTGCGATCGCTGCGCGCATGGTGCGCGACGGCGCTACGCCGCCAGCCGGCATCGTTGGCATCAACGCTGCGTTGTTGCCCTTTCCAGGACCACTCGGCCCGTTTGCGCCGATGCTTGCGCGGACGCTGTTCTACAATCCGTTCTCGCTCAGTTTGTTCGCGTATCGTGCATCGCGTCCCGGCGCGATCGCGGACTTAATGCGCAGCACCGGCTCAACGCTCGATGCGCGCGGCATTGAACTCTATGAGCGGCTGTTTCGCAGCAAGGGTCATCTTGAAGGCACGGTCGCGCTGATGGCGCATTGGGATTTGGTGGCGCTGAGGAAGGAGCTGCCGCATCTGCACGCCCCGCTGACTTTGATTGTCGGTGACAAGGATCGCGCCGTGCCGCCAGACGCCGCGCTCGATGTGCAACTCTTGGTGCGGCACGCCCGCGTCGCCACTGCGCCGGGTCTTGGGCACCTGGCGCATGAGGAAGACCCCGCGGCGGTCGCTGCTCTCATTCTTAGTGCGCTGCAACAGGCGTCGTGAGCCTTGCGCGGCCGCCGTGGACGCGATTAAGTGTCAGGCAATGTTGACGGTCGCGCCAGAACAGCCGGTTGTACGGCTCGAACCGGATGGGCGGCCGCATGCGATCGTCATCGGAAGCGGATTTGGCGGTTTGGCCGCCGCTGTGCGCCTCGGCGCGCGCGGCTATCGCGTGACGGTGCTGGAACGGCTCGATGCGCCGGGCGGGCGCGCCTACGTGCACCGGCAGGACGGCTTCACCTTTGACGCCGGGCCGACGATCATCACCGCGCCGTTTCTGTTTGAAGAACTCTGGGAGATGTGCGGCCGAAAGCTCAGCGACGATGTCGAGCTGCGCGCGATCGATCCGTTCTACGATCTTGTGTTCAACGATGGCGAGCGCCTGTCGTGCGGCGCTTCCATGCGCGATGAGATAGCCCGCATCGCGCCTGATGATGTGGCTGGCTATGACCGCTTCATGCGCCGGAGCGAGGAGATATATCGCGTCGGCTTCGAGCAGCTCGGCGCGGCGCCGTTTCACGCGTGGACGGAAATGTTGCGTGTCGCGCCGGATTTGCTGCGGTTAGGCGGGTTGGAGAGCGTTTACAGTCTCGTCTCGCGCTACGTGCGCGATCCGCGCGTGCGCATTGCGTTGAGTTTTCATCCGCTGTTCGTGGGCGGCAATCCGTTCAGCACGACTGCGGTTTATTGTCTGATTTCATACCTCGAACGGCGACACGGCGTGCATTTCGCCATGGGTGGCACCGGCGCGCTGGTGGAAGGCTTGGTGACGCTGATCCGCGGGCAGGGCGGCGCGGTACGCTGCGATGCGGAGGTGGCGGAGATCATTCTTAGCGATGGGGCGGCAAGCGGTGTGCGGCTCCTAAATGGCGAAACGCTTCGCGCGGATATCGTCGTGTCGAACGCGGATTCGGCGCACACGTACGGGCGTTTAGTGCCGGCAAGCGCGCGCAAGACTTGGACTGATGGCCGCCTGGCGTCTGCGCGTTACTCGATGAGTTTGTTTGTCTGGTATTTCGGCACAAATCGCCAATACCCCCGCGTGCCGCACCACACGATTTTGCTCGGGCCGCGCTATCGCGAGTTGATCGAGGACATTTTCACGCACAAACGCCTCGCGTCGGACATGAGCCTCTATCTCCACCGCCCGACCGCGACTGATCCCTCACTGGCGCCAGCCGCATCTCGATGCCGACATCGATTGGAGGTTAGAGGCTGAGCCGTATCGTCGCCGTGTCGAGCAGCGGCTCAGTGAAACGCTGCTGCCCGGACTTTCCGATTGCATCGTGACGTCGCGCGTGATGACTCCTCTCGATTTTCGAGATCAGCTCTGCGCACCCAAGGGCGCTGCGTTTGGGCTTGAGCCTATCTTGACGCAAAGCGCTTGGTTCAGGCCGCACAACAAAAGCGGTGACATCAAAGGGCTTTTTCTTGTCGGGGCCGGGACGCATCCGGGGGCCGGAGTTCCGGGCGTGTTGTCATCTGCGCGCGTGCTTGATTCAGTGGTGCCACATGCGTCCGAACTTGCATCGGCCTGAGCGCGCCACCCCCGGTGACCTCGCGACCTGCCGCGAGATGATCCGCACCGGCTCGCGCTCATTTTTTGCCGCGTCTTTGCTGTTGCCGGAGCATGTGCGCAACGGCGCGTACGCACTCTATGCATTCTGTCGCTTTTCCGATGATAGCGTCGACGTTGAACACGGCGGCGAAGCGGCGGTAGAGCGCCTCGCGGCGCGGCTTGACGCGATTTACGCCGGTGCGCCAGCGGATGGTGCGGTCGATCGCGCTTTGGCGGATGCGGTTGAGCAATACGATATTCCGCGTGCGCCCTTTGACGCTTTGCTGGAAGGCTTGGCGTGGGATGCAGTGGGGCGGAGCTGCGAAACGCTCTCGGATCTTTACGCTTATTCCGCCCGCGTCGCCGGCGCGGTGGGTGCGATGATGACGGTGCTCATGGGGGCGCGCGAGCCGCACATGGCGGCGCGCGCGACCGATCTGGGCGTGGCGATGCAGTTGACCAATGTCGCGCGCGACGTTGGCGAAGACGCGCGCGCTGGCCGACTCTATCTGCCGCGCGCATGGATGCGTGAAGCGGGGCTCGATCCCGATGCGTGGTTGGCGCGGCCGACGTATTCGCCTGAGATAGCGCAGATTGTGTCACGGCTGTTGCAGCATGCGGACGAGCTCTATCGGCGCTCGGATGTGGGTATTTCCGCGCTTCCAGCCGCCTTCCGGCCCGCGATCTACGCCGCACGGCTGCTATATGCGGAGATTGGTGAGGGCGTTGCGCGGGCCGGGTTTGATTCGGTGTCGTCCCGCAGTGTCGTTTCCACCTCGCGCAAGCTCCAGCTGGTGACGCGCGCGTTGACACGCACTTGGCGCACAGGAGCGCATGCGGAGCTTCACGCGACCGCATTGCCTCAGACGCAGTTCCTTGTGGATGCGATTGCGGCGGCGAATGTGCAGACATCGGCGGACGCCATCGGCGGCGTGCGGCGTGATGTTAAATGGGTGATCGATCTGTTCGCCGCGTTGGATGAGCGGCCGCGCCGTTTGGCGTAGAGGTGCAGGTTTATGGATGTTAATCCGCTTTTCCTGCTTGAATTTGTGCTGTTTAGCGGCGTCGCCTTGGCTTGGGCGGCGTACGAATTTTGGAGCGCTCGTCCGGATAAGGACGAGGCGAAGTCAGCGCCGCCCGACGATGCGGGGCATCCGGAAGGCGAGAGGCTCTCATGCATGATGTCGGCGGGCGCGCCGTTTATTTCACCGATAAGCTGTGAGCGCGCGTAGAACGGCGCATCTTCTAGTGTGCGGACAAGGCGTGGCGCTGCGTCAGCAGGACCTCGCGTGGCGCGTGGCACGCGCCAGAAGGTGTTCGGTAGCTCTGCGTGCTGTGGCGGGTCGATCTCGGTTGCGCTTCCCGCTTGATCAAAATGAAGCGCCAGGGAGCGATCGGCGCCGCTGCGTGGGGTGACATCGTAGTAGATCTGCGTCCCGTTGTGGGTATGCGCGCGCGACCAGTGCCAGCTGCGGAATCCATGTTCGAGCGGTTCTTCGCCCCAATTGCTGTCGAAATACGCGTCGCCGGACCAGTCGAGTGCGCCGCCATCGAAACGGACATCAACACGCGCGCGCGGCGCAATCGGCCGCCAATGGTGCCGCTGTCCAGCGTCGAGCGCGAAGGATTGGGTGTTGATCGCCTCGGGTCGCAGCGTGACTGTGCCGCGCACGCGCGAGGGCAGCGGCGCTGTCCATTCATCGATCTCAAGCTTCAGAGCGTCGCCGTCCCAGTGCATGCTGCTTGGGCCGATTGCGATGCAGCTATGCGATCGCGAAAGGTCGCCGCGACCGCGCTCGGTCATCGTCCAGCGATCGCGTCCGGCGCAGTAGAGCGCGACATTCATCGCGCAATGATTTTCCGGATCGCGCCAACCCGACCACGCGTAGTACGGCGAGAACACGCTGCCGATGAAGGCGATGATGGTCAGGCCGTGCTGTTTGTCATCGCTGAGTGCGTCGATGTACCACCAGGCGTAACCGCCGCCGGGCGGGACCGGCGCGTCGAAGCGCGGTCCGCCAAGATGCTCTGCGCTGCTTGCTGGCCCGAGAGCGCCGCCATCGGAACGCCGGCTCCCGGATGCACGCCGCCCCCCGCCAGGTAGAGACCCGGTATCTTCGTGCGCGATCCCGGCCGCTGAAACGAGGCCGCCCATCCGTGCGTCGCGCGTCCGTAGAGCGCTCCCCCCGTCGCTGGAAAGAGCGCGTTGAAGTCCGTCGGCGTTGTCCGCACCATCGCGCTCGGCGCTAGCTCCAGGCCGCAGCGTTGCAGGCGGTTGAACATGTTCGTCTCGCATGCATCGAGCTCCGCTGCTGTGAAGGGCCGCGCATCTCCGTGCGCGGGCGCGTTGGCGAGGACGAGTAGGCGTTCGGGGCCATTCGCCACGCCGTGATCTTCGCGATCCTGCGCGCAGATGTAGATAGTGGGATCGCTGGGAAGTGAGCGTTCGAGCGCTTGGAATTCGGCGGCGTAGTCATCCGAGAAGAACACGTTGTGCCGAACCAGCGGAAAGCCGCGTGTTTTGGCTTGTCCGGCCCATGTCACCGCTGAGAGAGAGCGCTTGGCGTTGCTAGTCGATACCGATTGCTTTGCGTCGTCTCCGAACAAACCCGCGGCCAACGCGCCCGGATCGGCATTACAGACCACGGCGTTCGCTTCGATGCGTTCGCCGTCGCGGAGCCGCACGCCGCTGACACGGCCTGCCTTTGCCTCGATCTGACAGACGTCTGCGGTGAATCGAAATGTGACGCCAAGCTTCTCTGCGCAGGCCTTTAGCGCCTCGGCCAACCGTTGCATGCCGCCTTCGACGATCCAGACGCCATCCTGCTCGACATGGGCGATCAGCATCAAAGTTGCGGGCGCATCGAAGGGCGAGGAGCCGCAATAGGTGGCGTAGCGGCCAAAGAGTTGGCGCAGGCGTTGATCGCGGAAATGTACGCCGAGCGCCTTCCACATCGTGTCGAAGGGACGGATGGCGAAGAGTTCGCCGAGGCGCGCAAGGCCGACGCGCGAGGTCAGTGTGAGCGGATTGGGTTTGGAGGCGGTGAGAAACGGCTCGCGCAGCGTCTCGTACATGCGCCGCGCTTCGTGGCAAAAATTCAGATAGCCGCGCGCCTCGGCTGCGCCGGCGAACACTCCGATGGCGTCCGCGCTGGCGGCCTCGTCGGCGAAAAGATCGAGTTGCGCGCCGCCGCTCCAAGCGTGGCGGGCTAGGATCGGGAGTTTCCGCTGTGCAACATAATCGTCCAACCGCGCGCCAGCGCTTTCGAACAGCGCATCGAAAACCCAGCGCATCGTGAGCACTGTCGGGCCTGCATCAATGCGCGCGTCGCCAACTTCGACTTCGCGCATCTTTCCGCCCGCGCAAGGAGCGCGCTCAAGCACGGTGACGGCATAGCCTTCGCGTGCGAGCGAGATCGCCGCGCTGAGGCCGCCCATGCCGGCGCCGATTATAACGGCGCGCTCCCTGTTCATTACCTCACCTGCTCCAAAGTCGATTGACTGGACGCTACCATGTGTCCAGACTAATGGACAGTTCCGGGTGTAGCCCGGCTGCTAAGCCAACGGAGGCTGTCATGGCGCTGGCGCAACGGGTGGAAGCCGCCCTGCAAGCCGCAATTGTTCGGGCCGATGGTCCGGACGCGCCGCCCTTGTTGGCCAAGGCGCTGCACTATTCAGTTTTTCCGGGTGGGGCGCGGGTGCGGCCGATGCTCTGCCTCGCGGTGGCGCAGGCTTGCGGCGATGACCAGCCGGCGCTTTCAGACGCAGCCGCAGCGGCCGTGGAGTTGATGCATTGCGCATCGCTGGTTCACGACGATCTGCCGTGTTTCGACAACGCCGCAACGCGGCGCGGAAAGCCCTCTGTACACGCGCTTTTCGGCGAACCCATCGCATTGCTCGCCGGGGACGCGTTGATCGTCATGGCGTTCGAGCGTTTGGCGCTGGCGGGAGCAGTCGCGCCGCTGCGCTTGGCGCCTTTGATTGGAACGATCGCCCGCGGCGTAGGGGCGCCATCAGGCATCGTCGCGGGGCAGGCGTGGGAAAGCGAACCCAATCCGCCCCTAGAACTCTACCACCAAGCTAAGACCGGCGCCTTGTTCGTAGCCGCGACGATGTCCGGGGCGCTAGCTGCTGGCGCCGATGCTGGTCCTTGGCGTGCGTTGGGAGAAACACTGGGCGCCGCGTATCAAGTCGCGGATGATTTGCTCGACGCGGTTCAGGCCAGTGAGTCCGATAAGCCGCTTGGCCAAGATGCGCTCCTGGATCGGCCAAGCGCCGTCGCAAAGCATGGCATCAAGGGCGCGCTTGCGCAGCTCAATGCGCTGGTTGAGCAAGCTGTCGAGTCGGTGCCGCCATGCGAAGGCGCACACGATATGCGCGCGCTCGTGCGCCTGACTGCGATGCGCTTGGCGCCGAAGCAGCTGGCCCGCAGCGCCGCTTAAGCGGCCGATGCCAGGCCTTCGTGCAACCTGGATCCGTTGGCGAAACGCGCTGCTGGCAAATCCCAAATTTCAGCGTTTTGCCGCTGATTTTCCACTCACGCGAGGGATTGCGCACCAGCGCACAGATGCGCTTTTCGATCTGGTTGCCGGCTTTGTGTATTCGCAGGTTCTGCATGCTTGTATCGAACTTGACGTCTTCAAACGTCTCCAGTCCGGGCCGCTAGATGCGGCTCAGCTAGCCGCTGCGACGAACGTTCCCAGACCTTCGATCGTGCGTTTGCTAGATGCCGCCGCCGCGCTTGATCTGGTGGAGCGAGTTGGCTCGCGCTTCGCATTGGGGGCTCAGGGCGCAGCTCTGCTCGGCAATGCCGGCCTTGCCGACATGATTCGTCACCATAGCCGGCTCTATGCCGATTTAGCTGATCCAGTTGCCTTGCTGCGTCGTGGGCGTGGCGAAGAGCTTGCCGGGTATTGGCCGTACGCGACTTCGGCGCAGCCGAGCGACGTTGGGGACGATGCGGTGTCCGCCTATTCGGCGCTTATGGGTGCAACTCAGCCGGCAGTCGCGGCTGATATCCTCGACGCGTATTCTATGCGGCGCCACCGCGTGGTTATGGATGTGGGTGGCGGCGAGGGCGCATTTTTGGCCGCTGTCGGCGCGCGCTGGCCACACCTTGAGCTTCGCTTGTTCGATCTGCCCGCGGTGGCTACCCGCGCACGTCAGCACGTGCCGCGCGCGACCCTGTTTGAAGGTGATTTCCTGGCTGATCCACTGCCTGAAGGCGCGGACTTAATTACGCTCATTCGCATCTTGCACGACCATGACGATGACGGCGTGGCGCGCATTCTAGGGGCGGCGCGGGTGGCGCTGGCGCCAGGCGGCAGGTTGCTGATCGCAGAGCCCATGGCCGCCGCACCGGGCCGGGACCGCGTCGGCGGCGCCTATTTCGGCCTGTATTTGCTGGCGATGGGCCGCGGGCAGGCGCGCACGCCAAGCTTGCTGACCGCTCGGCTGAAAGATGCGGGATTTCGAAGCGTAAGAATGCTGCGGGTGCGAACTCCAGCGCTCCTCCGCATCCTCGTCGCCGAAGTTTGAGGCCGCCAAATATTCCCTCGTCGAGCGTCGAGATTGATTGACACGTAAAAGCGTCAACGTAAGCTTACACATGTTGACGCGGCATCGGCCGTGCCGCGGGAGAGCTTCGTTGGACACCCTCGCCGTCGTTCTGGAAGGTCCTGAGAAGATCGCGGTGAGGAGCCTCGATCTCAATCCAGTGCGTGAAGACGACATTGTCGTTGAAGTGTCGTGGAGCGGGATCAGCACCGGCACCGAGCGGCTCCTTTGGTCCGGCCGCATGCCGCAATTCCCAGGCATGGGTTATCCGCTGGTGCCTGGATATGAATCCGTTGGGCGCGTTATCGCCGCTGGTGCAAATGCGCAGCATCGGCTGGGCGAATACGTCTTCTTGCCGGGCGCTACGTGTTACAAAGATGCGCGTGGTTTGTTCGGTGGCGCAGCGCGCACATTGATCGCGCCAAGTGCGCGTGCCATCCAGATTCAAGAGCGGCTCGGCGCGCGGGGCGTATTGCTTGCGCTGGCAGCCACGGCGCATCACGCAATTGCTGGCGGTGCGCCGCCAGAACTCATCATCGGACACGGGGTTCTCGGCCGCCTGTTGGCGCGAATCACAATTGGGCTCGGCGCCCCGGCGCCGACGGTTTGGGAAGTGAACCCGGTTCGCCGCGCTGGTTCGTTTGGCTATCCGGTCCTCGATCCAGAAGAAGATCCGCGTAAGGATTACGCCACCATCGTGGACGCGAGCGGCGCGGGCGCGCTGCTCGATACGTTTGTGAAGCGCCTCGCGAAAGGCGGCGAGATCGTCCTGGCTGGCTTCTACGAAGAGCGGCTCTCGTTTGATTTCGTACCGACGTTCATGCGCGAAGCGCGCTTCCGCGTTGCAGCGGAATGGAAGCCAGAAGATCTGCAAGCCACCCAAGCGCTGATGCGCTTTGGTCGGCTGTCGCTGGATGAATTGATCACGCACGAGCATGTGCCGGAGCAGGCGGAAGACGCTTACGCGACCGCTTTTACCGATAGCGCGTGCCTCAAAATGGTTTTGGACTGGAGAGAATGCGCATGAGCGTAACGTTGCTCGACAATCGCGCCCTCCGCGCCGAAGCCGCCATAGAGCCCGATCCTGTTCCGACAGGTGAGGTGACCAAAGAAACGCAGATCATCGCGATCTACGGCAAAGGGGGCAGCGGCAAGAGCTTCGCGCTCGCCAATCTGAGTTACATGATGGCGC
The DNA here is from genome assembly GCA_001464425.1 of Alphaproteobacteria bacterium Ga0077535. Lineage (GTDB taxonomy): Bacteria > Pseudomonadota > Alphaproteobacteria > Caulobacterales > Aquidulcibacteraceae > Vitreimonas. The sequence goes on from LNEK01000031.1 coordinate 24,538, forward strand.
AGCAGGGCAAGCGTGTTTTGCTCATCGGCTGCGATCCGAAATCTGACACCACGTCTCTGCTGTTCGGCGGAAAAGCATGCCCAACAATCATCGAAACCTCGTCGCGCAAGAAGGCGGCGGGCGATGAAGTGCGCATCGAGGATGTGTGCTTCCAGCGCGATGGCGTGTTCGCGATGGAGCTGGGGGGGCCGGAAGTCGGCCGCGGCTGCGGCGGACGCGGCATTATCCACGGCTTTGAATTGCTCGAGAAGCTCGGCTTCCATGATTGGGGCTTCGACTACGTTCTGCTCGACTTCCTCGGCGACGTCGTCTGCGGCGGCTTCGGCCTGCCGATTGCGCGCGACATGTGCCAGAAGGTTATCGTGGTCGGCTCGAACGATCTGCAATCGCTCTACGTCGCCAATAATGTTTGCTCGGCGGTCGAGTATTTCCGCAAGCTTGGCGGCAATGTCGGCGTCGCCGGCATGCTCATCAATAAAGACGATGGCACCGGCGAAGCGGCAGCATTCGCGGCAGCGGTCGGCATCCCGGTTCTGTGCGCCATTCCGGCGGACGAGGACATTCGCCGCAAGTCGGCAAACTATCAGATCATTGGAACGCCGGGCGATCGCTGGGGCCCCATGTTTGAGGGCCTCGCCGCCAACGTCGCGACGGCGCCGCCGGTGCGGCCTGCACCGCTGACGCAAGATCAACTGCTTGGCTTGTTCAAGTCGGATCAGGTTGGCGGCGGCGTTGTCCTCATGCCGGCGACACAGGCTGATATGCGCGGCGCCACATACGTCGAAAAGCCCACCCTCGAAGTGATTTACGACGCAGTATGAGCGAGCGCATCTCCTCCGAAGCGATCTACGACGACGCCGCCAGCGGCGCAGATGAAAGCGTTGGTGTGGCCGCGGTCAGCGAAGGCGCGGGTTGCCACGCGGGTGCCGCCGAATTGCAAAAAGCGGCTGCGAGCGCTGGCAAGTCGGAGGTGCTGGAGCGCTACGCGCAGGACTATCCGAAAGGCCCCCACGATCAGCCGCAGAGCATGTGCCCGGCATTTGGCAGTTTGCGCGTCGGTCTGCGGATGCGCCGGACCGCGACGATTCTTTCCGGGTCAGCCTGCTGCGTTTACGGGCTGACGTTTACATCGCACTTCTACGGCGCACGCCGCACCGTCGGCTACGTGCCGTTCAATTCCGAGACGCTCGTCACCGGAAAGTTGTTCGAGGACATCCGCGAAGCTGTGTTCAAGCTCGCCGACCCAGAACACTACGATACAATCATCATCACCAATCTTTGCGTGCCGACAGCGTCTGGCGTGCCGCTGCAGCTGCTGCCGAAAGAGATTAACGGGGTCCGTATCATCGGCATTGATGTCCCGGGCTTTGGCATCCCGACACACGCGGAAGCTAAGGATGTGCTCGCAGGCGCGATGCTGAAATATGCGCGCAACGAAGCCGAGCTTGGCCCGGTTGCGGCGCCGCGTGAGCGCTCAGCACTTCCAACCATTACGCTGCTCGGCGAGATGTTTCCGGCCGATCCGGTTGGCATCGGCATGATGCTGGAGCCCATGGGTTTAGCGGCCGGCCCCGTTGTGCCGACGCGCGAGTGGCGCGAACTCTACAGCGCGCTCGATTGCGCAGTTGTGGCGGCAATCCATCCTTTCTACACAGCGTCGGTCCGCGAGTTTGAAGCGGCTGGCCGTAAGGTCGTGGGCTCGGCGCCGGTTGGCCGCGACGGCACGGCGGCGTGGCTCGACGCAATTGGCGCCGCTTGCGGCATCGCCCAGGCCAAGATTGACGCATCGAAGAATAAGTGGCTGCCCGCGATTGCTGGCGCTCTCTCTGGCTCGCCGATCAAAGGGCGCGTGACCGTCTCGGGCTATGAGGGCTCGGAACTGCTTGTCGCGCGGATGTTGATCGAGAGCGGCGCTGATGTTCCGTATGTCGGTACGGCCTGTCCGCGCACGCAATGGTCCGATCCTGATCGCGCATGGCTCGAAGCCAAGGGCGTTCGCATTCAGTATCGCGCGTCGCTTGAGCAGGACATCGCGGCGATCGCAGAGTTTGGACCCGATCTGGCGATCGGCACGACGCCGGTTGTGCAGCACGCGAAAGAGCACTCGATCCCGGCGCTCTATTTCACCAATTTGATTTCCGCTCGGCCGCTCATGGGGCCGGCTGGCGCTGGTTCTTTGGCGACGGTGATCAATTCCGCGCTCGCCAATAAAGAGCGCTTCGGGCGTATGACGGAATTCTTCGAAGGCGTCGGCGCAGGTCACACGGCTGGCGTCTGGGAAGAAACGCCGCAGGATCGCCCCGAGTTCAAAGCTCGCTATGCCGCGAAAATGCAAGCCGCGCGCGCTGCAGAAGAGGCGGTGGGCACATGACGCTCATCCTCGATCACGATCGCGCCGGCGGATATTGGGGCGCCGTGTACGCCTTCACCGCGGTGAAGGGGCTGCAAGTCATTATCGATGGCCCGGTGGGCTGCGAAAATCTGCCAGTGACGTCGGTGTTGCATTACACCGATGGTTTGCCGCCGCACGAGTTGCCGATTGTCGTCACCGGTCTCGGGGAAGATGAGCTCGGCAAGACTGGTACGGAAGGGGCGATGAAGCGGGCGTGGCAAACGCTCGATCGCGATCTGCCGGCTGTCGTGGTGACCGGATCGATCGCCGAGATGATCGGCGGCGGCGTAACGCCGGAAGGCACCAACATTCAGCGCTTCCTGCCGCGCACGATCGATGAAGATCAGTGGCAAAGCGCCAATCGCGCGCTGACTTGGCTTTGGACGCAGTTCGGCACGAAGAAAGTGCCGAAGCTGAAGGCGCGCAAAGAAGGCGAGAAGCCGAAGGTCAACATCATCGGGCCGATGTACGGCATGTTCAACATGCCGTCCGATCTGGCTGAGATCCGTCGCTTGATTGAGGGCGTTGGCGCCGAAGTGAACATGGTCTTTCCGCTGGGCAGCCATCTCGCTGACATAAAGAAGCTGCCGCTGGCGGAAGTGAACGTCTGCATGTACCGCGAATTCGGCCGCCAATTGTGCGAGACGCTGGAGCGGCCGTACCTGCAGGCGCCGATCGGGCTCGACTCAACCACTAAGTTCCTGCGCAAGCTTGGTGAACTCACCGGCCTCGATCCCGAACCGTTCATCGAGCGCGAGAAGCACACCACGATCAAGCCGATCTGGGATCTGTGGCGCTCAGTCACGCAAGATTTCTTCGGCACCGCGAGCTTCGCGATTGTCGCAAACGAGACGTACGCCCGCGGTGTGCGCAACTTCCTCGAGAACGATCTTGGCTTGCCGTGCACGTTCGCGTTTTCGCGCACGGCGGGGCTGAAGCCCGACAACGCCGCGGTCCGCGAAGCTATTCGCACGACGCCGCCGTTGGTGATGTTCGGCAGCGTCAACGAGCGCATGTACATGGCTGAAGTCGGCTCGCGCGCCTGCTACATCCCGGCGTCGTTTCCAGGCGCCGTCATCCGTCGCCACACCGGCACGCCCTTTATGGGCTACGGGGGGGCGACGTACCTTGTGCAGGAAGTCTGTAACGCGCTGTTTGATGCGCTCTTCCATATCATTCCGCTCGGCACGCAGCTCGACAAGGTCGAGCCGACGCCGGCGCGCGCGCACACCGAGATCATGTGGGACGATGCGGCGAAAGCCGCGTTCGACAAAATCATCGATGCGCAACCTGTTCTCGTTCGCATTTCTGCGGCCAAGCGTCTGCGCGACGCGGCTGAGCGCCTCGCGCGCACGGAAGGTGCGGACCGCGTGTCGCCGACGCGCCTGATGTGCGCGCACGCAAACGTTTTCGAAGGGCAATCCGCATGATGCGAACGCCGCCCAACGCAAGGAGTCCATGCCTTCGCGCCCGTTTGAGGGCCTGAGGCAACAGAATTGGGTTTGGTTTTGCCGCGCCAAGCCACTTGTCGTTCTGGAAACAGCGCGACCGATACAGACCGTATCTCCACGGTCGCGGCCTTTCCGGCAAATGGAGAACCGGAGGACATAATGTCAGAAAGAGACGCCCGAACAGGGTCACTATCGGGCCTAACAGAGGCGGAGGCGAAGGAGTTTCACCGTGTTTTCATGGGAAGCTTCATCCTCTTCACCTTGATTGCCATCGTCGCTCACATCCTCGTTTGGATGTGGCGTCCGTGGCTTCCAGGCCCCGGCGGTTACGCCGAACTACAAGACGGCATCCAAATGGCCAGCCTCACGGCTTCGGCTTTCTTCGGATAGAGGGAGACTGAATCATGTGGCGTATTTGGCTGCTCTTTGATCCGCGGCGCGTTCTGATCGGGTTGTTTATCTTCCTGTTCACGCTCGCACTGCTGATCCACTTCATCTTGCTTAGCACCGACCGCTTCAACTGGATCGAAGGCCCAGGCGCAAACGCGCCGACGGCTCAGATCGAGCAAAGCCTCGGGTAACCGGCGAGACGCGACGGGCGCGATCGATCTGATCGGTCGCGCTCGTTGCACCACTTAACTTTTCAATTGACGGCGACGACTTTAGCGCCTGCCGACGGAGCAAGAGGCTATGGCCCTCCTAAGCTTTGAAAGAAAATACCGTGTACGCGGCGGCACGCTGGTCGGCGGGGATCTGTTCGACTTCTGGGTCGGACCGTTCTACGTCGGGTTCTTCGGCGTTACGTCGATCTTTTTCTCGGTGCTAGGCACTGCGCTGATCGTTTACGGCGCTGCGATTGGGCCAACATGGAATGTGTGGCTGATCAGCATTAATCCGCCGGACGCCAGTTATGGTCTTGGCTTAGCGCCGCTCAAAGAGGGCGGCTTATGGCAGGTTGTCACCATCTGCGCGATCGGGGCGTTCGTGTCTTGGGCGCTGCGTGAGGTTGAGATCGCACGAAAGCTCGGCATCGGTCTGCATGTGCCGGTGGCGTTTGCATTCGCGATTGGCGCCTATGTGACGCTGACCGTGATCCGGCCCGTTCTGCTCGGCGCATGGGCTAACGGATTTCCATATGGCATCTTCAGCCACTTGGATTGGGTTTCGAACACCGGCTATCAGTACCTGAACTTCCACTACAATCCCGCGCACATGATTGCGGTGTCGTTCTTCTTCGTCACCTGCTTTGCGCTCGCGCTGCACGGCTCGTTGGTGCTGTCGGCAACCAATCCGGGCAGAGGTGGAGAAGTCAAATCGCCTGAGCACGAAGATACGTTCTTCCGCGATGTGCTGGGCTATTCGATCGGTACGCTTGGCATCCACCGGTTAGGTTTGTTCTTAGCTCTAGCCGCCGTGTTCTTTAGCGCGGTGTGCATGATCATCAGCGGCCCGTTCTGGACGCTCGGCTGGCCCGAGTGGTGGAATTGGTGGCTCAACCTGCCGATTTGGGGCTCGGACGTGGGAGTGGCGCCATGACCGCCTATCAAAATATCTTCACGCAGGTTCAGGTGCGTGGGCCATACGAAGTGGGCGTTCCGCTTCCGGTTGGCGATCAGACGCGATCGGGCGATCCAATGTTCGTCCGGATGTTCGGCTGGATCGGCAACGCGCAGCTCGGGCCAATTTATCTTGGCTGGACGGGCGTTGCCTCGCTCTTCTGCGGGTTTATCGCGATCGAAATCATCGGGCTCAATATGTGGGCTTCGGTGGGATGGGATCCGATCGAGTTCGTGCGCCAACTGCCATGGCTCGCGCTTGAGCCGCCGCCGCCGGAGCAGGGGCTGAACATCATGCCGCCGCTTCAGCAAGGTGGCTGGTGGTTGATGGCCGGCTTCTTCCTGACGACGTCGATCATTCTGTGGTGGATACGCACCTACAATCGCGCGCGCTCACTCGGCCTCGGCACGCACGTGGCCTGGGCGTTCGCGTCGGCTATCTTCCTCTACTTGGTGCTCGGCTTCATTCGCCCGATCCTGATGGGCAGCTGGAGCGAAGCAGTGCCGTTCGGCATCTTCCCGCACTTGGATTGGACCGGCGCCTTCTCGATCACCTACGGCAACCTGTTCTACAATCCGTTCCACGCGCTCTCGATCGCTTTCCTTTATGGATCGGCGCTTCTGTTCGCGATGCACGGGGCGACTATTCTGGCGGTTAGCCGTTACGGCGGCGAGCGCGAGATTGAGCAGATTACCGATCGCGGCACCGCGTCAGAACGCGCAGCATTGTTCTGGCGCTGGACCATGGGCTTTAACGCCTCAATGGAATCCATCCACCGCTGGGCTTGGTGGTTTGCAGTGTTGTGCACGCTCACGGGCGGCATTGGCATCCTGCTCACCGGAACGGCAGTCGATAACTGGTACCTATGGGCGGTCGAGCATAATTTTGCGCCGGGCTATGACGTCAGTGCTGGTTATGTCGGCCCGCCGCTGCCGTTGCCAGGTGATGTGCCGCTGCCGGCTGATGCTGGCGCTCTTACGCCAGCGCCGGCGGATGGCTCGATCATCCCAACGCCGGAAGTGAGCGTTCCTGAAGGCGGTTTGCCGATCGAAGGCACGGCGCCGACGACCTCGCCAGATCAGCTGCCACCGCCGTCTGACCAGACGCCGAACAACTGATGTGAACTAAGCGCGGCCGAGGTGCATGCCTCGGTCGCGCATGACGAAACCAAGAGTGAGCAGCCCGATGAACTACGAGACCTTCTTCCAAGACCAACTCGACGCACTTCGCCAAGAAGGCCGCTATCGTGTTTTTGCTGATCTCGAACGCAAGGCCGGCAACTTTCCGCGCGCGATGCGTTACACCGAAGCCGGCGCGGCAGAGGTTACAGTTTGGTGCTCCAACGATTACCTCGGCATGGGCCAGCACCCCAAGGTGGTCGCCGCGATGCACGAAGCGCTCGATCGCTGCGGCGCAGGCGCGGGCGGCACGCGCAATATCTCCGGCACGAACCATTATCACGTACTGTTGGAGCAGGAGCTCGCCGATCTCCACCAGAAGGAATCGGCGCTGCTGTTCACATCCGGTTATGTCTCGAACTGGGCGGCGGTCAGCACGCTCGCGTCGAAACTGCCAAACTGTGTGGTTCTTTCCGATGCTGGCAACCATGCTTCAATGATCGAAGGCATTCGCCACAGCCGTGCCGAATGCATCGTCTTCAATCACAACGATCCAGAGGATCTTGATCGCAAGCTCGCGGCAATTGATCCATCGCGTCCCAAACTGGTGGCGTTCGAGTCCGTTTATTCTATGGACGGTGACATCGCACCGATCGCCGCGATCTGTGACGTCGCCGAGAAGCATAACGCCATGACATACCTCGACGAGGTCCATGGCGTCGGCCTCTATGGCCCGCGCGGCGGCGGCGTTGCCGAGCGGGAAGGTCTGATGCATCGGCTGACGGTCATTGAAGGCACCCTTGGCAAAGCCTTCGGCGTGTTTGGCGGCTACATCACGGCGTCGGAAGCGCTCTGTGATTTTATTCGCAGCTTTGCTTCCGGCTTTATTTTTACCACTTCGCTGCCGCCAGCGGTCGCCGCAGGCGCGCTTGCCAGCATCAAGCATCTGAAGGCGAGCCAGATCGAACGCATGCGCCACCAAGAGCGCGTCGCCAAAGTGCGTCGTAAGCTCGAGGCGCTCGGCATTCCGTGCATGGAAAACCCGAGCCACATCATTCCGGTGATGGTGAAGGATCCGGTGAAGTGCAAGCAGATCAGCGACTGGCTGTTGGATCAGTACGGTATCTATATTCAACCGATCAACTATCCGACTGTGCCACGCGGTACTGAACGTCTGCGCATCACGCCATCACCACTGCACACCGATGCGGACATTGATCACCTGGTGACGGCGTTGTCGGAGCTTTGGGCGCAATGCGCGCTTAGTCGTTCTGTCGCCGCCGCATGAGGCAAACGCACGCCACTCGAGCGCGTGTAGCGGAAGCGGCGCCAGAACCGCTCATCATCCCCGGCATCGCCGAGGATGGGTCGCTCTATCCGCTTGAGAAGATGGAAGCGCACCGCACAGGGGCGCTACACTTGGCCGTGTCCGTCTTCATTATGTCCGGGGATGCGTTGCTGCTCCAACAGCGCGCGCCGGGCAAATATCATTGCGGCGGGCTTTGGGCGAACACCTGTTGCTCTCATCCCGCTTGGGGGGAAACGCCAGTCGCCAGCGCCCACCGGCGCCTCACGGAAGAGCTGGGCCTGAGTGTGGCGCTGCGCGCCTGCAACGTTCTCGATTATGCGGCGGACGTGACCAACGGCTTGCGTGAGCACGAACGGGTTCACATTTTTCGTGGCGACGCAGATGTCCACACGCTGCGGATAGTCCCCGATCCTGACGAGGTCAGCGACGTGCGGTGGATGACCCGGCCTGAAATGCAGCATGCTCTGCGTACAGCACCGCACATGTTCGCTCCTTGGTTCAGAATATATCTAGAGCGCTGGGACGAACTCGGCGTTTAGCCGAGCGGCGCATTGCGCTCTTCGGGCTTCGATTCGGCCCAGCCCCAGAGCAGCGCGTTCGGCGGCGGGATGAACAAGAACACGTGCTCGATCACGCCTAGCACTGTCAGCGACAGCACAAGCGAAAATCCAGTGAGCGTGAAGGCTGAAACGTCCGGCGCATATGCAATCGTGCCGAGTGTCCAAGCCAACGCCGCTCCGCCCGCCAACGAAAGCGGGAAAAGGGCATTCATACGCCGGTTGCGGAAATAGCTCTTCAGGTGCGTGAGGTGCGGCGGCAGCATCTCCTCGGCGCGGTAAGGCGCGCCGAGAAACAGATTGAATTTTGCACTCAGGCGCAACGCCCACAAAACCAAGAATGTGATGGCGCCGATCTGGTTCGGCTGGCCCCAGCTCAGAGCGACAAGCGCAGCGGCCGTCAAAGCGAGTGCGATCTCGTGGTGTATGATCGTGGCGGTCGCCAGCGAGAAGCGGCGCCAGCCTGTTGTTCCGGCCGGCAGTGGCTGGCGCCGTGGTCCCGTGATGAACCCCATCAGAAAGCTCATCTCGTGCCAGCCCCAAATGGCAATCGCCGCAGCGAAAGAGATGTAGGCGCTAGCGATTGTTTCTTGTGCCGCGGTGACGAAAAGCGCGATCAGTGCGCCGATGGCGATGATGGTCGTCGCCGCAAAACTCCAGCCGAACGTCTCGCGCGGGCGCCGATCCAGCCACAGGATCGCGCCGGTGGAAAACCACCAGACAAAGGCCGCAAAGAGTAGCGGCGAGGCGATCGCGGCGAAGGTCATGGGCAGCGCTTGCTCACCAGGCCGGAGCCATGCGGACCTCACGCGGCGTTTCGTGTTCGATGACCGGGTGCATGAAAAGGCTGATCGCAGTCACGGCCAGCTGTGCGCCGAGCCCAATCTTGCGCAGGCCAGCGAATGCGCCGCCGCGCGCGGCGTTCGCGCTCATGGCGTCGGCAAGCTGGCGCAGGCGTTCCATGTGGGCGCGGAATTTCGGGCTGTCTGTGTCCAAGGTGAACGGGAAGACCTGCTTGGTGATTTCAGAGCAGATGCGGAAGACGCGATAGTCATAATCCGTAGGGTCGACGCCGAGCGCGCGATGGAAGGCTGGGCGCGCATGATCGCGCACGTACATCGTCGCATAGACGGCATTGAGGAAGAAGCGGATCCAGAAGCGATTGCCGCCGGTCAAAAGCTTGGGGTCGTTGCGCATCAGCACGGCGAACGCTTCGCCGTGGCGGAACTCGTCGTTGCACCACTCCTTGAACCAATTGAAGATTGGGTGGAAGCGGCGTTCCGGATTGCGCTCCAATTCGCGGAAGATAGTGATGTAACGCGAATAGCCGATCTTTTCGGACAGGTAGGTCGCGTAGAAAATGAACTTCGGCTTGAAGAAGGTGTACTTCTTGGTTTTGGTGAGAAAGCCAAGATCTACGCCAATGCCGTAATCTTTGAGCGCTTCATTGATGAAGCCGGCGTGGCGCGACTCGTCGCGGCTCATATATTTGAACAACGCGCGGATGTCCGGGTTCTTCGAGCGCTTGGCGATCTCCGCGTAGAGTACGCAGCCTGAAAACTCAGCCGTGATCGAGCTCACCAGGAAATCCACCCATTCCTTGCGGAGTTCCGGCTCCAGATCATCCAAGGCGTTGGTGAAGGCTTCCGTACGCTTGAAATGGTTGCGGTTCGGGTCCGCTGCGAGTTCAGCGATCAGCGCATCCCACTCGCGGCGCACCGGTGTCACATCGATGCGATCCATCGCCTCGAAATCGGTGGTGTAGAAGCGCGGGCTCAGCACCGTGTCTTCCTGCGCGATACGCGTTGTCTCGTTGATGGGCCGAGGCGCGTCGAGGGTGGCGGTGGTCACAGTATTCTCCTGGGCGAAAAGCTTACTTCATAAAGTTCAGTGAGTTCGAAGCGTGCGGTGAGCTTGGTCCATTGTCGCTCTAGCCATCCGGCGCGCTCTACGGTGGCGGGACGCCGAAGAGTGAGCCGCTCGCCAAAGCTGACACGGATCGGCGCGCCATGGACTTTCACCCGGTCGCCCGGCCGCAGATCGGACTCATCGTCAAGCTCCACATGAGCGTGCAAATAGTCCTCGCTATGCTCGATCTCGATCGTGCACTGCGTCGCGTGCGATTGGCGGGTGAAAGGCGTGATCATGACGCGCTCGTTGAGGCATCGGTAAGCAGTTGCGCGAAAGCGGCGCGGTTGTCGCCTCCAAATGCGCCAAGCTCGATTTGCCGGCCGGTGGCGAGATCCTCCAGGGAGAGGCGTCCATCGGGCCATTGGGCGAGGCGGAACGCTGGCTCCTGGCCGATGCCGCGTGAACGGCGATCCCGCGCCATGCCGCGCATCACACCTCGAATGAAGCCGTTTGTGCCTGGCTCCGCGACAAACAGGACTTGCGTCCCGGTTGCGTCACGGACTTCGACGGAGCCGTCTGGCATGTCGAAGAAGGTAAGATCGCGTGCCGCGAGCGGCGTCACACTCTCCGAGAGCGTCGCTTCCGGCGCATTCACTTTCGCATAGCGCGCTGCGGCCGCAGCGGTGATCGATCCTGCGATGAGCACCGCAGCTGCGATCAGAGCGAAGCGTGGAAAGGGTTCGGTGTCGATGTTGCTCATCTGTCTTTCCTCAGGCCGGGCTCAGCACTGCTTCAGGGGCCGCTGCTGGCTCGGATGTTTGGACCGGGGCGATTATCGCGCCGCGTTCGCCGTGCGCAGCTTTCAGCGCGTCCGCGAGACGCGCCGCGACCACCGAAGCATTTGCGACCGCACGCATTGTCGGTTCCGGCCGCGCCAGCTTCCACGGCCGCGCATGCGGCCAGAGCAGGAAATATGCGATCTTATTCGGTTGAGTGAGCGTCAGAGCGATGTCGCCGGTTTTGTCGCTGAAGCCTTTGAGAGCTGCGTTCTCGATAATCGTGAACGGGATGTTGATGGCCTTGGGCAGCGCGACGCCGAAGCGCAATACGATCCGCTTGGTGGTGATCGTGTAGACGCTGGTGCGTGCTGTTAGGATCGCCAAGCCGCAGAGCAGAGTCACGGCGGCTATCGCAATCGGCGCGACGTGCAGCGCCGATTGGACTGAAGCGACAAACGTCGCACCCTCAAACGCCGTAGCGATGCCGCGCCACGCCATGAGTACGCCGAAATAGGCCGAGACTGAGCGCACATGAAATGCGCGCTGCGCCAGCGGCCACCAATCGGGAGCGCCTTGCCAGATCAGGCGCTCGCCCGCGGGGAGCTCTCCTGGCAACCCACGAACGGGTTCGAAATCATGCTCGCTCATAGCCAAGGCTCCGCGCGGGCTGGTGTTGCGTAGAGCATGCCGCCCCCAACATACGCGCTGACGCGCTCTTCCTCGTCCCGGGTGATCTGGTCCGGATTGGCCAAAGTCGGTGCGCCGGCAAATTGCGAGGCCAGCAACGCATCGACCTTCACGCGCTTGCGACCGCGCTGAATGACTGCCATCGGCATCGGAATGAGAACGCGCTTGTCCGAGGCCGGCAGCGCCATTTCAAGATAGCGGATTAGATACTCGGAACGATCGACCCAGACATCTTTGATCGTGCCGGCCACGGCATTGTCGGCGCCGATCACTGGCATGCCGCGCGGATCGGGATCGCGTTTGTCGAGGTAGAAGTCTTCAGCAACACGCAGCGGCACAATGCGCGGCGCGCCGTGCATCATGAGATCCGGGGTTTTCGACCGTTGCGCATACGCGCCAGGGCCGATTCCTGCCTGCAGCGGATCGCCTTCCGGCTCCAAGGGTGAACCCGCCCACGGCGCGGTGCGTCGGGCTTTGAGTTCGCCGGTGTCGCGCGTGGCGTTCGGCTTGGTAACTGTGCCGCCATTGTGCGGGAGACGAAAAACTTTCGGCTGCGCAGTGAAGAGCAGGCCGCCGAGCGGCTCGTGCCGACCGCTGACGTCGTCCTCGAGAGGATAACCCTCGCGGCGATCTTCGCGGCGCAAATACGCAACCAGGCCGAAGAAGAGAAGGAAGAATGCGTAGAGCACCCACTCCGTCACATCGAGGCCCCCATTATAGACTTGGTCCATTGCCGTTACTCCTGGCGGGATCAGGTGGGAAATTCGGCCATGCCGAATTTAGTCGTAGAAGTTTGAGGGTGCTGAGACGCGTGCCGTGCAAGCGGGCCAATCGCGATCAGCGCAGCGAAGAGCAGTCCAATTTCGAGGTGATAGACGAAACCGTATCCGGTCGCGGGCCCGGCCAGCGCCGGACCGAGCGCGCCGCTTTCGGCGAGGCCCCCAACCACATCGCGCAGCGCACCACCGACGGCGATGCCGACACCGGCGGCAGTCGCTTGCACCGCGCCCCATGCGCCGAGCGCGAGACCCGATTGACCGTCACGCGATAGCGCCATCGCAGCCGTCAATGTGCCGACAGCGAAAAGGCCGCCACCGAAGCCGATACCGGCGACGCCAACACAGAACATCGGCGCCGAGTTGAGTGGCGCAGCAAAAATGACGAGCGAAAACGCCACAACGCCGAACAGCGCGCCATAGCCGGCTAAGCGATGACACTCGTCGCCCTCGCTCAAGCGGTGCGCCGCGAGCGCAAATCCCGAAAGCGCGCCCCAGGCCCAGAGAGCAGTGAGCGCGGTTGTTTCGCCAACAGAGAGTCCCAGCACCTGTGCGCCGTAGGGCTCAAGCAAGACATCCTGCATGCTGAAAGCGGCGGCGCCGAAGCCGACCGCGCAGAGGAGCCGGCTTGTGCGCCCTCCAGCCATCAGCGCGCGCCAATGTTCTTTGAACGGGGCGTGGTCGCGGTCAGGGGAGGTCAGAGCCGCGTTTCGCACTTCTTGTTTCCATAGTGCGACGCAATTCAGGACCATTGTAATGACAGCCGCGCCTTGAATTACTTGGATCAGGCGCAGCGCACTGAAGTCGGCGAGCAGCAAGCCGAAGAACAGCGCGCTGATCAGCATGCCGGCCAGCAGCATGACATAGAGCAACGCCACGACGCGTGGCCGCGCCTCAGGCGGCGCCAGATCGGTCGCGAGCGCGAGACCCGCGGTCTGCGTCGTATGCATGCCAATGCCAACCAGCAGAAACGCCAGCGCAGCCGCCACTTCGCCGATAACGATTGGGCCGTGCGTGTCGCCGGACAAGATGAGCAGCGCGAACGGCATGATGGCGAAACCGCCAAACTGCAGCATCGAGCCAAACCAGATATACGGCCCGCGGCGCCAACCGAGAACAGAACGGTGGGTGTCAGACTTGAAGCCGATCAGCGCACGCAGCGGCGCGAACACGAGCGGCAGCGACACCATCAAGGCGACGACCCAGCCCGATATGCCGAGTTCCACGATCATGACGCGGTTAAGAGTGCCGGTCAGCAGCACTGCGGCCATGCCAACAGAGACTTGGAATAGCCCCAGGCGCAGCAGCTGGCCAAGCGGCAGCTCCGTTGTTGCCGAGTCTGCAAACGGAAGCAGCTGCGCCAAAAATTGGCGCCACGTCATCGGTTGGGGGCGAGCGCTTTCGCTCATGCGCGCACCAACTCCATGGCGTGAGACATATAGAAGCCGCTGCTGATGCGGGCATCACGCCCAATCTTCCAGCCTGTAAATGCGGACGAGGCGGCGATGCCTCGGCGGATCGCTGCTTCGCTGACCGGCTCGATCGCCGGTGCGCGGTCCGCGCGCGGGAAAAGCTTTCCGGCGGCGTGCATGAGCGAGAGCGCTGGCGTCTGAGGCGCGAAGGTGAAGAGAATGGCGCGGTCCGTGCGGGCGGCGAAGGCGCCCAATACGCGCAAAATCTCGGCAGACGGGTAATGGATAAGCGAATCCATGGCGACGACATAGTCGGTGCGGCCAAACCGTGGGTCGAACATATCGCCAACGCCGAAATCGATTGAGCCGGGCGCCACGTCCTTCGGCGCGCGCTCATTTGCGAGTTTGACCAGACTGGCGGAGACATCAACGCCGGTGACGCGGGCGCCGCGACGGGCGGCCGCCACTGAAAGCGCACCGGTGCCGCACCCGGCATCGAACAGGGAGGTGCTGCGCATGTCCTGCGGCAGCCATGACAGCAGCGTATCGCGCATGCTGTCGCGCCCGGCGCGGACGGTGGCGCGGATGCGGCTGACAGGCGCATCTGATGTGAGCTGCGCCCACGCGTCGAGCGCTGTGCGGTCGAAGTACGTTTCCAGCCGCCCGCGGCGTTCTTCGTAGGCGGCCGTCGGCCGTTGGGTATCGGTGATGCTCATTATTCAAAACCCAAGAAATCGAAGATGTCGCGGTCTTTCATCGGCACGCAATCATATTGCTTGTCACCAACCAGCAGCGACGCGGCGAGGCGCATATATTCGAGCTTCACCGCTTCGAGCGCCGGCGTGGACTCCATCTCGAACAGCACCGACTTCTTCAAGCGGCTGCGGCGGATCTCGTCCAGGATCGGAAAGTGCGCGATCCGCTCAAGCCCCAGTGCAGCGTTATAGCGATCGACTTCATCCGTGCCTTCGCTGCGGTTCACGATGACGCCGCCGAGGCGAACATCATAGTTTTTCGACTTGGCTTTGATGGCCGCGATGATGCGGTTCATTGCGAAGATCGAGTCAAAGTCGTTGGCCGTCACGATCAACGCGCGTTCGGCGTGCTGGAGGGGCGCGGCGAAACCACCGCAGACCACGTCGCCCAGCACGTCGAAAATGACGATGTCGGTGTCTTCGAGCAGGTGATGTTCTTTGAGGAGCTTCACCGTCTGGCCGACGACATAACCGCCGCAGCCCGTGCCAGCAGGCGGGCCGCCCGCTTCGACGCACATGACGCCGTTATAGCCCTCATAGACATAGTCTTCGGGCCGCAGCTCTTCGGAGTGAAACTCTACGCCTTCGAGCACGTCGATCACCGTTGGCACCAAGCGCTTGGTCAGCGTGAAGGTGCTGTCGTGCTTGGGGTCGCAGCCGATTTGGAGCACGCGCTTGCCGAGGTGCGAGAACGCAGCAGAGAGGTTCGACGAGGTCGTGCTCTTGCCGATGCCGCCTTTGCCATAAACCGCGAACACTTTGGCGCGCTCGATCTTCATGGTGGGATCCATGAGAACCTGCACGCTGCCTTCGCCGTCGGGGCGTTTGGGAAGGCCTCTGGGTAAATCGAGGGTGGTCATTATGCTCCTCACGCCGCTGGTGCGGCGATGCCTTCCAATTGATCTTCGAGTTCGTCGCTGGCGTTGCGCAACGCATCGAGCGTCGCTGCGTCGGGGCGCCAGTATTGTCGGTCGTGGGCTTCAAGCAGGCGGTTGGCCATGCGCGCGGACGCCTTTGGATTGAGTGCGGCCATGCGGCGGCGCATCGCTTCGTCGAGCACGTAGGTTTCGCTAATCCGCTGGTAGATCCAGGGCTCGACCTGACCGGTCGTGGCCGACCAACCCATCGTGTTGGTCACTTGCGCCTCGATCTGGCGCACGCCTTCGTAGCCGTGCTTCAAGAGCCCCTCGTACCAGCGCGGATTCAGCGTGCGGGTATGGGTTTCGAGCGAAACCTGCTCTGAAAGCGTGCGGACTTTGCCTTCGCCTTGTGTTTCGTCGCCAATATAGACCGGCGTTGCGACGCCGCGCGCGCGCTGCACGGCGCGGCTGATGCCGCCAAGCGTGTCGACGTAATGATCGATGCTGGTGACACCGAGCTCTACCGATTCAAGGTTCTGATACGTGAAATCGACGCTCTTCAGGATGCTGCGCAGCATCTTTGACTGACGCACAGCCGCGCCCGTCCGCCCATAGGCGAA
>LNEK01000032.1 GCA_001464425.1 Alphaproteobacteria bacterium Ga0077535
CGATCAGCTTCTCGCGAGCCCTGGCAAGTGAGAGGCCGTCAGGGCCATATCGGCCGAGCGTCAGCGTCTCGCGCCGTCCGTTGAGTCGATAGTCGTACCGAAACACGATCGCCCCGGACGGCTGGACCACGACATACATACCGTCACGGTCACTCACCTTGTACAATTTCTTCTGTGCTTTCAGCGCCTTAATCGCTGTGTCCGTGAGCATGGAGACCTCCAAATCTGTCCAAAAACAGCAGAGAGGCACCGATTATACCGTCAGCCCAAAACTGGGGTCACTGAAAGTGAATTTCATTCGCTCTTTCAATGCCTTAAGGCCAAAAACTATACCGTCAGCAGCTCTCTTGGCCATGACGGTATAGCGAAATCTCTAACCGAACAAGTTCCCCCATACCGTCCACTATACCGTCAAACCGGAGCACTGTCCCTCGATAGATGGCGATAGACGATGACAGTTTTATCTTTGTTATTCAGATACTTATGCCGTACCCTGGCGTACAATCGGATACTGCCGGAGGGGCAAAAATCATTCCCATTCGATCGTCCCCGGCGGCTTCGACGTCACGTCGTACACCACCCGGTTCACACCGCGGACTTCATTGATAATGCGCGTCGCAGCGCGGCCGAGAAAATCCATCGAGTACGGATAAAAGTCCGCCGTCATGCCGTCCGTGCTCGTCACCGCGCGCAGCGCACACACATATTCGTATGTGCGATGATCGCCCATGACGCCGACTGTCTGCACCGGCAGCAGCACCGCGAACGCCTGCCAAATCTTATCGTACAAACCGGCCTTGCGGATCTCATCGAGATAAACCGCGTCCGCCTCGCGCAGAATATCGAGCTTCTCGCGCGTGATTTGGCCCGGCACGCGGATCGCGAGTCCCGGCCCCGGAAACGGATGGCGCCCGACGAACGTCTCCGGCAACCCAAGCTCACGCCCCAGCGCACGCACTTCATCCTTGAACAGATCGCGCAGCGGCTCGACCAGCGCCATCTTCATGTTTTCCGGCAAGCCGCCGACATTGTGGTGCGACTTGATCTTCACCGACGGCCCGCCCGTCGCCGACTTCGACTCGATCACATCCGGATAGAGCGTGCCTTGCGCCAGAAAATCCGCGCCGCCGATCGAATCCGCTTTGGCGTCGAACACATCGATGAACAATTTCCCGATCGTGGTGCGCTTCAGCTCCGGATCGCTGACGCCTTCGAGCGCATTCAAGAAAAGCTCGCTCTCCTCGGCATGGATCAGCGGAATATTGTAGTGATCGCGGAACAGCTTCACGACCTGCTCGGACTCGCCCTTCCGCATCAGCCCGTGATCGACATAAACGCACGTCAGCTGATCGCCGATCGCTTCATGGATCAGCACCGCCGCCACACTTGAATCGACGCCGCCCGAAAGCCCGCAGATCACGCGCCCCTTGCCAACCTGCGCACGGATGCGCGCGATCGCTTCTTCCTTGAACGCCGCCATGCTCCAATCGCCGCGCATGCCGGCGATGCGATGGGTAAAGTTCTTCAACAGCTTCGCGCCATCGGGCGTGTGCACGACTTCCGGGTGAAACATCGTCGTGTAGAAGCGGCGCTTCTCATCGACGGCGATCGCGAACGGCGCGTTCTCGCTGGTGGCGATAACTTCAAAGCCCTCCGCCAATTTCGTCACGCGGTCGCCGTGGCTCATCCACACCGGATAGCGCCCGCCCACATCCCACACGCCTTCGAACAAAGGCGATGGCTTCTTCACCTCGACATCGGCGCGCCCGAACTCACGCGCGTGCCCGCCTTCGACAACGCCGCCAAGCTGCACAGTCATCGTTTGCTGGCCGTAGCAAATCGCCAGGATCGGCACGCCGAGCTTGAACGCTTCATCCGGCGCGCGGGGCGATGCGCCCTCCATGACGCTGGCCGGCCCGCCCGAGAAGATCACCGCCTTCGGCGCGAACGCCTTCAAGAACGCGCCGTCGACTTTGTTGAACGGGTGGATTTCGCAATAGACGCCGTTCTCGCGCACGCGCCGGGCGATCAGCTGCGTAACCTGCGAGCCGAAATCGATGATCAGAACGCGTTCGTGGTGGGCGGCGGAGGCGGTGGGGGCGCTGGGCGCTTCGCTCGATTTGTCCATGGCCTGAAATGGAGTGCGTTGCCCGAGGCGTCAATTCTGCGCGCGTGCATAGCCACACGCCGCGCGCGCTGGGGTCAGAGGCGGCCATTTTTCTGCAGCCCAGCTCTTGCGAATAGCTCGCAACAACCTAGCTCCTATCCATGCGCCTAGCTCTGAAAACCGGCTCCTACTCATTGATGCACTTCCTGATTGCAATCGCGGTCACCTTCGCGATCACCCAGGACTGGCGCGCCGCCCTGGCCGTCGGCCTGATCGAACCTGCCGTCCAGACCGTCGCCTATTTCTTCCACGACCGCTTCTGGTCCCGGCTCGAAGCGCGGGAGGCGGCTTTGGCCCGCGCCAACGTCGACCGGTAGCCAGCACCCGCTCCAGTTGCGCACTTATCCCCAGACGTTAAGGTTCATTAACGAACTCGGGGGAGGCGTGGAATGGATTGGGCTGAAGTCACTCAGTTGGCGGGAGACGCGTGCCAAAGCGCTATCGCTGTTTTTGACCAGTTGTCGAGTTTTTGCCGAGAATGCTGGTCACTCGTTGAACCGCGACTAGACGCGACGATGACCTTTCTCAGCAATCCGTGGGCTCGGGCGATCGGCCTAGCGATCATCGTCTACCTCACGATCCTAGTAATCGCATCAGTCTACAGTGGCGACAAACAGAACAGCCAACTCGGTCCGATCGGCATCCGCCCACACTCTGCACAGCGCCTTGATAGATCAACTATCGTGCTACCCCGTACGCTGATGCCAATGAACATGGACGGTGTCCACGCGACGGTGAAAGTCTACTACGGATACCTCGACGCCCGCGGAAAGCGTTGCAAGCAACTCGTACACGTTCACCGTGACGCACGGATCAGCGTCTCACCGACCAGACTAAATCGAGTGGCCTCAACGATCTACGGTCAAGAGATCCCTGATGTCGCGACCGCCGATGTCTGCTTCCCGGCAGTGGAAATCGAAGCCACTCCCGAAGCAATGCCCGCGACACCGGATCGGGCGCAGGACTACGCCTCCCTTCATAAGATCATCGAAAACTGGAATGAAGATGACGACGCAATACTCATTTCACTTCACGGTGACGAACATGAAGCGATGAAGGACAATCGAGAGCAATTTATAATTGACCAAGCAAATAAGGTGGCTGCGGCTCGCGCGGGAAACGCAGTCCAAAGGTGGTTCAACCGCGACATCCCCAAGCGTCGGCCAAACGTCGTTGGCAGCTATTTTGTAAAACTAGAATTCTCACACAATCCGTGGTTCGTCCTGACGCGACATCCAGATCGCGAACTAAAGATGACTGCGTGGCTAACTGTTCTCACAAGTGCGTTTGCCCTGATCATGGATGCATGGCCAAAGGCGCCGCTGACAGACCCTGCAGGCGGCGTGCCCTCGCATGAATCGTCCACTCGTCCGCCGCGAATTCCGGGCATGAGATAACGAGTTTTGTCCTCTCCAATTTGTCTATCCTACACCCCCAACACCGGGCTTATACTTCGTCATCCCTCGCACGGGAGGTTCATCTGGCTAGCCGAGCCGAGCGAGCGCGGGGGATGCGATTGAGCGTGAAGGTGCTGTCCGTAACGCGTCCGGCTACCCGGAAGCGGCGGCGTGAAACCAGAGGGGGCGCCCTCGACGTGAACGCTGCAACTCCGTCAGCAATGATGGCGACAGAGCACACCGAAGCCCGTGGAAAGAGCAGCGTAAGGCGCTAACTGCGGGAGCATACCGGGCTTAAGGCACAAGTCCGCACGCCGTCGGGGACCTATCCAGGAGAGTGAAAAACCTCCCCGTGACGGCCCGGCGCATAACAATCGCAACAGGGCGCGTGCGATGCGCGGCGTTGTTCGAGCGATCGAACGGCGCACAAGAAACTAAACTCGGCGCGTCCCACGCGCCCTGTCTCCCACTCTCGCGTGAGCGAGAGTGTCCCGCCGACCAGTCCGCCGAAGCTTCAGCGTAGGCGGAAGCCTTGGCGAAGGCGGACCTCTTTTGCGTTTTCGCTTAAGCGGAACGGCGTTGCGAACGCGCGCCTATCGCATGGAGCGGCGCACCAATCTGCCCAGCAACAAGCGCCGCCAGAACTTGCGGCGCGGGCCACGTGCGCGAAAGCGGCGCCATGATCCAATCGCGCAGCGCTGCAAACGTCGCGCTATCGCTTTGATACACCGGCGTGAACATCCATGATGCAGCCTGATAGAGCCGAATATGCCAAAGCCGCATCCGCGCATATTCACCGAGCGCAACGTCGATATTGCTCTGCGATGCGAGCGCCTGCGTCAGCGCCAACGCATCCAGCAACGCCATATTCGCGCCCTGCCCGAGCTGCGGCGAAGTGCAATGCCAGCTATCGCCCACATGCACGCAATGGCGCGAAAGCGGCTCCCGCAAAGTGCGGTGGGCGTACGTTGCAAACACCAGATCGTCATGCGTTGCGATCTGCGCCAGCAGCGGCTCAGTCTGCGGCCACAGCGCGCGCACCTCGTCCTTCCAGGCTTCCAGCGGCGCAGCGCGCCACGCCGCACGCTCGGTGTGCTTCAAGCTCCAGAAGAACGCCCCTTGCTGACGCATCTCGCCCTTCAAGCGCCCAATCGGCATAAAGCCCGCCATCTTGCGCGCCGCAAAATAACGCTGCTCGAGCGCCGCATCATCGAAACCGTCGACCCAATCGAGGCTCGCCCACAGCGCGCCAAACGGCAGCGGCGCTTGCGGCGGCCGCGACAGCGGCGAGCGCGCACCCAACGCATCGATCACCAGATCAAAGCGCGCACTCTCCGCGCCATCGGCGAACACCAAGCGCCCGTCACGCGCGCCAACAACTTCGCGCCCGCTCTCGATCTCCGCCCTAGCGGCAAGCGCCGCATCATACAAAAGCTGAAACAGCGCCCCGCGATGCACGCCAAGTCCGCACGGCGCATCCTCGCCGGCAGCATCGTAGCGCACATCCAGCACCACGTTCTGGCGCGGCGTGTTCTTCCCGTGCAGGCGTTTTATCGGCGCGCCAAGCTCCCGCATCGCATCGCCAACGCCAAACGCGTCGAGCACAGCGAGGCCAACCGGCTGCAAGATAATCCCAGAGCCAATCGGCTTCGGCGCTTCCAGCCGATCGTAGATTACGACGCGCGCACCCGCCTGGCGCAGCAAAGTCGCGCTCGCAAGGCCCGCAACACCGCAGCCGGCGATGGCGATATCGAGCGACAAATCAGCCAACATGCTTAGCAGAAATTGGCGATGTTTCTGAACGAAACCCTAACCGCATGCTGGCACGCTTCAACGATGGCAGCGATTTCCGGCATTGAGCCCGTCGCCGCGCATGGCTACGCGCAGCAACGAGAACCGCGTGACAACAAGGCCCCCGTCGAGTTCGGCGCGGCGGTGACGCACAAAGATATGGTGCGCGAGAAAGTCCGCGTCGATCCCGCGTCGCTGGTTGAGAAGGAGCGCGCCGCCAAGCGCGCCCGCGGTGATGATCCGCGTGACCAGCGCATGGCGCAAGATCGCGCAGATTACGACGCTGCTCAGGAGCAGCGCAAAGGCCGCTACCTCGATGTCGAAGCCTGATCACGCCGCCCGCTGCAAAGCTGCAATGTAAAAGCCGTCGCAGCCGGTGATCAGCGGCGTCATTTGCAGGCCGATCGTGCGCTGGTGCGCCGGAAACTCCGCGCCGCTCAATCCTACAGGCGCGAAATCGGCGTAAGCTGCGAGGAATGCCGTAACCGCATCCTCGTTCTCCTCCGGCAGCACCGAACACGTAACGTAGATGAGCCGCCCCCCCGGCTTCACCAGGGGCGCCGCTAGAGCCAAAGCCTCGCGCTGCTCGCCAATCCGCATCGCCAGCGCATTGGGCCGCAAGCGCCATTTGGAGTCAGGGTTACGCCGCCAAGTGCCCGAGCCCGTGCACGGCGCATCGACGAACACGATGTCCATCCGCCCGCGCAAATCTTCGAGCGCATCTTTGGAGCGCATCGGCGCACGGATCTGGATGTTGCGCGCTCCGGCGCGATCGGCGCGCTCTTTCAGTGGCGCGAGCCGGCGTCCATCAACGTCGAACGCAAAGATCTGGCCCTTGTTCTGCATCTGCGCCGCCAGCGCCAAGGTCTTGCCGCCGCCGCCCGCGCACACGTCTGCAATCTGCATCCCCGGCGCCGCGCCCGAGAGCTGCGCCGCAAGCTGGCTGCCCTCGTCCTGCACCTCGAACCAGCCTTTGAGAAAGCTCTGCTCAGTCGCCCACGGAAACGTCCGCCCTTGCGACCACGGAATGCGCACGCCGTTCGGCGCATATGGCGTCACCGGCGGCGGCTCGGTGAGCTTCGAGCTTTCGCCCAACGCCGCAATCAGCTTGTCTCGATCGGTCTTTAAGGTGTTGGCGCGCAGATCCAGCGGCGCCGGCGCCGCAAGCGCTGCGCCCTCTTCAGCCCGCTTATCGCCAAACGCCCGCTCAAAACTCGCGTCCAGCCATTCGGGAAAATCACCGCGCACATGCGCCGGCGCACCATCCAGGGTCGCGCTCAAAAGTGCAGCACGCTCCGCCTCCGTCATCGCCGGCGGCGCATGCGGATCACCGGTGACACTCTGCTCGATCGCCTCAGCGCTCCAGCCAAACCCCCACCGCAGCGCGCCCCACACCCAAGCGCGCGGCGTATCCTCCCCCATCCGCCAAGCACTCGACTGCTTCCAGCGCATCGCCCCGAAAACCAGATCGCCAATCTGGGCACGATCTTTCGAGCCGGCGAAGCGATGCGTCAGCATCCACGCCTTCACCGCGTCCGCAGCGGGACGTTTCTCGGTTTCGAGCGATGTCAGAATTTCAATTGCCGCCTGCTGGCGCGCGCCGTCACGCATGGGAGGGACCCCGAAAAAGGAAAAGCGGCGTTCAGCCGCCTATGGATTGGCCAAATACGAGCAAATTGCCGTCCGGCGCAAGGACGCACACCTCGCGCTGACCATACGGCTTGTCCGCAGGGCCATGCACGTCGCCCGCAGGCATCGTATCAAGCACCGGCTTCAGCTCCCGGTAGAGCGCTTCGATATCTTCGACATCGATGTAGTACGAAAAGCGGCGGTTGCCGGCGGGCGCGCCGTCGTCGCCGTGATTTTGCATCAGCCGCACGCCAGCGGTTTCGCGTTGCACGTAGGCATAGTCGCCCATTCGAAAGTACGTGGCGAAGCCCAAGCCTTCGAA
Organism: Alphaproteobacteria bacterium Ga0077535; assembly: GCA_001464425.1. Lineage (GTDB taxonomy): Bacteria > Pseudomonadota > Alphaproteobacteria > Caulobacterales > Aquidulcibacteraceae > Vitreimonas. The sequence goes on from LNEK01000032.1 coordinate 7,307, forward strand.
GAACTTAACCGCCGCGTTGATGTCAGGCACGTGGATGAAGGGCGTAATGCGGATGAAATTGCCCTTCTCCATCGTCTAGCTCCCGAGCGGATAATTCGGCGCTTCGCGTGTGATCGAAACGTCGTGCACGTGGCTCTCGCGCAGCCCCGCGCTCGTGATCTTCACGAACCGCGCCTTCTCACGCATCTCTTTCAAGTTCGCAGCGCCGACATAGCCCATCGATGCACGCAAACCACCGATGAGCTGGTGAATGATGTTCGACACCGGCCCCTTGAACGGCACGCGCCCTTCAATGCCTTCCGGCACAAACTTCATCTGATCGGTGACTTCCTTTTGGAAGTAGCGATCAGCCGAGCCGCGCGCCATCGCGCCAAGCGAGCCCATGCCGCGATAGCTCTTATAGGAGCGGCCCTGATAGAGAATGATATCGCCCGGCGCTTCTTCGCTGCCAGCGAGCAACGAGCCGATCATCGCAACTTCCGCGCCGCCCGCGAGCGCCTTGGCGAGATCGCCCGAGAATTTGATGCCGCCGTCAGCGATCACCGGCACGTCGGCCTTTTGCGCCGCGCGCGCCGCGTCCATCACCGCGGTGAGCTGCGGCACGCCGACGCCAGCGACGATACGCGTCGTGCAGATCGAGCCAGGGCCGATGCCAACTTTAATCGAATCCGCACCGGCGTCGATCAACGCCTTGGCGCCGTCAGCCGTAGCGATATTGCCGGCGATGATCTGAGTCTTGTTCGAGGCGCGCTTGATGCGCTCGACCGCGTCGAGCACCGAGCGCGAATGACCGTGGGCGGTGTCGATCACCACCACATCGACGCCGGCTTCGATCAGCGCCAACGAGCGCTCGTAGCCAGCATCGCCAATCGTGGACGCGGCGCCAACCAGCAAACGACCGCGCTCATCCTTGGCCCGCGCCGGGAAGGCTTGCGCCTTTTCAAAGTCTTTCACAGTGATCAAGCCGGTGACGCGATTGGCGTCGTCGGTGACGATGACGCGCTCAATGCGGTGCTTGTGCAGCAGCTTCTTGGCGTCGCTCTCGTTCACGCCGTCACGGACGGTGACAAGGTTATCCTTCGTCATCACGTCGGCGACGCGCTCGCTCATTTCGGCAAAGCGCATGTCCCGGTTCGTGAGGATGCCGACGAGCTTGCCGGTCTCGCGATCGACAACCGGGAAGCCGGATATCTTCCGCGCTTCCTTGATCAGGATGATTTCGCCGACGGTCTGGTCCGGATGGATAGTGATCGGATCGATCACCATGCCGCTCTCGAATTTCTTGACCATCTTAACCTGATCAGCCTGCTCGGCCGGGGTCATGTTGCGGTGGATGATGCCCATGCCGCCGGCTTGCGCCATCGCAATGGCGAGCCGCGCCTCGGTAACCGTATCCATGGCGGCGGAAATGAGCGGGATGTTGATGGAGATGCTGCGGGTCAGCCGGGTGACGGTGCTTACGTCGGCAGGCAGCACTTCGGACGCGCCGGGTTCGAGGAGCACGTCGTCAAAGGTCAAAGCTTCACGGATTTCCATGGACGGCTGGTAGAGATTCTCCCCGTCCTTGTCCAGTCACGCGGGCGGTTTGCGGCCTTGCGCTACGACATAGACCTCCGAGCTTTCGGCCCGGCTTGCAGGCGGTTTGGCGTGGCGGACGGTGGCAAAGCCTTGTTTCAAGCGGGGCAGCAGGTCCGAATCCAGGCCGCCTTGAAACGCCTTGGTCACGAAAGCGCCGCCGGTCACGAGGTGGTCCAGCGCGAAATCCGCCGCGGCTTCGGCGAGCGCGCCTGTGCGGATTTGGTCGGTCTTGGCGTGGCCAGTGGTGTTAGCGGCCATGTCGGAGAGGACAATATCTGGCGGGCCGCCGAGCGCCTCGAGCAGCACGGCTGGCGTCTCAGGGTCAGTCAGATCAAGCTGGAAGAAGATCGCGCCTTCGAGAGGCTCGACCGGCAAGAGATCGACCCCAACCACTTTGCAGCCTCGCTGCACACACACTTGCGCCCAGCCGCCGGGCGCCGCGCCGAGATCGATCACACGCATACCGCGCTTCAAAAGCCCAAACTCCTTGTCGAGCTCGGTCAGCTTGTAAGCGGCGCGAGCCCGATAGCCGTCAGCGCGCGCCTTGGCGACATACGGGTCATTCAGATGCCGCTTCATCCAATTGCGCGAGCTTTCGTCGAGCTTCTTGTTTTTGACACGGGTGAACATCTGGCGTTCGCCACCGCCTGCGCCGCTTTTCGGCGGCTTGGCTGTCCAGCGGCGCTTCGGCGGTTCTTCGTTGTCAGTCATGGACGCGCTCCGTGAGCCGCCATCAACCGCATCAGCACGCCTTCGCGCAAACCGCGGTCGGCAACGCGCACACGCTTGGCCGGCCAGACGCGAAGAACTGCATCCAGAATCGCACCGCCGATGACGACGAGGTCGGCGCGATCATAGCCGATGCAGGCATTGGCGGCGCGTTGATCGCGCGTTTGCGAAAGCAGCTTGGCGATGGTGGCGCGGCAATCGGCAACGTCGAACCACATCCCATCCACGCGGGAGCGATTGTAGCGCGGCAGATCGAGGAAGACCCCGGCCAAGCTGGTGACCGTACCGGACGTACCAATGATATCGCCCTGCCCGTTGGCGAACGCCTGCTGCAAATGCTGCGCTTCACCGACGCGGGAAATCGTCTCGGCGAGGCGGGTGACGAGACCTTCGTACCAATCTTGCTTGTTGCCGCTCTCCGGCTCTGGATCATCCTCAGCCAAAGTCACGACCCCAAGCGGGCACGTGCCCCAGGAGAGGATCGGTGGGTCGAGGTGAGCGCTCAGCACCGCGCTCGGCGAAACCCAGGACATCTCCGTCGAGCCGCCGCCGATATCGACGATCATCGCATGCTCGGTCTGCGGCTCAAGGAGACTGGCGCATCCGAGCACAGAAAGCCTCGCTTCATCCTCGGCGCTGATGACATCGAACTTAAGCCCGAGATCCTTCTCGATGCGATTGAGGAAGACCTGGCCGTTGGACGCCGCGCGGCACGCTTGCGTCGCGACACAGCCAATTGCGATCGGCTCGCGCGCTTCGATCCGTTGTGCACAAGCGGCAAGCGCCTGGTAAGCGCGCGCCATTGCCCCTTCGCTCAGGCGGCCCGTGTGCGCGAGCCCCTCGCCCAAACGCACGATGCGCGAGAACCCGTCGACAACGCGCAGGCTGCCGTCAGCGTTCTGAGTCGCCATCAGCAGGCGACAATTGTTAGTGCCCAGATCGAGCGCAGCAAACACCGGTGCGCGCGATCGCGGGCCCTGACGCACGCCGCCTCGCGACGCTTGCGTCCGCCCATCACTGACCATGGTAACGTTCCGGCGGAGCGCTAACTCCGCAAAGTGCCTATTCGCCGCCAATGCTAGCGATTTCCGCAGCGTACAACAGACCCTAGTTTGCCCAGATTTCGCCTAGATCGCGGCATCCCCAGCTTTGCCGCCACACATATTCGTGTGGTGGGCTCCAATCCTTGTGACGTGCGTTGCCCGTACTTACGTTACCTAAGCGAAGGATGAGGAGGTAACGAAGGAGGAGAAGATGCAGGAAGCGAAATTCTCCATTGGCCAAGTGGTGCGCCACAAGCTTTTCCCGTTCCGGGGCGTCGTATTCGACGTCGATCCGGAATTCTCCAACACGGAAGAGTGGCTAGATGCGATCCCGGAGCCGGTACGGCCGGACCGGAAACAGCCCTTTTATCACCTCTTCGCAGAGAACTCTGACAGCCATTACGTGGCTTACGTCTCCGAGCAGAACCTGATCGCCGACGAAACCGGCGAGCCGGTTGAGCACCCCTCGATCGATCTCTTGTTCGATGAGACGGATGACGGCGAATACAAACTGCGGCCGGAAGTGCTGAACTAAGCACTGCGGACGGCGAAGATTGAGAACGGCGGTTGCAGTGATGCAGCCGCCGTTTTTTATGTCCGCTGAAACGGATAAAAGTCAGAACCCAGCGGCAGTATCCGCGTAAGCTCATCGAGCGCTGCTTGCGTCTCTCGGACCAGCGCGGGATCCGCCAAGTCGGGCTGTGCGATTTCTTCCCGGTAGTGCGTTTTGATCCAGGCTTCGAGCTTGGCGGCGAGTGCGTCGTCCAGGAAGAAGCCTTGCGCGGCGGCGGCGCGCTCGGCCGGCGTCATGACCACCCGCAAACGCAGACAAGCAGGCCCGCCGCCGTTGCGCATGCTTTCACGCACTTCGACATACTCAACCGCGCCGATCGCTGCATTGGGCTGCGCGATCATTTCTGCAACGACCGTCGCCGTCTTGTTGTTCTCGCGCACTTCGGTCGGCGCGATCAAAGTTAGGCTCGCTTGCCCCGGCACACGCAGCAACTGCGAATTGAACAGATACGACGTCACGGCGTCATCGAGACCGACGCGCGCACGCGGGACTTCCACAAATACCGGCTCGAAGCCCTGCGCCTTAGCGCGCACCTCAGCATAAAGCGCAGCCTTATCGACAAAGGCATCTTCGTGATGGAACAGCACGTGCTCGTGCGCGACGGCGACGACGTCATTGTGAAATGCGCCCGCGTCGATGGCATCTGGGGCCTGTCGCGCGAACACTGTGGCGTTGGCGGATAGGCCATGGCGTCGCGCTATGGCTTGGCTGGCTTCGCGAGTCTGTCGCGCGGGAAAGCCGGTGCGCGCCTCACTCGCGCGCCGGCCGTAGACGAAAATCTCGACACCTGGCGCGCCGGCACCCCCGGCCATGCGCATATGATTGGCCGCCCCTTCGTCAGAGAGCGCATCGTGCGGCGTCAGCGCGGGATGCACAGCAAAGCGCGCTTCATCTGGAAGCACGCGCCGCAATGTGCGTTCCGTCTGTTCTCCCTCCAACAAGCGATGCAGCATCGTCTGGAGGTTGGCGACCGATGCGTGAAGGCGGCCGTCACCGCAATCGGCGCTTGGCGAAACAGTCGCCGCGTTCGCCGCCCACATAGCTGAAGAGGCAAGAGCAGCGCGCGCTATGGTTGGCTCGCTTTTCCAAGCGTGCTCCCACACCTCTGCATCAGAGCCGCTGAAACCAAGCGACCGTAGCCAAGCAATATTCGGCCGCTCGTGCGGAGGCAAAACGCCCTGGCTCAGCCCCAGCGCGCGCAGACGCTGCATCTTGGCCAAGCCCTGAAGGGCAGCCTCGCGCGGGCGCGCCGTGGTGTTCGCGTTGCGCGCCGAGGCGAGGTTGCCTTCCGACAAGCCGGCATAATTGTGCGTGAGCCCCACGAGCCCGTCGAAATTGATCTCTTCGGCGCCGCTCACGCCGGCAGCCCGGGCGCTGAAATGGCCACAGCCTTTTCGGAAAGCTGTGTCGCGACGGGGTAGGCCACATAGTCAGCGGCGTAATAAGCGCTCGGGCGCAACGAACCGGAAAGCCCGGGGCCGCCGAAGGGCATCGCACTGGACGCACCCGTCGTCGGCCTATTCCAGTTAAGCACACCGGCGCGCATTTCGTTTTTCACGCGCGTCCACAGCGCAGGATCGTCGCTGATCAAGCCGCCAGCTAGGCCAAAGCGGGTAGCGTTGGCGACATCAAGCGCATGGTCGAAATCGGTGACGCGATAGACTTGCAGCACGGGGCCGAACAATTCTTCGTCTGGCGGCGTGAGGCCGGTCACGTCGATGATGGCAGGATGCACGAAAGCGCCATCGCGTTTCACAGGCACAATCGGCTTCGCGCCAAGCGCAACGAGCCCCTGCTCGAACTTGACGGCGCGCTCGGCGCTCGCGGCGTTGACCACTGGCCCCAGGAAGGGTTCCGGCGTCTGCGTCGCCGGCCCCACGCTGATGCGCGGTGCAAGCGCCGCCAGCGCCTCGATGATGGCGTCGCCTTCTGCGCCTTGCGGCAGGATCAGACGGCGCGCGCAAGAACAGCGCTGGCCGCTGGTGGCGAAGGCGGAGTGGGCGATCAAATTGGCGGCAGCCCCGGCATCAACCGGCGGCCAAACGATGAGGGGGTTGTTGCCGCCGAGTTCGAGCGCAAGCACTACGTCAGGACGACCGGCGAATTTCTTATGGATAAGCGCGCCCGTGTGCGCGGAGCCAGTGAACAGAACGCCGCTCAGTCCCTGAGCATCAAGCAGCGCTCCACCAGTTTCGCGCGCGCCTTGCAGAAGATTGAGGACGCCCGCTGGGAGGCCCGCTTCTTCCCACGCTTCAACCATGAGCGCGCCGACGCCGGGGCAAAGTTCGCTCGGCTTGAACAGCACGACATTGCCCGCGAGCAGCGCCGGCACGATGTGACCATTCGGCAGATGGCCCGGAAAGTTGAACGGGCCGAACACGGCGAGAACGCCGTGCGCACGGTGCGAGAGCGTCATCGCGCCGAAGGCGGCCTTCTCCTCGCGGGCGCCGGCGCGCTCGGCCTGGGCGCGGATCGAGATTTCGATCTTGCCGATCATGGCCTGCACTTCGCCTTTGGCATCCCACAGCGCTTTGCCCATTTCGCGGCTGATCGTCTCCGCGATCAATGCGGCGCGCTTTTCGATCGCCTTGGCGAAAGCGCGGACAACCTCAATGCGCTCTTCAACTGGACGGCGCGACCAAGCGGGGAATGCAAGCCGCGCCGCAGCCATCGCTTCAGCGACATCATCGGCGGTGGCGCTGCGCCCCTTCCAGACGATGTCTCCTGTTGCGGGATCGTGTGACGCGAAGCTCTCCCCGTCGCCTTCGCGCCAAGCGCCGCCAATGTAGAGTTCAGTGCGCATCATCCACCCAGATCAGTGCTTCTTCGCCCGATTCAAGCTTTAACGCGGCCAGCGTCCGTGCATCGACACGAGCGACGCCGTCATTGACCGAGGCACGCGCCGGTGTGCAGCGGAAACCGCGAATGGCCGGCGTCGCGATCAGCGCGCGCTTGGCGCTCCGTATATCAGCCGTCGTTTCCACGCGCACACGTCGCGCTTCACGGCGCGTCCGGATGGCATCACGCGGTGCACTCATCAACGGGCCGCCGTCAAAAATATCGACTACATTTGAGAAGCTGAAGCCTTCCCACTCAAGCAGTTTGCGCGCGCCTTCGCCGTGATCGTGGCATTGGCCAATCACGGCGCGCGCGGATTCCGGCAAGAGATCCACATAGACCGGGTGCTGGGGCATCAAATCGAGAATGAATTGGTTGTCGGTGGTGGCGCTGAGCTTGTCGGCTTCGCTGAAGTCCATACGGAAAAAGTGCCGGCCCACGGCTTCCCAGAACGGCGACACGCCATCCGATGAAACGACGCCCCTCAACTCAGAGACAACGCGGCTACGGAAGCGTTCTGGCTGCGCCGCCATCAGCAAATAGCGGCACTGCGCCAGCGCGCGACCAACGCCATTGGCGCGGTGCTCCGGCCGTACGAACAGCGAGCCGACTTCGGAACAGCCGGTAAAATCATTCACACCGATCAGCACGCCCATATCGAAGCGCCGGCCAACGGCAGCAGAAGATTGCGCCTCGGTGATGAGGCGAAAATTGAAGAAAGGCGGTGTCTCGCCAATCGTCGCCTTCACGCCGGCGCAGCCCGCGAGCGTGCCCGTTTCAATGTGCTCAAGCGCGATGAAATAGCGTTCGGCGCCGGGCGCGCTGATATCCGCGCCGAAGCTTTGCTCGGAAAGTTCGAGCTTCGCTTGAAACGCCGCGTCATCCAGCATCAAGCTGGTGAAGCCTGCGCCGGCGATTTCGCGCAGTTGCTTGAAACCTTCCAAGTCGGAAGGTCCAGCGACGCGCATCACGTAATCGGAGGCCACGCTCATGAGCGCAGGCTCCTTACGTCGAACAAGCCACGCTCTAGGCCGGACAGCATCAGGAACGAGAGCTTGGCGCGCTCGCTGAACGAGGACAGCAAGGCGAACTCCTGATCGCTGTGAAGCCCGCCGCCGCATGGGCCAAGCGTATCGATGTTCGGGCACCCGGCGGCAGCGAGGTTGTTGCCTTCGCAGACACCGCCGGACGCCTGGAATCTGAGGTCGAGGCCGAGCGCCTCACCTGCTGTTCGCGTCCAGCCGACAATCGTTCGCTGCTGGTCGTTGAGCGGCTTCGGTGGGCGGGTGATGCCGCCGTGCAGATGTGCGCTGATACCGTCGCGCGCATTGGCCGCCTCGGCGATGCGACGCGCCTCAGCTTCGCCCCAGATCGCGCCCTCAGCGTCAGGGCTACGGATATTGAATCGCAGCACAGCGCGCTCCGGCACGACGTTGACCGCGCTGCCGCCATCGATTGCACCGACATTAAAAGTGACGCCGTCGCGCTGGCCATTCAGCGCATTGAGCGCGAGCGCCGCTTCAGCGGCGGCCAGCACAGCGCTGCGGCCGTCGGCGAAGGCGCGGCCGACATGCGCGGCGCGGCCTTTGACTATGAGGCTGAAATTGCCGGATCCCTTGCGCGCGTCGACCAGCGCACCGTCCGCGAGCGCGGGTTCGTACGTCATGCCGACATGCGATTTAGCGCCGAGAGCAGCGAGCAACGGCGCGCTTGCCATCGAGCCGATCTCTTCGTCGGGGCTGAGCAGCACCTCGTAGCCGACGCGTTTATCGCCTGGCGTAGCTTCGAACGCTTGCAGCGCCGCGAGCATGACGGCGATACCGCCCTTCATATCCGCCGTTCCCGGCCCGCGCAGCATCGCGCCATCGCGCCAGGGTTTTTGGAACGGGTGCGCGGCGGGAAACACGGTGTCGTAGTGGCCGGTCAGCGCCACCTGGATCGGCGCGTCCGGGCGGACGCGGACACGGATCGAAGCGCCGTGTTCGATCTCAACAACCTCGCCGTCCGGGCGGACGCGCTCGGAGGGGCGGAGCTGCACTTCTTCGACCTGCCCCGGCAAGGCCGAGACGGCGTCCAGCAAGGGCGCTCGCATGAGCTTGAGGCCGTTAAGCTCGAACGACCCAGAATTGATCGACGACCAGGTTTCGGTCCGGGCGGCGAGCGCCTCGGCTTCTGCGTCCAGGCGTTCGAGGAATGGCTCAAGGCCGGCGCCCAAGGTGCGCGCCGGAGTTGCGGTTTGGTCGGCTGACATGGCGCGGAAACTGCCCGCGCGGCGGGCTTAAGTCCAGGCCGGCAAACGCAAAACGGGCCCGGCTTTGGCCGGGCCCGCTCGCTTGGTTCAGTTAAGCCGAGGCTTAGCGGAACGAGATCGTAACTGCCGTACGGCGGTTCAGCGGCTCACGCACGCCGTCGCGCGTTGCGCGGGCAAGATCGCTCTCACCGCGGGCTTGGGCCGAGATCGAACCAGCGCCGATGCCACGGGCGACGAGCGCATCGCGGACCACCGAAGCGCGACGCTCCGACAGGCCTTGGTTGTAGGTCGGCGAGCCCGACGTGTCGGTGTGGCCGACGACGACGACACCGCCGACGTTGCACTGACGCGCACGGTTCACAGCAGCGTCGATGGTTTCGAGCGCAGCTTGGTTCAGGTTCGAACGATCCCACTCGAAGTACACGACGAACTCAGACGTCGGGCACGCAGCGGCCTGCGGCGGCGGCGGCGGCGAAACCGGCGGCGGCGGAGGTGGCGGAGGTGGCGGCGGAGCAGCCGCGGCGCCGAAGGCGTAGCGGATACCGACGGTTACAGCTTGGTGTTCGTAGTCGACATCGAAGCCCGGGAAGCTGACTTCCGGCGCCGCGAAATAGCGATAACCCACGTCGAGCGTCGCGTTCTCGCTCATCGCATAACCGATGCCGGCGATGCCTTGATAAGCAAAGCCGTCATTGTCTTCGAAAGCGTTGGTCTCAAGTTGCGTGTAGCCCGCGCCGACGCCGATGTACGGTTGGAAGCGACCGCCACGGTTGAAGTCGTAGTAGAGATTGGCCATCGCGGACCAAGCTGTTGCTTCGTCCGGAAGCGGCGCAACATCGTTGTTGCGGCGATCAACCGCGCCCTCGAGGCGGAAGCCGTTCGAGAAGCCATAGCCGGCGCCCACAGACGCGACAAAATCATCTTCGAGCTCGTAGGTGTTGAAGCTGTCGTTAAGTTCCCCATCGATGCTCGTGCCGACGTCGAGACGTCCGTACCAGCCCTCAGTAGCATTCGCTACGCCAGCAGTACTCGCCATAAGAACGGCGAGGGCGAGCGTGCGTTTCAGTTTCGATTTCATTGGCCGTCCCCTTGAATGTGATTGGCCCCAAGATGTCCGTGTTTTCACGGCTGCATCGATGGTGTGTTTCTACGCCCCGATATCAAGCACGGCTAACCTATTTCCGAACGATTATTTGAAATCGACGTGGATTGTTGCTGCGCTGCTTCAAATTTTCCCCAATCAGGCTAATCGGCGCGCCAACCGCCAAAACAAAAGGGCCCGGCTTTTGGCCGGGCCCTTCCACTTAGTCCAGTTAAGCCTAGGCTTAGCGGAACGAGATCGTAACTGCCGTACGGCGGTTCAGCGGCTCACGCACGCCGTCGCGCGTCGCACGGGCGAGATCGCTCTCACCGCGGGCTTGTGCCGAAATCGAGCCGGCGGCGATTCCACGAGCAACGAGCGCATCGCGGACCACCGAAGCGCGACGCTCCGACAGGCCTTGGTTGTAGGTGGGCGAACCCGACGTGTCGGTGTGGCCAACGACGACGACGCCGCTGACGTTGCACTGACGCGCACGGTTCACAGCAGCGTCGATGGTTTCGAGCGCAGCTCAGACGTCGGGCAGGTCGCGACAGGCGGCGGCGGCGGCGGCGTTACCGGCGGAGCGACCGGCGGCGGAGCTACGTACGCAGGCGCCGGAGCGGCGAACTGGTAACGCAGACCGACGGTAAGAGCTTGGTGCTCGTAGTCGCCTTCGGTGACGAACGTGCCTTCGTCGAATTCGGCGCCGTCAGCGACGAAATAACGATAGCCGATGTCGAGGTCGAGTTGTTCAGTCAGGCCAATGGCAACGCCAGCGAGCGCTTGATAAGCGATCACAGTGTCTTCGCCATCGATCGTGGTGCCGCCGTCAACCAGACCCGTGTTGAGTCGAGCCGCGCCGGCGCCGATGCCGATGTACGGCTCAAGAGCGCCGCCACGGTTGAAGTCATAGAACAAGTTGGCCATCGCGCTCCAGGCGTGGACGTCTGCGTCCACGGTCGGGAAGCCCGAGAATTCAACTTGGTTGAAGCGGTGACCAAGCTCGCCTTCGAGACGGAAACCGTTTTGGAAGGCGTAGCCGAGACCGAGATGCTCGGTCCAATCGTGTTCGAGAGTGCCTTCTGCAGCAGCCCCGTCCAGATCTTGAGTGCCGTCGAACGACCAGCCGATATCGGCGCGGCCATACCAGCCTTCAGTCGCGTTCGCGACGCCGGCGGTGCCCGCCATCAATGCCGCAAGCGCGACCGTTTTGGTGATGCGCGATTTCATATTCACCCCTCTAAAGTGATCCCCTACGCCGCCGATCGCCGCGACGCAGCGTTCGCGCCAAGCGCGCTGTACGGCCTGGGCGAAGACATAGCGGAGTGGAATAGTCCCCTCCGCTATCCAAACTGCCTTCCGGCAAAATGGTTCCTCGCAAAGCCCGTTAGGACAGGATATTGGCGCCCCAAGGACACAGAGTCCATGCGAGCCAAGCCCCTAACGTGCCTTTTCCCATGAAGCGTTGACTTTTTGGCGCGGTGTCGTTGCGGAAGCGCGACACGGGACCGAAACAAACCCATAGCCGGCGCCACATTCGCCAAACGAAAAGGGCCGCGCCCCCTCCCGGCGCGGCCCCCGTCCCCTCTTCGCCCCTGCGTGCGACACTCTAGAGCCCGCGGCCCCCGAGGTTTCCCCCGCTACTGAAATCCGAGGAGGCCGGCACAATGCTGCCCCCAAACCGCCCAAGCCAGCGTTGATGGCGCCAAATCGCGCCAATTCCCGGCGCATGTTGCTGAGCCGTCACACGCGCGCGTGATGGAACACGGGCACCGAACTCGGGTTGGCTAAATGCAGGTAATCAACCGGAGAAAGTTCCCGTGGAAACACATGATCGAGACCCATACGCCGCTCCGCACGCGCCGAAATCACGCAGCGGCCCGATCCTTCGCTTTGCAATCATTGGCGGCCTTCTGGTCGCTGGCGCTGTCGGCTTCATGAATTTGCCCCAGGGCGGCGAGAGCATGGTGCCTACTGAAGAAACGACGCTCGCGCAGAACGACATGAACGCTGGCTATGTGGCGTCGCAAGCGAATGAATTTGTTGATCCGCCGGCAATTCCGGAGTCTGCCCCGGCAGCCGCGCCTCCGCCGCCTCAGCGGTCAGCGCCGTCTGAACCGGTTGTCGAAGAACTTCCCGCGCCGAGCACTACAACGGAGCCGACGGCTCCAGCAGCCGCGCCTCTGCCCCCGGGATAAACGAAGAGGGTTTTGGTGAGCCCGTCGGGATTCGAACCCGAGACCCTCTGATTAAAAGTCAGATGCTCTACCGACTGAGCTACGGGCTCGCTCGCGCGTGCGAACGCGGCGTTTAGGCCGATGACGCTCCGCGCGCAACTCTCACATTCGGCTCAATTCGCCGCGGCAGCCAATGCCGCGGCGACGGCCGCGTTCCACCCGACGCGAAGCGCGTGTCGTTGGCTGAGCACCATTTGCGGCTGCCAAGAGGATGGAACGGGGCCCGCGACGGCATCCAATGAGCGAATTTCACCCGCGCCATACGCGGCCAATTTGCCCGCTCCGAGCGCCGTCATCTCCTGAAATTGTGGGCGGACGACCTCAACGTCGCAGATATCTGCCAAAAATTGCATCGCCCAGGAATTGGCCGTCAGCCCACCGTCCACCAACAAAGATTCGATGCGCGGCGCGCCATCCGCACGCAGAGCACCGAGGAGATCCGCGGTCTGGTACGCCACCGCTTCTAGCCCGGCACGGACGATGTGTTCGAGCCTGGAATCTCGCGTCAGGCCCGTGATTGTGCCCCGCGCGTCCGCCTTCCATTGCGGCGCGCCGAGGCCGGCAAATGCGGGCACGAGGTAGACGCCGCCATTGTCGGCCAACGCGGCGGCGATCGCTTCAGATTCAGCGGACGTCTTGATCAGTTTCAAACCATCGCGCAGCCATTGCATCGTAGCACCAGCTGAGAAGATCGAGCCTTCCAGTGCGTAAGCCGACGCCCCCTTTGCCTCGTAGCCGATCGTCGCGAGCAATCGGTTTGACGAACGCGGCGGGGTCTCGCCCATATTCATGACCAGAAACGCGCCGGTGCCGAAGGTAGCTTTCGCCATGCCAGGCTTGAAGCAGCCGTGGCCGACAAGCGCGGCTTGCTGATCGCCAGCGGCGCCGTGAATCGGAATGGCGCCGCCAAAGTGCGCGCCGTCGACCTCACCGAAATGCGCATCGCAAGCCGCGACTTTTGGCAAGAGCGCGCGCGGCACTCGAAACAGCGCGCACATGTCGTCACTCCAGGCGCGCGTGTTGATGTCGAACAACAAAGTGCGGGCGGCATTGGTGACGTCAGAAACGTGCGAGCGGCCATTGGTGAGGCGCCATATGAGGAATGTCTCGATGGTGCCGAAGGCCAATTCGCCGTTCTCGGCTCGTGCACGCAAGCTTGGACCGCGGTCTAGAATCCAAGCGATTTTCGTGGCGGAGAAATAGGGATCAAGAAGCAGCCCGGTGGTCGCTTGGACGCGTGGCTCGTGGCCGGATTCACGCAAGTTTGCGCACAGATCGGCGGTGCGGCGATCCTGCCAGACGATGGCCTTGTGCACCGGCGCACCGGTGGCGCGATCCCAGACCACCGCCGTCTCGCGCTGGTTTGTGACGCCTATGGCTGCGATGTTCTCGGCGCCGCCGACTTGATCAATCGCATCGCGGCATACCTTCAGCGTCGCCGCCCAGATATCTTCCGCATCGTGCTCGACCCAGCCGGGTTCGGGGTAATGCTGCTGCAGTTCGATCTGGGCGGTGGCGCGTGGATTAAAGTCGAGGTCGAACGCGATGGCGCGGGTCGAGGTGGTGCCCTGGTCAATCGCGAGAATATATTTGGCCATGGCGCACAAAACGGCGCGCCGGCGCTGAGGTCAACCGGCGGCGGCGAGCGCCGCACGCAAATCCGCGGACGCGGCCCGCACTCGCGTCATGGCGGCGGCGAGTTCGTCACCGGTCACGGCTCGCCCGGCAGCGGCCATGGCTTCGACATCGGCGCGCACAGCGGCGAGTTTTTCGGCGATGTCCTCGGCGCCAGCGCCCAGCACGCCGGTGAAGGCAAGCGCCCTGGCGGCAGTCTCCAGGATTTCGGCGATGCGGCCACGGTGTTCGAGCGGCACGAGCGGCAGCAACGCCGAAAGCGCCGCGAGCAGCAGCTGCACCTGCAGCATGAGTTTATGCATGAGCCAATCTCCTAGTGCTGAGCGGTGTCAATGAGGGATGCAAGCGCGGCGACTGGCGCTTCTGCCTCAGCGCGCGCTTGATCGAGACGGACGCGGGCGGCTTCAGCGTCACCGGCGTTGCGCGCGGTGTTGTAAGCGTCGAGCGCGGCGGCAAGCGCTTCAATGGTTGGCGTCGCGGTGCGCTCAGCTTGGCCGATCGCACGGCGCGCTTCGGCCGGTGTCGCCGGGTTGCGGACGATGTCAGCGGCCTCTTCCACCAACGACGCATAGGTTTGCAGCAATGCGTAAGCGTGCTGATCGGCGCTTCTGGCGGCAGCGAACGGGTTAGGAATTTCAAGGCTGGCGCACGCCGGCGTGGCGGCAAGTGCGATGGCGAGCGCAAGCGTGCGCAAGGTCTTGGTCATTTCAAAACTCCTCAGGCAACTGGCGCGCGAGCGCGGGTGCGGCCGATGGCGACGCCGATCAGACCGAGCGTGACGATGAGATCGATCAGAGCGCCGGCGACTTCTTGCGCGGCGCCTTCGGGAAGGACGACGCCGAGACGGTCGATCGCGGCGGCGACCGCGATGGCGGCGGCGCTGCGCAGGGTCAGCGACTGGATCGCGGGCTTTTCAGGGATTGGTGTGCTCATGGGCTCCTCGTTTGTGGCGAGAAGCCTATGGCGATGTGGGATCGGTCGGATTGGCGCGCGCGAGCTTAGACGCGGTGAGCGCGGAATAGCTTGCGGAGCAACGCGTAAGCGCTCCGCGGGATCCTCAAAATGCGGGGATTAGCTGGCGCACAATCCGCGCTTCGCCTCGTCGTACTCGCGCTTGAGGCGCGCGACGAGATCGACGGTACTGACGACTTCATGCACACCGCCAACGCCTTGGCCGGCGCCCCAGATATCCTTCCAGGCCTTCGCCTTGGAGCCTTCGCCGCCGCCAAAGCTCATCTTGGTTGGATCGCTTTGTGCGAGGTTGTCGGGATCAAGGCCGGCGTTGACGATCGAGCCTTTGAGGTAGTTGCCAAGCACGCCGGTGAAGAGGTTCGAATAGACGATGTCGCCCGCGGTCGAGTCGACAATCATCTGCTTGTAGGCCTGGGGCGCGTTTGCTTCTTTCGTCGCGATGAAGGCCGAGCCCATGTAGGCTAGATCAGCGCCAAGGGCCTGCGCGGCCAAAATGCCTCGCCCGGTGGCGATCGCGCCCGACAGCAGAAGCGGGCCATCGAAGAACTGGCGAATCTCGCTGATCAGCGCGAACGGCGACAGCGAACCGGCGTGGCCGCCGGCCCCGGTGCAAACCGCGATCAAACCGTCGGCGCCCTTTTCGAGCGCTTTCTCGGCGAACTTGATGTTGATGATGTCGTGCAGAACGATGCCGCCATATGAATGGATTGCGTCGTTCACCTCCGGGCGCGCGCCGAGCGAAGTGATGACGATCGGCACTTTGTGCCGAACGCACGCTTCGACGTCCTGCTCCAGCCGCTCATTGGTTTTGTGGACGATCTGGTTGACGGCATACGGCGCCGCCGGCGCATTTGGGTTCGCCTCATCATAAGCGGCGAGTTCGTCCTTGATCCGATTCAGCCAGTCGTCCAGCAGCGGCTGCGGGCGCGCGTTAAGCGCCGGGAACGAACCGACGATGCCGGCCTTGCACTGCTCGATCACCAATTCGGGATTGGCGATAATGAACTGGGGCGCGCCTACGGCTGGGAGGCGCAACTTGTCGAACAAGGACGGCAGGGCCATGCTTTTCTCCGGTTGCCTCACGCCTACAGTGCGGCGAAAACCGCGTCGATCCTGACATGGCGTCAAGCGGAGCAAAAATGTCTGAGACCGGCTTGCACTTGGGCGAAAACGCCGACGAGGCGGACTGGCGCGCCCTGGTCGAGCGCGGACTGAAGGGCGCGCCCTGGTCGCGGCTGGTTGGCGAGACGGTCGATGGGATCAAGCTCGAGCCGCTCTATCGCGAGAGCGACGTCGCGACGGCGGAGGATCTCTCGGGGATGCCGGGCGCGGCGCCGTTCGTGCGCGGTGCCGCCGACGCGGGCTGGACGATACGGCAGGCGTTCGAGCACCACGATCCGGCCGAAACCAATCGCGAGATTCTCGCCGATCTCGCGGGCGGCGTTGGCGGCATTGAACTTGTGATCGATCCAGATGGCGCGCGCGGAGTCGCTATACGCGAAGCGCGCGATCTCGATCTGGCGTTGGCGGATGTGATCCTCGAGGCCGCGCCGGTTTCCCTTGATGCTGGCGAATATGGCGCGTGGGCGGCGGAGCTGCTGCGCGATAAGCTGAAGGGTGTTGCCGTCAAAGGCACGAACTTTGGGCTTGATCCCATTGGCGCGATGGTGCGCTCCGGCAAGTTGTGCGCGGACGAGCAGGCGCAGGCGCTCGATTTCACAGCGCGCTACCGCGCCGACTATCCGGCAGCGCGCTTTGTTCGAGCCGACTCGCGCGCCGTGCATGAGGCGGGCGGAACGGAGGCGCAGGAGATCGCCACCGCGCTCGCGAGCGGCATTCATTATCTGCGTGCGCTGGAGGCAAGCGCACCCAACGTTGCAAATTCAGCGAGCACTCTCTCCTTCGCCGTCTCCACCGGTCCCGACATTCTTGTGGAAACGGCAAAGCTTCGCGCGCTACGGCTGTGTTGGGCGCGTGTGCTGGAAGCCAGCGGCGCTGGCCCCGAGCATCGCGCGGCGCATATCCATGCTTTCACGTCTCGCAGGATGATGGCGCGCCACGATGCGCAAACGAACATATTACGTGTCACAACGGCCGCCTTCGCCGCCAGCATAGGCGGCGCTGACGATATAACTGCTTATTCGTTCGTTGATGCGCTTGGACTTCCAACGCCTTTCTCGCGCCGGGTCGCGCGCAACACGCAGAACGTCCTGATGGAGGAATGCCGGCTCGGGCACGTAGCCGATCCTGCCGGCGGCGGATGGTTCGTCGAGAAGCTGACGCGAGAGCTTGCGGCAAAGGCTTGGGAGATCATGCAATGGATCGAGGCTCAAGGCGGCATCGTCGCGGCGCATCAGTCCGGCGATTTGGGAAAGCTAGTGCGCGATGCGCGCGCGGCGCGACAGAAGCGGATTGCAATGCGCCGCGAGACGATCACCGGCGTTACAGACTTTCCTTTGCTCGGCGCGCCGGCGCCTGCATTCGTCGCACGCATGCCGCAAAGCGCGAATACTGCGTCGGGCTTGGCGCTCACTCCGATCCGATGGGCGGCGCCGTTCGAAGCGCTGCGCGATCGCGCGGAGAAAGCCGGCGCACGGATATTCTTTGCCAACATGGCGAGCCTTGCCGAGTTCGGACCGCGCGCGCAGTTCGCGCGCAATTTCTTCGCCGCTGGCGGCATCGCCAGCATCGGCGAGGAAGATGCGCATGCGACGATGGAAAAGCTGGTGGATGCTTTCCGCGCATCGACGGCGCGCGTCGCCGTCATCGCCAGCACCGACGCATGCTACGCTGAACACGCAGAAAATTGCGCGCAGCGCCTCAAAGCGGCGGGCGCTGATTGGGTTGTGCTTGCCGGCAAGCCGGGCGAAAGCGAAGCCAAGCTGCGGGCGGCGGGCGTGGATCAGTTCGTGTATGTCGGCGTCAACGTGTTGGCTGAGCTGGAGACGCTGGCTCTCCACAGCGAACACATCTGCGCCACAGCGATACAAGCCGCGCAGCGTCTTGAGGACGCTACGGACCAATCCACAGACCCAGAAGCTCTCGAGGCGGCCGAGCAGCAGGCGCAATATCTGCGTGGGCGCCGCATGAGCTACCTCGGCATCTGGCAGGTCGGACTCTTCTCGATACAGCTCGTAGCGATCACGATCGCGTTTCGATTGTCTGGCGCGCTGCAAGTGATCGCCGTGGTAGTCGCGGTGTGCGCTCTGGCGGGGATATACGCAATCCGTCGCACATGGCGCCGCACAGCGGAGGGCGAAGCATTGGCGTGGGTCGAGCGTGCGATGACACGCTACGCGGGCTTGCGACCGGAGCGATCAAAGTGATGCGTTTTTCGCTTCTGCATGCAGCGCTGGGCGTTGGCGGATGAGCCAACTCCTGCCCCACACGCCGATGCGGCCCGAAGTAACCGCCGCGATCGAGAAGCTGGAGCGTGCCGATACTTTCGACGCTGCGGCATTCGCCGTCGCTGACCGGCAGCGCCGCTCAAGCGGCATAACGTTCATTGCGGTGATGATGCCGCTATTCGGAGTTTCCCTCGCGCTGATCTGGGTCGTTGATCTCTTGCTCGCGGGGCTCGCGCTGCCGACATTTCTTTACGTGTTCGGCGCGTTCTTGCTTGCGGTGCTTACGCACAGCGCGTTGTTGCGCGACCGGATGAGAGATGACATGCGCCTCGGCGCCGCGATCGAGCGTTGGCAGGAGAAAAACGGCCGCATGCGCGAGACGCCGCTGGAGCGCAAGACGTGATCCGCTGGGCCATTGCCTCAGCTTGCGCGCTGCTCGCGCTTGCGCTCGTCGCGATGGCCGGGGGGTGGTGGACGCCTTGGGCGGGGCGCTACACGCATGGCGTTGATGTATCGTGGCACCAGGGCGCGATCGATTGGCGTACGCTCGCCACCGATGATGTGGCGTTCGCGTATATCAAAGCGACCGAAGGCGCCGATCATGTCGATCCGCGCTTTGCGTTTAACTGGCGCGAAGCAGCGGCGGCGGGGCTTTATCGCGGCGCCTATCACTTCTTCACGCTCTGCCAGCCCGGCGCGCGGCAGGCGGCGAACTTCATTGCGGTTGTCCCGCGCGAAGCAGGCGCTCTGCCGGCGGCGGTCGATCTAGAACACATGGGGCCTTGCCAGCGCGGGCCGACGATGACGGATGTCGTCGCAGAAGCGCGCATCTTCATGGATCGCGTGGAAGCGCATTACGGCGTGCGGCCGATCATCTACACAACGCGCGAGTTTCATGACGCGCATCTCGGCCAACTCCAAGGCGAACGCTTCTGGATCCGCTCGCTCGGCGTCGAGCCGCGCTTCCGCGAGAGTGACTGGATCATCTGGCAACACCACAATCGCGGCTACAAACGCGGCGTCAGCGGCCCGATCGATCTCAACGCCTTTCGCGGCGATGCTGCCGCATTGGCGGCGTTTGCCTCAACTTCACGGCCCACAACATGACCTTACCTGATTTCTCCAAGCTCGGTCTTAAGAGCGATGTCGCAGTAGCGCCCCCGCCACACGGAGAGCCATGGCTCTCCCCCGAAGGCATCGCGATCAAAACGGCTTACACCGCCGCCGATCGCGCCGGACTCGATTTCGTCGATAGCTTCCCTGGCATGGCGCCCTTTGGGCGTGGGCCGTACCCGACGATGTACGTCCAACAACCTTGGACCATTCGCCAATACGCAGGCTTCTCGACGGCGGAGGATTCGAACGCCTTCTACCGCCGCAATCTCGCGCACGGGCAGAAGGGCCTATCTATCGCCTTCGATCTTGCAACACACCGCGGCTACGATTCCGATCACCCGCGCGTCGTCGGCGATGTCGGCATGGCGGGCGTGGCGATCGACTCCATCCTCGATATGCGCACGCTCTTCAACGGCATCCCGCTCGATCAGATGAGCGTGTCGATGACGATGAACGGCGCGGTGTTGCCAATCATGGCGCTCTATATCGTCGCCGGCGAAGAGCAAGGCGTGCCGCACGCTAAGCTTAGCGGCACGATCCAGAACGACATCCTCAAAGAATTCATGGTGCGGAATACGTTCATCTATCCGCCGAAGCCTTCGATGCGCATCGTCTCCGATATCTTCGCTTACACCGCGACGGAGATGCCGAAGTTCAACTCGATCTCGATCAGCGGTTATCACATGCAGGAAGCCGGCGCGACGGCGGATCTGGAGCTCGGCTACACGCTCGCAGACGGCGTCGAATATATCCGCGCTGGCGTCGCCGCTGGCCTCGACATCGACAAGTTTGCGCCGCGGCTATCCTTCTTCTGGGCCATCGGCATGAACCCGTTCATGGAGATCGCAAAACTCCGCGCCGCGCGTCTCCTCTGGTCGAAGCTGACGGCGGAATTCAATCCAAAGGACGATAAATCACGCGCGCTGCGCACGCATTGCCAGACAAGCGGCTGGAGCCTCACCGCGCAGGACGTTTACAACAACGCCGTCCGCACCTGCGTCGAGGCCATGGCCGCCGCATATGGCGGCACACAATCCTTGCATACGAATTCGCTCGACGAAGCGCTCGCGCTGCCCACCGATTTCTCCGCCCGCATCGCCCGCAACACGCAAATTCTTCTGCAGCAGGAAGCCGGCGTCAACCGCCCCGCCGATCCGTGGGGCGGCTCCTACTATGTCGAACGCCTCACCGCCGATCTCGCGGAGAAAGCGTGGGCGCACATCGAGGAAGTCGAAAAACTCGGCGGCATGTCAGAAGCCATCGACCAAGGCCTGCCGAAAGCCCGCATCGAAGAAGCGGCCGCGCGGACGCAAGCGCGCATCGACACCGGCCACCAAACCATCGTCGGCGTGAACAAGTTCAAGCTCACTGAGAAGGAAGACGTCCCCGTCCTCAAAGTCGACAACGCCAAGGTGCGCGCCATGCAACTCGAAAAGCTGACGCGCCTGAAGGCAGAGCGGAAGCAAGTCGAAGTGGATGCAGCACTCGAAGCGCTCGAAAACGGCGCGCGCGCCAAAGGCAACCTCCTCGAACTCGCCGTCAACGCCGCCCGCGGCAAAGCCACAGTCGGCGAAATGTCATCCGCGCTCGAACGCGCCTTCAACCGCCACCAGCCGCCGATCCGGCTCGTCACCGGCGTGTTCGCGCGCGAAGCCGGCGACGATGCGCCACTCGAACGCGCACGCCAAAGCGTCGCCGCGTTCGAAGAAGCCGAAGGCAAACGCCCACGCATCCTCGTCGCGAAGATGGGCCAAGACGGGCACGATCGCGGGCAGAAGGTTGTCGCCAGCGCGTTTTCCGATCTGGGATTCGAAGTGGAGATCGGGCCGCTCTTCGCCACCCCCGAGGAAGTCGCCAAACAAGCCATCGCCAAAGGCGTGCACGTCGTCGGCGTCTCGTCGCTCGCGGCGGGGCATTTGACGCTGACGCCCGCGTTGCGCGCCGCCCTCGTCGAACGCGGTCGCGGCGACATCATGATCGTCATCGGCGGCGTCATCCCGCCGGAAGATGTCGCGACGCTCAAAGAAATGGGCGCGGCGGCGGTGTATCCGCCCGGCGGCGTGATTGCGGATATTGCACAGGATTTGTTGGGGGCGCTGAACGAGAAGCTCGGCTATGCGCAGCCGGCGCGGCGGGATTGATACGTGACCAACATCAATCGAGCCCTCCTCGCCCTCTCCGCCATCCTAGCCATCGCCTACGGCGCGTTCGGCTCCTCGCTCTACGAAGGTGCACCGCCTTTCGTCGTCGGTACGATCTTCAAGGCGTCGAGCATCATCACCCTCGGCCTCATCGCGCTCCTGGCGCGCTCGCGCCTGCTTGCCGCCGGCCTCCTCTTCGGCGCGCTTGGCGATGCCCTGCTAGCGTGGAGTCCGGACACGTTCCTCTACGGTGCGTTCGCGTTCCTTATCGGGCACCTCTTCTACATCACGCTGTGGCTGCGCTCGGGCATCGGCGTCGTCGCTGCGCTGAAAGAGCCGCCGCGCTTTATCGTCGCCATCGCGCTGATCGCGGCGTGCATCGTGATGACGTACCTGCTGGTGCCGCGCGACAGCGCGATGTTCGTGCCGCTTGCGGCCTATACCGGCGTGCTGACTTTGATGGCGCTGTGCTCGTTCACGCTGCCGACGACGCGCTGGCTAGTGATGGCCGGTGCGGTGCTCTTCTTCATCTCGGACGGCTTCGTCGCCTGGAACATGTTCCATCACGATCCCGATCCAACGCTCGCCTTCTGGCGCGGTTTCGCCGGATGGATGATTTACTGGGCCGGCCAAGCGGCAATCTGCTCCGGCGCATTGGGACTGCATCGCGCAACCAAGCCCTAATGTTCTTCTTTTGTTCTTGACACCGAGAGCCGCGTGCCGCCAAATGCAGCCGCAGGGAGGCGCTTCATGATTGGCTACGTCACCATCGGTGCTAACGACATAGCGCGCTCGTGCGCCTTCTTTGACGCCGCGTTCGAGCCCCTCGGCTATGCGCGCAGCTTCGAAGGCGGCGGCTGGGCCGGCTACGGTCCAAACGGCAGCGGCGATGACGGCGTGCAGATTTTGATAGCGACGCCCGAGAACGGCCAACCCGCAAACTTCGGCAACGGTTCGATGCTGGCGTTCAAGGCTCCGACTCGTGCGGCGGTAGACGCGTTCCACGCCGCCGCGCTCAGCGCTGGCGGCAAGGATGAAGGCGCGCCCGGCGTGCGCGGCGAAAGCGATCCGGCCTTCTACGGGGCTTATGTCCGCGATCCGGAAGGGAACAAGTTTTGCGCTTATTGCCGGGGATGACGTAACGCTGAGCTATGCCCACCCCCGGTTCACGTGTAGCGACGCGGATGTGACCGCAGCGACTCTCACCACCGCCCGCGAAACGCTTCAGCGCGTGTTCGGTCACAGCGACTTTCGCGGGTTGCAGAGCGAAGTCATCACCGAGGTGTTGGAAGGCCGCGACGTAATGGCGGTGCTGCCGACCGGCGGCGGCAAAAGCTTCTGCTACCAAATCCCCGCCATCCTGCGCCCCGGCGTCGGCCTCGTCGTCTCGCCGCTGATCGCGCTGATGCAAGATCAAGTAGCGGCGTTGCGCGCGGCCGGCGTGGCGGCGGCGCGGCTTGACTCAACGCTCGACCGCGAGGCGCGGCACCATTGGCTGTCGGCCGCACGCGAGGGACAGCTCGATCTACTTTACGTTTCGCCGGAAGGCTTGATGGCGTCCGGCATGCTGGATTTCCTGCAGCAATGCCCGCTCGCGCTCATCGCCATCGACGAAGCGCACTGCGTGAGCCAATGGGGGCACGACTTCCGCCCCGACTATCGCGCGCTGGGCGCGTTAGCGGAACGGTTTCCAAACGTACCGCGCATGGCGGTAACGGCGACCGCGGACTTGAAGACGCAAGCCGACATCCGGACGCAGCTTAAACTCGAACATGCCAAGAGCTTCATCGACTCGTTCGATCGGCCAAATCTGGTGCTGGCGGCCGAACGCAAACCAGCGAAGGTGCAGGATCGCATCCTCGACCTCGTGCGGGCTCGGCGCGGCAAGTCCGGCATCATCTATGCGGCGACGCGCGACAATGTTGAGAAGACAGCGGAGGGCCTGCAGCGGGCCGGCGTTCCCGCACTTGCCTATCATGCCGGCCTGGAGGCAGGCCTCCGCGCGGACCGGCAGCACAAATTTCAACAAGACGACGATGTCGTGATGGTAGCGACCATCGCCTTCGGCATGGGCGTCGATAAGCCCGACGTGCGTTACGTGATCCACGCCGACTCGCCGAAATCGATCGAGGCCTACTGGCAGGAAGTTGGGCGCGGCGGTCGCGACGGCGAAATGGCGGAAGGGTTTTGCATATACAGCGCTGCTGACCTTCGCCGCGCCGTAATGTTCGCCAATCAGGGCAATGCGAGCGAGCAGGTGCGCTCGGTGCAAATCAAGAAGGCGCGCCAGCTCTTTGCGTTCTTGGATGGCCTCACCTGTCGTCGCGCGGGCGTGCGACGCTATTTCGGCGAAGAGAACGCAGAACCTTGCGGCGCGTGCGATATCTGCACTGACCCGCCGATCTCGATTGACGCGACAGAACTCGCGGCCAAGGCGATTTCGGCCGTTATGCGTATGGACCAGCGCGTCGGGCGCGGTCGCGTTGTTGGCCACCTTATCGGCAAGACCGGCGATACGCTTGACGAACAATACGCGACGCGCACCACGTTCGGAATCGGCGCGGACCAGCACGAAAGCGTCTGGCGCGGCGTGATCGAACAATTGCTGTTCGACGGCGTGCTCAGCGAGGGCGATGATCAACGTCCTACACTGAGCATCGGCGACGAGGAAGCGGTTCGCGCGATCTTCCGCAAAGAGCGGCAGGTGCGCATGCGCGAAGCGGCGAAGCGGACGGGCAAAGAGGAGCGGCGCGCGACCCGCGGCGTTGAAAAAGCCGGCTTCAGCGGTGCGGATTCGCAACTCTTCGAGGCGCTACGCGTGTGGCGGCGAGAGACCGCACAAAACGCCAGCGTCCCGCCCTATGTCGTGTTCTCGGACGCTACGCTCGCGGGGATTGTGAAAGCCAAACCCGCTGACATGGCGGCGCTTGGGCGCGTGTCGGGCATCCGTCGTGATTGCGGGCTGCTGAGCCGCATTCAGTCTTGCTCTTCGAACACGCGCCGCGCGGCGGCCGGGCCTTCGCGTGCAAGATCAGCCGCTTGCTCCAGCCATTCTTCTTCGTCGATACGCCCGCGCAAGCGCAGATACTGGTCGACCCAAGCGACGTGCTCAGGAGTCCACGCGGCGATCTGCTCGAAGTGGAAGACGCCGAGCGCATACAGCGTCGTTTGCTGCATTTGGCTAATGGACTCAATCAGCGTCAGGTCATCCGGCGCGCCGTTGCGTGGCGCGGCCAAAATTGGCGGTTTGGCGCGTCGCGTGGCTGGAAGCGCGGCGCGAATGGGTTCAGGCGACTTCTTCTCGGCGACGGCCTGCGCAATCGAGATCGGCGCGACGGTAAGGGCGACCGCGATGGGACGTTGCTCGAGATGGCGCACCCGCGATTCCAGATAGCGCGCCCGCCACTTCCAACGATCCGGATCAGGCGCGGCCTCCTGCTCTGGCGCAGCCGAATGCGCGACTTGTTGAGGGCCTTGCGCGACTTGCGCCTGCAAGTGCGCGACGCGGCGCTCCAGATAGAGCAGCCGCCAGCGCAGAAGCACGTCAACGTCGGCATCGGCTGCAAACGGGGCCGCTTCTTCCATGGACGCAGACTCCGGCGCAGCGGCTGAAGAGAGAGCACGCAGTTCTTGCTCTAAGAACGCCGCGCGCGCTTGCGCCTCTCGCGCCTGCCACTCCGGTAACGGGGAAGACTCCTCCGTTGGAGCATCGGGGAATACGGCAATCGGCGCTTGTGCGTTACTTTCAAGATAACGGACCCGCTGCTCAAAATAGCGAAGCCGCCATGCTTGCAGTGCAACCGCATCGTCGTCCACGACGGGCCGGATCTCAGCCTCAATTTCGCGAGCGCGTGTTTGCTCCAGAGACGCGCTCAACGTGCGCAGGCGCGCGAGTTCCTCGGTATTGGCGTCCACACCATCGAGTTGGCGGCGCAATTCGGCGGCTTCGGCGGAAGCGTCATTGGCGCGAGCCCTCGCCTGCTCCAACGAATGTTCGAGTTCAGCGATGCGGCTTTCGCGGATGCGGGTGAGGCTCGTTTCAGCCTCGGCGCGCGCCCGATCAGCGTCTGGATCCTGATTAGCGCTGCCCTCGCCTGCCGCGAGACGACCGAGATCTCGGACAAGGCGCTCGCGCTCGCGGCGCTGCGAAAGCCGGGCGGGCGCTGCGCGGTGCGCGGCGTACATCCATCCGGCGACGCCCATTGAAACTGCCGTTAGCAACAGCCAGACAGACAATTGTCCGATCAGATAAACCATGATCGCGCCTCAGCTCGTGACATAGAACTCGATCCGACGGTTGATCGCTTGGCCAGCGGGCGTTGCGTTGCTGGCGCGGGGATTGTCTGGGCCGTAGCCGCGCGCGGTAAGCCGCGAACGCGACACGCCTTGCGCCGTCAGATAGCTTGCGACTGCATCCGCGCGCTGTCGCGACAACTGCATGTTGGGCTCGCGCCCGCCTTGGTTGTCGGTATGGCCAGCCACCTCGATGGAGAACCGGTCGCAGCGCAACGCGACGGACGCAAGGGCATCTAGCGTGCGGCGACTTGAAGGATCGATAGCGGCGGAACCGGCTCGGAAGTTGACGACATTGCGTTCCATCAAGCGATCGAACGCGCGCTCGCACGTCTCCGCATCGCCACTGACCAGATTAAGCCCCTGTAGCTCCGGGTGCTCGACATCGAGCCCGTCCACAGTGACAGCAAGCCGCGCTCGGAACGGCGGCGGCGGGGACGCGAAGGCAGCGCGAACCGCGGCGACGCCTTCGGCGTCACCATCCCCGATCACGGCAACCTGAGTGTCTACAATGCGTGCTTCGCCGGATGCCAAGCGCGCGACAGAGCGGACCGCTTGCCGCGCCAACTCCCCGAATGCGAAAGACGGTGCGCCACCAGCGACCCGCATTTCGTCAACCGGATCGGCATTAGCAAAGGCGCCGCGTGCCGCCGCGATGAGTTCGCCGCGCACGTTCTCGCTGGGCACAGCTCCTGAGAGAATGACCCGCGCGCCGTCGCGGCGCACGCTCCAGGCATAAGGGCTCTCAATTTCACCGACGCTAACGTTAGACACGTCAACCGCAATGACGCCGCCCTCCCAAGCGCCGCCGGGGCCAGCAGCCGTGAGCGCGGCGTGTTGAACAGTGGCGATATCGTCTTCGCTCTCGACGATGCCGTGCAGGATGGCGCGTTGGCCATCCATCTCAATATCGAGACCCGGGTTGCCACTGGCGGTGAGCGCGGCGCCAATGCGCTGCTCCAGCACTTGCGGCATCCGCCAGGCCGAGCCGTCGTGCGGCGCAGCCATGCCGAGCACCATGGCGATGAGCGCAAAGCCAGCGGCGATCACAGTGCCGACCGGCACGCGGTCGGTGAGTTGAGGTTTAGACTCGCTCATGAGCCGCGGGCGCGCCGGACTTGCGCGTCGGTCAGGTGGCGGCGCAATTCGTCGGTTTCGCGTTCGGCCTCGCGCACCCGCGCGGCAGCGACCATAGCGAAGATGCGCCAGCCGGCGGCGAAGCCAAACAGGCCCGCCGCGATGAACAAGATCACCTGGGAGAGTATGAGCCCGATCATGATTTCTCGCGCCGCGTGCGCCCTGAAGGCCTTTCAGCCAAGCTTAACGCCCTTCTAATGCCAGACGAACTAGGCGAAAACTGGAAACACCCGGGCGGGCGAACGCCCTGAAAGAGACCATGGCGCACCAGATCACCAGCGCGTCCAATCCGCTGATCAAGACGCTGAAGAGCTTGCACGCCAAGAAGGGCCGCGCCGAGAGCGGGCTTTTCTTGGCCGAAGGCGCGCGGCTGGCTGTCGAAGCGGCCGATCTCGGCGTGTGGCCAGAGATTTTGCTCTTCTCGCCCGCGGCGACAACGCGTGAACAGGTCCGCACCCTGATTGATGAGGCTGAGCGGCGGCGCGTGCGCACGATCGAGACGAGCGAGACCGTGCTAGCGCAGATCAGCAAGCGCGATAATCCGCAGACCGTGATCGGCGCGTACCGTCAGAAGCTTTCAACGCTAGATGATTTGGAAGGCGCGACGATCGTCGCGCTTGAGGGCGTGCGCGACCCCGGCAATCTCGGCACCATCCTGCGCACGGCAGATTCGACCGGCGCCGGCGGTGTCGTATTGATCGGCGAGAGCTGCGATCCGTTTTCCGTTGAAGCGGTGCGGGCAAGCATGGGGTCGCTGTTTGCGATGAAGCTCGCGCGCGCTTCATTCGATGAAGTTATGCACTACAAGACTACGCGTGGCGCCGAGATGTTCGGACTGTCGCTGAAAGGCGGCCCGCTCGATTCCGGCACGCCGGCGCCGGCGAAAGCGATCGTGCTGATGGGCAATGAGCAATCGGGCCTGCCCGACCATATGGAAGCCGCTTGCGATCATCTGGTGAAGCTGCCGATGCGCGGACGGGCCGACAGTTTAAATTTGGCGATCGCAACGGGCGTAATGCTCTACGATCTTTGGCGGAGACGCGGATATGATGGCGCCCGCGCCTAAGATTTTAGTGGCCGACGATTGGCGTGATTACCGGATATTGGATTCCGGCAATGGCGGCAAACTCGAACAGGTCGGGCCATATCGCTTTGTGCGGCCGGAGCCGCAGGCGCTGTGGGCGCCCGCGCTCGGCACAAACGAATGGGACAGTGCCGATGCGATCTTCACCGGCACATCTGGCGAAGACGATGAAGGCGGCCGCTGGCGATTCAATCGCGAACTACCGCAGAGTTGGACGCTGAAATGGGACGATCTTTCGTTCCTCTCGCGGCCGACCCCGTTTCGTCACCTCGCGTTCTTCCCTGAGCACTCGGTGCATTGGCGCTATGCACGCGAATGCTTGAAAGCGCATCGAGGCGCACAGCCGGAAGTGCTGAACCTCTTTGGCTATACCGGCCTCGCGTCTCTCGCCTGCGCCAAGGCCGGCGCGAAGGTGACGCACGTGGACGCCTCGAAGAAAGCGATCGGTTTCGCGCGCGACAATCAGCGCGAAGCGGACCTGGAGAACGCGCCGATCCGCTGGATCGCCGACGATGCTCTGACCTTCGTGAAGCGCGAAATCCGCCGCGGGCGCCGTTACGACGGCATCATCCTCGATCCGCCTAAGTTCGGGCGCGGCCCTGACGGTGAGACGTGGCGGCTCGAAGAAAATTTGCCTGAGTTGCTGGACGCTTGCCAGACGCTGCTGCGCACGGACGCGAACGATCGCGCCAGTGCTAAAGGCTTCATGATCGCGACAGTTTACGCAGTGCGCCTCTCATACTTGGCGCTCGCGCAAACGGCGCAACAGATGTTTGGCGGCGGAGAATGGCAGACCGGTGAAATGGCGCTGCCGCATGAAGGCCGCGAACTGCTGCTCCCAACAGCCATCTTTGCGCGCTGGCGTGGTTAGTGAAAATTCCGCCCCTTCGGCATCACGTTTGCCGCCGCACTTAAATTGATGCGCACGTTGCGCGGGTGACGCTGCGGGTCACCGCGCCACGAGCCGCCGGGATCGCCAGATTTGGCTTCGTCGGTGGGCGAGGTTGCATCGAGCTGCGGGCCGGCTTCGGAAAGTTCAGCCAGCAGCGGATTCCAATCGTGCACGCGTTCGGCGATGACATGGATGACGCCGCCCTCTTTCTGCACCGGCCCATCGATCGCCACCAACCGCCCACCCAGCACTTCGCGGCGATATTGCTCGAACAATTTCGGCCAGACGACGATGTTGGCGATGCCGGTTTCATCCTCCAGCGTCATGAAGATAACGCCGGACGCCGTACCCGGCCGTTGGCGCACGAGCACTAACCCCGCAACGCGCACGCGTTCGCCATTGCGCGCTTCAGTCAATTGCTCCGCTTTGACGGTGCGCCGCGCGCTCAATTCTCCGCGCAGGAGTGCGGCAGGGTGGGTTTTTAGCGAGAGCCCGATCGTGCGATAATCCTCGACCACATGCTCGCCCAACGGCATCGGCGGCAAATCGAAGTCCGGCTCTTTCGTCGGATCGTGGCTTTGCACGAAAAGCGGCAAATCCTCTTGACCGCCAACACGATTTAACCCGCGAACGGCCCAAAGCGCATCGCGCCGATCCAAGCCAAGAGATCTGAATGCGTCTACATCCGCCAGCCGCTCAATGCTGGGCGCCGGCAAGCCGCTGCGGAGCCAGACATCGCGAATGGAATCGTAACCAGCGCCGCGATGAGCGATGAGTTGAGCCATCTCCGCTTCCTTCAAACCTTGCGCCTGACGAAAACCTAGACGCATGGCGTGCGTAGACCGTACGTCGTCTCGCATATCGATGTGGCGTTGATGTAAACGAAGCGACGCGGCGGGGCCCGGCTCCAGCGTATTGTCCCACGCCGAATTGTTGATATCGATTGGACGTATCTCTACGCCGTGATCGGCCGCATCGCGAACGATCTGGGCTGGCGCGTAAAATCCCATCGGCTGTGCGTTTAGCAGAGCGGCTGCGAAAACATCAGGATAATAGCATTTCAACCAAGACGACGCGTAGACGAGAATGGCAAAGCTCGCCGCGTGACTCTCCGGGAAGCCATACTCACCAAAACCTTCTATCTGCGCGAATGATGCTTCGGCGAAATCGCGTTCATACCCATTGCCGACCATCCCCTCGATAAACTTGGCTCTCAGTGTTCCAATCGTACCCACGCGTTTAAACGTGGCCATGGCGCGGCGGAGCTTGTCGGCCTCCGGCGGCGTGAAGCCAGCAGCGGTGATGGCGATCTGCATCGCCTGCTCTTGAAAGAGCGGCACGCCAAGGGTGCGCTTCAGCACGTCCCACAATTCTGGCTTCGGCGCTGTCGCCTTTTCCAAACCTTGGCGACGGCGCAAGTAAGGATGCACCATCCCACCTTGAATGGGCCCTGGCCGCACGATCGCCACTTCGATGACGAGATCGTAAAACTCCTTTGGTTTCAGCCGCGGCAGCATCGACATTTGCGCCCGGCTTTCGACCTGGAAGACACCGATTGAATCGGCGCGATGCAGCATCGAATAAACACGCGGGTCATTCGTTTCCGTCGAGTCGAGCCTCAAGACTTTATCGTCAGGATAGTGCTGTTTGCAGAGATCGAAGGCTTTGCGAATGCAGGTAAGCATGCCGAGGCCCAGGATATCGACTTTGAGGATTCCCAAATCCTCCAGATCATCCTTGTTCCATTCGACGACTGTACGGTCCTCCATGGCGGCGTTCTGAACCGGCACGACATCGTGCAGCTTCTCGCGCGTGATGACAAAGCCGCCCACATGTTGCGAGAGATGCCGCGGAAAGCCATTCAGCTCGTTGGCGAGCGTGACGCACTGCATCAACTTGACGTCGCTTACGTCCAAGCCCTGCTCTTTAAGGTCCTTGTCTTCAACACCACGCGACCACCAATGCAGCGTCTTGGCCAAACTCGCGATGCGATCCTCGGAATATCCGAACGTCTTCGCCACTTCGCGGATTGCGCTGCGACCGCGATAACAGATTAAAGTGGCGGCTAGACCCGCGCGATCGCGTCCGTACTTTTGGTATACATACTGGATCACCTCTTCGCGCCGCTCGTGCTCGAAATCGACATCGATGTCCGGCGGCTCGCCCCGCTCTTCGGAAACGAAACGATCGAACAGAAGCGTGTTGTTCGCTGGGTTTACCGAAGTGATGCCGAGGCAGTAGCAAATTGTGGAGTTGGCGGCCGATCCTCTGCCTTGGCACAAAATTGGGTCGACCTTATTGCCGTCCTTGTCGAAGCCGGACCGCGCGAACTTCACAATGTCGGCGACGGTCAGAAAATACGGCGCGTATTTTATGCGGCCAACGATATCGAGCTCGCGCTCCAAGGACGCTTTCACCTTCTCGGGAACGCCATCGGGGTAACGCTGCTGTGCGCCTTTCCAAGCCAAATGCTCAAGCGCTTGTTGGGGATCGGTGAAGCCCTCGGCTGTTTCTTCAGGATACTCGTAGCGCAGCTGATCCATCGAGAACGCGATACCGCGAAGAAAGCGCAAGCTCTCCGCCACCGCTTCCGGCGCATCTTTATAGAGACGCGCGATCTCTCCTGGCGGCTTCAGCTGCCGCTCGGCGTTTTTTGCGAGCAATGCAGAAGCTTCATCCAGTTTTTTCTTCTCGCGAATGCATGTGACCACATCAAGCAGCGGCCGGCGGTCGCCGTGGTGCATTAGCGGCTCGGTCGTTGCGAGCAAACGCGCGCCAGTTTGCACCGCCAATGTTTTGAGTTGCCGAATGCGGCGGCGATCTTCGCCGCTGAACTGAAATGGCGCCGCGAGCCAGACTTGGCCGGAGGCATCGCCGACATCACGGAGATAGCGCGCCATTGCATCAGGCTCATCGCCCAGAGCGAACTCCGGAATGAGAATTGTCTGCAGATCTTTCGCGTGCGCAAGATAGTCGGCGAAATCGAGCCAGCACTGACCTTTCGGCGCACGGCGATTGCCGATGGTAAGCAAGCGCGTGAGGTTAGCGTAACCAGCGCGATCCTTGGGATAAACGATCAAGTCCGGCGTGCCGTCGCGAAACACCAGCCGCGATCCGACTATGACGCGGACGTCGACGCCCTTCTCTTCTTTGACCGATTTCGCTTTCACATGCGCGCGCACCACGCCCGCCAGCGTATTGCGATCAGCAACGCCAATCCCGACAAGCCCAAGCTGAGCCGCCTGCTCCACCATCTCTTCCGGGTGCGAGCCGGAGCGGAGGAACGAGAAATTTGTGGTGACGCAAAGTTCGGCGAAGCTCATGCGAACAGCCCATGCACGAACCAGCGCGGCGGCTCGTCGCTCTCGCCGTAGAAGCCTTCGCGATAGAGCCAGTAGCGGCGCCCCTCCTTATCTTCGACGCGATAATAGTCGCGCGTCGGCAGACCACCGAGCCAATCGCCGCTGATCCGCTCCGGCCCTTCCGCGCGCGTGACTTCGTGCAGCACGCGCCGCCAGCGGAAGCGGATCGGCGGACCATCCGGGACGGTGGCCAGCGTTTCGATCGGTTGCGGACGCGCAAATAAAGTGAGCGGGCGGCGCATGACGCCGTCGCGCGGCGACGCTGCGGGCGTTGTCTTCTCAGCTGAGCTACTGAGAGCGGCGCTCCATGCGCCCGCCTTTTCCGGCGCATGCACTTCGCTGAACTTGGGCCTCAGCACGCGCTTTGGCCCAAGCCGCGCGCTTAACACATCGACAAGCGCAGCAATTTTCTCCGCGCCGGCATCGGCTTCCTCCACCGCCGCCAGTGTACGCGCGCCGCCTTCGATGCGCTCAAGCTGCACCACATCGAGCCGCGCCGCTTCAATGCCAAACTCAGCGTCTAGATTTTCGGCCGCGTGGCCGAGCTTTTCGCGGAAGAGCCGCAGCAGCGGTTTCACTTCGCGTTCAGGACGGCTGACGCCGATCTCAATCACACGGTCACGCCCATCCACGCCGAACAGATGCAATGCCGCCCGCCGCGCGCCCGCGCCCCGCAGTTCGAGCTTCTCGATGACGTCAGAGCAGAGATGCTCCGTCGCGATCAGGATGGTCTCGACGCTGAAGAGCGGCTCCAGGAAACGCCGGAGCGCAAACACAGACGGCGTCGGACGGCGCGGGCTGAGGGCTTCGGGGGCCCGGCCAAGCGCTTGATTCAGCCGCAACATCGCGCGCTCACCGGCGCGAGCCGTGAAGGAAGAACGCGGCGCTGTCAGCAATGAGCCGATGGTTTTGAGCCCAAGCCTCCGCAACAGCGCTGCAGAGGCTTCTTCCAACCGCAGCGCTTCGATCGGGAGAGGCGCGAGCGTTTGCACTGCATCCGCCGAAGCTTGCGTCGCGCGGCTGTACCGCGCCAAAGCCCAAGCGGCGCCAGGCGTTGGCGCAAGCGCGGCGCGGGCGGCAAAGCCTTGTGCGGCGAGGCGGGTCACGATCTGATCGCGCAATGCTGCTTCGCCGCCGAACAAATGGGCGCAGCCGCTAATGTCCAGAAACAATCCGTCCGGTGAATCGATCACGACAAGCGGCGTGAAGCGCTCGCACCAAGCGGCGATGTGATCGAGCGCGCGGGCATCCTCTTCCGGTTCGGCTTCGATGGCGGCAAGCCCTGGCTGCATTGCGCGCGCATCGGCAAGCGACATGGCAAGCTTCAACCCAAGCGAAGACGCACGCGCATCGACGCCCGTCAGCAGGAAAGCGCCGGCTTCCTTGGCGTAGATGGCGAGCGGGCGCTGCTCAGGCGCGCGCCCGGATCTGATCAGCCGGTCCGTATTCAGACGCGGCAGATAGATCGCGAGCCACGTCGCGTTGCTCGAAAGCACGGACATGAGCGTTCCATTCAATGGTGAAGCGCGCGCCGGAAGGGCCGCCGCGGCTGCGCATGAGTTCGATGGCGTAAGCGGGGGCCCCGAGTTCGCGGGGTTCAGCGCGGCTTGGCGCCGCCGCAACGCGCCAGCGTGTCCACGCGGCGCTGGCTTCCGCGCGCGGGCGCACGAGCAGACATTTAGAGCCATTGCGCTCGGCAAAGAGTAAGAGCCGCCGCGTGGTTTTCAGATCGAGCGGCTTGCCGCGCCCGCTCAGCGCGCAAATGACAATTGCGCCGCGCGCCGAAAGCGCCTGCTCGGCCGCCCACAGGCAATCTTCGCGCTTGGCCGCGCGAACGACGATGAGCCGACCAGGATCGAGCCCGAGTTGCGCCAGCCCAGGCGGATAAGGCGCGCCGTCTTCGGCGAACACCCCTTCTTCCCCGGCCCAGATCACCCCCGCTTGCCTTGCCCAAGAAGCGGCCAGATTGAGCGCAAAACCGATCGCCGCCGGCTCCGAACCGGGATCGGCCGGCCCCATTTCATGCAACGGGCCCCCGGCCATTTGGGCCAGAAAGCTGCTGAAGCCATTGAGCGGCTCGGAAAGGACTGGACGGGGACTCATGTTCTCTATATGTTCTATTCCTTAGAGTCGTTCCATTCAAGAGGCGAAATGTACGCATACGCCCTGTTCGACACTGCCATCGGCCGCTGCGGCATCGCCTGGGGGCCGCGCGGGATCATTGGTGTGCAGCTCCCAGAGAAGAGCGAAAACGCGACGCGTACGCGACTGATGCGCCATTGCCCGAGCGCTGATGAGCTTGAGCCGCCAAAGCAGATCGCGCGCGGCATCGCCGATATCGCGGCGCTTTTGAGCGGCGAGCAAAAATCGCTGCGCACCATCACACTCGATATGAGCCGCACGCCGACGTTCAACGCCCGCGTTTATGAAACCACACGCGCGATCGCGCCGGGCATGACGCGCACCTATGGCGAAATCGCCCGCGCCATTGGCGATGCAAGCGCCGCGCGCGCCGTCGGCCAAGCGCTGAGCCGCAATCCGTTCGCGATCGTCGTCCCGTGCCACCGCGTCGTCGGCGCCGACTTTAAGCTCACCGGCTTCAGCGCCAGCGGCGGCATCGCGACGAACCGGATGCTGCAGATCGAAGGCTGGCGGGCGAAAGAGCCGATGCTGTTCGAGGAATTGGTCTAGCGGGAACCAATCCGCAGCCCCCGCATTGCTCCGCCGCAATCACCCGAGGCGCCCAATGACCGGCTTTGTCGACAACATCGAAACCCTGACCACGCAGAATACCGACTTTCGCCGCGTCATCTACACGGGCGAGCACCTCCAACTGGTGCTGATGTCGCTCGAGCCCGGCCAAGACATCGGCTCGGAAGTCCACGCCACGCACGACCAATTCTTCCGCATCGAAAGCGGCAAAGGCGAAGTCGTCATCGACGGCGAACGCAGTCAGGTGAAGGACGATGACGCCATCATCGTCCCGGCCGGCGCACAACATAACGTGATCAACACTGGCTCAGAGCCGCTGCGCCTTTACACACTCTACGGCCCGCCGGAGCATCAAGACGGCGTTGTAGCGCCGAATAAAGACAACGTCGAAGAAGAGCACTTCGATGGACGGACGACCGAATAATCACCGCCCGCTGGGCAAATCCTTGAACGCGACACCCTTATCGACGCGCACATCTTGCGGAAGCCCCAGCACCCGCTCGGCGATGATGTTCTTCAAAATCTCATCGGTGCCGCCGGCGATGCGCAGGCCCGGTGCGAACATGTAGCTTTGGTGGAAGGCGCCTTCGAGCGGGGCGAGGTCGGGATCGTTGATGATGCCGAAATGGTCCTGCGCTTCGATCGCGGTGTTGGCGATGTCCATCATCTGATTGGCGTTGATGACTTTGCCGATCGAGCTTTCCGGGCCAGGCGTTTGGCCCTTCGAGAGCGCCGTCATGGTGCGGAATTTCGCGAGCTTGTAGCCCTCCGCGCGCACGATCCAATCGGCGAGCTTCTGCCGGAATGCTTCGTCCTTGATCAGCGCGCCTCCTCCGGTCGGCGAACTGATGCCGCGCGCGAAATCCAGAATTTCTTTGTAGTCGGGGCCGTAGGAGCCGCCGACAGCGAGGCGCTCGTTCATGAGTGTAACGAGCGCGACATTCCAGCCCATGCCCGGATCGCCCAAGCGGCTGGAATCCGGAATACGCACGTCAGTAAAATAGACTTCGCTGAACTCGCGCCCGCCTGAGGCTTGGTGGATTGGCCTTACCTCGACGCCCTTCTGCTTCATATCGACGATGAACATGGTGAGGCCTTTGTGCTTCTCCACGTCCGGATTCGTGCGCACCAGCAAGATGCCGTAATCCGAGAATTGCGCGCCTGTCGTCCACACTTTCTGACCGTTGACGATCCAATCGTCCCCATCACGTACGGCTTTGGTCTTCGATGCGGCGACATCGGAACCCGCGCCCGGCTCTGAGAAAAGTTGACACCAAATCTCTTCGCCGCGCAGCGCTTTGGCGACGTAGCGATCCTTGGTCTCTTCGTCAGAGAATGCGATCACGGTCGGCACGCACATGCCAAGACCAATCGAGAACGGCGCGGCCGGAGCGTCGAACTTCGCTTCTTCCTGGTTGAAGATCACCGAGTAGATCGGCGGCAGGCCGCGTCCGCCCTGCTCTTTCGCCCAGGTGATGCCGGTGAAACCCGCCTCAGCCTTCTTGGCCTGATAGGCTTTCGCCGCTTTCAAATACTCAGCCGGCGACAGCTTGCGCTGTAGCCGTTCGCTCTCGGCGCTCTTCGGCTTCACATTCGCTTCAAGAAATGCGCGCGCTTCGGAGCGGAACTTGGCTTCTTCAGGCGTATCGTTGAAATCCATTGTTCTGATCCTCAGGCCGCGTTGCGTTGTTCGAGGCGCTTCACGAGTTTTTCCTTCCACACCGCCGGCGCTCCGGCTTGCACGGCGAGCAGTTTGGCGCGGCGGTAGAAGAGGTGGCAGTCGACTTCCCAAGTGAAGCCCATGCCGCCATGCGTCTGGATGTTTTCCTTGGCGCAGAAATAGTACGCGTCGCTCGCGGCAGCGCGCGACGCGGCGGCGGCGAACGGCAACTCCGCAGCTTCAGTCGAAAGCGCCCACGCGCCGTAATAGGCGTTCGAGCGCGCGACCTCGATGTTCACGTACATGTCGGCGAGCTTATGCTTGATCGCTTGGAACGAGCCGATCTGGCGCGAGAAGGCGTAGCGCGATTTGGCGTAGTCGATCGACATTTCAAGGCACGCCTGGCTGCCGCCGATTTGCTCGAACGCGATCAGCACCGCGGCGCGGTCCAGAACCGCTTCGGCCAAGTCCCAACCTTGGCCAACAGCGCCGAGCCGCTCAGCTTTCGCATTCTTGAACTCGAGCTTTGCGTGGCCGCGCGTCGGATCGAGTGTCTTCAACGTCGTGCGCGTGACGCCCGATTGGTTGAGATCGACCAACACCAGCGAAACGCCAGCGCCTTCTTTGGCGACGACAACCGCATGGGTCGCGCAGTCACCGTCTGTCACGGGTATTTTCACGCCGCTAAGCGTCGAGCCGTCGAACTTCGCTTGAATGGTCGCCGCGGTTGGTGCGCCCGGCCCCTCGGATACAGCAAAGCAGCCAATCGTCTCGCCGCTCGCGACATTCGGGAGATGCGCGCCCTTCTGAGCATCTGTGCCTGCAAGCATCAGAGCTTCAGCGAAAAAATATACCGTCGACGAAAACGGGATAGGCGCGACGGCGCGCCCAATCTCTTCGGCCAATACACACAGTTCAAGCCGGCCAAGCCCCAAGCCGCCATGCTCCTCCGGGATCGCAACACCCAGCCAACCCATCTCGGCGACCGCGCGCCAGAGGTCTTTGTCATAGGACTTCTCGGCATCGTCGAGAACGCTCCGCGTTACCTTGGAGCTGGCCTTCTCCGACAGGAATTTGCGCGCCTGATCCTTCAGGCTCTTCTGATCGTCGGAAAAATCGAAATTCAACGCGTCCTCCCGGGACTTATGGTTTGCGCCACCTTAACGCGCCCAGCGGATGGCGCGAAAGAGTGTCTTGGCGTCAACGCCTCTTCACGAAGGCTAAAGCGAGATGCGCTACTGTCCTCGGAGATATTGGGGTGAGTAATCCATGGCGAAGGCCGTCTTCCATAAGGGTCAGCGCGTCTACGTGAAGCCAGTGGCGACGTGGGCGGTGATCGAGAACGTCCATCCGCAATGGGTCAAGGGCGTCGAAGAGCCGCTGCGCGTTACCTATGACACCGGCCTCGGCCGCGACTTCCAGGCCCACGAGCTGGCGGCGGAAGACAAAGAACCGCAAAAGCCGGACCTGATTGAGACCGAAAACTGGCGCATCCTGCGCGCCGTAAACCGCCTCTCCGCGGATGCGCGCGATCCGCGCCATCCCTACCCCGGCACGTTCCCGGTCGTAGTTACCGATGAGAAGGATTGGGGCGGCTGGCGTGTGCCGATGGCCGAGTACGACCGCGACCCTACCCGCGTGGAACATCAGTCCCGCATCATCGCCAACGCATTGCGGCTGATGCGCGTTTCCCGTGAACTCATCGAGTTCGCGCAGGACAATCCGCACGAAACGCCTGGCCAATTGCTTGATTTGGCGCGGCAAGCCGAAATGGTGCTGGCGGCGATCTATCACGAAAGCGCCCCGCCGCGCGTCGATGCCGTGGCAGCGGCTGAATAGCTGCATTGATTTTGACCGCTTGGCGGCTCACATCAGGGCTCTAACCGGAGCCTCTGCATGCGCGACGCTGAAGCCGTCACTGTCCGTCTCGTCGACTACACACCGCCGCCCTATCTGATCGACGAAATCGCGCTCGTCTTCTCGCTTAAGCCTGAGCAGACTTTGGTCGCCGCGAGTAGCCACGTGCGCCGTAGCGGCGACACGGCTGTCCCCCTTGAATTAAGCGGCGAGCGGCTGGAATTGCAGAGTGTTGCGATCGATGGCGAGCATCTCGATGCGTCGCGCTATCGCGTGGAGCCCGGCAAGCTCACCATTTTCGATCCGCCCGCGTCCTTCCGGCTCGACATCGTCACGCGGATCTCACCTGCCACGAACACGCACCTTGATGGGCTCTATATGTCGGGCGGCCGCTTCTGCACCCAGTGCGAAGCGGAAGGCTTTCGCGCCATTACCTACTACCTCGACCGTCCCGACGTGCTCGCGCGCTTCGCAGTGCGCATCGAGGCCGATAAGGCGCAATACCCAACGTTGCTCTCAAACGGCAATTTGACCGAGAGCGGCGACATGGAAGGCGGGCGTCACTTTGCGGTGTGGATCGATCCCCACCCGAAGCCCGCTTACCTGTTTGCGCTCTGCGCGGGTAAATACGAGTCGATCCACGACACGTTCACCACAGTGAGCGGCCGCAACGTTGCGCTTGGTATTTACGTCGACCCGGGCGATTCCGAGCGCGCGCGCTATGCAATGGACGCCCTGAAGCGCTCGATGAAATGGGACGAGGAAGCCTTTAAGCGCGAGTATGATCTCGACGTCTTCAACATTGTCGCCGTACGCGATTTTAATTTCGGCGCGATGGAGAATAAGGGCCTCAACATCTTCAACTCGGCTCTCATCTTGGCCGATGCTGACACGGCGACCGACGCGGACTTCGAAGCAATCGAAGCGGTCGTCGGACACGAGTATTTCCACAACTGGACGGGCAACCGCATCACCTGCCGCGATTGGTTCCAGCTCTGTTTGAAGGAAGGGCTGACCGTTTACCGCGAGCAGGAATTCTCGGCCGACCAGCGCTCGCGCCCGGTACAGCGCATCAAGGACGTCAAGCGCCTGCGCGCGCGGCAATTCGGCGAGGACGCCGGCCCGCTTGCGCACCCTGTGCGCCCGTCGAGCTACCAAAAGATCGACAATTTCTACACCGCGACCGTCTACGAAAAAGGCGGCGAAATCATTCGCATGCTGAAGCGGATTATCGGCGCCGAAGCGTTCGACCGCGGCATGCAGCTCTACTTCGAGCGCCGCGACGGCACCGCTTCAACGGTTGAAGATTTTATTGGCTGTTTCGAGGAAGCGTCCGGCCGCAAGCTAGATGATTTCATGCGCTGGTATGAACAAGCCGGCACGCCAGCGCTAAAAGTGCGCGGCGCCTACGATAAGCACGCGCGCACTTACACACTGACGCTTTCTCAGCGCACGCCGGCAACGCCAGGCCAAAGTGCGAAGCTGCCAGCGCCAATCCCGCTAGAGATCGGTTTTATCGCGCCCGACGGCGCCATTATCGCCTCGAAAGCAGAAGGCGGCGCGATGTCGGCGCTCAAACATGATGTGGTCATCACTGAGGCTGACACCGTCCTCCGCTTCAGCGATGTCGTAGAAGAGCCGATCCCGTCGGTGCTGCGCGGGTTCTCCGCCCCTGTCACGCTCGACGATGCTCTCACGATCGATCAGCGCTTGGCTCAAATGGCGCACGATCCCGACGCGTTTACGCGCTGGGAAGCGGGACAAACTATCGCCCGCGCTGTTCTTCTGGGCGAAGCGAAGGACGCAGCGCCCGCGCTGGCGAAAGCGCTCGGCCGCGAACTCGACCGTGCGCAGGAAGATCCTGCGTTTGCAGCGCTCGCACTGCGCGTGCCCGACTTGAACGAACTTCTATTGGCGGCGTACACGCCTGACCCCGAGCAACTCTACGGCGCCCGCGAAAGCCTGCGGAAGCTCGTCGCCGAAACTCTTCGCGATCGCCTCGAGCCAATCGCAAAGACGCCGGGCGAAACACCGTTCTCCCCCAGCGCCGACGCCGCTGGCCGCCGTGCGCTCAAGTCCGCCGCGCTCGACCTGCTTGCCGCGCTTGGCCCGGCGCAAACGGAGACCTTCGAAGCTGCATACGCCGGCGCGCGCAGCATGACCGAGAGCATCGCAGCCATCGAGGCGCTCGGCGCTAGCGGCAGTGAAGCTTTCGAGGGTGCGCTCGCCGATTTCTATCAACGCTGGCGCGCCAACCCGTTGGTGATTGACAAGTGGTTTGCGGTGCAAGCCTCCGCCCCGCGCAACGATACGCTCGCCCGCGTCGAAAACCTGCGCGCGCATCCCGACTTCAACGTGAAAAACCCAAATCGGGTGCGCTCACTGGCGGCCGCGTTCGCAATGCGCAACCCGCGCGCCTTCCACGCCGCCGACGGCGGCGGCTATCGCTTCCTCGCATCGCTGGCGGAACAGATCGATCCGCTCAACCCGGCGCTGGCAGCGCGGTTACTCACACCTTTTGAATCGTGGAAGCGATTCGATTCGGTGCGTCAAGCGCATGCCAAGGCAGCGTTGGAACACCTCGCCGCGTTAACCAATCTCTCCAAAAACACCAGAGAGATGGTGGAACGTACGCTCGCGTGAGTCTTTTCAGAGACACTTGCGAACGTTGCTCGGAATAGAACCAGCGACCGGCTCGACAGAGTGTTTACTCGCTCGTTACGATTTACACCTTGTCAGGATTCCGAACGGCGATTCGGGGCGGCCGGGGAAGTCTTGTGTCGAACACTGCAGCTCTTGACGAACCCGGCCTCGCCGGGCCCGCGTCGCAGGATAAAGCTGGCCGGCCCTTCATGGCGCTGGTGGCTCTGTTCGTCATCGCGTTCGCGGTTGCGACTGGCGCGCAGATTAAATCACACATCGATGACGCCGCTGAGACAACTATCGCGGCTCAAGCGTCAGCAGCTGGCCTGATCGCTGAACGCGTCAATGCCAACCTTGCGATCGCCGTCGGCGCTGGCGCTGGCGCATCCGAACTCGCACGCACCAACGGCGGGGACGCGAATGGGCTCGCTAACGCTGCGGCCCATGCTTCACCCGCAACCGCCGCTGCTATCGTCGGTCCGAGCGGCGCCATCGAAGCCATCACAAATACTGAGTTCGCCGGGCTCGCGACTGCCGCGTTCAACGCCGCTGGCGCCGAGCCGCTTTGGGCCGGCGCCCCGGACATGGGCGAACTCGCAACATCTCCAGTCATCGTGCGCCGCATCGGCGACCGGCGCATCGTTACAATCATCGATCCCGCACGCCTGCTGCCGGAACTGCAGACCGACGCGCGGGTGCTTATCGCCACTCCGAACGGCAATATCTTCTACGCATCGCCGGCACTGCAGCAGGCAGGTATCCGCGCGCAACAACAAGTGCTTGCGGCCACACGCTCCAACACCGAAGGCGGAGCACTAATCCGCGACGGCCAAGGCGCGACCTGGGTCGCGGTTGAATCCACCGCGCAGATCGGCGGCTTCCGCGTCATGACCGCCGCGCCAGCGCCGGCCACGATGTCTCTGCTGCTCGCGGCTTTGCTGCAGTACGCCCTGCTGGCCGCCACGCCGCTCGCAGCTATGGGGGTGCTTTACTTGCTGATGCGCCAAA
This sequence comes from Alphaproteobacteria bacterium Ga0077535, assembly GCA_001464425.1. GTDB lineage: Bacteria > Pseudomonadota > Alphaproteobacteria > Caulobacterales > Aquidulcibacteraceae > Vitreimonas. Next base: position 49,497 of record LNEK01000032.1, read on the forward strand.
ATGCGCAACGCGCCCGCTTGGCAGAGGCGGAAGCTGTGCGCGTGGAAACACACTTCCGCATCGCAGCGGACGGCGCGAAGGTCGGCGTTCTGGAATGGCGCCCTGGCGCGGACGAAGTTCAGCTCTCCGAGCAAGCCGCACGCCTGCTCGGCGCGCCACGCGACACGATCAGCTTGCGTGAGCTGCTGGAAATCGTGGTCAGCGAGGATCGCTTTGGCGTCGATGAAGAATTCCGCCGCGCCCGCCAGTCCGGCCTCCTGGATGCGCGCTTCCGCGTAACGCGTGGCGGCGGCTTGGCCTGGATCGAAGCGCGCGGCGCTGCGGTCGAGGACTCGAGCGGCCGCGCCGAAACCCGGCTTTTCGCCACCGTGATCGACGCAACCCAGCGCCACGAGGCAGAAGCACGCGTAACGCGGCTCGAACGCCAGCTGCGCGCCGCGATTGAAAACTTCTCCGGCCCATTCGCGCTGTGGGACGCGCGCAAGCGTTTGCTGCTTTGGAACCAGAGCTTCGCCGACGCTTTCAAACTGGGGCCCGAAATCCTGCGCCAGCGCGCCTCGTATGAGGCGATCGCCGCAGCAGCCACGCCCGCGATCCGCCGTGAGAAGCACGACGCGACCAACCCAGATGTTCGCATCATTGAGCTCTCGACCGGCGACTGGCTGCACATTGTAGAGCGCCGCGCCGCCGACGGCGGCGTCATCACGGTGGGCGTCGACATCACACCGCTTAAGCGCAAGGAAGAAGAACTCGCGCGTAACGAGCGTCGTCTCTCCGATGCGCTGAGCCGCGCCGAGAGTCAGGAATATCGGATCAAGGCGCTCGCGCGCGAAGCGCACGAAGAGCGCCAAAAAGCCGAAGAAGCCAGCCGCGCCAAGTCGACATTCCTGGCCAATATGAGCCACGAGCTGCGTACGCCGCTCAACGCCGTGATCGGGTTCTCCGAGATCATGGCGAAGGAATTGTTCGGGCCGATCGGCAACCCTCAGTACAAGCAATACTCGACCGACATTTTCGACAGCGGCAACCATCTGCTCGAGCTGATCAACGACATCCTCGACATGGCCAAGATCGAAGCTGGCAAGCTCACGCTGTCGCCGAAGCCGCTCGATCCGAGCGTCGCTATCGAGCAGGCAGTGCGTCTCACCAAACGCAAAGCTGAAGAAAAGGGCCTGTCCGTCGTCGTCGACGCAGAAGAGCTGCCGGAGATCGAAGCCGATCACCGCGCGATCAAGCAGATCCTGCTCAACCTGCTCTCGAACGCGGTGAAGTTCACCGATCAGGGCGCCATCATGGTGCACGCCCGCGCCAATCCGCAGGCACTGACGTTGCGCGTCGTCGATACCGGTTGCGGCATCCCGCCCGAACACCTGCCGCGTCTCGCACGCCCGTTCGAGCAAGTCGAAGAAGAGCTGACGCGCAACAATTCCGGCACCGGCCTCGGCCTTGCACTGACCAAGTCGCTCACCGAAATGCACGGCGGCAAACTCGCCATCCAAAGCGAAGTCGGCCGCGGCACAATCGTGACGGTTACGCTACCACGCCGCTTCGGCGGCCAGCGTGATGCCTCGCCAGAAGCGACTGCAGCGGAATAGTCAGCGCCGCAGCGCTTGCGATCCGTCACCAAGCGGGCCGACGATCTGCGTAAACAACTCCCGCACCTGCCCTTGCACGCTGCGCACCTTCGCTTCCAGCGCTTCAAAGTCGGGCACGCCACCCAACGCCGCTAAACGCTCCAGCAGCGGCGCCGGCGCATCGTCGGGTTTGAACTCACCAGCAACACAGATACGCAGCAGATGTTGAAGCGCACTCCAAAGCGCCCAAGCCTCGGTCAACTTTGCACACGCCTGCGCATCGAGTTTCCCCGCAGAATGCAAATGCTTCAACGCCTCGCCTGTATTGGGCGAGAGAGCATCCGGCGCATCCGCGGCGTGCACCAGCTGTAGCGCCTGCGCGATGAACTCGATGTCCACCAAGCCGCCTGGCGCCAACTTCAAATCCCAAATCGACTTCGCGGCGCGCTCGCGCTCCATGCGCCCGCGCATCTCCGCGACGTCCGCCAAAATCTTCGCTTGCTCTCGGGGCGCGGCCAGGGTTCGCATCGCGGTTTCCTGAACCCGCTTGCTCAACGAGACGTCCCCAGCCACAGGCCGCAACCGGGTCAAGGCCTGAAGCTCCCACGTCCAAGCCTCTTCGGCATAATAGCGTTCAAACGAGGACAGCCGCACGGCCACCGGCCCCTTCGAACCGGACGGGCGGAGCTTGGTGTCGATCTCGTAGAGCGCGCCCTCCTCGGTTGGCGCTGAGAGCGCGCTGATCAAACGCTGCGTCATACGCGTGTACAATTCGCCGGGCGCGGCCGCATCGGGGGGCGCGTCATAGACGAGCATAAGATCCAAATCAGAGCCTTCAGCGAGTTCGCGGCCGCCGAACTTGCCCAGCGCCAGCACGACAAATGCACCGGGTTGCGAGCCGTTGGTGCGCTCAACTTCCGCCAATGCGGCCTCCGCCATGGCGACGACGCATGCTTCGGCAAGCTCAGCGTGCGCCGCGCCAGCATCAGCGGCGGTCGCCTGACCTTCGAGCACTTGCACATCGATACGAAAGGCCTCTTCGCGTTGAAAGCGTCGCGCGGCGTTCAAACGCTGCTCGAAACTCGTCGCGATTGAGAGGCGCTCAGCCAATTCGGCCCGCTGTGCCCCTGGCGTGTCGCTAGACAGGGGCAGCGCAAAGCGCGGCTCGATGAGGGCGTCGAGCAAGGCCGGCCGCCGTGCGAGGTCGTCCGCCAGGCGCGGCGCGAGACTGAGTATTCGCGCCAGCAAATCCAAGAATGCCGGCCGCGCATCGAGCAGCGCAAGCAATTGGACGCCAGCCGAGAGGCCTGCAAAGAAAGACGAAAAGCGCACAAACGCCTGGTCAGGGTCGCCGGCGCCTGCGAGCGCCCGCAGCAAGCGGGGTGTCAGCCGCGTCAGAATCTCACGCGCACGCTCGGACCGCATGGCGCGAATGCGGCCGTGATGCCAGCCGCGAATGGTTTGACTGACGAAAGCAGCCTGCGTGAAGCCAAGCGACGTGATCGTCGTGAGCGTCTCGGCGTGATCCTCCACCCCCGTGAAGATCAAGCTGCCCAACGGATCTGCCAAGCTCTGGCCGCGGCCAAAGAGCTGGTGGTCAATGTTCGAAACGATGCGCCGCCGCTCGATCAAGGCGGCATCAAACGCGTCCAAGCCCTCAAATCCAGACAGCGCTGCAAGCCGCGCACGCGTTTCGGGATCAGCGGGGACACGATGCGTGTGTGCATCCTCCAGCATCTGAATGCGGTGCTCTATCTCACGGAAGAACACGTAGGCTTCGCTTAGCGCATCTCGCGCATCGCCCGAGATCGCGCCCGCCTCTAACAAAGCGTCGAGCGCGCTGATCGTGCCCTGCGCCCGCAGCTTCCGATTTCGCCCTCCCAGGATCAATTGCTGCGTCTGGGCAAAGAGTTCGATATCGCGAATACCGCCGCGCCCGAGCTTCACATCAAAAACCGGATCGCCAAGCTCTGCGCTTTTGTGTGCGGAGAGAATTTGCCGCTTGATCGAGTGCACGTCCTCCACCGCTGCGAAGTCCAGATGCTTGCGCCAAATGAACGGCTCGAGCGACGCCAAAAACTCGCGCCCACAGACCACGTCGCCAGCAGCGGCGCGCGCTTTAATGAAAGCAGCACGCTCCCAATTCTGCCCGAGGTTTTGGTAATAGAGCTCAGCAGCGGCAAGCCCGACCGCCACGGGGGTTGACCCCGGATCAGGCCGCAAGCGCAAATCCGTGCGGAAGACATAGCCATCCGCCGTCACCTCCTCCAGCATGCGCACAATTGGCGCAACGAGGCGTGCTGCAGCGACCCGCGGCTCTCGTGCTTTTGCTTCCGAGAGCAGCTGCGTTTCGAAGAACACAGAAAAATCGATATCGCTGGAATAATTGAGTTCACGCGCACCCATCTTGCCCATGGCGATGAGCGTCACGCCGGGCACGGGGCCGCGCTCGCCGCCCAAGGCGCCGAGCTCAAAATCCCCGCGGCGGGCGCTCTCTTGCGCGCCGACAGCAAGTGCGGCGCGCAACGCAGCGTCGGCGAAATCTGTGATCGCTCCTGTGACTTGATGCAAAGGCCAAGTGCGGTTTAGATCCGCAAGCGCGACGCAAAGATGCAGCGCATCCTTCGCACGCCGCAACGTCCGCATTGCCTCTTCGATCGGGGGCGGCTCATCTGCAATTGCGTTTGCGGTCGCCAAAGCTTCAGCGAGCAGACGATCCGCCCAGGCTGAATCTGCATTGGCCAACAGATCCGGGCGGCGCTCCATCAAGCGCTTTAGGTACGGTGCGGATTCGAGAGCAGATGCGGCGGCGCGCGCCCAAGGTGTGTTGGCAAAAGCCGAGTGCGGCGCCCCAAGTGCGAGGGCTGGCGCAACGGCGCGCATCAGGCGGCCGCCGGCAGAACGAGCGCAGCGCCGAGCCCCTTGCCCTCGCCATTATCCAACCCGTCACGCAAATGGAGCCCACCTCTGTGCAGACGCGCAACCGCCGCAACAAGACTCAAGCCCAATCCAGCGCCTGGCGAGGAGCGCGCGCTTTCAAGGCGGACGAAGCGTTCCTGCACCCGGTCACGATCCGCCGGCGCAATGCCGGGCCCGTCATCCGAAACTGCGATCTCGATGCGCCCGTCGCTGCGGCGCGCAGCCGTCAATGCAATATGTCCGCCTTCGGGCGTATATTTCAGCGCGTTCTCGACGAGGTTAGAGACCGCTTGCGTGAACAACCCCGTTTCCCCGTTCACGAAGAGGTCTGGTGCAATCTCGCCTCGAAGCGTTCGTCCCTGCTCTTCCGCGGCGGGCTCATAAAAATCCACCAACTCGCGCAATATATCGCTCGCGTCGATGCGTTCGAAGCGCCAGTTGGGATTCGATTCAACGCGCGCAAGCTTCAGCACAGCAGCGAACATATCGAGCAGACTGTCCGCTTCTTCCAGCGCCTTGCGAAGCGCCTCGCGATCATTCGCTGTATCGGCCGGCGCCTCCAATGCAGCTTCGAGTTTTTGCCGGAAGCGCGTCAGAGGCGAACGCAAATCGTGCGCAATCGCGTCACCGGCAGTACGCGAGACCTGCATTAACCGCTCTAAGCGATCGAGCATCGCGTTCATGGCCTCGGCAAGCGCGTCGAATTCATCACCCTCGCCGCGCACCGGCGCCCGGCGCTTCAAATCGCCGGCCATGACATCACGCGCGGTGCTGGCAAGCGCTTCAGCTCGGCGCGAGGCCAACCATGACGCGATAAGGCCGCTCGCAATCGAGAGAAACACACCCAGAATGGCGACCGTCCAAAGTACCCGCGTGATACGGCCGGACATGACCTCGCTATCGCCAAGGTCGCGCGCGACCAGCAGGATCGGGCCATTGAGAAGCCGGCCCACCTTGCCCCGCGCGCGGCCACGCTGGGCCGCGCCTTCAGCATCTGTGGACTCAAAACCAAAATCGATGCGCTGAACGCTCTCGCCCGGCAAAGACGGCAATTGCTGAAAGTCGCCAGTGACGACGACGCCATTGCCCTCCGCCAACACGTAAAGCAGCGGACCCTGCCGCGCAGCGCGCTCAACAACTTCCTGGTTTAGCCGGCGGATGCCGCCTTCGGCATAGGCGCGCTCAAGCGCTGCATATTCCTGGTCCGCGAGGACGTCAGAATCCGCAACCAGTTGGCCGATAGTGGCGAAGTACACATAGACGAGAAGTGCAACGACGAACACGAGGACGACCCCGGCCTGCGCGAGGGCAAGCCGGAATGTCGTCGTGCGAAGGAGCGCGAGGCTTGGCCTCATGCCTCCAGTCGATAACCCGATCCTCTGACCGTGTGCAGCAGGGATTGCGCAAAATCACGATCGATTTTCGAACGCAGCCGCGAAATGTGCACGTCGATCACGTTCGTTTGCGGATCGAAATGATAGTCCCAGACGTTTTCGAGCAGCATCTTGCGCGTCACCGTCTGACCGGAATTGCGCATGAGATACTCAAGCAGCCGGAATTCGCGCGGTTGTAGGTCCAGCTTCTTGCCGCCGCGCTTGACCGTGCGCGCAAGCAAATCCATCTCCAGATCGCCGACCTGCAAACGCGTTTGCACGTCGCGGTCGCGGCCATTCCAAAGCGCGCGGACGCGGGCCAACAACTCACGGGTGGAGAACGGCTTGCCGAGGTAGTCGTTCGCGCCGGCGTTAAGGCCTTCGACGCGATGATCTTCATCGTGCAGCGCTGAAAGGATCAGCACCGGTGTCGAAACACCCTGTTCGCGCAGCTCGCGCACGACCGAAACGCCGAGCTTCTTTGGCAGCATGCGATCCAGCACGATGACGTCATAACCGCCAGTGGCGGCCATGGACTGGCCCAGCTCGCCGTCACCGGCAATCTCAACCTCGTGCTCATCGGCCGCCAGCGACGCGCGCAGGCTCTCCGCCATGTCGGCGTCGTCCTCCACCAGGAGCACCCTCATAGCGTTTCTCCTCATTATTCAACGTCCACCGCGACGAAGCCGCGGCCGGCGCGATTGCTGACCTGCAGCAGCAGCGGGCGATTGGCGCGGCGCGCCGCTTCTGTCGCGGTGCTGAGCTCTTGCACGGTGCGGATCGAGCGCTGATCCGCCTGCATGATGATGTCGCCAACACGAATGCCCTTCTCGGCCGCATCCGAATTCGGCTCGATCGCCGTAATGATTAGGCCGCTCTCGTTGGCGGCGAGCCCCGCACGCGTGCGATCCTCCGCCGTCATCGGACGCACCGAAAGCCCGAGCGAGCTTTGTGCGACGCCCGCGCCGCTCTCGGCCGGCGGCTCAGCCGGCGTCTGGTTCGGCGTCGTTTGCGTGCTAGCAAGCGTTTGCTCGGACGGGCGTTCGGCAAGGCGCATGTTCAGCGTCCGGCGTTGACCGGCGCGCAGAACTTCGACGCGGCTGTTGTTGCCGATCGCAGTGTTGCCGACGCGCTGAGTGAGATCGCGGCTGTCTTCGATGCGTTCACCGTTGAACGTCAGGATCACATCGCCTTGTTGGATGCCCGCGCGCGCGGCCGGGCCATCCGGCACGACGCTGGCAACCAGTGCGCCGCGCGGCTCTTCGAGACCAAGACTGCGGGCGATATCTTCGTCCAACGGTTGGATCGAAACGCCAATCCAGCCGCGCGTGACACGTCCGCCGCTGATGAGCTGCTGCACGATCGAACGCGCGGTATTGGCCGGAATAGCAAAGCCGATACCGACATTGCCGCCGGTTGGCGAGAAGATGGCGCTGTTGACGCCAATAACGTTGCCGTTGAGGTCGAACGTTGGACCGCCAGAGTTGCCGCGATTGATCGGCGCGTCGATCTGCATGTAGTCGACATAAGCCGATGAGCCGGCGTCACGGCGGCCAATGGCGGACACAATGCCGGCTGTGGCCGTACCATCGAGCCCGAACGGGTTGCCGACAGCGACGACCCAATCGCCAACGCGAACGTGGCGGGCGTCATCGAAACTAACGAACGGGAAGCGCCCGCCGCCGCGTACGCGCAATACCGCGATGTCGGTGGCTTCATCCGAGCCGATGAGATCAGCTTGAATGTCGCGCCCTTCGCTGGTGCGGATGGTGATTTCTTCGGCGCCTTCAACCACATGGTGGTTGGTGACGATGGTGCCGTTCTGATCGATGAAGAAGCCTGAGCCGAGGGATGTCGGGGCCGGGCCTTGACGGTCTGGACGACCGCGGAAGAATTCTTCGAACCCAGGCGGCAGACCTTCCAGCGGCTGCTGCACCGCGCCCGGACGCTGGCGCACCGAGATCGAGACGACCGCGGGTCGAACCCGCTCGATCAAATCGGCAAAGCTCATCGGCGCGCCGCTCGGCGGGGCGACGGAGGACGGATTGATCTCCTGCGCGTTAGTGATCGGCGCCGCGGCAAAGCCGGTGAACACCAATAAGGTGGCGCCAGCCGCAATAGCGGTGCGGCGGAGATATTTCATAGTCGCTGCGTCAGTCATGGAGACCCTCAGGTGAACCCTGTGATTGGAGGCATAGCCCCGAGCACTTGCAAGCCCTTTAGATAATCGGCTGTGAAGGCCGGTTAAGGGCCGTTTGGGGCGAAGTTGCGATCAAGTAGGGTGGCGCTCAGAGGCTTTTTTGCGGTCGCTATCCCCAGTTTCGACCAAACGACGCAGCCATACGACGGGTTAGCGCTCCCCCTCCTCGGGCACGAGGGGTTCCGTGGGGCGGCGGCGCCCCAGCACTGCGGCCAAGCCAATGGCCAACAACAAGAAAGGCGCGCCCCAAAGGGCCCAGGTCCGGGCATCCCAGGGCGGCCGGAAAAGGACGAAGTCGCCATAACGGGTGCGAAAATACGATCGGATTTCAGCGTCGCTGTCCCCCGCAGCAATCCGCTCGCGAACCAGCCGGCGCATATCCACAGCGATATCGGCAGTGGATTGGGCGATCGGCTCGTTCTCGCATTGCACGCACCGAATCTCAGAGTCGAGCGCGCGGGCTCGGGCCTCTTGGGCCGGATCGGCCAGGATCGCGGGCGCGAGTGCCGCGATCAAAATAGCGGCGATGCTCACGGGCTCACCTTCTTCCGCCGGCTCAGCGCGATAAGGCTGAGCACCCCGCCAAAAGCCATCATCAATGCGCCGAGAAAGATCAGATAGACCAGCGGGTTGTGATAGAGCCGAACCGACCAGGCGCCCGTCTCATCACGCGCCGCCTCCCCAAGCGCCACGTAGAGATCGCCGTCAATTCCAGAGAGAATACCAACCTCCGTTGTCGGCATCGGTGATGTGGTGAAATAGCGCCGCTCCGCTGAGAGTCGCTGCACCGCCGCGCCCCTCTCCACTCGGAATTCGGCGCGGGTCGCCGTGTAGTTCGGCCCCTCGGTTTGTCCGACACCTAGAAGCGTCAAACGCCGCTCAACGAAATCCACGCTCTCGCCCGGCGTGAGCAACACGATGCGCTCACTGCGAAAGGCAGTTTCGGCAATCGCGCCGATCGTCAGCACACCGGCGCCAAGGTGCGCGAGACTCATCGACCAAACCGCCAGCGGCAGCGCTGCAAGCTTTGCAAGCTTGCGCCCTTCACCCCGCTCAATGCGGGTCCACAAATAGATGAACCCGCCGGCGATGAGCCACACGCCCAGCGCCAGCCCAATCGCAGGCACAGCGCGCCAACCAGACAAAGCAAGCGCTGTCACCAGCGTGACAAGCGCCAGCGCACCCGCAGGCGCGAGGCGCATCAGCGCAGTGCGCATGTCGCCAACGCGCCACGTCAACATAGGGCCGAGCGGCAACAGCAGAAGCAACACGCCGAGCAAAGGCGCAACGGTTGCGTTGAAAAAAGGCGGGCCGACTGAAATCAGGCCGCCGCCCATAGCTTCCACGATCAGCGGGTAGAGCGTGCCAATCAGGACGACAGCTGCCGCAATAGCGAGCCCAAAATTATTCCAGACCAACATACTTTCACGGCTGACCGCTGCGAAACCGGAAGCCTGCGCCAATTTCGGCGCCCGCCAAGCGTAGAGCCCAAAGCCGACGCCGAGCGCGATGAACAGAAGCACCAACATCGCAATGCCGCGCTGCGGGTCGACTGCGAACGCGTGCACCGAGGTCAGCACGCCAGAGCGCACTAAGAACGTGCCGAGGATAGCGAGACCAAAGCCGATGATCGCGAGCAGCATCGTCCAACTCGCCAGCGAACCGCGCCGCTCTGTAACGATGGCTGAGTGCACCAGCGCCGCCGCGATCAGCCACGGCATGAAGCTCGCATTCTCGACTGGATCCCAGAACCACCAGCCGCCCCAGCCGAGTTCGTAATAGGCCCAGTAGGAGCCGATCGCGATGCCCGCGGTGAGGAACATCCAGGCCGCAAGCGTCCATGGTCGCAGCGCACGCGCCCACGCCTGATCAGCTTTGCCTTCAATCAACGCTGCGATGGCGAGCGAGAACGGCACGCTCAACCCAACATAGCCGAGATAAAGCAGCGGCGGATGGATGACGAGCGCAGGGTCCTGCAAAAGCGGATTCAGGCCCGACCCAATCATCGGCGCGGGATCGAGCCGCGCAAACGGCGGAGACAAGAAGAGCGTGTAGATCAGCGCGCCGGCAGTGACCAAACCCTGGACGCCAACGCTGCGCGACCAAAGACCCTGGCTTTGACGCCCACGCGTTGAAGCAAGAACCGCCCCGAACAGCGCCGACACAGTGCACCACAGCAGCATCGAGCCTTCGTGGTTTCCCCAGGCCCCCGCTATTTTGTAGGCGAGCGGCTTATCAATGTGTGAGTTGGCGGCCACAACGGCGACAGAGAAATCCGATCGCACGAACACGATGATCAGGCATATGAACCCAAAGATGCAAAGCGCAGCGGCCGCTTGAGCGATTGCAGCCGTCGCTTGCGCACGTGAATCGCGGCGTGAGGCCGTGAGCCCCATAACTCCCTGCGCAAGACTAAGCGCCAGCGCCAGCGCCGCGGCAAACGCGCCAATCTCTGCGATCATGGCGCGTCTTCGCCTTTCCATTCGCCGCGCTGCTTGATCGCTTCAGCGACCTCGCGCGGCATGTAATTCTCATCGTGCTTCGCCAGCACGCGATCAGCCTCAAATGCTGCGCCAGGCGCCCATGTGCCCTCGGCGACAACGCCTTGGCCCTCGCGGAAAAGGTCCGGCAAAATCCCCGCGTAGCGAACCTCGACCTGGGTCGCGCCATCCGTCACGGCAAAGCGCATTGCGCCATCTTCGTCGCGACGAAGCGTGCCGTCGACGACTAGGCCGCCGAGCCGGACGCGCTGACCGGATTGCGCTTTCTCAGCCAACTCGGAAGGCGCGACGAAATAGGTGATGGAATCGCGCAGGCCCACGAAGGTGAGCGTCGCCGCAAGCACCAGCACGGCGCCGGCTGCGGCGATCATCATCAAACGCTGGTCACGACGGCGCATATGTCAGCCTCCCGTGCTCATACGACGCGCCATCTCGATGCGCGGATCTTCTGGCGACATCCGCGCCAGCGCCTCCCCCCAGAAGCGGCGCGCATCAGCTTCGCGGCCTTGCTCCATCGCCGCCACTGCTTGGTATATCCACGGGGCCGGATCATTCATCAGTGCGCCAGCCTGTTCAAACAAGCGCAGGGCCTCAGGCGTAATCGGTCCACCTTCGATAACCACCAGCGCTCTTCCAAGTCCCAGCATCGCCGCTGCAAGTTGGGGGTCGCGCTGCAATGCAGCGTCATAGGCCCGCGCGGCTTCCTGCGGACGTTCCATTTGCATCAGAGCGTTGCCGAGATAGAGGCGCGGCACCGGATCGGTCGGATGCTGGCGCGCCGCCTCGGTCCAGATCACGACCGTCTCTTCCACGGTGAACGTCGTCGGGTCGCGCGTACGCAGGGCCTCGAAGCGCTCCGCGTAAGAAGCGCCGGGCAATTCCGGCCTGCCGATAAACAGATAGACACCCAGCCCGACCAGGATCACCGCAACGCAGGCCGCCAGGGCGGGGCGCGCGCCCGCTGCGCCGCCGCCGGCTCGGCGATACGCCCGCAGCACCCAGAACGCTGCCGCCGCAGCCAAAACGGCGCCGACCATTAAGACAATGATGGATGTCCACACAGGGAGAGTGCCTAGCCTTGTTTGGGGCGGCGCGAAATCCGTTCGGACGCCGCAGGCTAGTCCGTAGCCGGCAACCGGAGGCGCGCTTTGAGCCCGCCCAATTCGCCGCGCTCAAAAAGCAGTTCCCCAGCGTAGAGGTCGACGGTCTCTTTCAGGATGGACAGCCCTAGGCCCTGGCCGGGCGCGGCTTCGTCCAGGCGCGCGCCGCGCGCCATGGCCTTTGCGATATCGGCCTCGGAAAGCCCCGGGCCGTCATCCTCCACCACGATCTCGAACAAACCATTGCTCTCGAACGCCGGAAGCAGACGTACGATAACTTGGCTCTTGCCGTACTTGCAGGCGTTGTCGATGAGGTTCGCAGCCATTTCGAGCAAGTCTTCACGTTCACCTCGGAAGGTGACGTCGCCTTTGGCCTCAATCGAGATGTCGACAGCTTTTTGCGTGTCGTACTTTTGCTCCATCATGAAGATCAGATCTTCGAGGTTCTGAAGCACGAGCGTCCGGTAGGCGATCGTCTGCGCGCCAGCCTGCGCCTCGGCTCGCGCCGCGACACGTGCACGGCGCAGCTGACGCTCGACGAACCCCTCCATCTCCTCGATGGACGCCTTCATCACCGCATCCGATTGCCCGTCATGTGCGGCATTCTTCAACACCGCGATGGGAGTCTTCAGCGCATGCGCTAAATTGCCGACGTGGCGGCGCGCCCGCTCAACCACTTCGCGATTGTGATCGACCAGCGCATTCAGTTCCTCGGCGACCGGCTTGAGCTCGGCTGGATATTGGCCAGTCAACCGCTCGGAATCACCGCGGCGAACATTGACGATGTCGCGCCTGAGTTCACTGAGCGGCTCTAGCCCAATGCGGATTTGCAGCAGCGTCACCAACGCCACCATGAGCGCGCAAAACGCCACGAACACCGCGAAAGCGAGCCCGACCAAATTGGCTGCCGGCGCCAGGATAGAGCGCGGCGTCACGCCAACGATGAAGAGGTAGCGCCCATCGAGCTCCGGGATCTCAACAACGCGCGCAATAATCCGCAGCGGCTCGTCTGCATCTGGGCCGGGAATGGTGAAAAAGTGCGGCTCGCTGAGCGCGCCCGGCGCTTGGATCTGAGCCAGCAATTTGGGATCGAGTTCGATGCCTGCGTCGAACAGCGAGGGGGAAATCACCTCAACAAGAACCGAACCATCGTCGGTCAGGCGCGCGATCTGGTAATAACGACCGCTGAGGGCCTGCAGATAGCGCGGGTCATAAGGCAAATCGCGCAATGCGATCTCCCCAGAGAGACCAGGTCCAGAATTGCCGATGAGATTATCCATCACCGTCCCGATTTCCGGATCGATGAGAATGCGCAGCATCTGGCGATTAAATTGCGCATAGGCGATCACGCCGACAGCGACGAGGCCAATGACGCTCACAGTGGCGATCGTCGCAAGCCTTGCAGCGAGCGAACGGCGGATCAGCTCACGAAATCGATTGAGAAAGCCCCCCGCCGCCTCAGTCACTGCTGTTCCGCGGGATCGACCAGCCTGTAGCCCAGACCTTTTTCCGTGATGATCCGCTCAGAGCCGATCTTGCGGCGCAGGATGCCAACAAAGACTTCGATGGTGTTGGAGTCCCGCTCGTGATCTTGGCTGTAGATTTTCTCAGTCAGTTCAGTGCGCGACACGATGCGGCCCGCGTGGTGCATCAAATAATCGAGCACCTTGTATTGGTACGCCGTGAGCTTCACCGGCACGCCATTGACCGTGACTTGGCCCGTCGCCGCATTAAGCCGCAGGTCGCCAACCTCCAGTACCGAGGATTGGTGATCGGTTTGGCGGCGCACATTAGCGCGCACGCGCGCCAATAACTCGGCCATATGGAAAGGCTTGGTGACGTAGTCGTTGGCGCCGAGATCAAGGCCCTCGACCTTCTCGCTCCAGCGATCGCGGGCCGATAGGATAAGCACCGGCATTGAGCGGCCGTCCTTGCGCCAGGCCTTCAGGACTGAGAGCCCATCCACCTTCGGCAGGCCCAGATCAAGGATCGCCAAATCGTAGGGCTCGGTCTCACCGAGGAACTGGCCTTCTTCGCCGTTGTCGGCGGTATCAACCGTATAGCCCGCATCAGTGAGCGCCCCGGAGAGCTGCTCACGCAGGTTCTTATCGTCTTCGACTACCAAAACCCGCATGCGTGCACTTAGTCCCTATCGGGCCGCGTCCACGCGGAAATCGCGTACCTGGCCGTCCGGCATTCGCCAACGGATCAGATAAATCGGCCTGCCCCCGTCCTCAAGGCGCGCCGAGATCAGCTCGCCCCCGTAACGAGAGCGAAGTTCCTCAACGACATCGCGCAGGGGGCGAACGTCTTGCTGGCCGCCATTTCGATATTGGGTAGGCATCACCCAGCTGGGCTGAACCGCCACAGCCGCGTCAGCGCGCAACGGCAGCGCACTGGCCCCGGCGCCGGACACGGCGGAACCGGCAAGCAGCGCCGCGGAAAGAAGGAGAGACTTTGCCCACATCACGAGGAAGGGTTTACCGGCGCGCCACTGAACGCGCCCTGAATGTAACCGCTGCTTCTGCTTAACCACCCGGCCGAGGTGGCGTGTAGTCGCGTTTGGGCCATTTCTTGACGAATTTCTTCAGATCCTCGTCCGGAATCTCCGGGAGCACCACCTGCAGCCGGACGAACTGATCGCCCTGGCCAGCCACGCCCTTGCCCTTCAAGCGCAACGTCTTACCGGTGTTGGAGCCGGCCGGGACCGTCAAAGTCACATTGCCGGTCGGCGTCGGGGCCTGAACCTTCCCGCCCTCGACCGCCTCGGTCAGCGAGATGTTCAAATCCATGTGTACGTCTTGACCTTCGCGTCGGAAGAACGCGTGCGGCTTGACGCTCAGCTCCACCAAAGCGTCGCCAGCCGGCCCGCCCTGCACGCCGGCGCCGCCCTGGTTCTTTAAGCGCAGCACTTGTCCGCTCTCGACACCCGCAGGGATCGCGACATCCAAAGTGCGGCCTTCGGCCAAAGAGATGCGTTTACGCGCGCCGTTAATCGCATCGAGGAAATCGACTTCGAGCGTGAAGCGAATGTCCCGACCACGCATGCGCGAATAACCGCGGCTTGAGCCGAACCCCGGACCAAAGAGGTCAGAAAAGATGTCGCCTAGATCAAACGCGTCCCCGCCGGCGCCAGCGCCAGGGCCTGCTCCAGGACCGGCGCCCGCGCCCGCATGCGCACGCGCGCCTTGCCTAGGTCGCGCATTGAACGCCATGCGCTCATTGCCATCGGCGTCGATCTCGCCGCGATCGAAGCGCGCCTTTGTGGTGGGATCCGACAGCATATTGAACGCTGCCGTCGCCTTCTTGAATCTGTCTTCCGCAGCCTTGTCGCCAGGGCGCACGTCAGGGTGCAGCTCCTTGGCGAGCGCACGATAAGCGCGGCGGATTTCATCAGCGGTGGCCGAACGGCTCACGCCGAGGGTGGCGTATGGGTCCCAACTCACGGTGTCAGTCTGGCTCCGGCCTTCTCGCCCAAAGTGGCAGCGCCGACCGGCTCCGGCAATGGAATCAGGTCAGCCCGGCCATTCTGGCCCGCCGGACTATAATGTTATGGTTAACTCGCTGTTCAAGCCTGTGGCGCCGCTATCGCCGATTTGGGCGACCCTAAAGTGCAACGACCCCGGCAAAACCCCGAAATCGGCGGTCTGATCGGCTGTGCTATAGAGGAAGGACGGGCTGGCGACGTTTAACGCGCGGACCACGTCCGATCCGTCCAGCACCTCCAGACGATAAGATTCGGCGCTCGCGCCGAGCGGCGGTTCGCCGGCGCCCCAATGATCGCCGCCCACCCGGGCGCACCGCACCCAGCTGATTTCGACGTCGCCGCCAGCCACGCGCCAAGCCCTCACGTGCGCCGGCGCCCACGGCCGGAGCGCCGCGCGCGGCAGCGTCAACGTCTGCAACGCTGCACGCGGATCTGTTGCGACGCGGCCCACTGGCGGCGCCGCGAACGGCAGCGCCACGCCCCACTCGTGCGCGGCGATATCGATACGAACGAGACGTGCATCGAGCACCACAAGGCGCGCACCGATGGGGTGCGGCGCCCGCATCGCATGCGCGGAGCCCAAACGGCCGCGAAGAAATCCTGATATCTCATATTCGTTCGGCGCAACCAAAGTGCAGTTGCGCGCCTGCACGAACTCCCATTCGCCGTCAGCCTCGATTGCGAACACATTGGCGCCATCGAGCAATGCCGACGACGACACACTGCTCAACGCACCGCCGTAGAGTTCAATGCGCACGACGTTGCCATCGTCCCATCGATCGATCGCATACGCGGCCGCCTCCATCGGCGAGAGACCGTACCAATCGTCACTCGGGTTAAAGAGCTTCAGATGCAGGATCGGCGCTTCGCCGGTGACCGGATCGCGCTCGAAGCGGCGCACAGCCGAGCCAACGCGATGCTCCCAACCGATAGGCCACCCATCCGCGCCAGGCACGACGCTCATGCGATCAGGGCGCAACACGTAAAGCTCGGACGGCGCCGCCTCTTCAATGCTGGCCGCTTCGAGATAAGCGTTCCCGCTCACCTGCAGGTGACCGTAGAACGCCTCCATTAGCTCGATCCCGGTCTGCTCCGGGTTGGGCCGGGCCAGCAAACGCGCCAGCGGATGATCGTGCGGCGTCACCTTGAATGGCGCGCTCGCCGCCGCCTCCGCGATCAGCCGCACGCAACGGTAGGCAATGGCGTTGCGGCCATAGCCTTCACGCGCGAACGCCGCCGGATCGCGCATCGGCCAAGCCGGGCGTCCGAGCGCATGCCAAGCCATGAGTTTTCGCTCCGCGCTAGGGGCGCGGAGTTTCCGTATCCAATCGAACATGATCTCTTCCGCTAAAGCGCCCGCATCCGCGGGCCTTCGCCGCCTTGCAGCAAATCCGTCAGCCGGAACCTTCTCTGGGCTGGCCTAGTCCCGGCAGGACGATCGCCTAACCGGCGTGACGTTCCGTCTCACCGGCGTCGCCGTGCGCAGCTATCGATCCGCTTCCGCGACAAGCGCGCGTAGCGTTCCAAAGGCATTCAGGCCGCTCGCCCCTGCAATCTGAATTTCCGACCGTGCCAGAACTCTACCACCGCACCGGATCGGTCGGATTGACATTTCGTCCAGCCCTGCGAATCCAGGCATCTTTCGGTTCCGGGGCATGGATACGCGGGGCCCCTATCCGCGTTTCACTGGCCAGAATTCAGCCACACCCCTGTTACACACAGCCCGCCGGAGACCACGTTGTCAGATCAAGGGCCAGACTTTCAGCGCCACCTCGAGTGGGCGCGCCTGCGAGCCCAGGCGGCGCAGCAGCAATTTGGCGACATCATTGGCGACCGCTCGCGCTGGAACTGGCGCACGGCGGCCAGCATCGCCGCGGCCGGCGCGCTCTTTATGGTGGTCGCTGTGTGGGTCTGGATCTACTGGGGTCTGCCGCGCGTGCCGGACGCTGACGCGCTGTGGGCGCTGAACCGGCAAGAATCGGTAATGTTCGTCGATAGCGAAGGCGAAATCCTGGGCGTCCGCGGCGCCTATTACGGTCGTCGCGCCACGTTGGAAGATTTACCAGATTATGTGCCGCAGGCCTTCCTCGCGATCGAGGATCGCCGTTTCTATGAGCACGCTGGCGTCGACCGCATGGCGGTGTTGCGCGCCATCCTCGCCAACGTGCGCGCCGGTGAAACGGTGCAAGGCGGCTCTACGCTGACGCAACAGCTTGCGCGAAACCTCTTCCTTACCCGCCGCCAAACCGTCAACCGTAAGCTGCGCGAGATGGTGCTCGCCTCGCGCATCGAACGGCGCCTGACCAAAGACGAAATTCTCGAGCTTTACCTCAACCGCGTTTATCTCGGCGATCAAGCCTACGGTGTCGACGCCGCCGCGCGCCGCTATTTCGGCAAGCCGTCCTCCGAACTCACACTCGCCGAAGCTGCGCTGCTCGCCGGCTTGCCGAAAGCGCCGTCCAATCTCGCGCCATCACAGCATTTGGAAGCCGCAATCGAGCGCCAGCACGTCGTACTGGAAGCAATGGTTGTCGCCGGCTTCATCACGCCAGAGCAACGCGACGCCGCGCGCGCCGAAGAGATCAACGTCGTCGATCGCCCCTCCGTCGAACGCTCGCTCGGCTATGCGTTCGATCTCGCCGTCGAGCAAGCGCGCCAACATGCCGGGACGGACTCGCCGGACCTCGTCATCCAACTGACCATTGATCGCCGGGTTCAGCAGACGGCTTCGGACTCGATCCGCCGCCGGCTCGGCAACCGCGCCTTTGGCCGCCGGCCGCTGCAAGCGTCGTATATGGCCGTCAACCGCGAAGGAGGCATCGTCGCGCTTATCGGCGGTACCGATTACAACACTTCAAAATTCAATCGCGTCACCCAGGCACAGCGCCAGCCCGGCTCGACGTTCAAAACCTTCGTCTACACCGCGGCCATCGAATCCGGCCTCGACACCGAGGATGTCCGCTACGACGAACCGGTCGTCATCGATGGCTGGCGCCCGCGCAATTACGATGATGGCTATCGCGGCGCCGTCACGTTGCGCACGGCCTTTGCCATGTCGATCAACACCGTCGCTGCGGAAGTCGGCAACGAGGTTGGCCCACCCCGCGTCGCGGACGTCGCGCGCCGTCTCGGCGTCAGCAACATGCCAGCGCGTGGTCAATTCGTGCCGCCATCAATCGCGCTAGGGTCGATTGAGTCCACGCTGTGGGACATGACCACAGCGTTCTCGACGTACATGAATGAAGGCAACCGCGTTGACCCGCATATCGTCGCCCGCGTTACCAACTCAGCCGGCCAAGAGCTCTACGTTCGCCCACCCTATCGCGGCCAACGCCTGCTCAACGAAGAAGTCGTCCAGCGCATGAATTCGATGATGGGCGCCGTGGTGCTGCGCGGCACCGGCACCGGCGCGCGGCTCGGCGAACGCCATGTCGCCGGCAAAACCGGCACCAGCTCCGATTGGCGCGACGCCTGGTTCATCGGTTACACCGCCGATTACACCGCAGGCGTCTGGGTCGGTCACGATGACTTCACCTCCATGGGACGCACCACGGGCGGCACGTTACCGGCGCAGATCTGGGCGGACACGATGCGCGTCGCGCACCAGGGCGTCGAGAACCATCCGCTGCCTGGCTACGAACAGCCGGTGCGTTCGCCACGCGAAGTGGAGATGGCCTCGTTCTTCGACACGCTCGCCGACGCCTTCGGTGAGTCGAACATCGAAAACCTGACCGACATCTTCCAGTAGGCAGCGCATACCATGGCGGGGCCAGCGCTGGCGCATATCAAAGAGCTACGCCTCGATCTTGGCGGCGCGCCCCTATTCGAGGGCGCGGAATTCGTGCTGCAGAAGGGCGAACGCGCCGCGTTTGTCGGCGCGAACGGCGCCGGCAAATCCACACTGATGCGCATGATGGCCGGTTTCGTTGAGCCCGATGGCGGCGAGATCGGATTTACCTCGGGCTCAAGCATTGCCTGGGCGCCGCAGGAGACAAGCTTCGACGACTTTGCGACTCTGCGCGAATACGTGGAAGCGCCTTCAGCCAATGTCGCCACCGGACTCGCGCCAACGCCTACACATGCCGCCGAGGCGGCGCTTGAATCCTTTGGCCTTGATCCCGATCGCACGCCAGCCGGGTTATCCGGCGGCCAGATGCGCCGCGCTTCCTTAGCGCGCGCGTTCGCCGCTGACGCCGACATCCTGCTGCTCGACGAGCCCACCAACCACCTCGACATCGCAGCGATCGAAGATTTGGAGCGACGGCTCAACGCTTTCCGCGGCGCGGCGCTCATCATCAGCCACGATCGCCGCTTTCTCGAACGCGTCTCGAACTCAACGCTTTGGCTTCGCCAACGCCGCGTCATCAAGCTAGACCGTGGCTTTGCCCACTTCGAACAATGGGCCGAAGCGATTGAGTTGGAAGAGGCGCGCACTTTGGCGCGTCTGGAAACGCATCTGAAGGCGGAAGAGCATTGGCTCCAACGCGGCGTCACTGCTCGCCGCTCCCGTAACGAAGGCCGCCGCCGCAAGCTTATGGCGATGCGCAGCGAACGCCGCGAGCGTGAAACAGCAGCAACTCACCGCATCGCCGACATCCAAGCCGAACGCGGCGCCGAATCCGCGCGCCTCGTAATCGAAGCCAAAAATCTTTCCAAGAGCTATGGCGACAAGCCGCTGATCGCGAACCTATCGCTGCGTCTCATGCGCGGCGATCGCCTCGGCGTTGTGGGCGCCAACGGCTCGGGCAAAACCACGCTGCTGGAATTGTTGCTGCAACGACGCGAGCCCGATACTGGCAGCGTGCGCCTCGGCGAAGGTCTGCAGATCGCTTACGTCGATCAATCCCGTGCGATGCTGGATGAAAGCGCCACAATCTGGGAGACGCTCGCCCCGCAAGGCGGCGACCAGGTCATCGTGCGCGGGCGCCCGCGCCACGTTGCAGCGTACGCCAAGGACTTCCTCTTCGGCGCAGAGCAATTGCGCCAGCCCGTCTCCGCATTGTCAGGCGGCGAACGCAACCGCCTCTCGCTCGCCGTGGCGCTTGCGCAGCCGGCGAACGTGTTGGTGCTCGATGAGCCCACCAATGACCTCGACATGGATACGCTCGATGCCTTGGAGGACATGCTCGCCAGCTACGATGGCACGGTGATCCTCGTCAGCCACGATCGCGCCTTCCTCGATGGCGTCGCCACGCAAATCGTCGGCCCGCTCGGCGGCGGCAAATGGGCCGAAACGCCGGGCGGTTGGGCAGACTTCGAGCGCGCCTATGGCAGCGTCGCCGCGCGGCCGCAGCGCGCTCAACCCAAAACGGCGCCGCCGCCCGCGCCGCCCAGGAAGCAAACCAAGCTGGCCTATAAGGACGAGCGGCGCCTGAGCGAACTGAACACGCTGATGCCAGCGCTCACGCGAGAGATCGAAGCGCTCGAGCAAAAACTGGCTGCCCCGGACACGTTCGCGCGCGATCCCAACGCCTTCACGACAGCCGCCGAGAAACTGAGCGCGCTCCGCGCGCAGCACGCGGCGGCAGAGGGCGAATGGCTCGACATCGAACTCCGGCGCGAGGCGCTTTCCGCCGAGGACTGAATCCTCTGTTAACCAATGCGCGCCAAGCATCTGCATTATGCGCATCTGGACGACCGCCCTTTTCGCCCTCGCCTTCGCCAGCGAGGCCGCTGCAGCCGGCGCTTACGCCTCCCACGCGGCGCGTGACATCCAGGCATGCGCGCGCCTTTGCGCCGATGACGGACTCTGCATTGCATGGAGCTACACCGCCGAAGGCGCCTGCCAATTGCGCGCGACCACGCCCGACGCGCCATCCGGCGTTGCGAGCGGATTTAGCCAACGCGCACCAGCGTCGTTGCGGCAAGCTTTCGTTAACCTAACAGCACCGCCCGCGCCTCACACGCCATCACCAACAGCGCCAGACACCTCCTCGTCTGCGGAAGGCGAGGAAAACCATACCGAACTGCTCGGAGGGCTCGAGCCCCGCGACCAAACGCCCGAACTGCGTTTAGGCCTGCGCAATTGAGCCTTCGGTAAGAGTTCCTTACCGCCCGCGCGCTAGTTTGCGGCGGAATTTGTTGGAG
This sequence comes from Alphaproteobacteria bacterium Ga0077535, assembly GCA_001464425.1. GTDB lineage: Bacteria > Pseudomonadota > Alphaproteobacteria > Caulobacterales > Aquidulcibacteraceae > Vitreimonas. Next base: position 70,738 of record LNEK01000032.1, read on the forward strand.
CCGCTCGGCAATGTCACACGGACGTTTCGCTAAACTTGTGGAGCTGGCCCGCCTGTCCGACAGCGATCGCCGCCGCGATCTGCTGCGTGAAGTGACCGACCTCTTCTTCGAGACCTCGAACAGCCGCAGCGAGCGTGAGTCCGCCCTATTCGACGACGTGCTCCAACTGGTCGCCGCCGAAATGCAGGAAGAGGTGCTGGCCGAACTCTCCCACACCTTCGCCGACGCAGCCGACGCGCCAGTCGGCCTGATGCGCGATCTCGCCAACCACTCGTTCGAAGTCGCAGGCCCAGTGCTTCAACGCAGCAAGGTGCTGGACGAGGAAACACTGCTCAAAGTCGTAAACTACCAGAGCCAGCAACACATCAAGGCCGTCGCCCAGCGCCCTGACGTCAACGAAACACTCTCCGACGCCATCGTCCGCTTCGGCGACGATCACGCGCTTGATGCCCTCATTCGTAATGACCGCGCCAAGATCACCCGCGCCGGCATGGAAACCGCCGTCGATCGCGCGCGCCGCAACGCGCTGCTGCACGAAGGCGTCGTGAAGCGCTCGGACCTCCCGCTCGATCTGCTCAACGAAATGTATTTCGTGGTCGAGACACGACTGCGCGATCAGATCATGCAGCGCAACGCGGCGGTCGATCCGGCAACGCTCGACGCAGCGCTGACCAAAGCCCGCGAACGGATGCGCCAAACCACCAGCGATGTCAGCGCCGAAGCCCGCAAGGCGATGATCTACATCGAGTCCAAGAAGAACAGCGGCGAGCTCAGCGCTCGCCTGCTCGTCTCACTCTATCGCGAAGCCAAGCAAGCGCACTTCCTCTACGGCCTCGCCGAACTCACCAGCGTTGATCATCAGACCGTCGCCGGCATGTTAGAGCGCCGCGACATTGAGGGCCTCGCCATGATCTGCCGCGCCGCCAATATCGAGCGGCCGCTGTTCGTGACGTTGGCGGTTCTCGTCGGCGGCGGCGATGAAGCCATGGCGCGCGCGGAAGAATTTGGCCGCATGTACAACAACGTGCCAGTCGAAGCCGCTCAGCGCGCCGTGCGCTTCTTCAAAGTCCGCAAGTCCGCAGGCGAAAGCCGCGCCGCTTAAGCTGCGCGTTCCTTTACTGCGCTGAACCGGACCTTCGGGTTCTTGTCCTGCACGTAGCCGATCTCCCACGCGCTCTTGCCGAGATAGACGGGCGAGCCGTCAACATCTTCCGCCATTTGCGACTGTGACTTGTCGACGAACGCCTCAAGATCGGCGCGCGCATCGGCGCTGATCCAGCGCGCGGCTTGATAGGGCGACGTCTCGAAGATCACTTCGAGCCCGTACTCCGCCTTCATCCGCTCATCGAGCACGTCGAATTGCAAAGCGCCAACGGCGCCGACGACGAGGTCACCGCCCTGCACCGGCTTGAACACCTGCGTCACACCCTCTTCGCCCAGCGCTTCCAGCGCTTTACGCAAGTGCTTCTGCTTCAGCGGGTCCTTCACGCGCACGCGCTTCAAGATTTCCGGCGCGAAATTCGGAATCCCCTGAAACACCACCTCGCCACTCTGCGAAAGTGAGTCTCCGACGCGCAAACCACCGTGGCTCGGGATACCGATGACATCGCCCGGAAACGCCTCGTCCGCGATCTCGCGCTCCTGAGCCATGAACATCAGCGGCGCGTGAACATTGAAGCCTTTGCCGGCCGCGGTTTTGAGCGTCATGCCGCGCTGAAACCGCCCTGACGAAATACGGAAGAAGCCGACACGGTCGCGGTGCTTTGGATCCATGTTCGCTTGGATTTTGAACACGAAGCCAGAAACTTCATTGCGCCCGGGCTCGACCTCCGTTTGCGCGCCCTTCACCACGGCCTTCTGCATACGCGGCGGCGGCGCATAGGCGCCCAATCCTGCCAGCAACTCCAGCACGCCGAAGCGCCGCAGCGCGGAGCCGAAATATACCGGCGTCAAATGTCCTTCGCGGAACGCCTGCAGATCGAACTTCGGTAACCCGTCGCGCGCGAGCTCCGCCGTTTCTTCCAACTCCGCGCGCACGTCGTCAGTAACGCCAAGCAAGAAATCATTGCCGCCGCGCTTTTGCCGCTCTTCATTGGCGAAGCCCTGCTCGCCCGCTTCAAGCCGGCGGAACGGCACGAACTCATCCGTAATCAGATCGAGCATGCCGGCGAAACGCTGACCCGATGCGGCGGGCCAATACATCGGCGCTGTATCCATCGCGAGCTTGGAGTGAATTTCGTCCAGCAGCGCAAACGGGTCCTGCGCTTCGCGGTCCATCTTGTTGATGAACGTCGTGATCGGGATGTCGCGCAAGCGGCAAACCTCGAACAGCTTGAGCGTCTGCGGCTCGATGCCCTTGGCGGCGTCGAGCACCATGATGGCTGAGTCAGCGGCTGTTAGCGTGCGATAGGTATCTTCCGAGAAGTCTTCGTGACCCGGCGTATCGAGCAGGTTGAACACCATCCCGTCATGCTCGAACATCATCACCGAACTCGACACCGAGATGCCGCGCTCGCGCTCGATCTTCATCCAGTCGGACTTGGTGCGCCGCGCCTGCCCGCGTGCAGCCACCGCGCCTGCCAAGTGAATAGCACCGCCGGCCAGCAGCAAGCTTTCCGTCAGCGTTGTTTTGCCGGCGTCGGGGTGCGAGATGATCGCAAACGTACGGCGGCGTGCGGCCTCGGTGGCGGGGTCGGCGGACATAGCTCTACTTTCGTGAAGCGGCGCGTTTAAGCCCCCACCGCCCGGTCGGCAACCCGCCGAGGTCAGGCCCCGCCGGAATCCACCGGCTCATCCAGAAAATGCCGGCCCCATTTATCCTCGACCTCGATCACCCAGAGGTCCGGGTCCTTCTCCGTCCGCTTGCGGATCGCCGCGTCCACCTCGGCCTCGTCGTCCCCAAGCGTCCCAGCCGAAAGATCGAGCCAGATCCGGTCGCCCTCGCCATTGCGCGCGGGGGCATAGAGCCGGGCCTTGCGGTTCATCGTCGCCACCTTCACCAGCACCGCCCCGGCATCGGTGTCGCCCTTGCGGACCACGCCAGCGAAGGCCCCGCCGATCTGGGCGCGGCGGATCAGGGCGCTGGCCCAAAAATCCGTCTTTAACTCTTCCACCCGAGGGCCTCCATTCACCGGAACGCAACCCGGCTGTCTTAACCTCTTCAGCTCACATGCGCTCACTTCTTATCGCCACCGCCCTGATCGGCATTCTCACCGCCTCCGCGTCCGCCCAAACCGGGCCAAACGCGCGCGAAGCCTATGTCGAGCGCCGGGGCCTGATCGAAGCCGATACGCGCTGCCGCCTGCTCACCTCGACGATCCGCGATGCGCTGAATGTCTCCGTCGCACAAGCGCGGGGCTCGCTGCTCCGCGCCGGCTGGTCAAACGCACAGATGCGCGAACTCGACGGCGCCGTCGTCAACGCCGCCAGCCAGCGCGCGTGCAACGATGCGCGCACCGCGGCCTCGGTCACTTCCGTGTCCCGCACCGTGGCTCAGTGGGCTAATGCCGGCACTATGGAGTTTCCGGGCTGGGACCGCGCCTGGATCGCGCGCCGCACCAGCGAAGGCTGGCGCATCGGTCAAATCATAGACACGCCGATGAGCGCAATTTTCGGCGTCCGCCAAGTTGGTGAAACACAACGGCTGACCTTGGTGATACCCGTCGCACGCGGCGAAACCGCGCCGCGCTCCGTTTCTATGATCATGCGTGACCCTGCGCGCGCGCGCAGCGAGATCAGCCTCAATCAGCGCATCGCCAGCGGCCTTGAAGCCGGCCTGCCCTCGCCAGCGCAAGCACGAACGGTCCCCGCTGCGCGCAGCATCGAGCAATTGCCCAATGGCCGCAGCCAAGCCGTATTCACCTTCACGGATACAACCTTTCGCGATCTTCTCGCCTTAGATCCGCGCGAGAGCATCGAACTGCGCGTGCAAAGCGGACGCGCCGCGCAAAGCTTATTGGTTGAAGTAGGCGATATCGGCGCGGCGCGCGCCTTTCTCACTATTCGCCGCTAATCTGCGGCAAGAACGGGCAGCGTCACCCGCACCAGCGCGCCGCCGCCCGGCGCCTCGTGGAATGTCAGCGCCCCGCCATGCAGCTCAGCCAGCGCGCGCACCAGCGATAGCCCAAGCCCCGTGCCTTCTGCACGCGCGCCGCCAGACCCCCGCTCATAAGCCTGCCCCAACGTTTCGCGCTCATTTTCCGGAATGCCTGGCCCGTTATCGATCGTCTCCAGCACGAGTGCGCCGTCGCGCGCCTGCGCCGATACGATCACGCGCCCTTCTTCCGGCGTGAACTTGATCGCATTGCCCAACGTGTTGATCAAAATGCGCTTCAACGCTCGCGCGTCGGCGTTGACATTCAGCGCCTGCTCCGGGGTCACCATGCCGAGCGCAATGCGCTTCTTCTCAGAGCTGTCAGCTGAGAGGCGCACGACATCTTCGACCACCGCGCGCACATCAAACGTCTCGCGCTCTAACTCGAACCGCCCCGCCTCGATCTTTGAGAGATCGAGCAGATCGTTCACGAGCCCGAGCAGATGCGTGCCGCTCTTTCGAATAAGCCCCGCGTACTCGACATAGCGCGCGCCCACTTCGCCGAAGATTTGGCGCTCGATCATTTCAGAGAAACCGAGGATGTGATTCAGCGGCGTCCGCAACTCATGCGAAACCTCAGCAATGCGCTGACCCATCTCCGTGTCGCGCGCAGCCGCAGGCGCCCGCTGAGAGATCGCCATCAGCCCCGTCGCGAAGGCAATCGAGACGGCCGCCATCGCCTCAGCAAAGCCGCCCAGCATTCCCTTCGTTGCAAAGGCCGCAAACGCCGCCGCCGCCGCGAACCCCAGCGCCGCCGCCCCCCCGGCCTCGGGCGCCCAGGGCCGACCCAAAGCTAAACACATCGCCGGCGCAATGATCAGCGACGCGGCCAGCGGCGAGGTCGCGCCGCCGGAACCTGCCGCCAGTCCCATCGTGGCAATCAACCAAACCAGAATGAAACTCACATCCACGGGCAGTTTGCCGAGATGAGGTAATAGGATGAACCCGGCCAGAGCCGGCGCCAGCGAGAGCGCCACAGCGCCCGCCAAATGCCGCGTTTCCGCGCCTGCTAACCAAGCCAGAGTCGCGGAAACCACGACCCCGGCCAGCCAAAGCCAGCACGCCAGCGCCAACAGCGCGCGTGGCGCTGCTTTTGCAGGGTTTGTTACTGCTGATTTCGTTGACACCGAAAGGCGGCCCGCGAGTAAAAGACTTCTTAACGCGCTCAGAGAGACGATGCCCGCTTCGAGTCGCTATCGGAAGCGGACTCAACCAGTCGGGATTTTTAGGGAGTAGAGCCGATGCGCAGTCTTGCTGCATGGACGACCACCGCAGCAGTCGCCCTTCTTGGAGGCGCGAATGCCCAGACGGTGGCTGAAGACGGCAATTTGCAAACCGCCATTACGGCCTATGCAGCCTATCAGAATGATGTGTCGGAGCTGCGCTCCACCGCACCACGTGACGCGAACACACTGGAGACGGCGCTCGATCGCGTCGCCCGCCACAACCGCGATGAGCTGACACGCGGCTGGATCGCATACGGCGCGCAAACCGCAGCGCAATCGCCAGCCTTCGTGCAAGGCGTGCGCGACGCCGCTGCATATTACGGCCGCGACGCCGTGATCTGGGCTGTCACCGTTGACCCCGCTTACGCACGCAGCCTGCGCGGCGGCCAAGAAGCCACCCGCATGCTTCTGGAATCCGCGAACGCGGATTCACAGCGCATCATCAGCGTCGCGGATCGCTATCAAGAACTTGCCTATTCAATCCAACGCCAGCGTTGGGCCAACGCCGTCGCGCCCGCCCAAGCGGCGCGCGTTCAGCGCATTCGCACACTCGGCCGCGAAGGCGCGCCAGATGATGCTGTCCCCTCGACCGTTTCTCCGCGTCTCACGGTAGCGACGCTCAGCGTCCAGCCCAGCGATCCGACCGCCTACGGCGGCCGCCGCTTCTGGGACGCCGTTCGCGGCGGCGATCAAGTCGTAGAAGTCGCCGCCGAAGCGCTGGACCGCATGTCGGCCGTCGCCGCGCTCCAAGCGCTCGACGCAGTCGAAGCCAACCAAAGCGCCGTCAGCCGCCTGATCAGCGATCCGCGTTCGCGCGATTGCATCGAGATGGCCCAACTGCAGCTCTATCAATGCATGTCGGCCGCGCGCTTCCGCTATGAGAACGCGTTCTGCCTCGGCCAGCACGGCCTCCGCGACATCGGCACCTGCATCGGCGCCGTTGGCCAAGCCGACACCGCCGCCATGACGCCGCTGCCGACAGCCGGCCGCGCCGGTCGCGACTAAGCGTAGCCTTGCCCCGAGGCGCGCGAAGGCGCATCTCGGAGCCATGGCGACGATCGACGCAACCATCACGGAACTTGCAGACGAATTTGCGCTCCTCCCAGATTGGGAGGAGCGCATTTCGTATGTGATCGAACTCGCACGCGCGCTTGAGCCGCTTGCCGATGAACATCGCACCGAAGCCAATCGCGTGCGCGGCTGCACGAGCCAGGTTTGGCTCGTCTCAGAACGCCGCCAAGAAGCGCCGGAACAGCTCTATTTCCGCGGCGATTCAGATGCGCACCTCGTGCGCGGCGAAGTGGCGATGCTGCTCCGCATCTTCTCCGGTCGGACGCCCCAGGAGATTCTCTCCGTCGATCCCCGCAACGTGTTCGAGCGCCTCGGCCTGAAAGAGGCGCTCACCGCGCAACGGTCAAACGGCCTATTCTCAATGATGAAGCGCATCCAGGACGAAGCCCGCGCCGCGCTCTAGCGCGCAAACGCCTGCGCCAACTGCGCCAGCCCCAACTTGAGCGCCAGCTTAGCCGAACGCGACGGCCAACCTTCTCCGCGCTCGATAGCTTCAAGGCCGTCCTCATTCAGGCACACGCGCTCCACGATCCGGCGCAGCGGCGGCGCCAGCGCATTTAGCGCATCGGCAACCCGCCGCGCCCTATCGCAGCGCGCCGCCATCGCGCGCTCCTGAGCGTTGCTAGCGCCGCGCGACGAGCCAATTGGCGGCGCGCTCCAATCAGATCCACGCGTCAGGCCCGCTTGGCTCGCCTCCCAATCGTTGCGCAGCATTTGCGCCGCCTGCAGTTCGGAAGCACTCAGCCACAATCCGCCATCAACGCCAGGCAAAGCCGCGAGCTTGCGCAACACGTTGCTTCGCGCGACGCCGCGCACAACCCTCTCGCTTCTGTCGGCGTCCACGACCACCCGCGCTTCGAGTTCAACATGCTGCGCCAAAAACGGCGCCTCGCCGACGTCGTCGTCTTCGCGGCGCAAACGTGCGCGCCCTGCGTCGCTGAGTACGAACGCGTCTTTACCGCGCGCGACGATCACCCCATCGGCCTCCAACTGCCTCACTGAAACTGCGAGCAATCGCGCAGTGGGCCTGCGTCTGCGATCGCCGCCCGTGAAGACGCCGTAGCCGATGCCGTCACGATCCCGGGCCAGCACCGCGCCATGCGCAGCAAGCCGCAGCAAAACGCGTTCTTCGACACGCGCGCTCATTGCGCCAACTCGCGCGGCGCGCCAGGCGCCGGCGCTTTGCGCAGCATCGCTTCGAGCGCGCCGATCCAAAGATCGAACTGCATCTCCTCGCGGCGATCCTCGATCGCGTGGCACGCATGCGCCACGGTCGAACGATCGCGCTCGAACGCCATTGCGACGCGCGCCAAGCTCAGCTCGAAGCCGACATGGCAAAGATACATGGCCACTTGGCGCGCGAACGCCGCGGCGGTCGAGCCGCGCCGCCGATCCAGAATTTCCGCTTCCGCGATGCCTAACCCGTATGCCGCGACACCCGCCGCCAGCTGCGCGGCGGCCGCATCAGCGGCGCGCCGTTCGCTCAAATCCATCTCAACCTCCAAACGTCTAATCCAAAGAGAGGATAAAGCCGTTCTTCAGGTGTGGGATAGATTTTGTCCTATTTCTAGGTTTTTTTTCCTAAGCCCATCCGTTTGGCTAGGTTCGAGCGCTCTTTCGCGTAGTTCGGCGCCACCATCGGGTAATCGTGCGGGAGGCCCCATTTGGTCCGATATTCGTCCGGGCTCATCGCATAACGGGTGCGCAGATGGCGCTTCAAGGATTTGAATTTCTTGCCGTCTTCCAGGCAGATAATGAAATCCGGAGTGACCGACTTCTTCACCGAAACAGCCGGCTCAGGCGCAGGCTCGGCCACCCTGGGTGCGCCGGACACCTCAACCAAAGCGGCGTGAACAGTCCGAATGAGACCGGGGATGTCCTGGGGCGCGACTTCATTGGCGGAAACGAAAGCCGAAACGATATCGGCCGCCATCCCTACCAAGTCCTGCTGCCGCTCCATTTGCACTACTCATCCGGCTCAATACTATTGGCGCGAACTATAGATGGAATAGGCAATCCTGGAAAGGCCAAAACCAAGCATAGCAGCCCGTCTTCCTGAGCAGGATTTCGTGCTGCGCCCTGATTACTAAACCTATACCTGCGCGACAGGCCGCTAAATGAAGAGCAGGATGATCATCAGGAATGACCCGATCGAGATGAACTGGACGACGTTTGCCGCCCGCGCCGGCGCGAAGGGCCGATCGCAGAGCTGCGCCAGCGCCGCGATAACGCGCCCAACCGCATGTCCACTTTGCGCCGCAGCCGCCTGCCACGCGCCGTAAACGCGAAGCAGAAGCACCCCGGCCCACCGCCCCGCGAGCGCAAACGGCCCGCGATAGAGCGCATCGATATCGAGCGTGCGGATCGATAACGCCTTTGGCGCCGCGCCGATGGCATGCAGCGCCAAGAAAATGAGGCCCGAGACCCCGAGCAGTTCAAACTGCGGCGCCAGCCGATCAATAGCGAACGGCTGAAACACCAACGCGGTCGGCATGAGATTATACAGCCACCCCGGCGCGAGACCGATGCTGAGGCACAAGAACGTCGCGAGCCCGGCGCCGAGCAACATTGGAAATGGCGCCTCATTGAACGGCACAGGCGCCGATGCGCGGTAAGCCGCAAGCGCCGGTCGCAACACTAATGACACCAGCAGCACGGCCGGCAGCGCAGCAATGCAAAGCCACAGCCAGCGCAGCTCCCATTGCGCCACCGATTCCAACGCAACCGTCTGCGTTGCGTAAAGCGCAAAGCCTGGAACGCCGGCAACCGCCAACCCTGCTGCAACCATCAGCAGCGAGGTGATCGGCATCGCGCGCGAGAGCCCGCTTAGAGCGGCCGCATCGACACTGCCACGCCGCTCCAGAACAGCGCCAAGCACCATTTGCAGCGCGACGAACGCAAGCAGCGCCGCAAACGCGTGCCCTTCTGCCGCCGCCATCGCCAGCGGCGAACCGACGCCGACCAGTGCGACACAGACGCCTGTCTGCGCCGTCAACCCGTAAGCGGCGGCGCGGCGCAGATCTGTCTCAGAGGCGGCGTAAAGTGCGCCAATCAAAATCATCGCAGCGCCAATCGGCACGAGCAGCGGCTCAGCCGGAAACAGGCGCGCCAGCGCGTACACGCCAAGCATCGTCGTGAAGGCTGACAACGCAGCGCCCCCAACCGGCGATGCATGCGATACGGCATCCTTCAGCCACACGTGAGCGAACGGCGCGCCCACGCGGATCATCAGCGCCGCGAAAATACAACCACCCGAAATCGTGGCCACATCGAGCCGGCCAATTTCAACGCTTGCGGCGCCGGCTGTCAGATGCAGCGCAACGCCCACGAGGAAGAGCAAACCCTCAAGTCCGTGCCAAATCAGCAAACGCACGCCGGCGCGATTGGCATGTTCAATCGGCGAGGCGAACACAGTCCAAGACGCAGCAAGACCAGCAAGCGCGGCCGTAGCCACGAAGATAATGAGATCGCCCACAAACAACGCCGACACCGAACCGCCGACCAACATCAGTATCGCCGCGTCCTCGTACCGGTTTCGCCGCGCGCCGGAATAAATCGAGAGCGCGATCAGCGCGATCAGTAGCGCGATGCCGAAGATGCGGTTCAGTGCATCCAGATTGAGCAGCACGACCGGCAGCCCCATCTGCGCAATCGCATTGGCCGCGCCGAACTGGTAATCGAGCAAAAACCACATCGCCGCCAGCGCCGCGAACGCCATGATTGGCGCCCGCGCAACGCGCGGCGCTGCAAGCACCGCAAGGCCGGCCAAGATCGGGATGAAGCCTGGATTAAGAGGGATTTCCATCGCTTCCCTCCTTCCCGCGCGCGCCAAACAAGAACTGCGCAAGCCGCGCGGCGATCACCGCAAACAGCGCCGCGCCAAAGCCAATCGCCGCGGCCGCGCCAGGTTGCGCGCCCACCCAGAAGCCGCCAGGGCCGCGCAACATGAAGTCGAACACGACACCCGCCGCCGCTGCAGTGAAACACAGCAGAATGGCCAAGCCGGCGATACCGCCGCGCGGAGGAGGCGCTCGGGTCATGGCGCGCTGTTCCAGATCGGCGACAAGAACCGTGCGAGCGAGTCCGCCAACACCAGCAACGAGAGCGTCGCTGCCGCACCGAGAATGACCGGCGCTGCAAGCAAGATAGACGCGCCATCCGGTCGTTTGAACGCGTCCGTTGGCGCTTTGCCCGAGAGCGCGCTCGCCGCCAGCGGGCCAAGATGTGCAAACGTGAGCACCGCTGCAACGCCAACCAATGCCGCCGCCCACATCAGGCCGCCGGCCGGCGCACCCAATGCGGTGATCAACCAAAGCTTCGCCCACGCCCCTGAGAACGGCGGCATCCCGATCATGCTGGCTGACGCGAGCGCAAAGCCCGCGAACGTCCAGGGCATTACGCGGCCAAGCCCGACATAATCTTCAACATTGCGCCGCGTCGTGATCGCAGCGCTGGTGCCCACCGCCATCGAGAGCGTCGTCGCCGCGCACGCCAACGCCACGATCTGCAGCGCCGCTGCGAACAGCCCCATCGGCAACGCCACCAGCGCGCCCATGACCACCGCCAACGATTGCGCCATACACGAGTACGCAAGGCGCTCGCGCAAATCGCGCCGCGACAGCGCGATCAACGCAGCCACGCACATGCCAACGCCCGCCAAGCCGATTAGCGCGAGCGAAGCCAGCCGCGCTTCTATCAGCGCTGGTCCGAACACGAACGCCGCTACCTTGATCACGCCGATGCCGCCGGCAGGAATGATCGCCAGCCCTTGAATTGTAACCAGCGCCGGATCTGGCGCCCGGCTCGATTCCGGCAGCCAACGATGCAGCGGCGGCATCGCCGCCATCGCCAGCCCCAACACGAACAGCACCAGCAAGATGTTCGCGGTCGGGATATCCACTTTCCCCGCAAGCATGCCGCCTGGTTGAAAATCCAACGCGCCCGCGATCGCGTATGTCCAAATCATGGCCGGCAGGAACAGGCCCATCGACGCCGTCAGCAGAGTCGCCAGGAATGTGCGCCCCGCGCGGCGCGCCTCTTCATCGCCGCGATGCGCGACGAGCGGAAACACCGCCAGCGTTAGCGCTTGGTAAGCCACGAAGAACGTGAACAGGTTGGCCGAGAACGCGACAGCCATCGTCGCCGCCCCAGCGAGCGCGATAAACGCCATCAACCGCGCCGGCGCTTTCTCCTGCGTCGCGCGCACCATCCCCGCCGCATGCACCGCGTGCAGCACGCCAAGTCCGCTCAGCGCCGCCGCCGCCAACGCGCCAAGCGGCTCAACAACAAACGCCAACCCCACATTCGGCAAAGGCTGCGCTAACACCAGACGCACGCTCTCCTGCTCGGCTGCCGCGCCCACCAAGCGCAGCGCGCACAGCGCGGTGATCAAAGCGCCCACGATGTGGACGACATCGCGCAGCCCTGGCGGCCGCTGCAGCGCCAACACCAGCAGCGCCTGCAGAACCGGCGTCGCCAGTACGCCGAGGAGTGCGAGTTCAGCACTCATGGCAAGCCGCCCAACATAAGCGCGCCAGCAGAGTCCGCCGCGGTCAGCAGCAGCGCCGGCGACACACCGAACGCGATCGCCACGATTGATGCGGCAAGCATTGGCGCCAACGCCCATCGCCACGCATCGTTAGGGCCGTGGAAGAGATCGCCCGCACGCCGGAAATAGAGCCGTTCGATGAGGCGCCCGCCGTAGAACACGCCGGCCAGCGATGCAAAAATCACAGCGCCCGCCGCCCACCACCAACCGGCGCCGACGCCGGCTTCGACCAGTCGCCAACGCCCCAAGAATCCAAGTGTCAAAGGCGCGCCCATCAAGCTGATTGCGCCGCTCATGATCGCCGCGCCCGCCAGCGGCGCGCGCCGGCCCAATCCGTCGAGGTGCTCAAGCGACTGCACGCCCCCAGCCGCTGCGCCTCCGAACAAGGCCAACGCCGCAGCCGCCAGCGCCGTGAGTTGCACCAGCGCCGCCGCGAATCCCGCCGGCGATCCCAACGCTACGCAGAGCAATATGCCGCCCGCTTGCGCCGCGCCCGCATACGCCGCGAGCCGCGTCAAATTATGCGCGCCCACCGCCTGCACCGAGCCAATCACAACACTCGCGCCACCCAGCACAGCAAGCGCAATCGAAACGCCCTCACCGATGGTGGGCGACGTCGCGACGTAACCAGCCAGGCGAACGATCACAGCGAGTGCGCCGATCACCCCAACCGTACCAAGAACCAGCGCCGCCGGCCCGCCGGGGCGCGTGAACGCCCCGCCCATCCAATCGTGCAACGGCGCAACGCCCGCCTTCAGCGCAACCCCCAGCAGCATCAAGCCTGCGCCGAGCGCCGCAGCGTCGGCGCTTTCGATATGAGCGGTCGCGATGGCCGAAAGCTCAAGTGTGCCAACGCTGCGATAGAAGATGCCTACGCCGCATAAGAACAGCGCCGATCCTACCCCGCCCGCGCCCAGCATACGCAGCGCGCCGCCCAGCGCAGTCCGCCCGTCGCTGAAAGCCAATAAAGCGACTGACGCCAGCCACGCCGTCTCGATCGCCACGAACACACCAGCCAAATCGCGCGCCGCGAGCGCACCCAGCCAGCCGAACAATTGACAAAGCACCAGCGCCATCGCGAGCGGCCAGGTACGTCGCTCGATGTCGCTCAACACTGCGCCGGAGGCCGCTAGCGCCAACGCAGCGACGGCGGCCATCAACGGCGACGCAAAAAGCCCGATCCCATCCGCAAGCAGCGGCACACCTTCTGCGACGCTCCAAAGCGGCGCCGCCGCGATCAGCACCCGCACAGTTGTGTCGGCAGTGACGAACGCGCAGAGCAAGGCGGCGATTGTAGCAAGCCCCCAACTCAGCCGCGGCGGGCACAACATCGCCAGCGCCGCGCCTACCATCGCGATAATCAGCGGCAGCAAAGCCGCATGCGTGCGCATGAGATCCAATGCAGCGGTCACGGCGCGCGCCCCGGCATGTCATCTTGCCGGTCTGCCTGATCCGTTTCCGGCGCTTCGATCGCGCCGTAATCCTCTTGCAGACGAACCGTCACGGCAGCGCCGATAGCAAGCTGCACGAACACTGCGCACGCAGCAGCAATCAGCAACGCGTTGGGCGCACCCAGCGCCCCCAGCCCCAAGATCGCGCCCAGCATCGACAGCGCAATGCCGGCGAGCCTCCTGATCGCGTTGTTCGACGCCCACGCCGCCACTGCGCCGCACATCAGCAAGACCAGCGCCGCTGCGAAGATCGCCCGGGTGAGAAGGATTTCCGGCCCCATCACCAATCCGCATCACGCAGCATTGGCGCGCGGCCAAATAGCACGATCACGATCAACGCCGCAGCGCTCGCTGTCGCAGCGAATAATCCAGCCTCAATGGCGACTTGAGCAAACCGCCAGCCCGGCAGTCCCGCCCCGCACGCAGCGCCAATAATCCCCAACGCCAAGCACAAGCGCGCAGCGAGCGGCGGAAACGCAGCGCGCGAGGCGGCCGCCCCGAAGATCAAGCCATGCACCACAAACGCCCACGCAAACATCAGCCCCGCGATGAAGCCGACGCCTTCGCCCGGCGCGCGCGCCACCACCAGCGTCAGCGCGAAAAGCGCCATCAACGGCGCGTAAAGGCGCGCCGCATTGCTGAGGACGATTTGCGCACCTGGCTTCACGTGTCACGCTCCTGCCGTGCGTGCAGCGCGCCGCGCTCGCTGTATCCCAACACGCCAACGCAACCCGCGCCGGCGACGAGCAAAAGCGGCGCGAGCCAAAATCCGATTGCATCTGGCGCCGATTGCACGCGCGGAAGCGCTGAACCCAGATCTGGCGCGGCGAACACGATCGCTCCACCCGCAAGCGCCGCCGCGAGCAAACTTAACCACGGCGCGCCGGCGCCGAATGACTTTGCAGAGCGCGCGCTAAGCAGCACCGCAGCGAGAAGCAGCACCGGCCCCCAAGCTGCGACCACGATCGTCGTCACCAGAGCCGCATCGCCCACGCCGAGCGCCAGCAGAGCGGCCGCCGCCATCGCGCCCGACGCCGCTAAGCACAAACACAGAGCAAGCAACGACCGCGCCGTCAGCGCCGCGAACGCCGCTGCGATCGTCGCTACGATGAGCAGCAGGGCGAATGTTTGCGAGACGAGCCCGATCATGGCTCATCGCCCTGTGCTTGCGCGCCCGGACGCGGCGCCTTGTAGCGGCCTGACAGTGGTGAGAGCCCACCCGCATGCGCGGCGCTTGCAAGCGCGTGAGACAGGATTGGCCCCGCGGCCACCACTAAACCGGCAAGCAACAGCAAACGCACAGCGATGGCGAAATCGGGCGCCATCAGCGCAAGCCCCGCCAACACCAGCGCGGCCCCCGGCGCATCCGCAACGCTCGCGCCATGCAGGCGCGTGTAAAAGTCGGGAAAACGCAGGATGCCCAGCGTGCCGCCGAAAATCGCAACAAGTCCCGCCACCGCAACCAGCGCGCCGAGGCCCGTGCGCAGCAGGGTCAGCACATCCATCAGATGTCCTCCTGCGGGCGTGAGAGCGGCGCTTGAAACGTCCGCGTGCGAAACACTTTCGTTATCGCCAGGACCAACACGATTGCCGTCAGCACCACGGCGATCGCGGCATCGAGCCAGTCGCTCCGTCCCGCTGCAACCGCCAGTGCGGCGCAAATCAAAGCCGCGCGCACCATGACAGTTTTGGCCGCCAGCGCGCGATCGTGCAAAGTCGGACCCGAGAACAGACGCAACAGCGCCAACAACCCCGACACCGCCACAGCCACACCGATCAGCAACGCGGTCATGAACGCGGCTCCTGAGCGCCAGCGACGCGCTCCAGCCGCCCGAGATCGGCAGCGTCGACGTCATCTTCATTCAAGACGTGCACGAGAAATCCCTCGGCGTCGGTTTCAACCACCGCCATGCCCGGCGCGGCGCTCAGCAAATCCGCAAATGCGGCGCGTTCGTCGCCGCGGCCCCGCGTCCTGATGCGCACCAAAGCGGGTTTCAATGTGACATCCGCGGCCAGCGCTGAACGGATCGTCGCCGTCGCGCCCGCAAGCACCGATCCAAGACGCGAGACAACACCATAGAGCGCACGCGGGCTGCGCGCGAATGCGCCAGAGACGCCGCCCAAGCGCGTTGCCAGCACCACGCAAATCAGCGCCGCGATCACAGCGACAACCGCATCCTGCACGCTGGTGAGGCGCTGCGTTGTGAGCAACCACAAAGCGATAAATCCGCACAGCATCGCTGCGGCGTGAAGCATAGATCAGCCTCCCCGCGCCGCCGGCGCGCGCGCTTGTGAGGCTTAGACCTGCAGCGGCGGATTCGCCAGCCGAGGCAGGCGCCGTCCTAGCTGTTGCGGTTAAACAACAACGTGGCGTTCCGCCGCGCCAATGCCATATCGGTGTCGCCGTCGTTGAACGTGGCGCGCTCAATATTGGCGGCGTCAGCGGTGAACGACCAATTCCAATAGCGGAGCACAGTTTGCGCTTTCGCCGTCGCTAATGTGTCAAACACGTAAGCTGCGCGGCCGAGCGGGTTATTGGTTGAGTCCGGATCACCGTTCGGTCGCCGCAGCGCTTTCCACAGGCCGATCATCAATGGCCGCTTTAATCCAACGGCTTTGCAAAATACGCCAATCGCTTCGCCGCCTGGATCAGCAAAGATCTGTGACGCCGTTGTCGGCTTTACGCCCGCGAGGTGCGCGATCTCGTGGATAAGTCCGCGATCGAGCCCGTGTTCAGCGGCGGCGAGCGCGCCTTCAAGCGAACCATAGGGGCTTTGCGCCGCCGCAGCGCGATTACGTTGCCGGCGTTCGATCACTTGCAAGGTCTTACGCGTGTCCGCATCGGCCCAGCCCTCAGCCGCAGCCAACTTAAACACATCACCCAGTTCTTGGATCAGCACATTCCGGTCGACCGCGAAACGACGCAGGATTTGCAACCGCGCCTCAAACCCAGCCCACCAGAACAACACCAGCGCCTGCGTCGGCCGAATTTCGTTACGCGCCACCAACAATGCAGGCAGCGACGCAGCTTGCCGCGATCGCGCCACGACAAGATCGACCCCCTGCGTGGAGAGACGCGCGCCTTGGTTTTTCAACACCGCCTCGATTGAGGTTGTGTCCCCCGTCTGGATCAAAGCGTCGGTGACAGATTCAGTCAGATGCCGCCTGCGCGAGATCGCAAGCCAATGCGCCGCCATCCCGGCGCGAATAGTGGCGACCAAATCGGAATCATCGAAACCGGCGCCGTTTTCGAGGAGCGGCAACGCGACACTGATTTCGTCCCGAGCGAGGTAGCGCAATAAGGCCTTCGGCGCGTCCGTGACACGTGCCAGGCCCAGCGCACAGCGCTGCCGCAGCTCGACGTTGCTGGTCCGCAACAAGCCCACCAGAATATCGGCCGCAAGCTGGCGCTCATAGACCGGCAGACGGCTCTCCGGCCACGACACAATCTCGCAGAGCCGCCCCACCAGCGCCACGCGGGCCTTTGGCGCGTGCGGCACGCTCAGTTCAAGCGGCGCAAGTGGGTCCGCAACGTCCGGACGAGGTTGATTCGTAGGCGCCATATCGCCGAAGGTCACCACGCGCCGCGTTAAGCTCCCGTCAACGGGAATGTAGCTGAACCTCGGCGGTCAGAAGCGGGGGCGGATGGACACGGAACAGAAATCCGAAACACGCAGGCCGTTTGGCGGCATTTCCGAGCTCAGCCTCTATTACGTGCTGGTCGCGCTCTACTTCTTCGCCTTCGGCATGCAGTTTGTGCTGTTTCCGTCTTTGGTGGCGTTCTTTCTGAGCGCCACGCCGGCCGGCGTGGGCCTGGCGCAGTCGGCGCTGTCAGCGCCGATGTTCTGCCTCTTGCTGTTCGGCGGCCTGCTTGCCGAGCGTGCGCGCGCAGGCCCAACTCTAGCCAAGCTCTACCTGATCTTCGCGTTCGCCTCGATCGCGCTCTGCGCCATCGTTGCGGCCGGGCTGCTGACCTACGAAATCTTGATCGGCTACGCGATGCTGGTCGGCGCGTGCGCAGCGTTCTCGATGCCCGTGCGTGACGCAGCGTTGAACGGCGTTGTGCTGCGTGAAACGGCACGCGGCCGCTACACCTCGCTCGCCACCGCCGCTGCCGCCACCACGGCCGTACAAATCGGCGCGCAGATCGCAGGCATCCTCGTCGCCCGCTACGCCGGCTCAACCCCAGCGCCATTCCTTGCGCTGCAAGCGATCATCTTGAGCCTTGGCGCCGCAATCGCGCTGGGCCTTATGGACTCAAAGCCACACGGCCATGAGCGCACCATCAAAGGCGCTCTTCGCGACGTGCGCGATGGGCTTTCCTACGCGTTCCGCAACCCGATCATGTCGCCCATGCTGATCTCCGCCGCTTATGTCGGCGTGTTCGTCGTCGGTTCGTTTCAGGTGCTGTTTCCGCTGATCGTGCGCGAATATTACGGCGCCGATCAGGACGTTCAGGCGAGCCAGCTCGGCACCTTGTTTGCCTGCTTCTGGTGCGCTTCGTTTATCTCAGCGGTCGCACTCAGCCGCATGAAACCGCTTCAGCGTCCGGGCCGCGCGCTGATCGCTTCGCACATCATCAGCGCCGCGATGCTGTTCACCTTCGCGGTCGACAAACCTTACATCGCCTTCCTGGCGATCGTCTCGGTGTGGGGGTTAGCGGCAGGCGTCGCCATCTCGATGAGCCGCACGATTACGCAAGGCGCGGCGGAGCCTGGCTATCTCGGCCGCGTGCTCGCCGTTTATTCGATGGGATTTATGGGCGGCGCGCCGATTGGTTCGGCGATCGTCGGCTTTGCCGCCAGCGAGTGGGGCCCACGCACTGCAGCGCTAATCCCCGCGGGGGGATTAGCGCTGGCTGCGATTGCTTTAGCTATATTCACGCCGCTCTGGCGCTATGCGGCAGAGAGCGTCGCGCCGGAGCTTACCGGTCCGGACGTGTAACCACGCCGCCACGTTCGCGACGACCGGAGCCGCTTGATTCACGGGCGTTGAACTCGGTGACTTCGGCATCCCAAGTCGTCGCCAGCGTGCGGCGCTCTTGCTCAGCCGCGTTGAAAGCTTGCGACATCGCGTTGATGTCGGCTTGGCACGTCACCAATTTCGCCCGGCGCGCTTCATTCCAGGCCTGCACGCGGGTGTTCGCAGCCTCGATCTCCGCACGCGACGCGGTCGCGCCGTCAGGCAGTGTCGGGGCGGCGTCGAAGCCGCTGCAATTGGCGGTCATGGTGGCTTGAGCCAGTGCCGGCGACGCCATCAACATAAACGCGGCCGCCGCAGCGCCGATCAGAACCTTCATGATACGTCTTCTCCTAGATTTTCCGGTCGCCGGATGTAGCCCTCTCGACCGGGATTTGCGAGCCAAAGACGGCTAAAATGCGATGACCTGCCGCCTCATTCCCCTCATTGCAGGCGGAACGGGATCACCATTCGGTGACGGCCCTCCACCACCACGCCATCGCGGGTCGCGGGAACCATCTGATAGTCTTCCGAGATGCGCAGCGCCGCGTCGCCGAAGCCCCAACGCGCCGGCGTCTCGGAGACGACGACGCAGTCGAGCCGCCCAGCCGTGCTCACCGCGCAATTCAACGTCACGCTGCCCTGAATGCCCCGCTCCAGCGCTCGGCTCGGATAATAACGCGCCAGGTCGCGCGGCACGCGCACCCAACGCGGATCAACAATATTTGGCGGCCCGCTGCCCGCGCCCCCACCGCCGGACGCCGCAGTAGTGGTTGGAATGAGCGGCAGGTTGTCATCCATCGGCGCGACCTGGATCTCGCCTTCGTTCGTCGTAGTGGGAGGCGGCGCGGCTTCGCGTATCTTCGGCGGATCAACCGGCGGAGTCGGCTCCACAAATGTCTCGAACACATCAGAGATGAAATCGCCGCCGCCGCCTTGCTGAACGAATGTCATCGTCAGCGCGCCAAGCATTGTCAGACCAACAACAAAAGCGGACGCCACGAACGATGTCGCGCGCACTCCAATCGCATGCGCCATGATGCGCCTCCCATGCATGCATCGATCTCAACGCCGATGCTTGAGGAGAGCGTGCGCGCGCCTTGCAACAGCGGCAATTCACACGCGCGCGATCATCATCACGCTTGCGCGAGATTAGTTTACGCCTCCTCGTCCGCCGCTTGTGCAAACACGCCGACCTTCTCAAAGCCCGCGCTTTTCAACTCATCCAACACCGCAACCACGGCGCCGTAAGCGATGCCTTGATCGGTAGCGCGCACATAGACGCGCGCCTCCGCGAACACATCCGCTTCATTCAGAACGGGATCAACGGCGAGCGATTGCGCCAACACAACGCCCGGCAGTTCAGCAAGGCCGAGTTCGCGATCACCGATAAAGATCGCGTAGCCGCCCGGCGCCGCGCGCAGATCGATAATCATGGGCGGGATCGTCACTGGGATCACCGTGCCGCGCACGGGCAATTCGAGTTGCAGATCCACGGTCGGCTTCGGCGCCGTCACCATGAAGATCACCAGCAACACCAGCAGCACATCGATGAACGGAATGACGTTCGGTTCTACGCTCGGTTCGTATTGCGCGCTGCGGCGCGCCGGAAAAGCCATCGCCATATTCGCCTCCCTCGCCGACACAAGCCGGCCATGCAGAGAGGCTGCGCCCGAAGCAGCGCACGCACCTATTCACGCTCGCTTGAGCGCGATCACGCCTGCGCGAACAGCCGCGCATAAACGAAAAGCCGCGGGATGCTTTCGCAGCCCGCGGCTTCAAGTCGTTTAGTTCTAACCGTTAGCCGGCGACGTTGAACCGGATCGGCACGTTGACGCGGCCACCCGAAGTCGCAGCGCCGTCACGCGTGGCAGGTGCCATGCGGAAGGAGCGTGAGATCTGCAGCGCAGCAGCGCCGAAACCCCAGCCTTGCGGGTCTTCTGACGTGACCGTGCATGCGATACGGCCGTCGGCGGCGACGATGCAGGCGAGGTTCACACGACCTTCCTGCCCGCGCTCGAGAGCGCGTTCGGGATAGTAACGTGCGAAGTCGCGAGCGTTCGGACGTTCCAACCAGGTCGGGTTGGTGATGACCGAAGGCGTCGGCGGGGCCGGCGGCGGATCGACAGCGACAGGAATCGGCGTCGGCGTCGGCGGAGCGGAAAGATCCGGCGGCGGCACACGCTGCTCAGGCGGCGGCGGCGGCGGCGGACGATCCGGCGGCGGCGGCGGTGGCGGCGGCTTCTCTTTCTGCTCGATTTCGACCTTCACGGCCTCTTCATCTTCGAACAGATCGGTAATCGCGCTGAACCGCTGCGTCATCGCCATATAGACGATGGTGGCGCAGATGATGCCAGCAATGGCGAACGAGAGGAGACGAAGGCGTACCATTAGCTCTTACCCTTCGCTCGCAAGCTCGGCGAAGATCCCGACTTTTGCGAAACCTTCCTCCTGTAGCTGACTCATAACATTGACCACGTTGCCGTAGGCCGTGCTCTGGTCGGCGCGCACGAAGATGCGCGCCTCCGCATAAACATCCTCCGGATTTAGGGCCGGATTATTGCGGATCGCATGGCTGAGCGTCCGTTCACCCAATGTTGAAAGCGTGACCACTTCTTCGTCGACATAGATCGCGAGACCAGTAGCGGTTTCACGCATGCCAACGACAGTCGGGTTCAAGCCTTCAAGCCGGATTGGCACCGGGTTGGGCGGCGGCAGGTCGACGCGGATATCGACAGTCGGGATCGGCGCTGTGACCATGAAGATGATCAAGAGCACGAGCAGAATGTCGATGAACGGGATGACGTTCGGCTCGGAATTCGGCTGCATTTCGCGCCGCTTTCCACCGCCGCCGCCACTGGCGAGTTTGGCTCCCATGACCTAGCTCCGCCGATCTTCGGCGACGAGGCCGATTTTAGTGAAGCCCTTGTCCTGCAACCGGTTCATCACCCGCACGACGTTGCGATACGGCAGATCGGCGTCAGCGCGGATATAGATGCGCTGATCCCGAATCTCGAAATCGTCGTCGGCGATCGTCGGTGAATTGATCTTCACCGCGTCATAGGTGCGTTCGCCCAAATCAGCCATCGCGACGGCGTCGTTCATCACGAACACCTGGATGCCGCCTGCCGGGTCCTGATTAACAGAAACCCAAGTTGGCCGTGGCGGCCGCTTCGACGGCACAATCTTGGCGCTCGGCATATCGACTTGAATGTCGACGCTGGAGATCGGCGCTGCGATCATGAAGATGATCAACAGCACGAGCATAACGTCGATGAATGGGATCACGTTCGGATCCGCAGTCACCTCCGCGCGGCCTTTTCCGCCGCCTCCGGAAGATACTTTAGCGCCCATAGGGCTACCTCCAATGCTCGGCTAAGAAGCTCAACCCGCGCGGCGATCCATGTCGCGCGAAACCAGCGCGATGAATTCGGAGGCGAAGTCGTCGAGCTTCGTGCCTTGCTTGGAAATTTGCTTGGCCGCGAAGTTGTAGATGAGAACCGCCGGAATAGCGGCGGCGAGACCGGCTGCGGTCGCGAGCAGAGCGCCGGCGATACCAGGCGCAACGACCGCGAGCGAAGTGGTTTGGGTTTTGGCGATGCCGACGAAGGCGACCATGATGCCCCAGACCGTGCCGAACAGACCGATAAACGGAGCGTTCGCGCCGATCGAAGCAAGGAAGGTCATCGACGAGCCGAGGTCTTCAAGGTGCTCGTTCTGGCGGGTGGCCATGGCCGAAGCAACGCGCTGCATCGTGTGATCGCGCGCATCGCGCATGGTGTAGAGGCCGAGGTCTTGCGTGCGGCGCACTTCAGCCATGCCGGCGTCGAACATCGACTTGATGCCCGAGTTCGGCAGCTTGCGGACGATCGCTTCAGCTTCTTCAACCGAGTTGGCTTTGCGGAACGCAGCGAGGAAGTCCTTCGTCTGCTTCGCAGCTTTACGCATGACGTAAATTTTCTCGAACAGCAGTGCGACGGCGTAAACCGTGCAGAGGCCGAGAATGATCATGACGCCCATTTCGACCGGGTTGAGGTGGACGAACAATTCCACCATCGAAACCTCGGAGCCGCCGGCGGCTTCGACCTGCGCGTCGGCGCCGCGCGCTTGCGCTGCAGCGCGCTCGGCTTCGCTAAGCGCCGGAGTCGGCGCTGGCGCCGCGGCAGGAGCGGGCGTGGCGCCCGGTTGGGCCGCAGGAGCGGCGCCTTGCTGCGCGAACGTCAGCAGCGAATTCATCAACGTCATGGTCTGCCCTTCTGCCTGCCCTGTATCGACTTCGCCACGCGAGCCCTGATGCACGCGCCGCGAAACCGCGGGTTGAAAACTCTTTTTACGATGTGAGGAGGCGGTCTTGGCCCGAAATCGGGTCCTTTTCGCATCCTCCCACTCGCCGACCGGAGTGCCGCTTCGCGGTCTGTGTCCCGATGGCTGAAACGCCTAGCCTAAATTTTAGGAAACGAAGTGCTTGTCAACGTCTCCCACGCAGTAAGCGATCCAATTGGATCGCCTGCCCCCAATCTCGGTGGATGCACCGATAAGGACGCAGGCGGCAACCAAAACTTTCGTGAACGTCATCCGTTCCGCACCGGCGCCCAGTATGGGATACGTGCCGACGAGCCGATTAAGGAGCCTTTTCGCCTATGGCCATGCGCGCCGAAGACCTGGAAGCCCTGCTGAGACAGACCTTCACCGATGCCGACATCCAGATTCAGGACCTGGCCGGCGATGGCGACCACTACCGGGCAGTGATCCGGTCTGCTGTTTTTGCAGGCAAATCTCGCGTGGCCCAGCATCAGATGGTTTATGCCGCGCTGCAGGGGCGTATGGGCGGGGAACTCCATGCCTTGGCGCTCGAGACAGGGCCAAAATGAGCCGCCAGCCCCTTAGGGCCCTATTGCCTGGGCCGGCCGGCGCCCTTACCTCCGCGACATGACCGACGCCATCGACTCCATCCGCCGCACCGTCTCTGAGAACAACGTCGTCCTGTTCATGAAGGGCACGGCGGACCAGCCCCAATGCGGCTTCTCCAACCAAGTCGTCCGCATCCTGGACCATCTGGGCGTCGAGTATGTGGACGTGAACGTCCTAGCCGACGAGGACCTGCGCCAAGGCGTGAAGGATTTCGCCAACTGGCCGACGATCCCGCAGCTCTACGTCAAAGGCGAATTCATCGGCGGCTGCGACATCGTCCGCGAGATGTTTCAAACGGGCGAGCTGAAGACGCTGTTCGACGAAAAGCTCGCCGCGAACGCCTAAGCGCTGCGGCGCTCGTCCGGAAGCTCCATCACCGTCAGCTTCATCTTCACCAGCAAGCCGTTGCGCAGCACATCGAGCGTAACTTTGCGGCCTACGCGCTCGCGCGTCAGCAGACGATGCACAGCGTCCACCGTCGGCGTTGCCGCGCCATCCAGCTTCAGCACCACATCGCCGACGTGAAGGCCGGCAAGCTCCGCCGGTCCGCCGCTGGTCACCGCTACGACCAGAACGCCGCTTTCAACGTCGAGGCCAATGCGCCGCACCAGCGCGCGCGACAATTCCTGCGACTGGCCGGCAATCCCGAACCAACCCCGCGCCACACGCCCGTTGCGCATCAATTCCGGCACGATGGACTTGGCCGTATTGCTCGGCACTGCAAAGCAAATCCCTTGCGCACCGCCGATCATCGCCGTGTTGATGCCAACCACCGCGCCATGCGCATCGACCAGCGCGCCGCCCGAATTGCCCGGATTAAGCGCGGCGTCAGTCTGGATCACGTCCTCGATCAGCCGGCCATTCTCACCGCGCAACGTGCGCCGCAACGCCGAAATGACGCCCACAGTCACGGTCGCTTGCAGCCCCAGCGGATTGCCGATCGCGATCGAGAGCTCCCCCACCTTCAGATCATCAGAATCGCCAAGCTGCGCCGCGTGATGGCGCCCGCCCGCGAGCCGCAGCAGCGCAAGGTCGGTATCGGGATCGCAGCCGACGATCTCGGCGCCGACGACGCTGCCGTCATTCAGCACGCCCTCGATCCGCCCAGCGCCGCGCACGACGTGGTTGTTCGTCAGCGCATAGCCGTCAGGCGAGATGATCACCCCAGAGCCTGCGCCATCATACAAATCGCGCTGCCGGCTCGTGCGCCGGACGCCAATAACCGCCGGGCCGATCGTGTCGACGACCCGAATGACTGTTTCAGAAAAGCCGTCCCGAGGGCCGCGCTGGCGCGGCGCAGAGACGAACGTGCGTTTGCGACCGAACATGGCGACGAAAATAGGAACTCACGGTTCCTGGCGCTAGAGCGCTTTCGCCAAGCCAATGGCTGACCTACATCCCAGCGATGGATTCGCTCCCCGGCAAACAATTCAACTTCTTCACCTGGCTCAGGAATTCCTTCCTCACCGGCGTCGCGCTCGTGCTGCCGTTCGTCGTCACCGTCTCGATCATCTGGCTGTTCGTCACCTTCATCGACAACAACGTCGAGCCGCTGGTCCCCAATACCCTCGCTTTCCTGAAGAGCTTTCCGGGCGGCGGCCTGCTGCTGGCGCTGGTGACGCTCACCCTCGTCGGCGCCCTCGCCGGCAACTTGGTCGGCCGCTGGCTGGTCGACGGCGCCGATCGCGCGATCGCCAATCTGCCTTTGGTCCGCTCGATCTACGGCGGCGCCAAACAAGTGTTCAAGCAGGTGGCGGCGCCGGAGCGGACGTCCTTCAAGCAAGCCGTGCTGGTCGAGTTTCCGCTGCCGGGGTCATACGCGATTGGTTTCATCACCAACGAAAACACCGCCGAAGTCGCGACCGATATCGGCGCTGAACTGATCGCCGTCTATGTGCCGCAAGCGCCGATCCCAACATCGGGCTTCCTGCTTTACCTGCCGCGCACCGCCTTCAAGCCGCTCTCGATCAGCCCCGACGAAGCCCTGAAGCGCGTCATCTCGCTCGGCATCATCCGCCAGGATGGCGAGCCGCCATCCAAATAATCTATCCGTGCAACGCGACAGAGTCCGCCGGCGCCTCAGCGCGCTCGCGCAGGCCATAGTCACGCACAACAGCAGCGACGCGCAGCCGATAATCCGCAAACACATGCGCACGCCCGGCTGAGTGCGCCGCGCGATGCATCTCTCGCGCGCGCCATTGCGCGATCGCCGCTTCATCACGCCAAAACGAAAGCGAGAGTATGCGCTGATTGTCAGCTAGGCTTTGATAGCGCTCGATCGAGATGAAGCCGTCTATGTCATCGAGAGAGGCGCGCAGCTTCGCCGCCCATTCAAAGTACGCATCGCGCTGACCCTGAGCAGGCAACACCTCGAAAATCACCGCAATCATTTTGCGCACAGTTTCAAAAACGTACGATCTTCGCGCAAAATGAAGCGCTCCCGCTGCGCGAACTCATAATTCTCACGCCCCTGCGCGTCCGCCGCCAAGCGCGCCCGATACGCTTCGTACGCGGCCAGATTCTCAATGTTGTACACGCCGTACGCCAACGTCGCTGACCCCTCGTGCGGCGCGAAATAGCCGATCAATAACGCTCAAACGCCGAGCGTTTGTAGGGATCGATTTGATACCGAATAAAGCACGTGATCATCATTCCGCCTCCGCCCGTGCTTTAGCGGATTGAAGCGACGCGATGGTACGATTATCATCGAACCATGAAAGAGGGCCCGGACATCGCCGCGATCGCCGCCATGGTCGGCGATCCCGCGCGCGCCAACATGCTGACCGCGTTGCTCAACGGCGCCGCGCTCACCGCCAGTGAACTCGCCGACGAGGCGGGCGTGACCAAGCAGACAGCGAGTTCGCACCTAAACAAGCTTGCCGCCGCTGGCCTCGTCGCGGCCGAAGCGCAAGGCCGCCATCGCTACTACCAACTCGCGGATGCTGACGTCGCCGGCCTGCTCGAAACCTTGATGGGCGTCGCCACGCGCGCCAAGGCGCTGCGCACGCGGCCCGGCCCCAAGGAGCCGGCGCTGCGGCACGCGCGCGTTTGCTACGATCACCTCGCCGGCGACCTGGGCGTGGCCATGTTCGATAGCTTCCTCAAACATCGCTGGGTCACGCCCGGGCCGGAGCGCACCTACGCCCTGACCCGCCTGGGCCGTGCAAAGGTTTCAAGCTTTGGCGTCGGCATCGAGGATATCGAGAAAGGCGCGAGACCCCTTTGCCGCGCTTGCCTCGATTGGAGCGTCCGGCGCCACCATTTGGCGGGCGCCCTGGGCGCCGCAGTGCTCGATCGCGTGCTGGAGCGCGGCTGGGCCACGCAGCGGCGCAACAGCCGCGTGCTGGAGTTCACGCCGGTGGGTGAAGCACAGCTGAAACGTGTCTTTTCATTTGGGTGACTGGGCCTTTGGGTGAAATCGGAAAGCGTTTGCGCTAGGCTGGCCTAATGCCGGCCGTCACACGCCTTGACCCGAAAGACATCTTCACGCCCAAGGAATGGGCGCCGATCGCCAAGCGCTCGTCTTGGCGTGGGCTGATGCTCGTCGCCGGCGCTTGGGGCCTCATCTTTGCGGCCGGCGCCATGTTCGTCATCTGGCCGAACCCGCTCACCTATGTGATCGCAGTCATGCTGATCGGCGCGCGCCAGCTTGGCCTCGCCATCCTCATGCATGACGCCGCGCACGGAGCGCTACACTCCAACATGGCGGTGAACAATTGGGTCGGCGAATGGCTCTGCGCCGCGCCAGTCGGCGCACGCCTTGGCTCGTATCGCGACTATCATCTGAAGCATCACCGCTTCACCGAGCAACCCGAAGATCCAGACCTCGCACTCTCGGCGCCGTTCCCGATCTCGCGCAAATCGCTCTGGCGCAAAGTCGTGCGCGACCTCACCGGCCAGACCTTCATCAAACAGCGCGGCGCGCAACTCTTTGGCGGCCGCAAGGCCGGTGAAGTCGTCAACGCCAGCACCGGGCACTTCCTGCTGACTAACGCCATCCTGTTCGGCGCCCTCGCGCTCGCCGGATACTGGTGGGCGTATCCAGCGCTTTGGATCGTGCCGATGGCGACGTGGCTGCCGCTCGTCACGCGCCTGCGCAACATCGCCGAACACGCTTGCGTCGGCGCACAAGAACATCCGCTCACCCACGCGCGCACCACGCTCGCCAATCCGCTCGAACGTCTCTTCATCGCGCCCTACTGGGTTCATTATCACGCCGAGCACCACGCCTTCATGCACGTGCCCTGCTATCGCCTGACGCGCCTGCACCAGGCGCTGATGGACAAGGGCTATTGGTCGAAAGTGAAATTCGCACCGAGCTACGCCGCTGTTTTGATCTCCGACATCCCCGCGTTCATCCGCGAGAACACCCGCGTCCTCGCGCCGAGCCACATCCCTGAGCTTTCGCTTTATCTCGCCGATGACGCCGTCGCGCTTTGGCAACTGACTGAAGAGCAACTCGGCGAACTCGGCCTGCCGCCGCCCTTCTGGGCTTTCGCCTGGGCCGGCGGGCAAGCTTTGGCGCGCTATGTTTTGGATCACCGCGAAATCGTCGAAGGCAAACACGTGCTTGATGTCGCGTCCGGTTCCGGCCTCGTCGCCATTGCTGCGATGAAAGCCGGCGCAGCATCTGCGCTTGCGGTCGATATCGACGCTTTCGCCGCGCATGCCGCCACGCTCAACGCCGAGCTCAACGCGGTGGTCGTCGCAACCAGCGACATCGATCCCGTCGGCAAACCCACCGACGCCGACATCATCCTCGTCGGCGATCTCTTCTACGACCGCGATCTCGCGCCGCGCGTGCTCGACTGGCTGATCGCGCAGCAAAACGCAGGCAAAGCCGTACTGATCGGCGATCCCGGCCGCACCTACCTGCCGCGCGACAAGCTCGAACAAATCGCCGCCTACGACATCCCCGTCACCCGCGCGCTCGAAGATGCCGAGATAAAACGCGCCGCCGTCTGGCGGCTGCGCTAGAGCACACAGCGAAAAAAGCGCCGCGCAAAAAGCTTATCCCACACCTCCAAACCGGGCGTACAATGCACGCATCGCTCCGCTGGAGGGCAGTTGGCCAATGTTCGACCCAATGCGACGAGCGATATGATTGAGCGTGAAGCGCTGTGAAGGCAGCGCTGAAGCCCGGCGGGAAAGCCCTGATAAGGCGGAAACGACGGGAGTACGCACCGGGGACTGTCAACGAACAAGACAGCCTGCACGCTGCCGGCGCTGAGCCACGGGAGTG